>NZ_QSSH01000017.1:0-39997 GCF_003438495.1 Collinsella sp. TF05-9AC
AATCTTTCCGCAGGACGGAGGAAGCCCCCGCCGCACGAAGTGCGCAGCGGGGGCTTCCGACATGTCCGAGGACGATTGTGGGGCTAACGGGCAGGGGCCCGCCGAGCCAAGTTAGGCAGCCGGGCAGATCTTCTTGAAGAGCTCGATGACGTCGTCGAGCGTCGCCTCGCGCGGGTTACCCGGGAAGCAGGCATCGGCCATGGCGTCCTTGGCCAGGACCTCGATCTCGTCAGCCTTCATGGCCTCGCAGACGTGCGGGATGTTCACGTCGGCAGAGAGCTGCTTGACGGCGGCGATAGCAGCATCGGCAGCCTCGTCGGTGCTCATGCCCGTGGTGTCAACGCCCATGGCAACGGCAACCTTGGCCAAGCGCTCGGCGCAAACCGGCTTGTTGAACTCCATGGCGATCGGCAGCAGCATGGCGCAAGCGACGCCGTGCGGGGTGTCGTAGTGAGCGGACAGGGTGTGAGCCATGGCGTGGTCGATGCCCAGGCCAACGTTGGAGAAGCCCATGCCGGCGACATACTGGCCAAGGGCCATGCCCTCGCGGCCGGAGCCGGGCTGGCCGGACTTGGCCTCGGCGACGGAGTCACGCAGGTTCTCGCTGATCAGCTTAATAGCCTCAAAGTGGAACATGTCGGAGAGCTCCCAAGCGCCCTTGGTGGTGTAGCCCTCGATGGCGTGGGTCAGAGCGTCCATGCCAGTGGAAGCGGTCAGACCGGCGGGCATGGAAGCCATCATGTCGGGGTCGACGACGGCGACCTCGGGGGCGTCGTTGGTGTCGACACACACGAACTTGCGGACCTTCTCGGGGTCGGTGATGACGTAGTTGATGGTCACCTCGGCAGCGGTACCGGCGGTCGTCGGCACGGCGATGGTGAACACGGCGTGGTTCTTAGTCGGAGCAACGCCCTCGAGGCTGCGGACGTCGGCGAACTCGGGGTTGTTGATGATGATGCCGATGGCCTTAGCGGTGTCCATGGAGGAGCCGCCACCGATGGTCACGATAGCGTCAGCTTCGGCGGCCTTGAAGGCCTCGACGCCGTCCTTGACGTTCTGGATCGTGGGGTTGGGCTTAATCTCGGAGTAGAGGCTCCAAGCGATGCCGGCAGCGTCGAGCTCGTCGGTCACCTTAGCGGTAACGCCGAACTTGACCAGATCGGGGTCGGAGCAGACGAAGATCTTCTTGTAGCCGCGACGCTGGAGCTCGCCGGGGATCTCCTTGATGGCGCCGGAACCATGATAAGAGATGGTATTGAGAACGAAACGATTAGCCATTGATAGCCTCCCATCGTGTGCGGGGCACCCATTACGCCCCACGCTATGAGTCCCATCCTAACGCTTTTGAAACAAAAATGCATGAGAACGTCAAAAGTGTTAAAGCGTTTCAACACAATAGCGGAGCTCTAGTCCTCCCCTCCCGACAGCAGCGAAGACTGGATTATGGGAGCGATCGCCCATAGAATACGACCAACTCAGTCTATAAATTGTTTCTGTTTTAGCAATATATGTTTGACAATACGTTTATAAAAGAATACTTTAGAGTAAATAAACAAGCATGCAGCAAATAGCGTCATTCATTTTGTTAGAAATTGCCCATGCGGTTATTGCAGCTGCATGTACTGCAACGTACAGCGTAATTCTCCGCACGAAGCAGAAGACGGTTCTAATTCGATCGAGGCGATGACACGTGATGGCTACTGGTCCTAAATCGAACAAGACGGCTACAAACGAATATCGAATCTCAATTGAAGGTAACCCTTATCCGCATACTCTGGCTCTCATCAACCCAGCGGGAGACAACCTCAACATCAAAAGACATGGGTTCACGGGTCCACTAGGACAGCTATTAAGTCTTAAATATACCGTTTATGACGATGCAAATGAAGAACTCTTTACTGTCGTCGACGGTGGTTTTAGTAACATGCCCAGGGTTGCGCTCATCATCGAACACAAGGAAGTTGCGGTGTTCGATTATGGCCTAAACAGGCTTGAGATGAAGTGCGTAACGAACATACCGAATTACACAATAAAAGGTAACTTCCTATTTGGAGATTACGATATATTCAGCCAACGGAAAGTGAAGCTATCTTCAGTTATCGTCCTTCAATGTGATAAACAATCGTGCTTTAGCATACAGGTTTTGGATAAAGCCGAATTAGCCGCCGCGATTGGAATACCCACAGCCATTGCCCTACTTAGGGCTCGGATTGAAGAGCATCTCGAATAAATCGCAAAATGCAGTTCGTAACAACATTCAGGAGCTAGATAGTTTTTCTGGCTCCTGAATGTTGTTACGAACATGCACCTTAGCGCTTAAGACTCGCGGTCTGCCAGTCAGCTATGATGCGGGCCCATTTCCTGTGCAAGTCGCGCTCGCGGTCGATGAACATGATGGCAAACGCGACAAACAGCAGCAAGCTCGCCACGACGATGGCGTGCAGGCCCATGCGCTCAATACACCAGTTGCCCAACACGGCGCCAAACACAAAGGTAAAGATCACGCCAAAGTACAGCAGGCCGTTTTCCAAAAAGCCGCGCCTGTGGGTGATGATGTAATCGTCCACGTTTTGCAGCGCGTTGCGCAAGTTGCCGATGCACATGGTCGTAGCGATGCCGTGACCGTGGATCTTGCGGAAGCTCTCGACCTGCATGCCGCAGGCAAACGAGGTGAGGCAGTTGGCGAGCAGGTTGAAATTGCCGCCCGGGATAAAGCTCACGCCCAGCAAGATGACGGCTTCAAAGAACACCGTCACCTGACGCCAGTGAATCACGCTGCCAAACCGCTCGTGTACCAGATCGGCAAGCATAATACCCACGGCAAACGACACCACAGGGAAGAAGTAGCGCTCCGCAAGTGCCCAGTTGCCCTCCGAGATGCTCACGCCCACGAGCAGGATGTTGCCTGTCTGCGCGTTGGCGAAAACATGATCGCGCCCAATGTACGAATACACGTCCATAAAGCCACCGGCGAGCGCCAAGATGATGCCCAGCTCAATAGACTCCGATATCTGTTTGGCACGCTGCATCGTCGTGCATCCTCCTTGTTGACGACTCTCTCGTGCGTTGGCGGAAACATAGCCGCCGTTCATACTGTAACCCATTGACAACATGGCATGGGCGCGAGACGGGTTCCCCAACGCGCAGATACACAGTCTGGAAACAAACAACACACGCATCGACGCGCCGATCCGCCAGCCCATGTACTCCACCAGTCTTTTTAGCGCCGTCCCAAAAAGACTGGTTACAATTACGTGCAGCATACTAACAACGGGAGGAATCGTGGCAAAAAAGCCCCAGGACGCTCAGCACAACCAGCACGGCAAGCATGCCCAGCGCGGCCAACAGCAAAAGCGCGGCGGCAAGGCCCAGAGCGGCCACGCCACTCATGCCCCGGCAGCGCCCGCCCGTCCCTGGCGCCCGGGCCGCGATAAGTTCCTCCCTGTCAGTCGCGCCGACATGGATGCGCGCGGCTGGGACCAGTGCGACTTTGTCTACATCTGCGGCGACGCCTACGTGGACCATCCCAGCTTTGGCATGGCCATCGTCAGCCGCGTCCTCGACGCGCACGGCTACAAGGTGGGCATCATCTGCCAGCCCGACTGGACCGACCCCGCCAGCATCACCGTGCTCGGCGAGCCGCGCCTGGGCTTTCTCGTCAGTGCCGGTAACATGGACTCCATGGTCAACCACTATTCGGTGACCAAGCACCGCCGCCACACCGATGCCTATACCCCCGGTGGCGAGGAGGGGCACCGCCCCAATCGCGCCGTCACGGTCTACGGCAACCTCATCCGCCAAACGTTCAAGGATGCCCCCATCATTATCGGCGGCATCGAGGCAAGTCTGCGTCGCCTGGCCCACTACGACTACTGGCAGGACAAACTCAAGCGCTCGGTACTGCTCGACTCGGGCGCCGACATCCTCATCTACGGCATGGGCGAGCACGCGATCGTCGAGATCGCCGACGCGCTCGACGCGGGACTGCCCGTCGATCAGATTACCTATATCAACGGCACCGTCTACCGCACCAGCTCGCTCGACGAGGTCTACGACTACGACCTGCTGCCCAGCTGGGACGACCTTGTCGCCGACAAGCTCAACTACGCGCGCAGCTTTAACGTGCAGCAGCAGAATATGGACCCCATCACCGGGCATCGCCTGGTAGAGCCCTACCCCAACAGCGTCTATGTGGTGCAAAACCCGCCGTCGGCGACGCTCACCACCGACGAGATGGACGAGGTGGCCGAACTCCCCTACGCACGCGACTGGCATCCCGACTACGACGCGGCGGGCGGCGTGCCGGCCTTTGCCGAGATCAAATTTTCCATTAGCTCCAACCGCGGCTGTTTTGGCGAGTGCTCGTTTTGCGCCCTCACCTTCCACCAGGGCCGCGTGCTGCAGATGCGCAGCCACGACTCGATCATGCGCGAGGCCGAGCTACTCACGCACGACCCCGAGTTTAAGGGCTACATCAACGACGTGGGCGGACCGACGGCCAACTTTAGCCGCCCTGCCTGCGACAAGCAGCTCAAGCACGGCGTGTGCAAGAACAAGCGCTGCCTGTGGCCGAGTGTATGCAAGAACATGGTGGTCGACGAGAGCGGCTACACACAGCTGTTGCGCGACCTGCGCCAGCTGCCGGGCGTCAAAAAGATCTTCGTGCGCAGCGGCATCCGCTTTGACTACACCATGGCCGATGCCTCGGACGAGTTTTTGCGCGAGCTGCTGGAGCACCATGTCTCGGGCCAGCTGCGCGTAGCGCCCGAGCACGTGAGCGACGCGGTGCTGTCCGTGATGGGCAAGCCGAGCCGCGCCGTCTACGATGCATTCTGCCGTAAATTTGAACGCTTGAATCGCGAGTATGGACTCAAGCAGTATGTGGTGCCGTACCTCATCTCGAGCCACCCCGGCTCGACCATGAAGGAAGCCGTGGACCTTGCCGAGGCCGTGCGCGACATGGGCTACATGCCCGAGCAAGTGCAGGACTTCTACCCCACGCCGTCCACCATGTCGACATGCATGTACTACACCGGCGTGGACCCGCGCACCATGCAGCCGATCTATGTGGCGCGCGACCCGCACGAGAAGGCCATGCAGCGCGCGCTCATCCAGTATCGCAAGCCCGAAAACTACAAGCTCGTGCGCGAGGCGCTGGAAAAGGCCGGGCGTCGTGACCTGATCGGCTACACCAAGCATTGTCTGATTCGTCCCGTGCCGCCACGCCCGGGCGAGACGTCTGCCGGCGGTGGGCATGGCACCGGCAAGAAGGGCGGCAAGCCGCACGGTGGCGCCGCCGGCAAGGGGCCCAAGGGCAGCAAGGGCCACGGCGGCATGTCGCGCGCACAGAACACCGCGGGCCGCAACCGTGCGGCGCAGGGACGCCAGGGCGCCAACGGAGGCGGACGCCGCAACTAGCGCGGCGAGGGCCAGCCGGCGTCTCTTGGCCAGCCGGCGCCCCTTCATCGGCCCAGGCGTGATTTCCCTAGGGGGAACACGCTCAGACACGCCTAGCCGTGTTTTCCTTAGGGGAATCACATTTACTGACGGGAGCGAGCCAGCTGGCACGTCAGCTTGAGCGACCGCATCGCCTCTACCAGTACGAAACCGGCGATGGCAACCGTGATTATCACGTCGAGCGGCGTGTTCACAAACCACAGCAAACCCATGAGGTACGACCCGGCGTTAAAGGCAAAGTGCAGCAGGATCGTGTAGCGGAGCTTTCCGGTCGTCACGAGCACCCAGCCAAAGACCAGACCGGCGGCGCCGGCGTAGCAGCCCTGCACCCAGTTCATATGCATAAAGCCAAAGACCGCCGCCTGCAGCACGATTGCCGCGGCGACGCCCCAGGTACTCGGGGCCGCCCAGGGCACCATGGCGACGTCTTGCGCCCGTGCGCGACGCCGGCGTTTCCAGAGCGGACGGCACTGCGGGTTAAATGCTCGGAGCGAAAACTCAAAAATGATACCGCGCACCAGCAGTTCCTCGCAAAACGGAGCGCCGAGCACCGTGGTCAGGACGGCCAGATAGCTCGTGTCGCCCATGCCCGTCTCCTCGACAAGTTCGCTATAATCGGCCGCCGCCTCGGGCAACAGCGACAGCACGGCGTCGGTCACGTAGCCAACGACCACCTGCAGGGCCAGGCCAATCACGATAACGCAGACGATGCGTTTCCACGCCCCACGCGCTCCCCCGCCAAGCGGGCGCTCGCCCTGCCAGCGCGCCATAAACGAACGCGGCCACAGATAACGCCACCACAGCAGCGCCATCAAAAACGATGCTGTCTGCGCGACGGCCTGAAGCAATTGAATGTCGAGGTCATCGATCGAAAAACCCATGAACACCGATGCGACGCCAAGGGCGGAAAACAGAACCACGCTCGGGGCTATATCGGCAGCAACAACGCCAAAACAGGCAAGCGCCCAAATCATCGCATTGAGCATGCCAACCTCCTCCCGACGACTAGTCATTGGGAACGTTCTTTAACGACTAGTTGTTGGGGACAGTCTTTACCAAAGGCCCCGCTGGGCGAAATGTCGAACGGAAAGGTGCCGCAGCGATTGAAGGCGGCGATGAACATGCGGATGGCGTTGGACGGCGTGGTGCCTACGAGTTGGGTCGCCGCCGCGAAGGCCGCCTTTTCCTCGGGCAAGACCTTCGCGACAACCGGGGTCATGTGTTCTGCCATGGCGCTTCCTTTTTGAAACGACGGTGGTGCGGATAGATGCGGGCCACGCGGCTGGGCGACGGGCTGTGAAGGCAACCCGATTGGCCCGCATCTGGAGTTTGTTTTTACGGCGTTGGTATTACTTGGTAATCCTAAGTATTACCCCGCAGATAGAATACCACACCCGACCCCATTGGGACGGAGGAAAACGAATCATTTTGTTGCTGAGTAAGTATTTAGAGCGTGATGATGTCCGAGATATCGAGGGCCTGAGCGTCGGCGACATCGTGCGTGGCAAGCAGGAGCATGCGGCCATCGAGCAGGTCGAGCACGACCTCGGCGCATGCGTCGCGCGCAGCGGTATCTAGACCGGTAAAGGGCTCGTCCAGAATCACCCGTCGAGGGGTCCCGCGAGATCAAATAGGCGCTTCCGGCGCGTATGCAGCCACCCCGGCTTGCTGAAAACTCCCGAAAATGCACGGCGCGCCCCGGGGGACAAAAGGGCTCCGAGCAAAAACATGCCCGGAGCCCTCTGGTCGCCTCGCCTTACCGCGCGACGCGTGTGTTACTTGCGCTTGCCGCCGCCGTCACCGGGGCGACGGGAGCTGCCGCCGCGCTTGCCGCCACGGCTGTTGCCATAGCTGCCACGGTTATCGCGACCGCCGGCACGGCCGCCACGGGAACCGGCCTGGTTGCCGCCGCGACCACCACGGTAGCCGCCGCGACGCTCTTCGCGGGTATCGTCGTAGTTGCGCCAATCATCGCGACGATCGCGGCTGGCACGCGGATCACGGCGATCGCGCGACTCACCAGAACGGCCGGCGCCGCTGCGCCCGCCATTACCGCGAGCACCCTCGCGACGCTCGCCGCCACGGCCGCCGCGCTCTTCAAAGCGCTTGCCGCCACGGGACTCACCGCTGCGGGCGCTACGCTCACCACGGCCCTCGCCGCCGCGACGCTCGTCACGGCCACCGCGCTCGTCATTGCGACCGGAACGACGACGGTTGCCCGCACCACGCTTGCCGCTACGCGAGCCACGGCCCTCGTCCTCGCGCTCAACACGGCGACGACCGCCGCGGTCCTCGTCCTCGCGACGACGGCGGTGTGCCTCGCCCTGGAACTGCTTGGCTCGACGCTCGGCACGGTTGCCGCGCGGAGCCTGCTCGGCAGCACCGGCACGCTCCTCGGCAGCCACCTCGCGTGCCACGCTCTCAACGGCCTCATCCACGCGAGCCTGGACGCCCTCGCGCACGCGGGTCTTGCCACCGCGCTTGGGACGGCTCGGACGCTCGCCGTCGCCACGACGCTCATCGCGGCCGCGGTTGGAACGACCGGCAACATCACCGTAATCGTCGCCGTTGCGCTTGCCGTCGCGGCGCGCCTGCTCAAGCTTCTTTTTGCTCTTGGACTTGCCGCGCTTGGTCTTTTTCTTCACCTTAAAGGCAGCAGGATCGCGCTCAGGGTCAACAGCAGGCGGGTTGGGACCCACATGCAGATCGCCGGCTTCGTAAATATCGGCCGTCTTGTCCATGAGTTTCTCGATCTCGTAGAACTCATCGACGTCCTGCTCAGTCACAAACGTAATGGCCCAGCCCAGCTCGCCGGCGCGGCCCGTGCGGCCAATACGGTGGATGTAGTCGGTCGGCTCGGCCGGCACGTCAAAGTTCACGACGTAGCGCACGTCGCTAATGTCGATGCCGCGGGCGAGAACATCGGTTGCCACCAGCACGTCGACGGTGCCGTCGCGGAAGGCCGAAAGGGCACGCTCGCGCTGGGCCTGGCTGCGGTTGCCGTGAATCGCAGCGGCTTTGATGCCCTTGCGCTCCAGACGACGGCAGCAGCTGTCAGCACGGTGCTTGGTGCGCATAAAGACGATGGTGCGCTCCGGGCCCTCCTTCTTGAGGAACTCGGGCAGCAGGTTGTTCTTGGCCTCGATGGACACCGGGAACACAAACTGGTCGACGGTGTCGGCGGTCGACGTGGCGGGCGCGATCTCCACGCGGGCCGGATCGCTCACCAGGTCGGTGATCTCGCCCACGGCCTCCTCGTCGAGGGTCGCCGAGAACAGCAGCGTCTGGCGCTCGGCCGGCGTCTCGCGCACGATGCGGCGAACGGCGGGCAAAAAGCCCATGTCGAGCATGCGGTCGGCCTCGTCGAGCACCAGCACCTTGACCTCGTTCAGGTGGCAGGCGCCCTGCTCGATCAGGTCGACCAGACGGCCCGGCGTGGCAACTAGGATGTCGCAGCCATACTTGAGCGCCGCGGTCTGGGGCTTGTAGCTCACGCCGCCCACTACGGTCACGGCAACATGGCCGGTGACGTCGGCAATCTTGCTGGCGACCTCGTCGATCTGCTGGGCGAGCTCGCGCGTGGGGGTGATGACGAGCATCACGGGGCCGCGGCCGTTGCCCTCGGGCTTCTTGGCGCCGCGACGGCGATTGCGACCGCCACGCTCGCGCACGGGCTTAGGCGGAGCGATGTGCTCCAGGTTGTTCATGGTCGGCAGCAGGAAGGCGGCCGTCTTGCCGGTGCCGGTCTGAGCGGCGGCAAGCAGGTCGCGACCCTCGAGCACCACGGGGATGGAGCCGGCCTGGACAGGCGTGGGCGCCGTGTAGCCCAGGTTCTCGATGGCACGAAGCATCTCGTCCGAAAGTCCCAGCTCGTCAAAGGCGGGCAGGTTCTCGGTCGCGGACTCGACGGTCTCGGCGGCACTGGCCTCGTCGGCAGCATCGAAGGCAGCCTGAGTCATGGCCTCGCGGGTCTCGTCCAGAATCTCGGCGTCCGTGACGTCGGATACAGAATTACGCATATGTTGTTGTTCCTTATCTGCACGCACTATGGGCGCGGCATGCGGCCGCGCGGGCGTGCTTGGTAGTGCGCTAATACATACAAAACAGGTGCGCACAGAGAGGACGTTGCTCAGCACGCTGGCGATCGCTTTGGCAGCCCTATCACGCGCCGTCCAGACGCAGCAGCTCTAAGCGATGGAGCAGATTCGCCGCCGGTTAGTATACCCGTGCTTCGCATGCCCCCACGTAAACCACAGATGACGAGGTGGACGAGGCGGGCCCGGCTGATTGTCTCAATCTGTAACAGTTACGGGGCAAATCTTCCTCTACGTGTTACAGATCGAGACAAACAGTCGACACGGTTCACAAACGTCTCAATCTGTAACAGTTACCGAGTAAAATCGGTCCTTATTGTTATAGATCAAGACAGAGGGGGATTTCCGTCCAGTCCAAACCAAATCTCTCGGTCTTCCTGCAATTTCGAACATGTGGCCTATAATGTTGCTTTGGTTACGCTACATATTGCGCAGCCATTTAATACGTCGCCCACCGGGGGCCATTAATTCCTATCGCCTTATTGGCTAGGAAGCAATCAAAGGAGGTATCCGTGGCAGCAGAGACACCTTGCTCGGTCCTCTATAACGATATTCGCTCGTTCGGCGGTCTTAGACATCTCGAGATCGCCCGAATGCTCATCAATGGAAACTCTTATCTCGGCAGTACCCTGCTCGAGAAATGCTCTTCCAACCGCTCGTATCTCACCCGTTACATCGTCCATCGCGAGCCTGACCAGTGCGCGCCCGCCATCTACAGCGACTTTGCCGTCACCACGCTCAATCTTTCCGCGGCAATCTGCAGCAAGCTCGGCGGCGGCGAGTCCGCCTATCAGGCAATCGCCGAGCACTATCGCGGCCCGGCCGCCAACGAAATGATGTCGGCTCTCGCCAGCTACAAGTTGGACAGCCGCCTATATGCAAATGCCCTCAATCACATCGACAACTTTGACGGCAATGCCGCGCGCGAGAAGAGTACGCTTTACCTTATGCTCTTTGTGGCAACGGGGGCGCTCGCCGACCCCATCCAAGGCGTGGCCACCGTCGAGCGCTTTTGCGACAGCAAGACAGGCGGGCACTTTGGCACCACCGAAACTACCGTCGGACGTGGCTTTATGAGCAGCCTGGAGCAGCCGCGCACTGTCGCCCCCAACCTCGGTCTGCTCAGAACCCATGCCGACAACTGCGCCGACATGCAAATCCATCCCCTCACACGCAATCCGCGCGGCACGGTAATTGGGTCCTTGCCCAAAACCTCGCCCAGCATCACCGATGTGGGCGCCGACGCATCGCGCGAGCATCTCCGCATTTGGCTCGAAGGCGGACACTGGTACGCCCAGGGCCTTGGGTCGACCAACGGCACAGTGCTCGAATCGGGCGCGGGCGACGGCGATATCGTAATCGAGCCGCCGCGCGACCAACGCGAGCCCGGCAAAGTCTATCCCCCCGTGGAAATCGCCAACAGCGACAGGCTCCATCTGGGTCTCTACACGACATTCCTTGTCATTGTGGACTAGCACGGACGGCAATCGGAAGACGGTCGCCGTCCGTCTTACGTCTTCTACCTTCTGCGTCGTAAACGACAATGCTCAGCGGTATACGTGGGCAGTGCGACTATCATGGTACTTTACCGATATCCGCACTGCTCACGTATACGTGCGGCAACCCATGCCAGACAAAGGAACGCCATGGATACTACCGATAGCGCCTATGGCGACAAACTCGTCCGTCTCGATACGTTCGATACCGCCGTGGCGGTCGACCCCAGCGCCGAGGACGACGCCAAACGCCGGTTTATGACACTTATTCTCCAGACGGCCTACCGCAACAACGGCAACATCGGGCACGTGCTGCGCGCGACCAACACGAGCGGCGAGGTCTTTGCCGTCAAGCTGCTCAAGGACAACGCCATTCTCTCTCGCCAAGCCCCCGACCGCTCCGCCGAGCAATCGGCAGCGCACCTGGCCAACACCGCTGCGCTGTTTGAGGAGTACCGTCATCTGTGTACCGTCTCGCACCTGCGCGGATTTCCGCGCGTCTATGGCTATGGATCGTGCGAGGATGACCCGCTCATCCTCATGGAGTGGGTCGAGGGCACCTCACTCAAGCAGGCGCTGCCCCTGCTTCCTCACGACGCCTCGGGCGGGCTGACCACCCAGATGGTCGCCGCCGTCGGAAACGCCGTGCTTCGTGCGCTCTTGATGACCCAAGGCCTCGTGAATCCGGTCGTCCATCGCGACCTGTCGCCTGCCAATATTATGTTCCGCACCACCAGCCGAACGCTCGAGCAGCAGATTGCCGATTGCTCCTTTGACCCCTGCCTCATCGACATGGGCTCCGCGACCATGGCTCTCGGCGACGACACGATCACCCGGCGCGCCGACATCTGGCGCTTTGCCACGCCCGCATACGCCGCGCCCGAGATGCTCACGCAGGATATCGAAGGCATCGCGGCCCTTCGCCGTTCGCCGGCAATCGACGTCTATGCGCTTTCGAGCATTCTGTACCAGCTCTACAGCGGTCGCAAACCGTTTGACTTTGAGTCGACGGACGCCGCTGCAACCGGCTCGTTCTATCTCGTAAAGACCAAGACCAAGCCGGCACCGCTCGAGCCGCGCTGCGAGGGCGATGAAGCGCTCGTCCAAATCATCATGAAGGGTCTCTCAGTCGAGCAGTGCGATCGTCCCACCGAACAGCAGATGCTCGAGGTGCTCTCGGCATACCTCACCGATGCCGAATCCGAGGGCCGCGAAGGTGCAGGAAACGAGGCCGCAATTGATATCGATTCTGGCACGCACCTTAAGGTCGACGTCGCCGGCGAGCGCGCGCGAGAGATCCTGGAGCAGGCCCGGCACGATGCCATGACCCGCCGCCGCTTTATTATCGGTGGCGTCGTTGCAGCCGTTGCGGGGCTCAGCGTTATCGGGGCGGCAACCCATGGCTTTGGCATCCCCGACTACCTGGACGGCATCCGCGGTTCACTTGGCGACTACACCTGGGACCAGCTGCAGGAGATTTCGCTCAAGATTAAGGCCGCCGAGACCCGTAGCGAGGCACGCGAGATTGCCAAGCGCTACCATCTGCTCGACGCCGATGGGCATATCCCCTATCCGTGTACCAAGCGCGTGAAACTCACCAACGGGCTGGAGGTCGGCGCGCAGCTTGTGGGCATCCGTCACGATGAACTTCTGGACGGGACGGGCAAGGCCGGGCTGACGTTTATGTTCGACGCGGGTATTGCCGAGCGCAACGCTGCGACTGAACCGCCGAGCGCCGGCTGGGCAGATTGCGAGCTGCGGGAATGGCTCAACGGCGACGGCCTTAAGCTGCTGCCCAACGAGTTGCGCGCGCTCATTAAAGGGGTCAAGAAGGTCTCAAACAATGTGGGCGCCGCCAACAGCGCATCGTGTCTGAGCGAGTTGCCCGCAACCCTTTGGCTGCCCGCCATGGTCGAGCTGTGCGGTACGCAACCGCCCGAGTCATTTGCCGAGGGCTTTCACTACCTGGCCGACATCTACAACGGCGAGGGCAAGGAGTATCAGCTCTTCCGCGAGCTCAAGGTAAGTCCGTATACCACGAACGAGATGTTGGTTCGCCAGTGGAAGGGCAAGGACACCTGTTGGTGGGAACGAACGGCGAGTCCCGACACATCGGAGAGCGAAGGCACACTCTATATGAACCGCGTGGGACACGACGGCGACGTCTTTACGTACGCAACGCCTGCGGAAAAGCCAAACAAGCGAACCTGCGTGATCCCCGGATTCTGTATCTAGGCGGCGGGAGTCTTGCCGTGACGGGACCCCACCCCGGCAATTGTCTTGGTCTGTAACACTAGCTCGGCAGATACAGGTCTAGATGTTACAGAACGAGACAAATCTCAACCCCACGAGACAACATCTCAATCTGTAACAGTAAGGGTCCAAAAACCTCTCTAGATGTTACAGATCGAGACATTCGAGTTGACCCCGGACGGTTTGTCTCGATCCGTAACAGCAACTCAGCAAAAACGGGTCTAGTTGTTACAGATTGAGATGTTGGCCGGACGGTCCGCTGCCCCGGCAGTCAGTCTCCTTCTGTAACGAAATGTCATACATTTCCATCTCCGCTGGACACCCCCAGGGGGTATGGGTGTATAGTATCGGCAGGTTAACATTTCTGACACTACGCCACAGAAAGGAGAAGCCATGGCTCAAGATAAGTTCGACGTGGGCGGCATGACGTGCGCCGCGTGCCAGGCGCACGTGGACCGTGCCGTAAGCAAGCTCGACGGCGTAGAAAGCGTCGCTGTCAATCTGCTCGCCGGTTCCATGATGGTCGACTATGACCCCGCGCAGGTCTCTCCCGACGACATCTGCACCGCCGTCGACCGTGCGGGCTACTCGGCCTCGCCCGTCAGCACGGGCACCGACACCGCCAGCTCAAACGGCAGCACACAAGTCAGGTCCGGCGCCGCCCACATGGAGTCGCCAACCAAAAAGTTGGAGGCTGCCGCCTCTGCCATGCGTACTCGTCTCATCGCCTCGATCGTATTCCTTATCCCACTGTTCTACATAGGCATGGGGCACATGCTCGGCTGGCCGCTGCCCGGCATTTTCACCGACCATACCCACAGCATGACGCTCGCCCTCACCGAGCTCGTCCTGCTCATCCCCATCGTCTATGTCAACGACGCGTACTTTATCAATGGGTTTAAATCGCTCGCGCACGGCGCGCCCACCATGGACGCCCTCATCGCCGTGGGCGCCACCGCCTCCATCGTCTGGTCGTTCTACGCCATGTTCATCATGGCCGACCAGCTAGCCGCGGGCCAGGTCCACGAGGCAATGATGACGGGCATGGACAATCTGTATTTTGAGAGCGCGGGCACGATCCTGTCGCTCGTCACCGTGGGCAAATACCTCGAGACGCGCAGCAAGTCCAAAACCGGCGGCGCCATCGAGGCGCTCATCGACCTGGCGCCCAAGACCGCGACCGTCGTTGCCGATGACGGCACCGAAACCACCGTGGACGTCGACAGCATCCTTCCCGGCCAGGTGCTGCGTGTGCGCCCCGGCGAGTCCATCCCTGTCGACGGCGTGGTGCTCGAGGGCGCGTCGGCCGTGGACGAGAGCGCGCTCACCGGCGAGTCCATCCCCGTAGAAAAGACCGCCGGCGACACCGTCAACGCCGCCACGGTCAACCGCACCGGATCGTTTACCTTCCGTGCCACACGCGTGGGCGCCGACACGTCGCTTGCCAAGATCATCCAGCTCGTCGAGGACGCCAACGCCACCAAGGCGCCTATCGCCCGCCTGGCCGACAAGGTCGCCGGCGTGTTTGTGCCCGTGGTGTTTGCGATCTCGGCCGTGACCTTCGTGGCGTGGATGGCGCTGACCGGCAGCGTGAACGAGGCACTCACCTCCGCCGTGGCCGTGTTGGTGATCAGCTGCCCGTGTGCGCTGGGTCTGGCCACGCCCGTCGCCATTATGGTTGGCACCGGCAAGGGCGCCGAGATGGGCATTCTGTTTAAGAGCGCCGAGGCGCTGGAGAATCTGCGCAACGTGGGCACCGTGGTACTCGATAAGACCGGCACCGTCACCCGCGGCAAACCGGCTGTGACCGACATTGTGCTTGCCGCGCGCGCCGACGGCTCGCCCGCTATGAGTGAAAAGGCGTTACTGAAGCTCGCTGCCGCGCTCGAGCGCCCGAGCGAGCACCCGCTGGCAGAGGCGATTATGGCCGAGTGCGAGGCGCGCGGAATCGTGGCGCGCATGGTCGAGGACTTTGCCGCCGTGCCCGGTCGCGGCGTCACGGCGCGCGAGGGGCAGAATGTCATCGCAGCCGGCAACGTGCGCCTGATGAACGAGCTGGGCGCGAAGGTTCCCGCCGGCCTTGCCGAGCAATTTGCCACCGAGGGCAAAACGCCGCTGTTCTTTGCCAAGAACGGCGAGCTTGTCGGCACCATCGCCGTGGCCGACGAGGTCAAAGAGACGAGCGCCGAGGCCATCGCCGCAATGCGTTCACTCGGCGTCGATGTGCGTATGCTCACCGGCGACAACCGCGTGACGGCCGAGGCCATCGCCCGACGCGTGGGGCTCACCAGCGAGCAGGTTATCGCCGACGTTCTTCCCGCCGACAAGGAACGCCACGTGCGCGAACTGCAGGATGCGGGCGGCAAGGTCGCCATGGTGGGCGACGGCATCAATGACTCCCCCGCCCTGGCGCGCGCCGACGTGGGCCTTGCCATCGGCACCGGCGCCGATATCGCCAAGGAGGGTGCCGACGTGGTGCTCATGCGCAGCGACCTCATGGATGTTGCGCGGGCCATCGAGCTTTCGCGCGCCACGATTCGCAACATCAAGCAGGACCTGTTCTGGGCGCTGTTCTACAACGGCATCGGCATTCCACTCGCCGCGGGCGTGTTCTTCCCGCTCACCGGGTGGCAGCTCTCGCCGATGTTTGGCGCCGCGGCCATGAGCCTGTCGAGCGTATGCGTTGTAAGCAATGCGCTGCGCCTACGAACCTTTAGGCCCAAGACGGCACGCTGAGGCACCCGACCTTGCCCCTCAACGCGCCTTTAAGATGACTCCGTTCACGACTAAACTGTCAGATAATCTCAATCGATAAGGAGACAACCATGAATTACACGATCAAGACTTCCGGCCTCATGTGCGGCCATTGCGATGCCACCGTCGAGACCGCGTTGCTCAACGTGGTCGGCGTGACCGATGCCGACGCCGATCACGAGACCCAGACTGTCCAGGTGGAGTGCGCCGACACCGTAACCGCCGAGCAGCTCGCCGCCGCCGTCGAGGGCGCCGGCGAGAAATTCCATGCCCTGTCCGTAACCGCCGCGTAGCAGGCGCCACCTGCCCCCTCAGAAGTTGCGGTGAAATACGGACTGTTGAGCCGCCCTAGGCCCTTAAACAGTCCGTATTTCACCGCAACTTCTGAGGGGCATCCGGAAGATCGACCAGAAACGAGGACCCGCCATGATGGCAGACCATAAATCGGTGACCCGCATGCTCAAGACGGCACGCGGTCAGATCGACGGCATCCTGCGGATGGTCGAGGAGGACCGCTACTGCGTCGATATCTCCACGCAGCTCATGGCCACACAGGCGCTCCTCGCGCGCATTAACGCCGACGTGCTCAAGGCGCATATCGAGGGCTGCGTGACTTCGGCAATCGAATCGGGCGACGAAGACCTCAAAGCCGCCAAGCTCGCCGAGATCGAACGCGTCGTCGACAAGCTCTCCAAGTAATTGGTGCAAGGGGGACAGGTACGTTTGCGCCACCTTGGTGCAGATTTACCTGTCCCCCTTGCACCAAAAGGGGTATAAAGGCGTGCAGCATATCGAACGAAAGGCAATTCGCATGAATGACTTTATGAAGGGTCGCAATGGCGCTGACGAGCTCACCATCGTAATGGGTTTTGCCGGCATCATCATCGCGATGATCGGATCGATCGCCCGCATTCAGTGGCTCAGCTGGATCGCCATCGCCGTCATCGTGATTGGCGTGCTGCGCGGCCTGTCCAAAAATATCGATGCACGTCGCAAGGAGAACGACGCCTTTGTCGCCGCGACCGCCAGTGTTCCCGGCTTGGGCAAGTTCGTCGCCAGCTTGGGCGGCGGGGCCGCAGCGGCCAGCACCTCACGCGCGGCCGGCACCAGTAAGGAAGACTTTGAGCGTGCCAAGCGCACGGCCAAGAAGATGTGGAAGGGTCGCAAGACCACGGCATACCTCAAGTGCCCCAACTGCGGCCAGATGCTCTCCGTCCCCAAGGGCAAAGGTAAGATCCGCGTCACCTGCCCCAAGTGCCACGCCAAGATGGAAACCCGCTCCTAGCGCCCGCACGCGGGACAAATTAATCAGGTTTGTTTGTCCCAAATCTTAAGTATTTGTTCGATAAAAAAAGCCGAGGCCTCGTGTTGAGACCTCGGCTTTTTGTATACGGCAACGGAGCTGCACCTTTGTCACCTCTACGCCACACCGTCGCGGGCCAGCTCCTCGGCCAGCGCTTCGGCAGGCATGGCCATAATCGCGTCGAGCTCGGCGTCCACCTCGGGAATACGCTTTACCTTGAGCTTGCGTACCAGATCACCGCGACACATCACATGTATCGGCTCACGCAGAGTGCACAGGTCATCGAGCGGATTCTTGCGCGTCACCAGGATATCGGCGGCCTTGCCGCACTCGATCGTGCCGGTCTCGCCGCCCAGCCCCAGGAGCTCGGCATTGACCTGCGTGGCCGTATGCAGCGCAAAGGCGTTGCTCACGCCCACGTACTTGGCAAAATAGGCCACCTCACGCCACATGTCGTACTGCGTCACGAACGGGCAGCTCGAATCTGTGCCAAGGCCCACCTTAACGCCAGCTTCCAGCGCCGCACGAGCACTCTCGATAATGCCCGAGCACACGATGTCGCCGTTCTTCTTTTGCGTATCGGTCGAATGAGTCTTTTCCGGGTCGAGCAATACAAACGGCAGCGCCGGGCTGATAGTGCAGGTAACGCTGGGCGCACGCCCCTCAAGCTGCGTGCCCGCGGCGCCGCGGTACAGTTCCAAGATCTCGGGAGTCATCGGGGCACCGTGCTCGATCGTATCGACGCCGGCCTCAAGCGCGGCCTTCACGCCTTCGGTGCTCTCGACATGAGCCATAACCGGCAGGCTCACCTCGTGCGCCGCCTTGCACGCCGCCGTGGCAACCTCCACCGGCATACGCAGCACGCCCGGCTCGCCCACCTCGGTCGCATCGAACACGCCGCCCGTTACGAATAGCTTAATGACGTCGGCACCGCGCGCATACAGGTCTCGCACCTGCTCGGCTGCCTCGACGGGGCTGTTGGCCACCTGGGCGAACAAGCCCGCGCCATGGCCGCCCGGCACCGTGACGCCCGTTCCCGGCGCTACCAGGCGCGGCCCCTGATACTTGCCGGCGTCGATGGCGTCGCGCACGGCGATGTCGGCAAACAGCGGGTCACCTGCGCCGCGCACCGTGGTCACGCCGCTTGCCAGCTGCTGCTGGGCGCTACCTTTGAGGATATGGCGGACGATGGCGCGGCCCACGGGATTATCGAGCTTCTTCATCAGAGCGCCCGCATCGCCTGCCGAGACCGGCTTGCCCGAGCCGCACAGATGCACGTGCATGTTGATGAGGCCCGGCATGAGATACGCGCCGCCCAGGTCGATGACCTCGGCACCCGCCGGCGCCTGCGCCACGGCACTCGGCCCCATCCACGTGATGACACCGCGCTCAACGGCCACGGCCATGTCGGGCTGCGGCTCCATATGTTCCGAACCATCCAGGACGGTCGCATTGATAAACAACGTGGAACGATCGGCAGACGCCATATCGAGCTCCTCCCCCTCAGAAAACTTGAACATCTGTCCATTATTATCCAGCGCGGCAGGATTGCTGCGGACATATCGGTTAACGGAGGGAAGAGGGGATGTGGGGGGACGGAATACGTTGCAGCCCCACCCCAGCAACATCAGGGGAATGTCTCGATCTGTAACAGGTACAGGGTTATTGGGCCCCTTGATGTTACAGATCGAGATCTTTCGGCAGCCGCCAACCTTCCGTCTCAATCTGTAACAGTTACGAGGCCAAACGGTCCCTTGTTGTTACAGATCGAGACAAACTCGGCAGGAACAACCACATTCGCGTCAGTTGCACCCCTTAGCACCCATACCACTGGCGTCTCCATTCCTCAGCCAGATCGGCCCGCTGTGGAATTCCCGCCAGTCTCATCTTTTCAGCCAGCTTTCCCGGGTTCTTGAGTTCATCAAATGTAAACCGAAGCACCTTGTGCCCGAGCATTGTCAGATGAGATTCCCGCTGACGCTCTGCCACGAATGGATCGACCGACTCCCGATCCCTACCATCCTGCAGGGTATACTTTCCCTTCCCGTCAAGCTCGCCGATGACACATGTCCCGTCCTCGAGCCTCCAGAAATAATCAACCCGAAACACCTGGCTCGAATCGAGCGGATCGCGAAACTCCACCTGCAACTCCGGAACCGGAAAGCCGTATGCAATAAAGAACGCTCGGAACCGAGACTCGCCGCCGTTTTCGGACAGTCCGTCCGCATACGACGCAATCACCTGCGCTCTGCGATACCCGCGCCTGCCCTCGCAATCGGCGCGGAGGCGCTCGCACAAATCCCCACGTGATACACCTTTCGCCCGCAGTGCAGAATCGGCAATCGCCAACCCGTACGAAAACGGCGCACGCAGCAAGCAATCCTCCACCGTGCGCCAAAACGACGTCACCCGCACGCCATCAACACGCTCGAGCGCGCCCGCCATCTGCGGACGCAACAACCTGCACCCGCTGCTCAACGTCACCGAACAACCCGTCTTAACAAGAAAACGCGGCCCGAGCAGGTCATTCGGCACCTCCAGACCCCACAAAAGTGCCGCGTCATAACCCCAAAACGCCCAATCGGGATGAAATTCCGCAAGCCCTTTGATAGTCCTCAGCGCTCGCTCCGCCGGCGTCAATGCATCCCAATCATGCTGAAAACAGAACAGGTACGGCTCGGGCTCCGCGATATCGTCGGTTCCAACATGGCGTCGCAGCCACATGAGCTCGGTATTGTCATGCGTTGCGAGCAGCGCACCTTGCTTGGCCGTCTCCGTGAGCCGCGTGAGCATCCTATTCCGCGCCAACGTGTTGCGAGTCGCATGTTTGTGTTTGAGAACGGTATTAGGCACTTTCATCACCACCACGTCAGACAAATGGACCATCGTCACCGTTGCCTCCGCTGGCAAATGTCTTGATCTGTAACAGGAAGACCGATTTTTGGCCGCTAGATGTTACAGATCTAGATCTTTCGACACCGCGTCCAACCTTTGTCTCAATCTGTAACAGGTAGGTCGAATTTGGGCCTGTAGATGTTACAGATTGATACATTCCCCCAACCAGGTGCCAAACGTCTCGGTCTGTAACAGTTAGACGTTCTCCAGGCCCCCAAACGTTACAGATTTAGACAAACCAGCGGCACCCAAGCGTTCGTCTCGATCTGTAACAGGTAGACCGGTTTTTTGTCCCTAAACGTTACAGATCGAGACAAATAGACACGCGGCGGCGCTGCGACAGCCCATCCCCTACTCCCACTCCTGCTCGTAGATGTTGAGCGACTTTACGTAGCGCCCCTGGGCACCCATGATGTCGCGGACCAGGCGCAAAAAGAAGCTGATACACGAGGTGTCAAAGCCATCCTGCAGGTCCTCCGGATGCACCGCACCCGGTCCATCGACCGCCGTGTCACTCAGGCGCGCGATGTCATACAAATAGAGCTGTCCCGCCGTCAGCCAGACATCGTCGACGCAAGCGAGGCGCACCGCAATCGCGCCGTCGCTCCAATGCTCCTTTTGCACGATATGCGGGTCGTAGACATCAAAACGTCGATCGGTGCGCGCATCCTTCAGCTCAACCATGCCAGTCGCGGGGTCCTTGTCCAAAATGCCAAAGCGCGAGAAATACTGCGTGTCGCGTACCTGCTCGAGCCGCTTGAGCGAGGCAGGCGAAAGCGATGCCGGCCTCTCGTCAACATACAGCTCGAGCAGCGTCTTGCCATGGCGATAGGGGCGCTCGAAGAGCAGCCAATCGGTAAATGCCATGTTGTAGGCCATGTTTTCGTTTTGCGAAGGCTCGGTGCAATAGCTGAGCCAGGGGTCGACGATAATCTCGAACTGCTCGCGCGCCGACTCCAAAAACTGAAACTTCCGCAGCATCCAAAAATGGGCCATGTCGGCAATATCGTTGCCGACGGCTTCGGCTAGCTGCGCTCGGTCTAAAGCGTGGTCAGTCATGGCATCCTCCTCAAACTGATAGACCTCAATTTAAGCTTACGAGGAGGGTGGTCGGCCACGACCAGCGCGGGCAAAATAGGCCTCCGGCTGCAAACCAGATGCTGACCAAGCACTTGACGAAAAGCTTGACCGAAAATGCGCACCGCAACAAAACCGCAGGTAAACATAGACGGCAAACCCGTCCTTTTGAGCCAAGCGCCCCCGGCCATCACAGAAACAGCAGAGCGCCACAGCTCAAGAAGACGCCGAATGGACACTCGCGCGTCGACAAACGGGCAAATCGCTCACAAAGAGTGTCCCCAACGACTAGACAAAAAATGACTAGTCATTGGGGACGTTCTTAAATAACTACTTTACAGCTCCAGCGCATCGGCGACTTCGGCTGCGCAGGCAAGGGCATCGGCCATGGCGTTCACCACGAGCGAGCTGCCGTTGCGGGCGTCGCCGGCCACATATACCGGCGTGGCATCGGCGGCGACACCGTCCGTGCGAGCCGCGAGGTGCGAACCCTCGACAGCCATCACGGGCAGCGGACGGCCAGCGGTGGCGACAGGCACGCGAACAGCGTCGAACACGCCATGCTCGGGACCGGTAAAGCCGCAGGCGATGAGCACCAGCTGCGCCGGCACCTCGTGCTCGGAGCCCGCGATGCGCTCCGGCTTTCCCGCCGACCAGTCCAGGTCGACCACGCGCAAACCCGCAGCCGCGCCCTTCTTGTCCAGCAGCACCTCGAGCGTATCCACGCCCCAGGCACGCATCTCGCCACCCATGGCAGCGATGGCCTCCTGCTGGCCGTAGTCGGTCTTCTTCACGTTGGGCCACTGCGGCCAGGGGTTGCTCGCCGCGCGCTTATCGGGCGCCGCCGGCAAGAACTCAAACTGGCGCACGCTGCGCGCACCCTGGCGCACCGCGGTACCCACGCAGTCGTTGCCGGTATCACCGCCGCCAATGACCACGACATCCAGACCACGCGCGTCAATGGCAGGCTCGCCGCCGTCGAGCACTGAGACGGTCGAGGCCGTCAGATAGTCCACGGCGTACACCACGCCCGGAGCGTCAATGTTCGCAGCCGAAAGGCCACGCGGAGCACGGGCGCCGGCAGCCACCACGACGGCGTCAAAGTCGTCAAGCTTGGCGGCAACCTTAGGATCGCTCACGTCGGCACCCAGTTCAAAGACAATGCCCAGCTCACGCATGAGTGCCACGCGACGCTCGACCACGGACTTCTCGAGCTTCATGTTGGGGATGCCGTACATGAGCAGGCCGCCCGGACGGTCGTCGCGCTCAAACACCGTCACGCGGGCGCCGCGGCGGGCGAGCTCCCACGCGGCCACCAGGCCAGCAGGGCCGGAGCCCACCACGGCAACCGTGGGCGCGCCCTCCCCCGCCGGCTCAAAGCGGCGCGGGCCGCCGTTGGCCCACTCGTGGTCGCTGATCGCACGCTCGTTGTCGTGAATCGTCGTGGGCTGGCCGTCGACCGAGCCCAAGTTGCACGCGGCCTCGCACAGCGCCGGGCACACGCGGCTCGTGAACTCGGGCATGGGTGAGGTGAGCGACAGACGCTCGGCCGCCTCGTCCCAGCGGCCACGATACACCAGCTCGTTCCACTCGGGAATCAGGTTGTGCAGCGGGCAGCCACTCGGGCGCGCCTTGCCAAAGCTCGCGCCCATCTGGCAAAACGCCACGCCGCACATCATGCAGCGGCTCGCCTGAGCACGGCGCGCGTCGTCGTCGAGCTCCACGTACAGCGGATCGAAATCGCGGCTGCGCTCCTCCACAGGGCGAAGCTCGTGGGTCACGCGATCGATATCAAGAAAAGCACCGGGCTTACCCATGGCACTTACGCCTCCTTCTTGGTCGAAGCAACAGAGCTGGCAGCGGCGGCGCCCGCAGCACCAGCCACAGCGCCACCCGCCACATCAAAGCGAGCGACATCGGCAGCGTCAGCGCGACCGGTCACAATGTCAAACGCCAGCTCCTCGGCCTGCGCGTGCGTCTTGCCCGCGCCCTCGGCGGCGGCGACAATCGCCAGCACGCGCTCGTACTCGGTCGGGATGACCTTCACAAAACGCTTGCTCATCGAGTCAAAGCTGTAGAGCAGCTTAATGCCGCGCGGGCTCTGCGTTGCGTCCACGTGCTCCTGGATAAGCTTGCGGATCCGCGCCAGCTCGTCGGCCGTCGGGGCCTTGAGCTCAACGCTCTCGTGGTTCACGCGGGCATCGAGCGTGCCGTACTGGTCATAGACATAGGCCACACCGCCTGTCATGCCGGCGGCGAAGTTCTGCCCGACCTCGCCCAAAATGAGCGCCAGGCCGCCCGTCATGTACTCGCAGCCATGGTTGCCGCAGCCCTCGACCACCACGGTGGCGCCGGAGTTGCGAACGCCAAAGCGCTGGCCGGCCAGGCCGTTAATGAAGCCACGGCCGCTCGTGGCGCCAAAGAACGCCACGTTGCCCACGATGATGTTCTCGTCGAACTTGTAGGTCGCACGCGGGTTGGGGCGCACGGAGACCTCGCCGCCCGAAAGGCCCTTGCCAAAGTAGTCGTTGGCGTCGCCGCACACGTTGAGCGTCACACCGCGCGGCAGGAACGCGCCAAAGCTCTGA
The DNA here is from genome assembly GCF_003438495.1 of Collinsella sp. TF05-9AC. Classification (GTDB taxonomy): domain Bacteria; phylum Actinomycetota; class Coriobacteriia; order Coriobacteriales; family Coriobacteriaceae; genus Collinsella. Next base: position 23,918 of record NZ_QSSH01000017.1, read on the forward strand.
CCGGCCGAGCCATCGCAATCGATGGTGATGGAACCGGCGGGCAGGCCCTCGGGATGCGCCTTGGTCACCGCGTTGCCCAGGATGGTGCCCACGCAGCGGTTGACGTTGGCGATATCGGCGCGGAAGCGAATCGGGCGCAGGTGCGCACGGGCATCGGCCGTATAGGGCACAAACAGCGTGGAGTCGAGCGTCTTGTCGAGCTCGCTGTCCGCAGCCATCTGGGGCAGGAAGTGACGGCCGTCGGCGCCCGGGATGTGGGCACCAAACTCACAGGTCGCGCTTGCCAGCACGGGCGACAGATCGAGCAGGTTGGCCTTGCGGTTGCCCGGGACCTCGATCTGGCGCAGGCACTCGGGATGGCCGACCATCTCGTCGACGGTGCGGAAGCCCAGGCTCGCCATGACCTCGCGCAGCTGCTCGGCCACAAAGAGCATAAAGTGCTCGACGTGCTCGGGCTTGCCGCGGAAGCCGCGACGCAGGCGGCAGTTTTGCGTAGCGATGCCGGCCGGGCAGGTATCCTGCTGGCAGTCGCGCTGCATGAGGCAGCCCATCGAGATGAGCGGCATGGTCGCAAAGCCAAACTCCTCGGCACCCAGCAGGCAGGCGACGGCGACGTCAGTGCCGTCCATGAGCTTGCCGTCGGCCTCGAGCACCACGCGCGAGCGCAGGCCGTTTTGCAGCAGCGTCTGCTGGGCCTCGGCAAGACCGAGCTCCAGCGGCAGACCGGCGTGCCAAATGGAATCGCGAGCAGCGGCACCCGAGCCGCCGTTGTGGCCGCTGATCAAAATCTTGTCGGCAGCGCCCTTGGCAACACCAGTGGCGATGGTGCCGACGCCGGCCTCGCTGACCAGCTTGACCGACACGCGCGCGCCGGGGTTGGCGTTCTTAAGGTCAAAGATCAGCTCTGCCAGGTCCTCGATGGAGTAGATGTCGTGGTGCGGCGGAGGCGAGATCAGGCCGATACCGGGCGTGGACTGACGGACCTCGGCGATCCAGGGGTAGACCTTCTTGCCGGGCAGGTGGCCGCCCTCGCCGGGCTTGGCGCCCTGGGCCATCTTAATTTGAATCTCAAAGGCGCTGCACAGATAGCGGCTCGTCACGCCAAAGCGCGCACTTGCCACCTGTTTGATGGCGGAGTTCTTGGAGTCACCGTTGGCCAACGGGGTCTCGCGACGCGGATCCTCGCCGCCCTCGCCGGAGTTGGAACGGCCGTGTAGGCGGTTCATGGCGATGGCCACGCACTCGTGTGCCTCTTTGCTGATGGAGCCATACGACATAGCGCCGGTGTTAAAGCGGCGGACGATGTTGAGCGCGGGCTCGACCTCGTCGAGCGAAACCGGCGTGCGACCGTTAGCGTTAAAGTCGAGCAAGTCGCGCAGGCGCACGGCACGGCCGGTGCGGTGCAGGCGGGCGCTGTACTCCTTAAAGGTGTCGTAGCTGTCCTCACGGCAGGCGGTCTGCAGCAAGTAGACAGTCTGTGGATCGATGAGGTGATCCTCGCCGCCGAGCGGGCGCCACTTGGTCAGACCCAGCGTGGGCAGCTGATCGGGAGCCTGGCTCTTAAGGATAGCGAGCGCGGCGTCGTAACGCTCGTTTTGCTCGCGCTCAACGTCCTCGACACCCATACCGCCCACACGGCTCACCGTGCCGGCGAAGTACGCGTTGACGAACTCCGGCGTAAAGCCGACGGCCTCAAAGATTTGCGCGGAGTGGTAGCTCTGCACCGTGGAGATGCCCATCTTGGACATGATGGAGACGATGCCCGCCGTCGCGGCCTTGTTGTAGTTGGCGATGCCCTGCTCGGCTGTCACGTCCAGATCGCCGTGCGCCGCCAAGTCGCGGATGCACGCATGCGCGTTGTACGGATAGATACCGCTCGCGGAATAGCCCACCAGCGCCGCAAAGTCGTGCGGGGACACGGCGTCGCCACACTCCACCACGATGTCGGCAAAGGTACGCACGCCGGCGCGGATCAGGTGGTTGTGCACGCAGCCCACGGCGAGCAGCGACGGCACGGGCACCTCGCCCGCTCCGGCGCGATCGCTCAACACCACGATGTTCACGCCGTCGCGGACCGCGGCCTCAACGTCCTCTGCAAGCTGCTTGAGCGCAGCCTGCAGCGCACCCTCGCCGGCATCGCGGCGGTAGACGGCACGGAAACGGCGGGTCTTAAAGCCCACGCGGTCGATGGCGCAGATACGCTCGAACTCCTCCTCGCTCAGCAGCGGACGCTCCAGGCGCACCAGCTGACAGGCCGTACGGGAGTCCTCGAGCAGGTTGCCGTGGTTACCCAGGTAGAGCGTGGTCGAGGTGACCATATGCTCGCGAAGAGCGTCGATCGGCGGGTTCGTGACCTGAGCGAACAGCTGATAGAAGTAGTCGAAGAACGAACGCGTCTTCTTGGACAGGCAGGCCAGCGGCGCATCGATGCCCATCGAGGCGAGCGGGGCCTTGCCCTGCTGGGCCATGGGGCGCACGACCTCGTCAACATCATCCCAGTGATAGCCGAGCTTGGCCATGCGTACGGCGGCGGGCACCTCGGCGTCCTCGGCGGGCGTTGCCGCAACGGGCTCATCGAGCGCGTCAACGGTCAGCGTCTCCTCGGCAATCCAATCACGGTAGGGCTTTTCTTTGGCATAGCGGGCGCGCAGTTCGTCGTTGTAGATCACGCGGCCGCGGGCAAAGTCGACCTCGAGCATCTGGCCCGGCCCCAGACAGCCGCTCGTCAGGATGTTCTCGGGGCGCACCTCGATGGTGCCCACCTCGCTTGCCAGCATAAAGCGACCGTCGCGCGTCACATAGTAGCGGGCGGGACGCAGGCCGTTACGGTCGAGGGCGGCACCCAGCGTGCGACCGTCGGTAAAGGCGATGGCCGCCGGGCCATCCCACGGCTCCATGAGCATGGACTGGTAAGCGTCGTAGGCGCGGCACTCCTCACTCAGGCTGTCGTTGTGGTCCCACGGCTCGGGCAGCAACATGGACGCGGCACGCGTAAGCGGGCGACCGTTCATGACCAGGAACTCGAGCACGTTATCCAGAATCGCGGAGTCGGAACCCTCGCGGTTGATGATGGGCATCACGCGCTCAAGATCGTGCTGCAACACGGGGCTGTACAGGTTGGGTTCGCGGGCGCGAATCCAGTTGACGTTGCCCTTGAGGGTGTTGATCTCGCCGTTGTGAATGATAAAACGGTTGGGGTGCGCACGCTCCCAGCTGGGCGTGGTGTTGGTAGAGTAGCGCGAGTGGACGAGCGCCACGGCCGTTTTGACGGCGGCGTCGTTGAGATCGATGAAGAAGCGGCGCATCTGCGTGGCGACCAGCATGCCCTTGTACACGATGGTGCGCGAGCTCATGGAGCAGACGTAGAAAATCTTGTCGCGCAGGGCAAACTCGGCGTCGGCCTTCTTCTCGATGGTGCGGCGGCACACGTACAGGCGGCGCTCGAATGCGTCGCCGACCGGCGTGTCGTCGGGGCGGCCCAGAAAGGCCTGCAGGATGGTAGGCATGCAGGCGCGGGCCGTCTCACCCAGGTCGTGCGGGTCGACGGGCACCTCGCGCCAAAAGAGCAGCGGCACGCCGGCCTCGGCGCAGCCCTCCTCAAACACGCGACGGGCATCCTCTACGCCCTTGTCGTCCTGCGGGAAGAACAGCATGGCCACGCCATAGTCGCCCTCTGCCGGCAGAATCTGGCCGCACTTTTGGGCCTCTTTGCGGAAAAAATGATGCGGAACCTGGAACAGGATTCCGGCGCCGTCGCCGGTGTTCTTCTCGAGTCCGGTGCCGCCGCGGTGCTCCAAGTTGACCAGAATGGACAGTGCGTCGTCCAGAATCTGGTGATGGCGCTCGCCGTTGATATCGGCAAGCGCGCCGATGCCACATGCATCGTGGTCGAATTCGGGGCGATAAAGGCCCTGCTGCTGAGCGGAATCTGCCTGCATCGCGATCCTCCCCTAGGTGTTAGACAGTCAGTTGACTAGGCATACTAGGAGCATCGCCGGCCCGTTGTGTTTCCCGCCCGTTTCGAAACAATCGCGTAACGCACGCCCTACGAGTGGGTACCGCCGACCTCAAGGGTGACAACAAGGGCCCCAAGTTCGACCTGTAAACTCACCGCTTCAAACATCTCAATCTGTAACACGAAGACCCAATTTTGGCGCCTAGATGTTACAGATTGAGATTTTCTGCAGGACGGTTTTGGTTTGTCTCAATCTGTAACACGAAGGGCCGGTTTTTGCAGCCAACTGTTACAGATCGAGATTTTCCATAGGACCATTTCTTCCTGTCTCGATCTGTAACACCTAGGTCCAATTTCCATCCCTAGTTGTTACAGATCAAGACATTTCAGCAATCCCCTTCCACCATCCTATTCAAATACAACAATCTTGTTAGTCTTGGTTAACTTTTTAGCCTAAAACGGGTATCCTTTGCGGCGTCAAACAAACGGCACGCAGGAGCTCACCATGCTCAACCATCCCAAACAACACTTTGGCTCGCACCGCACCGGAGGCCACGGAGGTCTGGATATCGCCCGGCATGTCGGCCCCGGGCTGCTCGTGACCGTCGGCTTTATCGACCCGGGCAACTGGGCCTCCAATATGGCCGCGGGCTCGCAGTTTGGCTACGCATTGCTGTGGATCGTCACGCTGTCCACAATTATGCTCATTGTGCTGCAGCACAACGCGGCACACCTGGGTATCGCCACGGGCGCCTGTCTTGCCGAGGCCACGACACGTTACCTTCCCCGCTTCGTTGGGCGCACGGTGCTTGCCAGCGCCTATCTCGCGACCATCGCCACCGCCATGGCCGAAGTCCTGGGCGGTGCGATCGCGCTCCAGATGCTCTTTGGGCTGCCCGTGCGCGCCGGCTGCGTCATCGTGGCCGCGGCATCGATGGCAATGCTCATGACGAACTCCTACAAGCGTGCCGAGCGCTGGATCATCGCCTTCGTCGGCGTGGTAGGACTCTCGTTTTTGGCCGAGCTTGCGCTAGTCAAGGTCGACTGGCCGCAAGCCGCCGCAAGCTGGATCACGCCCAGTATGCCCACTGGCTCTGCCGCGATTATCGTGAGTGTCCTGGGTGCGGTCGTTATGCCCCACAACCTTTTTCTGCACTCCGAGGTCATCCAATCCATGCACTTCGAAGGCCAAGGCGAGCAAGTTATCGAGGAACGTCTGCGCTACGAGCTCTTCGACACGCTCTTTTCGATGGGCGTGGGCTGGGCAATCAACTCGACCATGGTCATCCTGGCCGCAACGACCTTCTTTGCGCACAGCATTGTCGTAGACGACCTCGCCGTCGCAGCGGCCACGCTCTCCCCCATCTTGGGCCCGGCGAGCTCGACCATCTTTGCGGTAGCGCTGCTGTTCGCGGGACTATCGAGCAGCGTGACAGCGGGCATGGCGGCGGGAACCATCACCGCGGGCATGTTCGACGAGGAATACGACATCCACGACCGACATTCCTCGATCGGGGTAGCGGCCTGTTTCGCCGGCGCAGTGGCGGCGTGTCTGGTCATCCCAAATCCTTTTGAAGGTCTCATCTGGAGTCAGGCACTGCTGTCGCTTCAGCTGCCGATTACGGTCTTTGTGCTCATACGGCTCACCAGCTCAGCCCGCGTTATGGGCAAATACGCCAACTCGCGCCCGCTCAACGCGCTGCTCGTAGGGATCGGCGTCATCGTGACGATTCTCGACATCGTGCTGCTAACGGGGATGTAATTGGGATGGCGTGACCGTCCAGATATAACGTCTTAATCTGTAACACGTGAGACCGTTTTAAACCGTCAGATAAATCAAAAGGGTCCCGGCCGAGAATTCGACCGGAACCCTTGGACAGAGCTATGTTCGGCTTTCGCCGTGTGCCTGCGAGTTACTCCTCGACGAGCTCAAACTGATCGGGACCGACGCCGCACACCGGGCACACGTAGTCCTCGGGCAGCTCGGGCGTGTCGACCTCAACCTCGTAACCGCAAACGGTGCACACAAACTTATACGTCTTCTTCTCCTCAGCCATGATGTTCTCCTCTCGAACGTGACTGCTGGTGTACTTACTTATTAGTATATATTCTCAATAAGATAATGCAAGTATTTTTAGAACATTTCTAGCCTTGATACGACGAGGCTTTGGGCGGCGTCTTGCCCTTTAGCACCTTGTGATAGTAGTCGTACGTCAGCGGCGTCTCGTCGCTCAGGCGCTCGGCATCCTCGACCTCGCCGATAAACAGCAGATGCGTGCCCACATCCACAGTGTCGATCAAACGGCAGCTAAACAGGGCCGCTGCATGCTCGGGCACATAGGGCATGCCCAGAGCCGTCTCGCGGGTCTCGTATTTGGCAAACTTGTCATAATCGCTGCTGGTGCGGAACCCAAAGTTACCGATGTAGAGCATGTCGGCGGTCTGATCGATCACGGTCAGCGCGAACGCTTTGGCCGATGCGATAACGCCCGAGGTGACATTGTCCTTGTTCACGGCAACCGAAATACGCGGCGGCATGGACGTCACCTGCACCGCAGTGTTGATGACGCAGCCGGCGCGCAGCCCGTCTGCCGCAGCACTCACCACGTACAGACCGCTCGGCATGGTAAAGAACGCAGTTTTGTCCATAACGATCACTCCCCTAGCTCGGGTTGGAACCTCATGAATGTATGTACCCACAAAAAAGGCGGCACCCATAACGGACGCCGCCTTTGAGACATATGTGTCAGAACAGTAAGAAAGATGAGACGCCCGCAGTTGCGGTGAAATAGGGACTGAATAGCCCCTCAAACAGGAAAAACAGTCCGTATTCCACCGCAACTTACAGAGTGCCTAGCGGTTGCGTTCCTTAAGGGCGCGGTCGATCTCGCGTTGGACATCACGCTTGGCCATGTCCTCGCGCTTGTCGTAGAGCTTCTTGCCGCGACCCAGACCCAGCAGCAGCTTTACGCGGCCGTCCGTATTAAAGTAGAGCTCCAACGGAACCAGCGCATAACCACGGTTGCGAAGTTTGCCGTCAAGAAAGTCGATCTCCTTGCGGTGCAGCAGCAGACGACGCCGACGGTCGGGATCGCGATTCCACACGCCACCATGGCTATAAGGATGGATATGCAGGCCGACGAGCCAGCACTCCCCGCCGCGGATCAGCGCGAAGGTATCGGTGATCTGGCAGGCGCGCTCGCGAATCGACTTGACCTCGGTGCCGCTCAGTTCAATGCCGCACTCAAATGTCTCATCGATAAAGTACTCGTGATGTGCCGAGCGATTCTTGGAGATGAGTTTGCGCTCGCGCTTACTGGGCATCGTCGGCCTCCTTGGCGCCATCGGCGTTTGAGCCCGCAGCCTCGCGCTTTGCCTTGCGCTCGGCATTGAGTTCGGCATCGCTCTCGCGCACCAGTTTGATAATCGCCGCGCAGGCTTCCTCGCCCACCAAGTCGCGAGCACGCACCGTCAGGCGCGTCGCCTCCTGCTTGTCGCCGTCGCTTGCAGCATCGGTCGCGCACATAATCAGGCAGATTGCAATCTCGGCCGAAGGTGAGGTCGGAACGCCCTGCAACGCCAGCTCGCCCATCACGTGCTCGTCGCTCTCCTCGGCGGCATCCGGATAGGTAGTATGGATCTTGTTGAGCAGGCGCGTCGTATGCGTATCGTTGGGCGCCAGGCGCAGCGCCAGACGCGCGCAGCCCACGGCAGCCGAAATGTTCTCGGTCTCGGGCTCCGAGAAGTACTGTCCCAGATTGGCGTAAGCGCGGGCGGCGCACTTGCCATCGCTTGCACGCTCCAGCACCGAAAACGAAAGCGAAGCCCACTCCTGCTTGTCCTCGAGAGCGCGGAACAGCTCGGCCAAATCCAAGCGATAGTTGCAGTTCATGGGGTCCCAACGCACAGCCTGCATCAAGGCATTACGAGCGCTCACATAATCCTGCTGGCGAATGTAGGCAAACGCCATGTCAGAGTACAGGCGGTCAAACGGCACCTCAACCTGCACGAGCTCGCGCGGATCCTTCTCCACGCGGCGATAGGCCAAGCGCTCAAACTTGCTATCGAAGCTGAAGTATTGGCGCTTCTCCTCCGTCTTGCACTCGGCGTCGATATACTCCTCGGCGAGCTCCACCAGGCGCTCCAGCAGCGGCGTCGCCGTAGCCAGGTCGCCCTGCGCCAGATAGTTCTCGGCATATGTGATGTCTTGCAAGCTGATGGGCAGGTCCATGACAACTCCTCGGTCCGGGCGGCAGACTCAACGCGCGCCTTAAACATCGGTCAATACACAAAACCCGGGTCTCTTACGAGGCCCGGGCGTTCAATTTTGGTAGCCCGTACCAGATTCGAACTGGTGATCTCCGCCTTGAGAGGGCGGCGTCCTAAACCGCTAGACGAACGGGCCATATGTAGCAAATGCAATGGCTGGGATGGAGGGAGTCGAACCCCCATTGACGGAACCAGAATCCGCTGTCCTGCCATTAGACGACATCCCAATGACTGCATCGCTGCGCTCGGCTGTGCCTTTGCGCAAGAAAGAAATATACGGGAAGTCCGGCCGTGACGCAAGCCCCAATTTTGACTTTTTTGAAATTCAGTCAAATACGGCCAACACGTGAAGGACCTGTGAAGCGCCAGCGACACGTACGGCGCCAAAGCCCGTAAAACATCCCACATCTACCGCTGGTAGATTACAACAATGCAGCACTCACGACCGATGGCACAATCGAACCGTCATCATTGCACGGATATCGAGGCGCCATGGACGAAGAGCTTGATTACCTATGGGAGACCCTGGGGCTCGAGATCACTGCTGATCTTTGGCCCGAACGGGACAAAATCCATCCCACTCTGCGCCCCGCCATCACGGTGATGCAGGCAAAATACCGCCGTGCATCCTTTTTGATCATGCGGATGTCATGGCACGCGGGACTCCCCGACCTTAAGCGAATCCAGGCAAGCCTCGTCGAGCTGTCCGGTATGCCGACCGTCATATCCGAGGCGCACCTGGAGCAGCGCCAGCGCGAGCGACTGCAACAGCAGCGGATTCCCTTTATCTGCCCCGGCGTTCAGGCATATCTGCCCTTTATGGACGAGGAGTACTGGAGCGGCAAGCCCAACAAGCACGTAAAGGTCTACGATCCGCACGAATGGGCACAGCTTGAGGATTAGCGCATATGCCCGCCAGCCGGGATAGTGCGCATGCCCGCCAACCGGAAAGCTCATCCCGGAATTTACGTCCAGAACGGGACGCGCTTTCCCCTAGAGGCCCCAAACGGAAACCGTATCCCAGATTTCGCGCTCAAACTGGGATACGGTTTCCGCTAGCCCCTTCAACCGGAAACTGCGTCCCGGAATCCGAGCTCAAAACGGGACGCACTTTCCGCAGCCACTACAGCAGCACCTCGGTCCAGGTCGCTTCCTTAAACCCAGGAATCGCAAAGTCGTCGCCCACCAGCAGCGGACGCTTGACCAGCATGCCGTCGGTCGCCAGCAGCTCGTAGCACTCCCGATCCGTCATGCCCGCATCCAGACGCGCCTTCAGGCCCAGCTCTCGATATTTCATGCCCGACGAATTAAAGAAGCGCCGCACCGGCAGCCCCGAACGAGCAATCCAGGTCGCAAGCTCATCAGCCGTGGGATTGTCCAAAACGATATCGCGATCGATATACTCTACCCCATGTTCGTCCAGCCATGCCTTGGCCTTCTTACAGGTCGAGCACTTGGGATATTCAACAAACAATACCGCCATGGGATTTCCTTTCTTAGAGAAAACAGGTGTCTGGAAAACTGCACATCGACGACCACTCGCGATTGCAGCCGTTATTGTAGTCAATGTCGAAGCATAGGCAGTCGCGATGTCTCGTCTTAAGGCTAGCGCCTCGCATGGGCGCCGATCGGCCGAGTCACATGGCGCACCAACGCCGCTGCCAGCAATACCAACAGCATGGCGGTGACATAGCCCGCAGCATCGAATCCTAAATCGATAACGTCGAAATGCCTGCCGGGAACAAAGATCTTATGTACCTGATCGCCAACGGAGCAGGCGGCGCAAAAGAGCAATACGGGCACGCAACGGGAGCATACGCTCCACGGACGCCTGGAAAAGCAAACCACGACCACGGAGGCGAATAATCCGACGAAGAAAAACTCTACGGTATGGGCAACGCGACGGACGTTTGTGCCCACCCGCATGCGAATGGAAGCAAGTCGGCCAGACCGGACATTCGAGGCAGCCGAATCGGCGCCTCCGGTCATTCCGTTCTCCGTCTGGGCTTCACCCGTGGCATCGGCAGCCTGAACGCCCGTAGCCTGACCCTCCACCACACGCGCGGTGGACTCGCTCAGCAACGACGTCTGCACCGCGTTTTGCTCCGTCAGCACCCAGATGCCCGCCAGCGTTGCAGCGAACAGAACGATCGCGGTCCATCCGATTATTTGTTTTACGCGAGCCAAGGGCCAACCTCCTTTTTTGAATATCAGCGAGTGTAGCCACAAATGGCATCGTCACCGTATCAAAATTTGAATCGCAACAGGAAGCGACAAAGCGACGCAAACCCCTACCCCGCCTCGCGCATCCAGCGATCGAACGTCCCCACGCACACGCCCAGGCACTTTGCTGCCTGGCTGCGGGTAATATCGCCCGCCTCATAGCTATCGCGCACCAGCTCAAACTGAGGAGGGCACGGCTTGCGAGGTCGACCGAAACGGACCCCTCGCGCCCGCGCCGCTGCAATTCCCTCCGCCTGGCGCCGATGGATATTCTCGCGTTCCACCTGCGCCACGTAGCTCAGCAGTTGCAGCACAATATCGACAATCAGGGTGTTGGTCACATCCGGCGCGCCGCTGGCCCTGACACGTGTGTCAAGCAATGGCATGTCCAACACCACAATGGCAACCCCGAGCTCCTTGGTAATGCGCCGCCATTCCTCAAGAATCTCGGAGTAATTACGACCAAGTCGGTCGATAGAAAGCACCACCAGCACGTCCCCGTCTCCCAGAACGTGCAGCAGCTCGCGATAACGCGGTCGATCGAAGTCCTTGCCGCTCGCATGGTCGGCATAAATATTCGCCGAGCCCACGCCATAGGCGCCCAGCGCATCCAGCTGCCGATTAAGATTCTGATCGCGCGAACTCACCCGCGCATAACCGTACACCGTCGCCATCTCATCCCCGCTTTCTTGTAAACCTGCCAAAAAGGGACAGGTTTATTTTGGTAGGTTCTACCTCTCAAATAGCAGGTAAGCGGGCGGCCGAGCAGACGGCAAGGTAGCCACGATTCAAATGCGAAGGGCGGTCCCGAAAGGCCGCCCTCCGCTCCCCCACCATGAGTCGGGATTTGGCTAATGGATAAGCTTAAAGTCCAAGTGCCCACGCGTGGTATTGACGCGCGAGACCTCGACAATCACGCGCTGCCCCAGCTCGTAACGAGTCCCCGTGTCGGCGCCCGTCAGCGTAAGCGCGTCCTCGTCGAACTCGAACCACTCGTTGCCCAGGCTCTTGATCGAAATCAAGCCTTCGACCTGCGTTAGATCCAAGCGCACAAAGAGGCCCATGCTGCTAACCCACGAGACGGTTCCGGCATAGCGCTCGCCCAGACGGTCCTCATAGTACTGGGCAATCTTGATCTTTTGTGTCGCATGGCTGGCGGCATCTGCCGCGCGCTCGGCATCGCTGCATGCGCGGCAGATCTGCGGCAGAATGCGCGGCAGCGACTCGCGCCCCTTGCCGATCAGCCGCGGCGTACGGACCAAGGCGTCCTTGCCGCCGAGCTGCTCGTAGGCCAACTGCAGTTTGAGCACGCGGTGCACCACCAGATCGGGGTAGCGACGGATGGGACTCGTAAAGTGGCAGTAGCACGGCGCGGCGAGCGCAAAGTGGCCCTCGTTGCGCGGCTTGTACAGCGCGCGCTGCATGCTGCGCAGAAGCAGCGTGTTGACGAGCGGTGCGTTGGCCGTACCGGCGGCAGCATCGACTGCAGCCTGCAGCTCATCGGGACTCCCCAGGGCAATACCGGCAGCACGGCGATCGTCGATGATGCCTAGCTGCGCCAGCGCAACGGCGGCACCGTGCAGGCTATCGGGGCTCGGATCCTCATGCACGCGATAGCAGGCCTCGATATCACGGTCCGCCAGCCACTCTGCAACGCACTCGTTGGCGAGCAGCATGGCTTCCTCGATAAGCGACGTGGCACACGAACGCTCGCGCGCCACAATCTGCACGGGCACTCCGTCCTCATCCAATAGAGCGCGAATCTCGGCCGTGTCAAAATCGACTGAGCCGCGGGCGCGACGAATACGACGGCGAAGTTCGGCGAGTTCGTTGGCGGCGACAAGGAAATCGCCGAGGTCGATGTTGTAGCCGCGGGCGTTCTCCTCGCATGCAAGACCGCGCTCAAGCGCTTCCTCGCGCGAGGTCTCAGCAGCCGCAACATCCTCGGCCGCACCCTCCAGCACCGAATACTCAACCGCGCCGGCACGCACCAGCAGCGCCTCGGCGCCGTCATAGTCCATACGCACACGCGAGCGAATCACGCTGGGGTACGGATCGTAATGCCGCACGCGACCCTGCGCATCGAGCTCGATATCGACGGTAAACGCAAGACGGTCCTCGTCAGGGCGAAGCGAGCACAGGTCACAGGACAGGCGTTCGGGCAGCATGGGAAGCACGCGATCGGCCAGATACACCGATGTCGTGCGATGGCGAGCCTCAAGATCGATATGCCCGTCCCAAGCCACATAGTGTGAAACGTCGGCGATATGCACACCCAGCTTATAGCCACCCTCGGGCGTGCGCTCCAGCGAAATGGCATCGTCAAAGTCGCGCGCGTCGACCGGGTCGATCGTGATGACAAAGCGGTCGCGCAGATCGCGGCGGAGCGGGTCCTTAAGCGCCGCGGACACATCGAGCGAAAGCCCCTCGGCCTCGTCTAGCGCGGCCTCGGGATAGCTATCGGTATAGCCGTAGCGAGCCATCACATATTGAACGCCCAAATCGGGCGCGTCATCTCCGCCAATGCGGCGTTCGATCGTCACAGTGCCCGATTCCAGGCGCGTCGGGTAGGTCAAAATGCGCGCGACAACGGCATCACCCGGGTGGACACCCAGACGACCCGCCGAGGTATCCTCGGGCAGAATGAAGAAGTCGGCCTTCAGGCGCGAATCGAGCGGCTCAATCACACCGAGCGGACCGGCGATCTGGTACGTACCCACCACGCTTATGGCTGCGCGCTCAACCACGCCTTCGATCACGGCGCGCCGCTCACCGTGCGGGCTATTCTTAATGCTCACAGCAACGGTATCGCCGTCCATGATCTCACGCTTGCCGCGACCCATGACCTTGTAGTCGCCGTTTTCGGTTACAACGTAGGCACTGTGCTCATGGAGCTGCACGCGCCCGGTCAGGCTCGGACGACGTTCGCTGCGTACCGGCCCGCGCTTATTGCGAGCTCCACGCTTATGCTTGTTATTGCGCCCCATGGCGCCTCCTAACTATCGATTGCGAACTCCAAAGAGTCTACCCAAATGATTCGCTTTTCTGCCGTCCCCTAGGGGACAAAAAACGGGCCGCCCCATAAGAGACGACCCGTTGGAAGGGATGAATTCCAGGCATGCCTACACGCGCAGGTAGCGGCGCATGGCGATGGCAGAACCAAAGAGACCGATAATCACGCCGACCAGAATCAGCGCAGCATAGGTCACCAGGTAGTACTGCATCGGCAGGGCAAACGACATCCAGCCGATGCTCTCCTGCAGACGCGGAATCATCAGATTGCGCAGCAGCTCCAGAACGCCGATGGAAAGCAGCGAGCCCAAAATGGCCTGCAGTACACCCTCGGTGATAAACGGGCCACGAATGAAGCCGTTGCTGGCGCCGACCAGACGCATAATCGCAATCTCGCGACGACGCGCCGTGATGGACAGGCGAATCGTGTTGTTGATAAAGATGAACGCGATAAAGGTCAGAAGGCCAACGAGCACCACGGCGGCAATACGGATGTAGTTGGTCACCTGGAACAGGCGGCTTACTTCCTCCTGGCCATACAGTACGCTCGCGTTGACGTCGCCGTCGTCCGCGATCTTTTGGAAGTCGGCATTCTTCTTGAGCTTCTTGGCCGTGCTCTCGACCTGAGACGGATCGTCCATCTCAATCGCAAACGAGGCGGGCAGCGGGTTCTGGCCGTCGAGCGCGCTCATGGTGGCGTCGGCGTTGCCCGACATCTTGCTCGTATACTCGGCCAGCGCGTCGTCCTTGTCCTTATAGGTCACGGACTTGACGTTATTCCACGTCTTAAGCTCGGCCTCAAAAGCCTGAACATCAGCCTGATCGGCGTCATCACTAATGAACGCGTTGATGACAACCTGATCCTCGACGGTGCCGATCACGGAGTTCAGCATCGCAGAGCCCATGATAAACAGGCCGATGATAAACAGCGAAAGGAAGATCGTGATGACGGCGCCGAGCGAGGTAGTCCAGTTACGGAGGAAGTGGCTGATTGCCTCTTTGAAGGAGTAGCCTACGTTAGTTGGTGCCATAGTTGCCGTAACCTCCCCTCTCCTGGTCGCGGATAACGTGGCCGCCCTCGAGGGCGATTACGCGACGGTGCATGCTATCGACCATCTCGCGGTCGTGCGTGGCGACGATCACGGTGGTGCCGGTGCGGTTAATACGCTCGAGCAGCTTCATGATGCCCAGCGAGATCGCCGGGTCGAGGTTGCCCGTCGGCTCGTCGCAGATCAGCAGCGGCGGACGGTTGACCATAGCGCGGGCGACGGCAACGCGCTGCTGCTCGCCACCGGAAAGCTGGTCGGGCAGCGAGTCCATCTGATCGGCCAGGCCGACCAGACGCAGCACCTCGGGCACCTGGCTGCGAATGACGCCCTTGGGCTTGCCGATGCACCGCAGGGCAAACGCCACGTTTTCGTAGGCGGTCTTTTGCGGCAGAAGCTTAAAGTCCTGGAACACGGCGCCAATCTGGCGGCGCAGGAACGGAACCTTGCGGTTCTTGATCTTCATGAGGTCCTGACCGGCAACCAGGATGCGGCCGCTCGTCGGCTTGACGTCGCGGTTGAGCGTCGACAGCAGCGTGGTCTTACCCGAGCCGGAGTGACCGACCAGGAAGACGAACTCGCCCGGATAAATCTCGATGTTGATGTCGTCGAGTGCAGGCTTGTTGGGCTGTGCCGGATAGATCTTGGTGACATGCTCCATAAGGATGACGGGCTCGACACCGGCCTGCTTGGCCATCTTCTTGCGGCTGGCCTGCGGATCGATGGGCGCAAACACCGACGTAAAATCGGGGTTGTTGAGCGCGTTATCGAGGCTTGCGACCTCGGCGGCCTGATCGCTCTCGACCACCGGGGCAGCAGGCTGCGTGGGGTCGGGAATAGCGGCAAAGAGACCGGACTGCGCAGGCTGAGGAGCCGGCGTCGCAGGGGCCATGGGGTCGGGAATGCCGGCCATGGTAGGCTGCGGCGTGGCGGCGCCAGCCTGAGGCTGCTCCACGCGAGCGGTCACGGCCTGAACGGGCTCAAAACCCGCCGCGCCGGAAAGCGCGACATCGCTGGTTGGATTGTAGGCAAAGGGATCGGATGCCGGCTGTGCCTGATCTGCCGGCTGAGCGGGGGCCTGAGCAACAGGCTGGCCCTCTGAATCCGGAGTGGCGAAACGACTGCCCTGGACGCCTGCCTGCGTCTTGGGGGCATCATCGCCCGCACCGGAGGTACGGAAGTGGTTACCCACTGGTGCTCCTTATCGTCGTGCGTTTAAACTACATGAGCGCTTTGTATTTTAGCAGCATTAGCTTTACTGCACATAAAAAGCATGGCGTGCTTAGGGATCCCGTCGGCCGGGTACAGGGTTACTCTCCAAATCGTCCTCGGACATGTCGGAGCCCCCGCTGCGCGCTTCGCGCGGCGGGGGCTCCTCCGTCCTGCGGAAAGATTTGGAGAGTAACCCTGTGCCCGGCCTGCGATAACTAAGGGGTCGCCGCGTTTATCTTGAGGTGCTGCATATACAAAGCTGGAAGGGTCTGAATTGCGCTTTGTCGATATATGCCCTTTTTCCTGATGGGACCGTGCTTGAGGGGCGTCTTCATGAGTTGCGGGGGGAAAAAGAGGGTTTTT
>NZ_QSSH01000017.1:40007-47463 GCF_003438495.1 Collinsella sp. TF05-9AC
GCGGTGAAATAGGGACTGTTTTACCAGTTAAAAGGTCTAATCAGTCCCTATTTCACCGCAACTGAAACAGGGGCGCTCTCCAAGAGAGCGCCCCCTGCCGGGTTTCCATAGTTCTGGCGAAGCAGTCCTTGAGATCCGCCTTGCCTTATGCCAAGAACTCCTTGGTGGTCGCCACGATGTTGGCGGCGTCCAGGCCATACTTGTGCAAGAGCTCGGCACCCGGGCCGGACTCGCCAAAGGTGTCGTTGACGCCGATCTTCTTGAGGGGCGTCGGGCACTGCTCGCACAGGACGTCGGCAACGGCGCTGCCCAGGCCACCGATTACAGAATGCTCCTCGACGGTCACGACGTGGCCGGTCTTGGTGGCGCTCTTGACGATCAGGTCGGCATCGATGGGCTTGATGGTGTGCATGTTGATGACCTCGGCGTCGATGCCCTCGGCAGCGAGCTGCTCGGCGGCCTCGAGAGCCTCGCCGACCATCAGGCCGCAGGCGATGATGGTCACATCGGCGCCCTCGCGCATGACAATGCCCTTGCCCAACTCGAACTTGTAGGTCTCGGGGTCGTTGATAACCGGCGAGGCCAAACGGGCGAAGCGCATGTACACCGGACCGTCGCACTCGTAGGCGGCGCGCGTCACGGCGCGGGCCTCGACGTCGTCGGCGGGAACAATCACGGTCATGCCAGGGATGACGCGCATCAGGGCGATATCCTCGCAGCACTGGTGCGTGGCGCCGTCCTCGCCCACCGAGATACCGGCGTGCGTGGCACCGATCTTAACGTTGAGGTGCGGGTAGCCGATGGAGTTACGAACCTGCTCAAAGGCGCGACCGGCAGCGAACATGGCAAAGGTACTCGCGAAGGCAACACGACCGGTGGTCGCGATACCGGCGGCGACGCCCATCAGGTTGCTCTCGGCGATGCCCACATCGAAGAAGCGGTCGGGGCAGGCTGCCTTGAACTTGCCGGTCTGCGTGGCGGCAGCCAGGTCGGCGTCGAGGACCACAAAGTCATCGTGCTCGTTGGCGAGCTCGACGAGGGCCTCGCCGTAGCTTACGCGCGTGGCGATTTTCTTGACGTCTGCCATCCTAGAGCTCCTCTCCGGCGGCCGTGAGCTCTGCCATGGCCTGCTCAAACTGTTCATCATTGGGGGCCTTGCCGTGCCAACCAACCTGGTTCTCCATAAAGGACACGCCCTTGCCCTTTGTGGTCTCCGCGATAATGGCAGTAGGCTGACCCTTGGTGGCGCGAGCCTCGGCAAAGGCGGCGCGGATCTGATCGAAATCGTTGCCGTCGGCAAGCTCCACCACGTGGAACTTAAAGGCGCGGAACTTGTCGGCGAGCGGCATGGGGTCGTTGACCTCCTCGACGGGACCGTCGATCTGCAGGCCGTTGTGGTCGACGATCACACAGAGGTTGTCGAGCTGCTGGTTGCCGGCAAACATGGCGGCCTCCCAGACCTGGCCCTCCTCGCTCTCGCCATCGCCCAGCAGGGCGTACGTGCGATAAGTATCGCCCCAGTGCTTGGCGGCAACGGCCATGCCCACGGCGGCGGAGATGCCCTGGCCGAGCGAACCGGTGGACATGTCAACGCCCGGAGTGTCGTTCATGTTGGGATGACCCTGCAGGTGGCTGCCGATGTGGCGCAGCGTCTCAAGATCCTCCTTGGGGAAGAACCCACGCTCGGCGAGCACAGCGTACAGACCAGGTGCACAGTGGCCCTTGGAAAGCACAAAGCGATCGCGGTCGGCCTTGCGGGGATGGGCCGGGTCGACGTTCATTTCCTCAAAGTACAGATAGGTCATGATGTCGGCAGCGCCGAGCGAACCGCCCGGATGGCCGGACTTGGCAGCGTGCACGCCGGTGACGATGCCCTTCCTTACCTCGTTGGCAACCTTTTTGAGCTCTTCGTCGCTCATTGTGCCTTCCTTTCATCCTCATTAGACAAAATGCGCACGGCACCGAAGGTAATCCCAACACAGCCGCAATGCACGTACGTCATTCATTATGCTGGAAACTGATGGCTTTACCAGAGTTTTTATCATTATTTAAACAATTTAGCAGGCAGAACCGCTGATGAAACGGTTTATCAATGTGAACGTCTTTTGGATGGGACGCGGTCGGCCCTACGCGCTAATGTCCTTGAATCCCTCGCCGAAAGCTTCCGTAACGTCGGCGACCGTCACAATGGCGTGAGGATCGCGCTCGCGCACGATCGTCTTGAGGGTATTGAGCTCTCGACGGTTCACGATGACCATGATCACCGGCTTCTCGGCACCCGAATACATGCCAGTCGCCTTAAACTTGGTACAACCACGACCCAGGCCATACATGATATCGGCAGCGATATCAGGGAACTTGTCCGAGATGATGAGTACCATACGGCGTTTGTTGCCACCATCGACCACGGCATCGATCACGTAGCCGCTAATGACCATCGAAAGGCCTGCATATAGTGCATTTTCGATTGAAAAGACCGGAGCCGACAGCGCGCATACGGCAACATCGATCGCCATGACGGTCGAGCCCACGGGCAGCGAGGTATTACGCGAGATGATTTGGCCAATCGTGTCCGAGCCGCCGGTGTTGGCGCCGGCGCGCAGCACCATGCCGTAACCGATGCCTGTAATAATGCCGCCCCACATGGCAGGGAGCATCAGGTCCGCATCCGCCAGAGGTGCTACAAACGGGGCGAACAGATCGGTAAAGAAGCCCAGCAGCACAAAGCCCGTCGCGGTCTGCACCACGTAGAACATGCCGCCCTCGCGCATAACGACCAGCAACAGCAAGGCGTTCATCACGATCGTCTGAATACCAACGGGAAGCGATATGCCGCGCGATGCGCCGACCGCCTGGATAATGGTGGCAAGGCCCGTAACACCACCGGCAGCAAGGCCGTTGGGAATCAAAAACAGGTCGGTCGCAATAGCGGCCAGAGCGCACCCCAACATAATCTGGGGCAGGTCGTGAAAGAAGTTCATCGATAGAATGCGCTTGATGTCCAGACGATATGCCATGCTACCTCCCTCAAAAAAGCGCACCCAAACGGATGCGCTTCGAACTTCTTGCTGTATTCGATTCTACCGATTCGCCGAACAAAAACCACCCCTGCGCAGGGTTTGCTTTGGATACAAAACCACCCTGCTCGGAGGGTTTTATCCATTTCCACATAAACCGGGCGGTTTATGCAGATGGGATCTCTGCGTCAGCGTTGCCAGTGGCCCAGCGATGGTAGCCAATAACAAACGGGTCCAGGTCGCCATCGTCAAGAACTGCCTCGACGTTGCTGGTCTCAACGCCCGTGCGTAGGTCCTTAACCATCTGATACGGGTAGAGCACGTAGCTGCGGATCTGGTTGCCAAAACCAATCGTGGTTTTGGGTCCGCGAATCTCATCCAGGGCCTCGGCGCGCTTCTCGAGCTCAATCTCGTACAGGCGAGCCTTGAGGATCTGCATGCACGCGGCCTTGTTCTGGATCTGGCTGCGCTCGTTTTGGCAGGTGACCACAATGCCGCTGGGGAAATGCGTCACGCGCACGGCGGAGTCGGTGGTGTTAACGCCCTGACCGCCCGGGCCGCTCGCGTGGTACACGTCCACGCGGATGTCATCGGGACTGATTTCGATGTCGATATCATCGGGTAGCACGGGGATGACCTCGACGCCGGCAAACGTGGTCTGGCGGCGCTTCTTGTCGTCGGTGGGGCTAATGCGAACCAAGCGGTGGACGCCGGCCTCGGCGCGCAGCATGCCAAATGCGTCCTTGCCCTCGACGGTAAAGGTCGCGCGGTCGATGCCGATGACCTCAGCAGCGGGGCAGTCGTTAATCGTGACCTTCCAGCCGCGACGCTGGCAGTACTTCATGTACATCTTAAAGAGCATGAAGGTCCAGTCCTGGGCCTCCAGACCACCCTGTCCGGGCTTGATGGTCACAATGGCATCGCCGTGATCGAACTCACCGGTAAACCAGCTCGAAAGCTCAAGCTCATCGATGGCACGGGCCAGGCGCTCAGCCGTGGCTGTAGCCTCCTCGCGAAGGGCGACGGCGTCGGGGTCATCCCCCATCTCCTCGGCAAGCTCCAGCGCGGCGCGGGCATCGGAAAGCTCGCCGCGCGCGGTGTCCACGGCAGCGATATCTTCCTTGGTACGCGCGATCTCCTCCATGGTGGCACGGGCGGCGTCGGCGTCATCCCAAAAGACAGGGGCAACACTTTTGGCCTCGAGCTCGGTCACACGGGTACGCTTCTCGTCCAGGTGGAGATACGACTCGACCTCGCCGAGCCGGTCCGCGAACGCGTCCAGCTCGGCGGGCGTTATCTCTAAAGCCTCAGCCATTAACGATTCCTGCCGTGGCAGTACTTAAACTTCTTGCCGCTACCGCAGGGGCACGGGTCGTTGCGGCCCACGTTGACGTACGGATCGTCGCTCTCGGACTTGCGATAAGTGGTCACCTTGCCACCGTTGTTGACGGCAGCCGGTCCGCCTTGGACAGCCGTGCGGGCCTGCACCTGCGCCTGCTTGCGCAGCACCGAGTCGCCGTTATCACCATCGACCTCGGCAGGACCGGAGAAGCGCGCGCCCTCGAGCGCGGGCTCCTCCTTGTGCTCCACGGCACGCGGGGCAGCCTTGATCTCGATGCGCAGAACCGTACGCAGATAATCCTCGTACATGGTATCGACGAGTATCTGGAACGCGCCGTAGGCCTCGGTCTTGTACTCAACCAGCGGGTCGCGCTGGCCAAAGCCGCGCAGGCCGATGCCGGTCTTGAGGTAGTCCATCTCCTGCAGGTAGTTCATCCAGCGGGTATCGATGACGCGCAGCATGACCTGGGTGTTGAGCTCGCGCATCAGGTCCTCGCCCAAGCGCTCGGCCTTCATGTTGTAGCACTTCTCTACGTAAGCCAGGACATCGGCAGCCAGAGCCTCATAATCCTCGTCGGGGAACTTCGGCGTATCGATGTGGCCGGTGAGCTCCACAACCCACTTGCGCAGGCCCTCCAGGTCGCGCTCGCCATCGTGACTGTCCTTGGTGCAGAACTCCTGAACGCAGCGGTACACGGTGTCGTGCATGACCTCGGTGATGTGGTCGGTCAGGTCCTTGCCGTCCAGAATCTTATTGCGCTCGGCGTAGATGACCTGGCGCTGCTTGTTCATGACGTCGTCGTACTCAAGGACGCTCTTACGCATGGAGAAGTTGATGCTCTCGACCTTGTGCTGGGCGCTCTCGACGGCCTTGGAGATGATCTTGTGCTGGATGGGCATGTCGTCGCCCATGTCGGCCGTGACCATCATCTTGGAGACGCGGTCCATCTTGTCGCCACCGAACAGGCGCATGAGGTCGTCCTCAAGCGACAGGTAGAACTGGGTCTCGCCCGGATCGCCCTGACGGCCGGAACGGCCGCGCAGCTGGTTGTCGATGCGGCGGGACTCATGGCGCTCGGTGCCGATAACGGTCAGGCCGCCGGCGGCAAGCACGCGCTCGCGCTCGGCCTTGCAGGTCTCCTTGGCTTCGGCGTTAAACTGCTCGAGCTGCTCGGGCGTCACGTCCTCCATGGTCAGGCCCTCGTACTCCAGGCGCTCGCGCACCAACTCGTCGGGGTTGCCGCCCAGCAGGATGTCGGTACCACGGCCGGCCATGTTGGTGGCGATGGTCACGGCGCCATAGCGACCAGCCTGGGCCACGATATGGGCCTCGCGTTCATGGTGCTTGGCGTTGAGGACCTCGTGCGCGATGCCGCGCTTGGTAAGGGCGGCGGACAGCTTCTCGGAGCTCTCGATGGAGACGGTGCCCACCAGGACCGGCTGGCCCTTGGCGTGACGCTGCTCGACATCGTCGGCGACGGCATTGTACTTGGCCTGGATGGTGCGGTACACCAGGTCCTCGTGGTCCACGCGCTGCACAGGCTTGTTGGAGGGGATGACCTCGACGGGCAGCTTGTAGATCTCGCGGAACTCGGCATCCTCGGTAAGTGCCGTACCGGTCATGCCGGAGAGCTTGTCATACAGACGGAAGTAGTTCTGCAGGGTGATGGTGGCCAGCGTCTGATTCTCCTCGCGCACGAGCACGCCCTCTTTGGCCTCGATGGCCTGGTGCAGGCCCTCGGAGTAACGGCGGCCTTCCATAATGCGGCCGGTGAACTCGTCGACGATCTTGACCTCGCCGTTGGTGACCACGTACTGCTTGTCGCGGTGGAACATGTACTGGGCCTTCAGCGCCTGCTGCAGGTGGTTGACAAGCTGGCCGGAGAGATCGGCATAGATGTCATCGATACCCAGGCGGCGCTCGATCTTCTTAAGGCCGCGCTCGGTAGCGGCAATGGTGTGCTTGGCCTCGTCCATGACATAGTCGCCCGTGGGCTCGACGTCCTCGGTGGCGGTGAGCATGTCGTGCGACACGTCCTCGCCGCGCTCAAGGCCACGCACGGCACGCGCGAAGTCCTTGTAGGTACTGGCGGACTTGGTGCCAGCGCCCGAGATGATCAGCGGGGTGCGGGCCTCATCGATCAGGATGGAGTCAACCTCGTCGACGATGGCGTAGTTGTGACCGCGCTGCACGCGCTGCTCGGGACGGGTAACCATGTTGTCGCGCAGGTAATCAAAGCCGAACTCGGAGTTGGTGCCGTAGGTGACGTCGGCCTGGTAGGCCGGGCGCTTGAGCTCGAGCGGCATGTTGTTCTGGAGCAGACCGACGGTCATGCCCAGGTACTTATAGATGCGGCCCATCCACTCGGAGTCGCGCTTGGCAAGGTAATCGTTGACAGTAACGACGTGCACGCCCTTGCCGGCAATAGCGTTGAGATAGCCGGCCAACGTGGAGACGAGGGTCTTACCTTCGCCGGTCTTCATCTCGGCGATGTGGCCCTCGTGCAGCGCCATGGCGCCAATGAGCTGCACGTCAAAGTGGCGCATACCCATGGTGCGCTTGGAAGCCTCACGCACGGTGGCAAAGGCCTCGGGGAGCATGTCGTCGAGCGACTCGCCGTTGGCGTAACGCTCGCGGAACTTATCGGTCTGGCCGCGGAGTTCCTCCTCGGTCATCTTCTCAAACTGGGGCTCAAGACCGTTGATCTGGTCGACGATCTTGTAGTAGCGCTTAAGGTCCTTATCGGATCCAAAGGACAGCAGCTTTGACATGAATCCCATGTGGTTTTCCTTTTTGGCCATCGCCCACGCCATGCAGCCTTGGGCGAGTTAAACACAGATAAATGTACTTTAGCCAAACAAGGCGCGGCCTATACGGTCGACCTCGACCGCCACGTAATAACTACGACCAACCTGCCAAAAAGGGACAGTTTTATTTTGGCAGGTTTTATCTGGGCAAACGCTGTATCTCTGCCATTTGGTGCAAGCTAACCCGTCCCCTTCGCACCAATCTGGTGCAATGGGGACGGGTTAGCTTGCACCAATAAAATCAGAACCACCCTTAAAAAGGGTGGTTTGCTCTTAGGGTATAACCCACG
>NZ_QSSH01000018.1 GCF_003438495.1 Collinsella sp. TF05-9AC
CGCTGAGCCCTGACCGGCGGGATACACAGGTTCAGATGGGGCTTTGATGCATGGGTGGTCTGTTGGTGGGCAAATGGGTATCATACTGTGGTTATTGCATCGACTCTGTGATGCTTTGTTGTACGTTCCCGGCGGTCGGTTTGCCAGAAGCGCCCCGTCGGTTGTTCCAGACCCGTTTCGAAGAAAGGAAACCACACGAACCTATGGCAGCTAAAAAATCATCTCCCTTGAAGATCATTCCGCTCGGCGGCCTTGACGGCATCGGCAAGAACATGACGGTCTTCGAGTGCGGCGACGACATGGTGCTCGTTGACGCCGGCCTCATGTTCCCCGACGACTCTCAGCCCGGTATCGACCTGGTGCTTCCCGACTACACCTATGTCCTGGAGAACGAGGAGAAGCTCCGCGGCATCATCGTCACCCACGGCCACGAGGACCACACTGGTTCGCTTCCGTACCTGCTGCAGGATCTCAACAACAAGGTGCCCATCTTCTCGAGCAAGCTGACGCTCGGTTTTATCGAGGGCAAGCTCTCCGAGTTCCGCATCCGCGCACCTAAGTTCCGCGAGGTCAAGGGCGGGAGCCATGTCAATCTCGGTGGCATCTCGCTCGATTTCTTCTCCATGACGCACTCCATTCCGGGTGCACTGGGCGTGTTCATTCGCACCAACCAGGGCACCGTTATGCACACGGGTGACTTTAAGCTCGATCAGACGCCCATCGACGGCGTCACGCCCGACTATGCCGCCATCAGCCGCTTTGCCAAGCAGGGCATCGACCTGTTGCTTTCCGACTCCACCAACGCCACGGTTCCGGGCTTTACCAAGTCCGAGGCCGAGGTTGGTCCCAACCTGCTGCATGCCATCAAGAACGCCCCGGGTCGCGTGTTCGTCGCGTCGTTCTCGAGCCACATCCATCGCCTGCAGCAGATCTGCGACGCCGCCCGCAAGTGCGGCCGCAAGGTCGTCGTGACTGGACGTTCCATGCTCACCAACACCCGCGTGGCGCGCGAGTTGGGCTACCTCAACATCGACGATGCCGATATCATTGATGCCTTCGATATCGATAACCTGCCCGACGACAAGATCGTCGTCATGTGCACCGGTTCGCAGGGCGAGCCGCTGTCGGCCCTGTCCCGCATGGCCAACGGCGAGCACAAGACGCTTTCTATCCACGAAGGCGATACCGTCATTCTCTCGGCAACTCCCGTTCCCGGCAACGAGAAGGCCGTTCAGCAGGTCGTCAACAGCCTGGCCAAGCTTGGCTGCGACGTCTGGGATAAGTCCCGCGCCCTCGTTCACGTCTCGGGGCACGGCAGCCAGGAGGAACTCAAGCTCCTCATGGCCATGGCCAAGCCCACCTACTTTATGCCGGTTCACGGCGAGGCCGTGCATCTGCGCGCCCATGCCCAGCTTGCTCGTAAGATGGGCATCAAGGATGATCACATCTTTATCCTCGATAACGGCGACACGCTCGAGATGCGTGGCGGTATCGTCAAGCGCGGTACGCCCGTCGAGTCCGGCGTCGTCTATGTTGACGGTCTGCGCATCGGCGACACCGACCCCATTGTCCTGCGCGATCGCCAAAAGCTCGCCAATGACGGTATGGTCACGGCCGTTGCCATCGTCTCGCTCAAGCATAAGAAGATCGAGGCTATCGAGTTCTCGGGCCGCGGTGTTTCGTTTGCCATCGACGACCAGTTCTCCGAGGATGCCTCAGCAGCCATCAT
The DNA here is from genome assembly GCF_003438495.1 of Collinsella sp. TF05-9AC. Taxonomy (GTDB): domain Bacteria; phylum Actinomycetota; class Coriobacteriia; order Coriobacteriales; family Coriobacteriaceae; genus Collinsella. Next base: position 1,730 of record NZ_QSSH01000018.1, read on the forward strand.
GAAAACGATCGAGAAGGGTAAGTTTACCTTTACCAGCAGCGGCTCCGATGCCATTCGCAAAGCCGTGCGCGATTCGCTCTCCAACTTTATCTGGAGCCGTACGCGCACCCGTCCGATGATCATCCCGGTCGTCATGGAGGTTTAGTTTGGCGCGCGGATCTGCACAAAACGCCAAAGGCAACAAAGCCAACAACCAACCGGCATCTGCTAAGGGTGCCGGTTCCCATCTGCGTGCCAATAAGGGCCACGAGTCCGAGTTCGATGAGTTCGAGCCCCTGGTCGAGCCTTCGGCCAATCGCGATATCGCCGGCGTGGTCATTGCTGTTTTGGCGATTGCGTCCTTTATTGCCGTGATTTCCCCGGCAACGGCGCCCGTGACAGCTGCGGTTGCCGGTTTCTACCACCTTGGCTTTGGCCTGGGCGCCTACGTGCTGCCGATCGTCATCTTGCTGTTTGCCGCCACGCTCTTTTTGGGTGAGGACTCGCCGCTCAACATTCGCTCGGTCGCGGGTGGCGCCGTGGTGTTTGTGGCCATTGTCTCTATCCTGTCGCTGATGGTGCCGGGCACGAGCGATTCGTGCGACCTCATGTTTACGCCGCAAAACCTATCTGCGTCGGGCGGCTACATTGGCGCCTTTATCGCAAGTACCTTGCAAAACGCCCTGGGTAAACCTATTGCCATGGTTGTCTTGCTTGGGCTTGTCGTCGTTGGCCTGGTCATTATCGGCTTTTCGGTGGGCGGCGTTTTGCGCTCCGCACGCGATCGCGCCGCCGATTTTGCCGAGCGCCGTCGTGCCGATGTCAATGTGAGCCCGTGGGGCGACGAAGAGGCCCTGTCAGTTCCCGGCGTCGCCCGTCCGCACCTGAGCATTCTGCGCCAGAAGGGAACTGATGCCGCGGTGACCACGGTCATGGGAGGCGATGCCGACCCGGTTTTGGATGACGACGAGGACGATGACCCGTTTGTCGACGTGTCCGAGGCCGTGGAGGCCGAGCGCGCTAAGACCACGCTGCTGCCGCGTCGTCATGCCAAGAAGGGCAAGGCCGCGCTCAAGCTCAACACGAGCGAGCCCGATCCGTCTTGGTCCGATAGCGAAATCGAACTCACCGAGGGCGATGACGAGGACGACGAGACTCCGCTCGAGACCGCCAAGACAACCTTGCTGCCGCGTCGCCGTGCCAAGGCAGGACAGGTCACCGGACAGTTTTCGATAGAAGACGACCCGGACAATGCTGACGAGTCAGAACCGCCGTTTGCCGTGAATCCCGTTTCGGCAGCTCCGCAGATTCCCGACTTCCTAAAGCATCCCAAGGTTGCCGATGCCTCCAGCTCTACGACTTCAGCTGCTCCTGTTGCAGCCGGTGATGGGGGAGCGGACGGTACTGCTGCCGGTGTCGAGGGCGAACAAGAGGACGGCCTCAAGCTCCCGCCGCTCGAAATCCTGCACGCCAATCCGCAGTCGGCGTCCTCCGCGTCTTCTGATAAGGAACTGGAACAGACTGCCGAGTCGTTGCAGTCTACTCTGCTCGAGTTTGGCCGTAGCGCTCGCGTCGTCGGCTGGATTGCCGGCCCCACGGTCACGACCTTTAAGCTGCAGCCCGGCGAGGGCGAGCGCGTGAGCAAGATCTCGAGCCTCGAGGACGATATCGCGCTTTCGCTTGCCGCCCAGTCGGTGCGCATTTTCGCGCCGATTCCCGGCACCTCGCTCGTGGGCATCGAGATCCCCAATCGCAAGCGTCAGAACGTCAACCTGGGCGACGTGCTTCCCTATGTGAAGGGTGGCCCGCTCGAGCTGGCCATCGGTCGCGATGCCGAGGGCACTCCGGTTGTCGCCGACCTCGCTAAGATGCCCCACTTGCTGATTGCCGGTACCACCGGTTCCGGTAAGTCGGTCATGATCAACTCCATCATCACGACCTTGCTCATGCGCGCTCTTCCCGAGGACGTTCGCCTGATCATGGTCGATCCCAAGCGCGTCGAGCTTGCGGGCTATAACGGCCTGCCGCATCTCTACGTGCCCGTGGTGACCGAGCCCAAGCAGGCTGCCAGTGCACTTCAGTGGGCCGTGTCCGAGATGGAGCGTCGCCTGAAGGTGTTCGAGCGCCTCAACGTTCGCAAGATCTCGACGTATAACGAAAAGCAGGCCGCCGGCGAGTTTGAGCATTACGATAACCCACCGCAAAAGATGCCCTACCTGGTCATCATCATCGACGAGCTTTCGGACCTGATGATGGTCGCCGGCAAGGATGTCGAGGCCTCGATCGTCCGTATCGCCCAGCTGGGCCGCGCCGCCGGTATTCACCTTATCGTGGCTACGCAGCGCCCCAGCTCCAACGTGGTGACGGGCCTTATTAAGGCCAACATCACCAACCGTATTGCTTTTAACGTGGCTACGGGCATCGATTCCCGCGTCATTATCGACCAGATGGGCGCCGAAAAGCTTACTGGTTTGGGCGACATGCTGTTCTCCAAGGTCGACTGGGGCAAGCCCCGCCGTATCCAGGGCTGCTTTGTCTCGGACGATGAGATCAACGAGATCGTCGAGTTCGTTAAGTCGCAAAGCGAGCCCGACTATCACGAGGAGATTCTGTCTGCTGTGGCGCCCGCTTCCATGTCTGTGGCTGGTGGCGGCGGCATTGTTCGCACGGGCGTTGCCGAGCCGCAAGATGACGACCCGCTTATCTGGGAGGCCGCCCATATTGTGGTGGAATCGCAGCTTGGCTCCACATCTGGCCTGCAACGCCGCCTTAAGGTTGGTTATGCGCGTGCCGGGCGTATTATGGACATGCTGGAAGAGAAGGGTGTCGTCGGCCCACCCGACGGCTCTAAGCCGCGCGAGGTCCTGCTGGATGAGGAAGGGCTTGCCGCGCTGGAGTCTGTCGACGCCGAGATGGCACGTGAAGATCGTGAGTTTGGAGGATTCTGATGGCTGCACGCTTTGGTGACATGCTGCTCGAGCAGCGTCGCCGGATGGGCCTTTCCATCCAGCAGGTCGCCAACACCATCAAAATCAGGCCGCAGATCATCGAGTTTTTCGAGACCGGTAACTTTGCATCGATGCCCCCGCGTGGCTATGCGCAGGGCATGATTTCGAGCTACGCTCGTTTTTTGGGGCTTAACCCGCGCGAGGTCGTCAACGCTTATTTTGACGACCTCATGGCATATGAACGCGAGACCTCGCAGCAGGGCGGTCGTTTTCAGGATGCTGCCGGCTACGTTAACTCGCGTTCGTCGGTCGATAACGGACGCTTTCTGATGGTTCAGGGAGGACGCTCGACGCGGTACGGCCAGCGTCCTCCGCAGGCTGGTTATATCACCGAGACGGGCTCTAGCGAGGAGATTCGTTCTCAGCGAGATCGCTTTCGCAGTACGCCCATGCCGGATGACCGCGCGCTTCCCGCCACTCGCGGGTTGAGTCGCGATCCTCGCGCCGGTTACGGCGACGGTGGCTACTCCGGTCGTGGTTATCGCGGAGTTTCTGCCGGGCGTTCCCGCGGTGGATATGCCGACGCCGATACCACGCAGGTGACGCCGCGCCTCCGTTCCCAATCGCAGCCTTACGGTCAGCGCTCTTCGGCGCCTCGCTCTGACCAGCGTGGCTATCAGAACCGTGGTGAGCTTGCGCCGCGTTCGGGCCAGCGTGGCTCGCAGCGCCAGGGCGGCTATCGTGGTCGTCCCGATAGCGGTCGCGGCCGTATGCCGCAGGGGAATGGCCGTGGCGGCTCCAATCGCGGACGCGGCGGTGGACGTGCTCCTCAGAACAATGGTCTCGATCCGCGCATCATCTACGCCGGCATCGGTGCCGTGGCACTTTTGCTGATTTTGCTCATCGTGGTCCTCCTGCGTGGCTGCGGCTCTTCTGCACCCGAGCCGACGCCCGAGACGCCCGCGGCCACCAAGACGACGACCAAGAAGTCTTCCAAGAAGACCGAATCCGTTGATGAGGATAAAGGCACCGACGATGCGACGGATTCTGCCGATTCCGATGCCGCCAAGGCGACGGTAAAAAAGGAAGAGGACGAGGTCATCAAGGTCAAGGTTTCCGTTGCCAAGGGCAAGACCGCCTGGATTGAGGTCAAGGTCGACGGCAAATCGGTCTACGGCGCCCAGGCGACCGGTCCCTTTGAGCAGGAGTACACGCCCGAGTCCTCGATCGAGATCACCACGTCCAAGCCCTCCGATGTCACGGTTACCAAGAACGGTGAAAAGGTCCGCTATGACACCAAGACATCGGGCGTGGCGCGCGTGACCATTACCGTTCCCAAGAAGGAGTCCACAGACTCCAAGGACGGCGAGGGTACCGACGGCACCGATACTGCCGACGGCACCGACGCCCAGTCTGCCGACGGCGCCGATGCTCAGTCTGCCGACGGCACCGACACGGCATCCGACGGCCAGGCAGCAAACGATTAGTTGACTATTCGTACGACAGCTACTAAGGCTCCCCGTACCGAAAGGAAGAACCATGGCTAAAGATTCCAGCTTCGACGTTGTGTCCGAGGTCAATATGCAGGAGGTCGATAACGCTTTCCAGCAGACCACTCGCGAGATCTCTCAGCGCTATGACCTCAAGGACTCCGGCGCCTCCATCGAGCTTTCGAAGGGCGACAAGCTCTTTACGATCAATGCCCCGGCCGATTTCGTCTCCAAGCAGATCGTCGACGTGCTGAGCTCTAAGCTCATCAAGCGCGGCATCGACCTCAAGGCTGTCTCCTGGGACGCGCCGCAGGCGGCTTCGGGCGGTACCGTGCGCGTGCTCGGCCATATCGTCGAAGGCATCGACCAAGCGACCGCCAAGAAGATTAATAAGGACATCAAGGATCAAAAGCTCAAGGTCAAGGTGACCATCGAGGCCGATAAGCTGCGCGTTACCTCGGCCTCTAAGGACGCGCTTCAGACGGTGATCCAGTTCCTGCGCGACCAGGACTACGGCCAGCCGCTGCAGTTTACCAACTACCGCTAATTTACTCGAAAGGACCGTTCTCCAACATGGATACTCCGTTGGGTTCCGTACTCTACATCACGCTTGGCTGCGCTAAGAACGAGGTCGATACCGACCGCATGCGTTCGCTGCTGACCGCTGCGGGCTACGAGGAGGCATTCGATCCGCAGGATGCCGATATCGCTATCGTCAACACGTGCTCGTTTCTCGCCTCGGCGACGTCCGAGAGCATCGAGACCACGCTCGAGCTCGCCAACGAGGTGCAGGACGGCGTTCGCGCCTGCCCCATCGTCATGTGCGGTTGCGTGCCGTCTCGTTACGGCGACGACCTGCCCGACGAGCTTCCTGAGGTCGCTGCCTTTGTGAAGGCCGATGAGGAAGACGGTATCGTCTCTGTCATCGATGGCGTACTGGGCGTGGAGCGCGAGATCGCGGCCTATATCCCGCAGGTCAAGCGTACCGTTGAGGGTGCCGTTGCCTACGTCAAGATCTCCGATGGCTGTAATCGTTTTTGCAGCTTCTGCATGATCCCCTACATTCGCGGTCGCTATCATTCGCGAAATGCCGAGAGCATTATCTCCGAGGTTCGCGACCTGGTTGCCGGCGGTGTGCGCGAGATCGTGCTGATCGGCCAGGACACGGGCATTTGGGGTACCGACTTTGCCGACGAGGACGTCGCCGAGGGCTCGCCGCGCAATCTGGCGCAGCTGCTGCGTGCCGTCGCCGAGGCCGTGCGTCCGCACAACGTCTGGATCCGCGTGCTCTATCTGCAGCCCGAGGGTATGACCGACGAGCTTATCGAGACGATTCGCGATACGCCTGAGGTGCTGCCCTATATCGATATCCCCGTGCAGCACTGCGACGCCCGCATCCTCAAGGCCATGCGTCGCTCCGGTTCGCGCCAGGAGCTCGAAGATTTGTTCCGCGACCTTCGCGAGCGCATCCCCGGCATCGTGATTCGCTCTACGGCCATGGTCGGATTCCCGACCGAGACCGACGACGAGTTCCGCGACCTTATTGACTTTATGGACACCGTCGGCTTTGACTACACGAGCGTCTTTGCCTACTCGCGTGAGGAGGGCAGCCTGGCCGCCAAGATGGAGGGCCAGGTCGATGAGGAGGTCAAGCTCGAGCGCGCCCAGGAGGCCATGGATCTGGCCGAGTCGCTTGGTTTTGCCGCCACGGCAGCCCATGTGGGTGAGCGCGCCCAGGTGATCGTCGATGGCATCGAGGAGACCGAGGACGGCGCCGAGCTGATCGGTCACGCCTGGTTCCAGGCGCCCGATTCCGATGGCGCGGTGCATCTGGATGCCAGCGAGGCGTCCGTGGGCGATATTCTGACCGTCGAGTTTACCGATAGCTTCTGCTATGAGCTTATCGGTCATGTTGTGGAGTAGGAGAGCGTTGTGGCAAACGAGAGCAATAAGGAACTGACGAGTGTTTGGACGCCCGCCAACATCGTGACGTGCGTTCGCATCGTCTTTATCCCGGTGTTCATGATCGTCTCGGCCCTGTCTCACGCGAGCGTTGCCGGTACGGACTGGAGCACCTTTGACGGCCCGCTCGCCGCCGCTGCCTTCATTTTGTATGTGATCCTGTCGTGCACCGATAAGGTCGACGGCTATCTGGCGCGCTCGCGCAACGAGATCACCGATTTCGGCAAGTTCTTGGACCCCATCGCCGACAAGCTGCTGGTGTTCTCGGCCCTGCTGCTGTTCTTGGATTTTGGCGCGGTGACCGTGTGGTCCGTGTTCATCATCTTGTTCCGCGAGCTGCTGGTGAGTGCCCTTCGCATGGTCGCGAGCGCTGCCGGCGTGGTCGTTGCCGCCGATAAGCTCGGCAAGTATAAGACGGCGACCACGATGGTCTCCATCTGCGGCTATCTGTGCGTCTTTGCGATGGCCGGTCTCCAGCTGGGGTCGGTGTCGCTGCTGCTCGGTGTCTATTCGGTGTCGCGCTTCCTGTACGTCATCGCCGTGATTTTGACCATTGTCTCGGGCGCCCAGTACTTCTGGAACTGTCGCAAGATCGTCTTTTCGGTCTAGGTCCTGGTGGGTATGACGGAGTCTTATTTGCTAATCGCCGCAAACAACGAGGAACTGGCGCGCGATATTGTCGAGCGCGCGAGTGCCCGTGGTGTGACGGTCTCGACGGCGGAGTCGCTGACGGCGGGTATGATTGCCTCGACGATTGCCGATATCCCGGGTGCCTCGGCGGTGCTTCGTGGTGGCGCGGTGACCTACTGCGATGAGATCAAACATCGCGTGCTCGGCGTTAAACAGGAAACGCTCGATCGGTTTAGCGCCGTGTCGCACCAGACGGCTCGCGAGATGGCCGCAGGCTCGCTGGAGCTTTATCAGAGCGATATAGCCGTAAGCGCAACGGGCTACGCTGGGCCCTGTGGTGGCACCGAGCAAGACCCCGCCGGTACGTTCTATATTGGGTGGGCGTATCGCGCGGCCGATGGGGGAGCGCCGGTTGTCGAGTCTGCGCGCTGTCATTACGAGGGCGATCGGTCGTGCGTTCGTGCTCATGCGGTCGCGGAGGCTTTGGAGCGCATTGTTCGCGTGCTCAATTCTATGGAATAGACATGGTTTAAGGGGCCTTAGGGCCCCTTAATTGTGGAGATAGGGACCTTTGACGGAATTGGTGTTTGCGCTGGTATAAGGCCTAAATTTATTCGTGCACCTCTATTTGTGATTGGCGTGGTCAAGCGTTTGGTCGGTGATTGGTCGGCGTTTGGTCGGGTTTTGGAATGGTCGGGTACATATGATGAATCTGAACGGTTGACCACGAACAGCCGTTCGTTTATTATCGTTTCAGGTTGTTAAGAGGAGGGCTATTCATGGCCAAGAATTCAGGTCCCGTACGTACCGTTCATGCACGCACGACGGGTAAAGAGCGCGATGAGATGATCGCCACCACCAAGGCCGAGATTGAGAAGAAGTTCGGCCAGGGCTCTATTATGAGGTATGGCGACGGCGGTCCCGAGCTCGAGGTCGAGGCTATTCCGACGGGCTCTCTGGCGCTCGATGCCGCCTTGGGTATCGGCGGCGTGCCGCGCGGCCGTATCGTCGAGATTTATGGCCCCGAGTCCTCCGGTAAGACAACGCTTTCACTCGAGATCCTTGCAGAGGCGCAGGCCATGGGCGGCGTTGTTGCATTTATCGATGCCGAGCACGCGCTAGATCCTACCTATGCCGCGCGTATCGGTGTTGATATCGATGAGGTCCTCATTTCCCAGCCCGATACGGGCGAGCAGGCGCTCGAGATCGTCGATATGCTTGTGCGCTCCGGTGCCATCGACGCCATTGTTGTCGACTCTGTAGCCGCCTTGACTCCGCGTGCCGAGATCGAGGGCGAGATCGGTGACACGACGGTGGGTCTGCAGGCTCGCTTGATGAGCCAGGCGCTCCGCAAGCTCGCCGGCTCGCTTTCCAAGTCCAACACGACCTGCATCTTCATTAACCAGCTGCGCGAGAAAATCGGCGTCATGTTCGGCAACCCCGAGACCACCACGGGCGGCCGCGCACTCAAGTTTTTCTCTTCCGTGCGAATCGATATTCGCAAAATCGATACCATCAAGCTCAAGGACGAGGTTATCGGTAATCGCGTGCGTGCCAAGGTCGTTAAGAACAAGGTGGCGGCTCCGTTCCGTTCGGCCGAGTTTGACATCATGTACGGCACCGGCATCTCTAAAGAGGGCTCGATTCTGGATATGGCCGTCGAGTGCGGCATCTGCAAAAAGATGGGGTCCTGGTTTGCCTATGGCGAGGATAAGCTCGGCAACGGTCGCGAGGCCGCCAAGACATTCCTGCGGGAGCATCCCGATTGCGCCGACGAGATCGAGCACAAGGTTCGCCTTGCCTGCGGCCTTGAGTATGACGATGATGCCCCCTCCGAGGTTGAGTTGACCGACCAGCCCGCCCCCGAGGAGTTTGATGAGCTGTACGCCATCGATGGCTCCGCGATGCTCGACGATGACGATGAGTAGCGGATGCCGACATGTCGTATACGGTGACCGAGGCCACGGTCGTCTTTCCCGATAAGAAGGCGGCTTCCTCGTTCTCGAGCGGTTATGCGTCTAAAAAGCCCTGCGCGCATATCGATTGCGATCTTGAGGGCGGTTTCGAACGTTCCATTTGGATTCCCGTGCGCGTGGCGCGCCTGTACGTTAAGAACCGCCCCGACCTTCCCTATGATTGGGATGACTTTCGCGAGGCGGTGCAGCTTATCGAACGTAAATGTGCACTCACCATGGTGACCGAGATGCTTTCGCGCCGCGATCATGCCACGGGCGAGGTGCGCGATAAGTTGGCGCGCTATGGCTTTCGACAGCCTGCGATCGATTTTGCGGTTGCTCGAGCGACCGAGTATCGTTTTTTGGATGAGAACCGCTTTTGTTCGTACTTTATCGAAGAACGCAAACGTCGCGGCTGGGGACAGCGCAAGATCGAGGTTGAACTCAAGCGCCGTCATGTCGTACTTGACGATATCCCCGGGTATCCCGAGGCTTATTTTGCCGTGGATGATGACTTGGCCCGCGCTTCGGCTTTGCTCGCTAAACGTCGCGTTCCCGAAGTACGTGCATTCGAAAAGCTCGTCAGATTTTTGATGGGTAAAGGCTTCTCGTATCACATCGCCGCCGATGCCGTTAAGGCGCGCCTCGATGCCTCAAGCGAGGAATGCGCCGTGTAAGCGTTCACCCGTTACGCCCCTGCCGTTCACCGCTTGATTGGCGCCGTGCCGGGTGCGTTTATTTGACAGTTGTTGCGGTTCAACGTAGGATAATCACTGTCATTTGCTTTGTGATATGTGCTCATCTGTGATGAGTTTGTTTATATGTTTATCTGTATCCGACCCGCATAAGCTGCGCCCATATTACTCAAATGTCGCGAGCCGTTCGTAAGGACGGTTCGCTTTGCTGTGTAACGAATCCATAAAAAGGAGTGAGCATGCCTATCATTGCAGCGCTCGTTGGCATCGTTTTGGGTGCCATCGCCGCCATTGCCTACATGCGCACCGCCAAGCAGGGTAGTCTTCACGAGGCCGACGAAAAGATTCAGTCGGCACACGCGCAGGCAGAGTCCCTGATCGGTGATGCAAAGCGTCAGGCCGAGACCCTCAAAAAAGAGGCTCTGCTCGAGGCTAAGGAAGAGATCATTAAGAACAAGCAGGCCGCCGAGGCCGAGGACAAGCAGCGTAAGAGCGAGATTCGCACGCTCGAAAATCGCGTGATGCAGCGCGAAGAATCGCTCGATCGCCGCAACGATGCTCTTGATAAGCGCGAGCATCAGCTGTCCAGCCAGGCCGGTCAGGTCGAGAAGCGCTCTCGCGAGCTTGAGGAGCTCTGCGCCAAGCAGACTTCCGAGCTTGAGCGTATTGCCGACCTTACGCGCGAGGACGCTCACAAGGAGCTGCTCGACAAGGTCCGCGGCGAGGTTACCCACGAGGCGGCCACCATCATCCGCGAGTCCGAGCAGCAGGTCCGCGCCGAGTGCCACAAGACCGCTCAGGAGATTCTCTCCCTGGCGATTCAGCGTTGCGCCGCCGACCATACCGCCGAGGTCACCGTTACTTCCGTGCACATTCCCTCCGATGACCTCAAGGGTCGCATCATCGGTCGCGAGGGTCGCAACATCCGCACCTTTGAGCAGGTGTCTGGCGTCAACCTCGTGATTGACGACACCCCCGAGACCGTCGTGCTTTCGAGCTTCGATCCGGTCCGTCGTGAGACTGCCCGCGTGGCGCTCGAGAACCTTATTGCCGACGGCCGCATTCACCCCGCCCGCATCGAGGAGATGTATCACAAGGCTGCCGACTTGGTTCAGCAGCGTGTGCGCGAGGCCGGCGAGCAGGCCGCCTTCGATACCGGTATCCACGACCTGCACCCCGAGATCGTCAAGACCCTGGGCGCTCTGCGCTACCGCACCTCGTTTGGTCAGAACGTGCTGCAGCACTCGCTTGAGGTTTCCGACCTTTGCGGCGTGATGGCCTCCGAGCTTGGTTTGGATGTTGTGACCGCCAAGCGCGCCGGTCTTCTGCACGACCTGGGCAAGGCCATCGACCACGACGTTGAGGGCCCGCATGCTGTGATTGGCGCCGAGCTTGCCCGCCGTTATGGCGAGAAGCCCGTTATCGTTCACGCGATCGAGGCCCATCATGCCGATGTCGACCCCAACACGGTGCTCGACGTTCTGGTCCAGGCTGCCGATGCCGTCTCCGCTTCTCGTCCCGGTGCCCGCCGCGAGTCGGCCGAGAACTACATTAAGCGTCTTGAGAAGCTCGAGGAGATTGCCAACTCTCACGACGGCGTCGAGCGTACCTATGCCATGCAGGCCGGTCGCGAGGTTCATGTCATGGTTCAGCCGGACAAGATCTCCGATGCCCAGTCCACGGTGCTTGCGCACGATATCGCCCATCAGATCGAGGAAGAGATGGAGTATCCCGGTCAGGTGCGCGTTGTCGTGATTCGCGAGAGCCGTGCCGTCGATATCGCTAAATAACATGAACGACGCGAACGAGCTCATCTCATTTATCGCGTCGATGTCGGGGGAGGGCAACCTTCGCGTCGAGGAAAACCTTGGCGAGGGGTATGTCCGCCTCCGCGTTTCGGAGGCCGAGCGGCGCCAGGCAAAGCACGACATTCAGAATGTCGAGGATATCGTCATCGAAATGCTCCGTAATGCTCGCGATGCTGGCGCCGACAAGGTCTATCTCGCCACGACCAAGGAAGATGGCGTCCGCACGCTTGTCTTTCTGGATAACGGTTCGGGCGTTCCACAGGATATGCAAGAGCGAATCTTCGATGCCCGCGTCACCTCCAAGCTCGAGAGTATGAAGATGGACCGTTGGGGCGTTCACGGTCGTGGCATGGCATTGTTTTCGATCAAGCAGAACACCGATGAGGCCCGTGTGGTCACGTCAGGTGTCGATCTTGGCTCGGCCTTTAAGGTGAGCGTTGCGGCCGACCACCTCAGTGAGCGTGCCGATCAGTCCAGCTGGCCCCAGGCTGTCAAGGATGAGGACGGACGTTATGTCTGTGCTCGCGGTCCGCATAATATTATTCGCGCTGCTTGTGAGTTTGCGCTCGAGGAGTTGCGTGGTTGCGATGTCTATCTTGGTTCTCCGTCTGAGATTGCCGCGACCCTTTATGCTCAGGCGTCAAGTCGGCTCGATACGTCGCGTCTCCTGTTCATTGATGACGAGAGCGAGCTTCCAGTTGTCGATCGTTTAGGCCTTGCCTCTGATGCCGAGGACTTTATCCGTATCTGTTCGGGTTTGGGTCTTGAGATGTCTGAGCGCACGGCCCATCGCATTTTGGCAGGGCAGATTAAGCCCGTTCGCGGTGTGACTGCGCGTCTGCTGCGCGAGCGTGATTCGTCCTCGCATGCGCCGGCTCCTGTCGATCTCGCGAAGGATCGTCGCGGGCTACGTATTGCCAAGGATGACATAGCACAGTTTTCGCGTGCTGTGGAACGCGACTTTAATGACCTTGCCGCTCGGTACTATCTCAACCTTTGCGGCGACCCAAAGATTCGTGTTTCGCGTGATCGAATCACCGTGACCTTCGATCTTGCCAAAGAGGAATAGTGCCTTTACCGAGTCCACTCGGTACGATAAAGTTATTGCAGTTAAAACGTACTTTTAAACGCAGGAGTTTCTTCATGGATTGCCTGAAGGTATCAAGCAAATCATCGCCCGCGTCCGTTGCCGGCGCCATCGCCGGCATGGTCAAGGATGGTGTACCCGTCAACATCCAGTGTGTCGGCGCCGGTGCGGTCAACCAGGCTATTAAGGCCGTGGCTATCGCGCGCGGTTTTTTGATTCCAACCGGTTTTGATATTTCCTGCGCGCCCGTGTTCTCCGACATCCTCATTAACGGGGAGTCGCGCACGGCCATCCGCCTTTCTATCTACGTTCACCAGATCAATCGAGCTGCTATGGATAACGTCGTCATGGATGATGTTAAGCCTGTGGCATAGCTTCTGCTTGTCTCGATTCGCCTCCCTTCCATCGTTAGGACTTATGCACATGGACCAGCGTTCCGTACGCGATATTCTTGCCGGTAAAACCTACTTTATCCGCACCTTTGGCTGCCAGATGAATCAGCACGATTCCGAGCGCGTGAGCGGTCTGCTCGATTCGTATGGTTGCCTCATGGCGCTCGATCCCGAGCATGCCGATATCGTTGTCTTCATGACATGCTGTGTGCGTGAGGCCGCCGATACTCGCCTGTACGGTCAGTGCAATTCCTGCAAAAGCCTGCCGCCTTCGCCTTCGGGCAAGCGTGTGGTTGCCGTGGGCGGCTGCATTGCGCAGCGTGATGGCGAGGGCCTGCTCACCAACGTCGATAACGTCAATGTCATCTTTGGCACGCATTCTATCGCACATGTGGCCGAGCTCATTGCCGAGGCGTTCCTTGACGGCAAGCGTCATATCCGCACCAATGAGCATGAGGATACGGATGCCATGAGCATGCCGTGGCATCGCGAGACCCAGTATCACGCCTGGGTGCCCATCATGACGGGCTGCAATAATTTCTGCACCTATTGCATCGTGCCGTACGTGCGCGGTCGCGAAAAGAGCCGCCCCTTCGAGGAGATTGTCGACGAGGTGACCGGTTTGGTGCGCCAGGGCGTGCGTGAGATTACGCTGCTGGGCCAAAACGTTAACTCATATGGTCGCGATCTGTTTGGCAAGCCGCGTTTTGCCGATCTGCTGCGTGCCGTGGGCGATACGGGTGTGGAGCGCATCTTCTTTACGTCTTCGCATCCCAAGGACCTGCTGCCCGAGACCATCGACGCCATGGCCGAAACGCCTGCCGTTATGCCGCAGCTGCACTTGGCCGTCCAGTCAGGTTCGACGCGGATCCTCAAAGAGATGAATCGCCGTTATACACGCGAGGACTATCTGGGCCTGGTCGATCGCATCCGCAATCGCATGCCCGATATCGCGCTCTCGACTGACATTATCGTTGGCTTTCCGGGCGAGACTGAAGAAGACTTTGAGCAGACGCTCTCACTTGCCGAGATGGTCCGCTATGCTCAGGCCTATACCTTCATCTATTCCAAGCGCGCCGGTACCCCGGCCGCCGAGATTGACGATCCTACGCCGCATGAGGTTATTCTCGAGCGTTTCAACCGCCTGGTTAAGGTTATCGAGACCACGGCACATGAGTATAACCAGGGTGAGCTTCATACTGTGGTGCCGGCGCTCATTGAGGGCACGAGCAAGAAGAACGATGCGGTCCTGCTGGGCAAGAGTCCCAAGAATCAGACCGTGCATGCGCCTATCCCCGAGGGTTACAGCATCGATCAGCTTGTTGGCAAGATCGTTGATATTGACGTTGACGTTGCCAAGACCTGGTATTTGTCCGGCTCCGTTGTGGGCGAGCCGCGCTAATGGTTGCTCCAGGGGCAGGTTTTTCCGCCGTTGCGATCGTCGGTCCGACGGCGGTTGGTAAGAGTGATGTTGCCGACCGTTTGGCCGCTCGTCTTTCGTCCGAAGTGCTGTCGTGCGATGCGATGCAAATCTATCGCGGCATGGACATCGGTACCGCAAAGATGGCGCCCGATGAGTGTACGGCGCCGCTGCGTCTCGTCGACATTGTAGAGCCGGGTGTGGCATATTCTGCTGCGCTTTATCAGGCTGACGCTCGCGCGCATGTTGAGGGTTTGCTTGGCGAGGGCCGCCTACCGGTGTTTTGCGGGGGCACAGGCTTGTATCTCAAGGCCGCCCTGGATGAGATGGATTTTCCCTCGGGCGAGCTTGAGGACGATCGTCGCGCGGGGTATCAGGAACTTGCCGAGCGCATAGGCGAGGAAGCGCTGCACGCGCTGCTTGCCGAGCGTGACCCCGAGTCCGCTGCGGTCATCCACCCCCATAATGTTCGTCGCGTGATTCGCGCGCTCGAAATGAACGATGATGGTGTGTCCTACGCGCAGCAAAAGTCGCAGTTTAGTGTTCCGCGCGAGCATTATCATGCTCTATGGTTTGGTCTGACGCGTAATCGCGAGGTGCTCTACGAGCGCATTAATCTGCGCGTCGATCTGATGTTTGAGCAGGGTCTTGTCGATGAGGTGCGCGGTCTTATGGACCAGGGACTGGGAGATGCCCTGACGTCGATGCAGGCTATTGGCTATAAAGAGATCATTGATGCTTTCAATGGCGTGATTTCTATGGATGAGGCTCGCGAACTCATCAAGATGCGTTCGCGTCGCTATGCCAAACGTCAGCTTTCGTGGTTTAAACGCGATGATCGCATCGTGTGGTTCGATATGGATGAATGTACGATCGATGAGGTCGTTGAGGAAATCCTGCATCGTATTGAGGCTGCCTAATGGCCCGTTTCCCCCTTGTTCCCACGGCACCCGAGCCCGAGCGTGCCATATTAGTTGGTGTTGAGTGGCGCGACAATGCATGGCCACTCGATCGATCGCTCGATGAGCTGGAGCGCCTTGCCCACACGGCTGGTGCCCAGTGCGTGGCTCGCTTGTCTCAGCGTTTGGTAAAGCCGTATCCCAAATCATTTATCGGTTCCGGTAAGGTAGAGGAGCTGTGCGGTCTGGTACATCGCATGGATGCCGATGTCGTTATTTTTGACGACGACCTGACGCCCTCGCAGCAATCCTATTTGGAGAAAGCCGTGGGCGAGCCGGTAAAGATTATCGATCGTACGGCACTGATCTTGGATATCTTTGGGCTGCATGCTCAGACGCGTGAGGGACGCCTACAGGTACAGCTGGCGCAGCTTCAATATCTGTTGCCTCGTCTGCGCGGCATGTGGAGCCATCTCGCCAAGGAACAGACGCGCGGCGGCATCGGCTCACGCTTTGGTCAGGGCGAAAGTCAGCTCGAGGTCGACCGTCGCCTCATTCGTAATAAGATCGCTGCGCTTCGACGTGAGATCAAGCAGGTTGAACAGCGTCGTGATGTTCAATCCAAGAGTCGTATTGAGTCACCGGCGTTTCGCGTCGCGTTAGCCGGTTATACCAATGCCGGTAAATCGACGTTGCTCAATCGTCTGACCGGTTCTACGGTACTTTCGCAGGACAAGCTGTTTGCTACGCTCGACCCGACGACGCGTTCATATCGCCTGCCTGGCGGTCGCGGCATGACGATTACCGATACCGTCGGCTTTATTCAAAAGCTGCCGCATGGTCTGGTCGATGCCTTTAAATCGACGTTGTCCGAGGTGTTGGGTGCCGATTTAATTCTCAAAGTCGTGGATGCGTCTGATGAGGACTATGAGCGACAGCTTGAGGCTGTCGACCGCGTGCTTGATGAGATCGGTGCCGGAGAGCGTTTAACGCTTACGGTGTTCAATAAAATCGATCTTCTCGATAGCGTCGATCGATTGAGTTTCCGTCGTCGTTATCCGGAAGCTGTTCTGTTCTCGGCCCAAACGGGCGAGGGGCTCGACGATCTCGTCGATCGCATTGCTCGCGAGGCGGCCGCCACCGATGTGCTGCTTTCCGCCGACATTCCATATCGTGAAGGTGCACTCATCACAGTCGTGCATGAGCAGGGGACCCTTTTGCACGAGGAATATCTTGAGGATGGCGTTCGTATTGTGGCGAAACTGCCGGCTCGTATTGCACCGCGGCTCGAGCGTTATCGCACCGAGTAGGCGAGCTCCAAAATGCCCAGTATGATGGGCTGATGTAGCAGATAAAAGGGGAGTGCATGACGTCCAAGGCTGGCGAGCGCCGGCAGGGGGTTGGCGTAGGCCCAGCTTGGGGCGGGATGTTCGCATCTTTGAGCGGTGCGCGCAGCAAAGTATCCTGTGAGATACATGAATATGAACGGGATGATTGGATAATAGTCGCCTGAAACAAACCGGGGGCCGGGTAATCCTAGCCACGCCAAATAGGGGAATGAATAGGTCGATTTCGGGATGCCCCATGTCGCTGCAAAGAGAGCGAGGCATATCGCAATGCCCCACGTGCTGGGCACTTTCTTAAGCATCGGTCGTGCTACGGCTGTCACAGCGGTACACGCCGCCATGCAATAAATGATGCCAAAGTTCACTGAATCGTCGACCGATACGAGCGTTGTTGCGATCCAGACGACCAAAGCTGCGGCAGCGTACTTGGCCGCTCGTTTGGCATTGTTGCGTGAGAGCGTGCACATCCAACCCGCGATAAACAAAAATACCCAGCTGATGCTGGCGCGCCAGATGTCTTGAAAGACGGTCTGGGTAAACCAGGGCATATCCCAGTCGTACAGGTAGGCGAGATCGTAGCAAGCGTGAAAACCTGCCATTGAAATCATCGTAAACCCGCGGACGGTATCAAAGATGGTGATGCGTTTTTGCATTACGAGAACCGGCGCATCAAGCCGACGACTTTGCCCAAGATAACGGGATTCGTTGCATAGATAGGCTCCATGGTGTCATTCTCTGGCTGCAGGCGTACGCGTCCCTGCTCCTTGTAGAATGTCTTGACGGTCGCTGAACCATCAATCATGGCCACGACAATTTCGCCGTTCATGGCACTCTTTTGTTCACGGACGATGATGTAATCGCCATTGAAGATGCCGACATTGATCATTGAGCTCCCATGCACCTCAAGGATAAAGGAACCCTGATCAGTGGCGATTTCGGTCGGGATAGTAAAAGTGTCTTCTATATTCTGCTCGGCCAGAATGGGAATCCCAGCCGCGACGCGACCAACGAGCGGTAGCGAGACCGTTCCGCGAGGTGCGGTGGGTTCGTCAGATTTAGAAATTGAGACAGAGGAACCGTCCTCGTTAAAGAGTTCCAGGGCGCGCGGTTTGGTGGCATCGCGCTTGAGTAGCCCGCGCGCCTCCAGGGCAGATAGATGGGCGTGCACGGTGCTGGGGGAGGAAAGGCCCACGGCAGAAGCCATCTCGCGCACGCTGGGCGGATAACCTTTCTCCTGCTGATATTCCTTGATGAAGTCGTAAATTTGCTGCTGACGCTTGGTAATTTTGCGAGCCATCAGGGCATCCTCTCTACCCATGTCAAACAAATGTTCGGATTTTGCTTGACAGGAACAACTGTTCGAAGATAATAATAACCGAACATTCGTTCTCGCGCTATACATTTTTGTCCGCGCGGCTTGATAAAACTGTTCTCAGCAAAACACGCGAGAGGAGAACATGATGAACGCAACGAATATGGTCCAGGGAAACCTTGCCCTTAAACTCGAGACGCCTGCAGAACCCACTTTTACGGTTGTTCAGGGTGGCCGCTCCGGCTTTCAGCCTTTGACCGTAAAGCCTGCTCGCAATCAGCAGGCTGTAGTTGCGCCGGCCCGCGTTGCCCTGAAGGTTCCGACGATTGTCGCCGTTGCCGTTGCGCTTACGCTCTTCGTTGTCCTCGCTACGTCGGTCTTTAGCGCTCGTCACGCCGCGTATGCCGAGTCCGTTTCCAACGTTACCTACGAGACTATTCGCGTTCAGTCTGGTGATTCTCTTTGGTCGCTTGCCGAGGAATATCCTATCGAAGGCCTTTCCACGCAAGAGACTTCCGACATGATCCGTAACGTCAATCATCTGGAGCATGGTTCGCTCGCCGCCGGTGCGCATCTTAAGGTTCCTGCTCGTTCGTAATCATTATCGCGCTGCGCATGGTACCCTTGTTATCGTTTAAGAGGAGGTACCATGCGCTGTCCCAAATGTGGCAAGGCACATACCCGCGTCGTTGATTCCCGTATGCAGGAGTCAAATAACACCATTAAGCGCCGTCGCGAATGTTGCTCGTGTAACTATCGCTTTACAACGTTTGAGCGATGCGAAGACCCAATCGAGGTCATTAAGTCAGACGGAACTAAGCAGCGGTTCGATCGCAATAAGCTGCTCGTCGGCTTGATGCGCGCCACCATCAAGCGCGATATCGACACTAAGAAGCTCAATGAGATTATCGACGACATCGAGGTCGAGCTGCGCTCTCGCACACTGACGGCCGTCACGTCCCATGAGTTGGGTGACATGGTGCTCAAGCGTTTGGCCAAGATCGACAAGGTGGCGTACATCCGCTTTGCCTCGGTCTACCGCGATTTCAAAGACGTCGATGAGTTTCTGCAAGAGCTCGACAAGCTAAGGTGATTCCATGTCCAACATTACCGTCAACATAAAGCGTCTCGACCCCACCGTCGAGCTTCCCAAATACGCCCATCCCACCGATGCCGGCTTGGATTTGCGCTCCAACGAGGACTGCGTCCTGAAGCCCTTCGAACGTCGTCTGGTCTCTACTGGGCTGGCCATCGCCTTGCCCGATGGCTACGCCGGCTTCGTCCAGCCCCGCAGCGGCTTGGCCATCAAGCAGGGCCTGTCTATAGTCAACACGCCGGGCCTCATCGACGCCCACTACCGAGGAGAGCTCAAAGTCATCCTCATCAACCTAGACCCCACGAACAACATCCAAATCAACAAAGGCGACCGCATCGCCCAGCTCGTCATCCAAGAAGTCCCCACGGTCAACCTCGTAGAAGTAGAAGAACTAGATAAAACCGACCGAGGAGCCGGCGGTTTCGGTTCTAGCGGCGTCGCTTAGTCGTTTACGTACTGTCCGCTGACCGGCCCGACCCGCCTATATATCATCCCATGCTCAAACATTCTCGCGGGGGCGCTCGTATCCCTCCCGCCCGTCTCTCACACATATCATTCCATGCTCAAACATTCTCGCGTCGCTTCGCTCGCTGCGAAACTGCGCGTGGAACGATATGTGTGAGAGACGGGCGGGCGGTTACTCGCTTGAAAAATTAAAGCCTTTCTTTCTAGTAAGCCGATGCGATAAAGGAAAACCTCCTTTCTCGCATCGGCTTACTATATTTATATTTTTGGTTTTGCCTTTGCAGATTCTGATGGTGGGGAATCTGGTATAGCTGCAAGTACGTTAACGCAGCTTGCCTGTGGGAGGCCCCTATATATCGTCCCGCGCGCAGTTTCGCAGCGAAGCGAGAATGTTTGAGCATGGGATGATATATAGGGGCCTCCCGCAGGTAAGCGGGCAATCCAATGCTAGCGGATATGCGCTGGCTTGCCGCCCCAGTAGAAGCGGCAGAAGGCTCGTTTACGTTTTTGGGGTTTGCCTACGAGCTCCATGGTTGCGATGGCTATATCTTCGGCTGCGTGGGGGCGGCGTAGTACTTCGCCGTTGATGAGTAGGGCTTTGAGTGATTCGGGATGATCGTGCAGATGGCGCAGGGTTACGATGAGTTCTCGTGCGGTGGTGACATGCATGCTGGCGCCCATTCCGGTGAGCATGGTGGTGTTGGCCTTTTCTTGACCATATGATTTGCCCAGCAGAATCATCGGCAGATGCGCGCACAGGCACTCGGTGACGGTGAGTCCGCCCGATTTGAGGATTGCCAGGTCGCAGCCGTGCATGAGGGCCGCCATGTCGTCCACGTAGTCCAGAACTGTGACGTTTTCGAGCTTCATGGCGTCAAAGAGCGTCTTGAGGCGGGTGGCGTATTCCTCATCCTTGCCCGGCAAAAAGACAAAGTGCATGTCCTCGAAGCTGCGCAGGAAGGGGAGTGTGCGGTCCATCTCCGCGCGAAAGCGAACGTACGGTTGAGGCAAGCTGGCACCGGCCATCACCAACACAACGGTCTTGTCAGCGGGGAGATTGAACTTCTCGAGTTCTTCCTCGCGATTGTAGTCCGTATCAAACCCGGCGCGAATGGGGATGCCTGTAATGCGGATTTTGGTCTCGGGAACCTTACGGGGGCGAAGTGTCTCGGCCATAAATTCGTTGGCTACGCAGAACAGGTCGGTGTCCTTGTGGGGCCAAAAGCCTTCGACTTCATAGTCTGTTGGTACGCAGATGACCGGGTAATCGATACCCGTGATGACGCGGGCGCCCACAGCAACATTGGCTGCCGTAATGTGTGTTGCAACCACGGCCATGGGCCTGCGGGTGCGGACATAATCGTTGAAGGCGGGGAACATAATTCGCGACCATGCCGTGCCGCCACCCCAGAGCAGATGTCCCGTAAACGTATATCGCCAGGTTAGGTCATATATGGGGCGCGTGGCGCCGGTAAACGAAGCCGCTGTTTTATTACCATCGAACCTAATGCGTCCAAAATCGAGAATATCCAAGACTTCGATCTCAACATCCTCAGGGATTCCCTTGGTGCCGCGGATAAGATCAAATGCTTGTGCAATCGCGTTGGCGGCGGCTCTGTGGCCCGATCCAACCGATGCGTGCACAATGGTTACTAGGGGTTTTTGTGCAGGTGAAACGGTCATTTGCTCCGGTTGGGGAGTGCTTTGCGTTGGCAGGGGAGCGTCGTTGCTCGTCTGCGTTTGATCCATCGATAACTCCCCTTCAGCTTTGATACGCGGTTTATCATTGTAGTGCATGAGTGTCATGTTCACGTAAATTTGGGTATGAGCGCAAAGAACGCCAATCTTTCGACAGGAGGTCTCTTCATGACTACCGATCAGCCGATCGATGTTGCGATTATCGGTGGCGGCCCTGCGGGCTATGCTGCGGCCGTTTATGCGGCGCGCTCCAACCTAACGACGACCGTGTTTGAACAGGGCATGTCGGGCGGACAGATCGCCACGACCAATGAAGTCGAGAACTATCCGGGCATTCCGCTCTTGAGTGGCGCCGAACTCGGCGAGCGTTTTCAGCAGCATGCAGAGGGCCTGGGAGCGCAGGTCGCATGGAGCATGGTTACGGGTATCGATTACGATGCCGATGCAGCGCTGTTTACGGTGCATCACGACATGGGCGATACGCTGGCCTCGAGCGTTATCGCTTGCATGGGTGCCACGCCGCGTCCGGCAGGTTTCGCTGGCGAGGATACGTATCGCGGTCGTGGCGTTTCGTATTGCGCAACATGTGACGGCATGTTCTTCCGCGGCAAACAGGTCTTTGTAATCGGTGGTGGCAATTCGGCATGTGAAGAGGCGCTGTTCCTGTCAGACATTGCCAGCAGTGTGACCATTGTGCTGCGCCGCGACCAGTTCCGTGCGCCTGATGGTGTTGTTCAGAAAGTACTCGAAAAGGACAATATTACAGTTAGGTACCAAACTAGTATTGTGGAGCTCTCGGGCGAAGCCATGCCAACGACGATCGCCTTTAAGGACAATTCATCCGGGGAAATTCATACCAAGTCATTTGAGCCCGGCTCTTTCGGCATCTTTGTCTATACCGGGACGCAACCCCATACCGAACTTGTTGAGCATCTAGTCGATCTGGCGCCTGATGGCGGCATTCTGACTGATGAATCCATGGCGACCCGCACGCCAGGTCTATTTGCCGCTGGCGATATCCGTTCCAAGCGTTTACGCCAGGTTGTGACCGCCGTTTCTGACGGAGCCATAGCGGCAACCAGCGCATACGCGTTTCTCCGCGGATAAGTACGATAATATATCTTATGTAATGTTGCTATCTTTAATACAAAGTGGTTGGACGGTGCATCAATGTGCTGTCCAACCACTTTTACTTTCCTGCTATATAGTATGCAAAACTAGATAACCTAGAATACAATATAGCTTAATGAACGGAGGATCCTTATGAACCACGCCAAACGCGTTATCCCGATGTCCGATTCGTCGGTCAGCATTAAGCCTGAGGATATTCAGCCCACTGTGCTGCCCGATGCATTTATTCAGTCCGATATCGTGCGCAAACTTAATACGTTGAGTCTGCCGCGCTATAACCAGTTGCCCAATGTGACGCTCTACCGCGACCAGGTTATTGAGTATGTTACGCTGTGGATGGAGCCGCTGTCCATTTGCGTTGAGCAGCCTATCATTACGCCATCGATGATCAATAACTACGTAAAGGTCGGCCTAGTGCCTGCTCCGGTCAAAAAGCAATATGGCCGCGAGCAGATTGCCCGCCTGATCGCTATCTGCATCTTTAAGCAGGTGCTACCTATTGCTGCGGTGCAGGCACTCTTTAACATTCAGCGTTTGAGCTACGATGCCCCGACGGCCTTTGATTATGTGGTCGATCAGCTCGAGGCATCGATTCGTGCGGCGTTTTCCGTCGAGCAGACTCCCGTGCCCGATACGGCGCATCAGGTAACGCGTGAGTCGCTGCTTATGCGTAGCGCGGTATCGTCCTTCGTTTCGAAGGCGTACTTGATGAGCTATCTCAAGTTCAACGGGTTTAATAGCTAGCCGACGTATAAAACGGGCGGGACAAAGAGCCATCTGTCGCTTTGTCCCGCCCGTATTTTTGCTTGGTTGGACTTTATTTGCCCGAAGCTACGCCCATGCCGTAGCCGATGATGAGGCCGTGCATCTCGGCGTAATAGGAATCCAGGCCGTTGCAGGGCATGATGATGGTCTTGGAGCCGGGCCAATGCTCGACTATGCGGTCAGTGAGCGCCTGGGCTCCAGCTTCGTTCTCAACGTGATCTATGACGACCTCACCGCCCGTAAAGCCCTCGGCTTCCATAGTGTCGATGATCTTGTTGAGCATCTTTTTTTCGCCACGCGTGTGCCCGACGAGTTCGATTTTACCGGCCTCACTCGCCGTGCCCAAAATGCGGATATTGAGCTTGTTGGCAATGACGCCGGCTGCCTTAGGGATACGTCCGGCTTTGGCGAGGTTTTCGTAATTGCACAAACTGAAGAGGATTTTGCTGTTCTGTTCAAGGCTATCGAAGCATGCGCAAGCATCCTCGAATGAGACATTCGGATTGCTTGCAAGATAGCGGTCGAACAGCAAGAAAATGAGGTCCATTTTGCCGCCAGCTGCGCGTGAATTGACTAGATGAATCTGTCGGTCGGGCTCCTCGGCAAGAACCATATCGCGAGCCGTGGCTGCCGCGTTGTAGCTGCCCGACACGCCCTCAGAGATCGGCATGCAGATGGTCTTGTCTGCCAATTTGAAGAGCTCGGCCCACTCCCCTACGCTTGGACAAGCGCTCGAAGAAGCGTTCGTCTCCGCCTGAACAGCGCAGTTGAGCTCATGAACATCGAGCGAAAGGTCATCGACGAATTCATGCTCCCCCACTCGAATTTTGAGGGGCGCAAATGCAAAGGTGGTATGGGGCGCGGTCGGTTGCCAATCGCGGAGGTTGCAGCTTGAATCGGAGATAAGTGCCCAGCTCATAGAGGGTCCTTTCTAATCGTTCCCATTCAATTATAGCCATCTTGCAGACCGATTGGGCCGCTATCTAGTATTCAAAACTAGATAGCGGACTGCACTAAAGGCAAAAGAATGGACCCCATGACTCAAAGCCACGAGGTCCATATCCGTTTGCTTTATCTGAATACTTAGTAGCGCACGAAAATGTAGTTATTGTTCATGCCGGCGGCAACGGGGCTGATGATGACACCCGTGTTGTAGTCGGAAGCATGAATCATCTGACCACCACCGATGTAAATGCCGGTGTGGTACGAGTTGACCACAACGTCACCGGGCTGCGGATCGGACACACGCGTCCAGCCCATAAAGGTACCCGTGGTGCCCAGGCGGCAATAGCGACCAGTGAGGCAATAGCTAACAAAACCAGAGCAGTCGAAGCTGTTCGGGCCAATTCCGCCCCAGGAATAAGCGCAACCAAGCTTACTGTATGCACGCGAGACAACAGAACCGCCGTCGACGGACTGGCTCGGAGCAGAAGGCGTCGGAGCCGGAGCAGGCGTGGAGGGCTGCGGCGTCGGAGCAGGTGCCGGCGTAGGAGCCGGAGTGTTGCCGCCCTGGTTGTTGTTATTGCTGGTCTGGCCACCGTTGTTGGTGTTCTCGGTCGTACCGGCAGTCTCGTTGCTCACCGTGGCCTTCTCGGCGGTGCTGGCGTTGATGCCGGCCTGCAGCGCGGCGTTGGCCTCGGCCTCGGCGGCAAGCTCGGCCTGCAGCTGCGAATCCAGGGAGTTTACGACGCTCTGGGCTTCAGCCTGCTGGGCGTTAAGCTCGTCGACCTTCTTTTGCGTGGCGGCGACGTTCTTCTCCTGCTCGGCCTGCTTATCGGTGAGCTGCTGCTTAAGCTCCTTGACCTCTTGAATGGTCTGAGCTTGCTTATCGGAAACTTTGCCGTAGTAGAACAGACGGTTGAGCATATCGCTCAGGTCATCGACACCCGTCAGAACCTGAAGCAGGCTCAGATCGCCGGTTTTGTACTCGCCGGCGACATAGGTCGAGAGCTTGGCCTGGCCCTCGGCGATCTCTTGCTGCTTTTGCGTGATCTCGCCGGCGGTCTGGTCGAGCGCCTGGGTCTGAGCAGAAAGATCCTCATAGATCTGCTGCGTCTGAGTGCCGATCTGCTCGAGTTTGGTACGGGCAGCGGCAAGGTTGGATGCGGTATCGGCGTAGGCCGGAGCAGCGAGGCCCAGGCCCAAAACACAAGCGAGGGTTGCCGTAGCAGCGCAGCGTGCCATGTTTTTGTGCGTGATTGCTGTGCGCATGTAGCTTCCTTTCCAGTATGAGGGTGACAGCTAGTCCACTGTCACCAGGCTAAAGAGCTCAACATCGTCACCGGACGGCGTGAGCTTCTCGCGCGGGTTGAGAAACGCAAGCTCTAGGATACAACCGTAACCCACGAGCTTTGCGCCCATATCGCGCACCAGTTTACCTGTTGCCTCGACGGTTCCGCCCGTCGCGACCAAGTCGTCCAGAATCAACACGGTATCTTTAGAGCTAATGGCGTCGGCGTGAATCTCGATGGAATCGGTTCCGTACTCGAGCTCATAGCTCTGGCTCACGGTCTCGCGCGGCAGTTTACCCGGTTTACGTGCGGGAACAAATCCGGCGCCCAGTGCCACGGCGACGGGCACGCCCACCATAAAGCCGCGAGCCTCGGGGCCTACGACCTTGGTAATGCCCATGCCGGCAAAATGCTCGGCCAGCGCATCGACCATGGCCTTGAGGGCGTCGGGGTTACCGAACAGCGGCGTGATGTCCTTAAAGACGACTCCGGGCTCGGGATAGTCGGGGATGTCGACGATATGAGATTCGAAGTCGTACATGACATGACCTTTCATAAGGTGCCGGCGAGCCGGCATGGATTATATGCCCGCGGCAGCGGTACCAGAATGCGAGGGCGCGACAACCTTGAGGGGCTTTACGAGGGAGTCCTCGTGGTTGCCCGCCGCAGGCTTAGGTGCCTCTTCGTTTTTGGTCTTAGTAGATTCGGAGCGTGCGATCTCCTCGTCGAGCGCATCGATGTCTGCATCCTCGACCACGGCGTTAAGTGACTCAAAAACGCGGTTCTTGAGCAGCGCGGTATGCACACCTTCGGTAAGGTCGTGCAGTTTTTTAAACGCTCGCTCGAGCTTGGCGTCGCGCTCGTCGTCGGAGGTGTCCATGCCGAGCATACTCACCAGGACCTGCTCAAACATCGAAGACTCACGGTTGGCGGATGACACGTACTGGCGCAGGTTGCGCGGCTCGATGTGGAAGCGCGACAGCTCCGAGCAGTAGCGGATAATCGGGAAATCGCGACCATCGACCAGCTCGCGGTTCTGCGGGCTCTTGATGATACGGATGAGGTCGTTTTCGGCCAAAGAGCGGATAAACGAGATCTCGACGCCCAGCATATCGGGAATGGTCTCGATGGGATGCAGCTTTTGCTTGGTCTCCTTGGGCTCCGTCTTGAGCGGAACGTCGGACAGCAGGCCCACCTCGTAGGCGAGGGTGGACAGGTCCGTGGCGTTTTCCAGTCGCTGCTTAATCACGTTGAGCGGCATGTAGCGAGTCTTCTGCAAGTGCAGAATGACCTCCAGGCGATCAACGTCCTCCTTGGAGTACTGACGGTATCCCTTAGGCGTACGATGAGGGGTAATGAGCCCCTCATCCTCTAGAAATCTAATTTTTGAGTTCGAAAGATCGGGGTATGCGCCTCGAAGTAGGTTGACGACTTGGCCGATACTCAGATAGTTGCGTTCGGCCATGCCCTACTCACCGGTTTCGATGCGCTCCGGCGTGCTCTCGTGGTAGATGAGCGTAAACGTACCGATCTGGACGGAAGAACCGTCGTGCAGCGGGGCTGCATTGACGATGGCACCGTCGACCCAGGTGCCATTGAGCGAGCCCAAGTCCTCGATGCGAGCGCCGAGGCCCTCGCGAATAATGCGCGCGTGGCTGCGCGAAACGGTCATGTCATTGAGGAAGATGCCGTTTGCAGGATCGCGGCCGATGGTGGTCACGTCGTCCTCGAGCTCAAAAGCGGCACCAGTCTGCGGACCCTTGACGATGGACAGAACGGGGGCGGTGATGCGCACGTTGGCCATGAGGTCGGGAACGGTGACGTCGCTTGAAGGCACGCGGAATACGCAGGTAGCGTCAGCAGTCTTATCATTCTGAGGCATATTGTTAACCATGTTGTCCATGACAACCCCTAACTTATCGCGGACGTGCCGCAAATAATGAACCGTACGTAATCATACCCCAACGAATCAGTCTTCGATTTCAGGGTTCAGAAAGTCGATGTCCTCGTCTTCGGGATGCATGAGAGCCTGTTTAATGGCCGCTCCGCCCTTAATGGAGTAGATGACAGCCGTGAGCATGGAGAAGATCACGCCGCCGTACACAAAGAAGATGCCGAGGGGCACCGAGCTTCCGTTGAGGCCTGGGAAGGCCGTAAGGGCTGAAGGCAAAAGATGCAGGCCGTCAATAACGGGGAACCCGAGTAGCATGAGCGAGAAGCCGGTCATGAGCAGCGCTGTGGCAATCTTTCCGGGGAAGACGACATCGATGGGGCGACGGTGATAATGGCGCACGATAAGCGTGCCGATGCCCAGATAGATGTCGCGGCCAATAATGAGCACGCAGACCCAGATGGGCAGCTCTCCGCGAACCACCAGTCCCAGCACGCCGGTGAACAGCAGCGCACGGTCACAAATGGGATCCATGACCTTGCCGAGCCACGAGACCGTCTTAGTCATGCGGGCGATCTGACCGTCCATCCAGTCGGTGGAGGCGGCAACGGCGTAGATAACGATGGCGATGACGCGGTTGTTATCCGTCACAAACAGGTACAGAAATACCAGGGTGAGGATCAGGCGCGTAAAGGTGATGAAATTGGAGATCGTAAAGATCTTATTCGACGGGTAATCGGAAGTGCCGATAAGCTCCTTTTTGATCTTCTTTTTGATGCCCACAGGACTCCCCCGCTGGTTAACGACAAAACTTTCGATACTATACCCGTTCCGGCGATGTCTATCCAGCGCAGCCATAGAGAGTCCAGACATGTGGAAGGTGCTTTTAGGCGGCGGGGGATTTCGCATTCGTGTACATCAGCCTCCAAACATGTCGATTTTGGTGGCTGATGTACACGTTTTGATTCTGTGATTACATCGAGCGGGAATGTTGTTGCTTTAAGCAAAATAATCATGGTGATTAAAAACAAAAAAGGTCAGGCACTAGATGCCTGACCTGCAAACTTCTGGTCGGGACGACTGGATTCGAACCAGCGACCCCTTGACCCCCAGTCAAGTGCGCTACCAAGCTGCGCCACGTCCCGAAGCTTTTGTTTGTTGCTCTGCTCTCGCTCGCAACAAGGAGTATATTAACCCGAAACTTTAGACTTGTGCAAGAACTTTTTTATAAATTTTGAAGCAAGTCCAAAATTGTATCTGCGAGCTGGGGTTTTGTTAGAACGGGAAGTTCTTTCGTACCCGTTGTGCTCACAATCCAGGCCTTGTTGGTATCGGTTCCAAAGCCCGAATCGGCGCGTGAGACATCGTTGGCGATAATGGCATCGCAGCCTTTGCGTGCCAATTTGCGCTCGGCGTACTCGACGACGTTATCGGTCTCGGCAGCAAAGCCGATTACGAGGCGATCGCCCTTTTGGCGTGAGAGTTCGGCCAAGATGTCAACGGTCTCGACGAGCTCGATTCGATCCAGGCGCTCGTTGGCCTTTTTGAGCTTATGGTCCGCTGGGGCCGCTGGAGTGTAGTCGGCGACGGCGGCGGCGCAAATGGCCGCATCGGCCGTCTGAAAGGCGCTCAGAGCCGCCTGCAGCATCTCTGTGGCGGTTTGCACACGCACGCACTCCACGCCGCGGGGAACATCAAGCGATGTCGGTCCCAGCACAAGCGTGACCTCGGCACCGCGGCGAGTGGCCTCCCCCGCCAGGGCGATGCCCATCTTGCCCGACGACCGGTTGCCAATAAAGCGCACGGGATCGATCGGCTCGTGCGTGGGGCCGGCGGTGATTACGATGCGCTTGCCCGCAAGGTCCTGGGGCGCGGGATTGAGCACCTCGCAGACGGCCTTAACGATGTCCTCGGGCTCGCTCATACGTCCCGTGTCCACGTCGCCGCAGGCAAGGTAGCCGCTGCCGGGTCCCACCACATGCACGCCGCGGTCGCGCAGCGTGGCCATGTTGGCCAGCGTCGCCGGCGCCTTCCACATGCCGTTGTTCATAGCAGGTGCGATCACGATGGGTCGCGGCGTCGCAAGCAGCGTGGTGGAGATAAGGTCATCGGCGATGCCGTTGGCCATCTTGGCGATGATATTGGCCGTTGCGGGCGCCACGACAACCAAGTCGGGCTCCTGCGCCAACGAGATATGGTGGATGGGGTCGGAGGGGTCGTCGAACAGGCCCACAGCGACCGGCTCGCCCGTAAGCGCGCGGAAGGTGAGCGGCCCCACAAACTCCGTGGCATGCTCGCTCATAACGACTTTGACACGCGCGCCGCGCTTTTGCAGCAGGCGCACGATGTTACACGACTTATAGGCGGCGATCCCGCCGGTAATGCCCAGCAGGATCGTTTTTCCCTCAAGTTGCATTGAATTATTGGGCGCCGCCATCGTTTAAGCTTCCTTGCTCGGGAGCACCAGCAGGCGGTGGCAGTACGGGCAGTGCGTAATCTCGCTTCCGTCGTGGTTGAGGTCGCTCATGGATGACGCCTGCAGCGCGGTGTGGCAGACCGTGGGGATGTTGCCCTTGATGGTCTCGACGGCCAGGCCGCGGAACTGCTTGAGCAGACGCTCGTAATCGGTGAGCACGTCGGTCGGCAGCGTGGCGGCAAGCGCGGTGCGCTCCTTGGTGGCGGCATCAATCTGAGCCTGCAGATCGGCAGCCTTGGCGCGGGCAGCCTTGGTATCGGCCTTCACGCCCTCCTCGAACTTGGCGATGATGGCCTGCGCGCGAGCCTCGCGGTCAAGCGCTTCCTTATGGGCGACGACGACGTCCTTGCGGGTGTGCTCGATCTTATCCAGGCGCTTGGCCAGAGTGGCGAGCTCGTTTTCCAGATCCTGGACCTCACGATAGTCAGAGCCGTCGACGTGGCGCTTCTTGGCGGCCTCGATGGCGTTGTTGGTCTGGATCTCGGTGGTGTTGAGATCGTCCAGCTCAATATCCAGGTCCTTGCGCTGGGCGTAGAGCTTGGTCATCTCGGACTTAAGCTTTACATAGGTTTTGTGCTTTGAGGCGAGCTCCTTGAGCTCCGGCATATTGGCAAGTTCGCTCTTGTTGCGTGCGAGCTCCAAATCGATCTGTTGCAGCTTGAGTAGCGTAGCGCCGGCGCTCATAAGTTCTCTCCTTTTGTCACAGTCCACCATTGGCAAGGGTTCAGTATTTTAATCGCATGACGGGGGTCGACTCCGGCGTCAACTGCAGAGTTCATCAATATATCAACGAACGGCTCCTCGGAGCGGTCGTGTCCGAGCAAGATCACCGGCAGCCCGCGCAAGGCAAGGTCTTGCGCCACGTGGTAGCCCGCCTCGCCCGTCACGACAACATCTGCGCCCGCGGCGATGGCAAGTTCTCCAAAGTCGCCCTGGGAGCCACCCAAAATGGCAACGGTGCGGCACGGGCGATCAACTTCGCCCCACACACGCGGGTCGCTGCCGAAGGCTGTGGCAGCATGGGTGGCAAGGTCACGCAGGCTGCAGGGGTTGTTGAGCGTCGCAAAGGCGCCCAGACCACAGGCCTCGGGGTCGTCTACGTGCTCCAGCGAACTCACGGGTGCGGAATCCAACAGCGTACTTAGGCAGACGCGCGCCTCGTGCGAGCGGTCCAGGTTGGTATGAAGCGAAATAATGTTCACGCCACAGCGGGCAGCCTCGTACAGCGCAGCACTGCACTGGGGACGCGTCGCGCTGGGCGGGCAAAATGCCTCGGGCGCCTTGATGTAGACAGGGTGATGCGTGAGTAACACGTTGGCACCGGCCTCTAAGGCGCGGAGCACGTTGGCCCTGGTGGCGTCGAGCGCGCAGGCAACGCCGCGGATCTCGTCGTCGGGGTCGCCAACGGATAAGCCTACGTGGTCCCAGGGTTCGGCGTCCGCCTTAGGATAGCGTGCCAGCAGCGCGTGCTCAAGCTCGGCGACGATCATGCGGCACCCACGATCGTGAGCAGCGTCTGAGCGAACTCATCTAGATCGCCCGGGTTCACGCGGTCATCGAAGGAGATGCGCAGCGCACCCAGCGCCTGCTCACGACCGATGCCCATGGCGCTGAGCACGTGGCTCGGGTCCATGCTGCCGCTCGAGCACGCCGAACCGGCCGAAACCTCAAAGCCGGCGGCATCGAGCTTGACGATGAGCTCCTCGGAGTCCATGCCGTCGACGTAGATCGACACCATGCCCGGCAGGCGATCGGCCTGTGCGTAGTCGCCCATGGTGGCATGAATACGCGGATGGGCCGTAAGCGTGGCGTAGAGCTTGTCGGAAAGGGCTTGCAGCGTCGCACGCTCCTGGGCCACATGGGGCGCCAGCGTACGGGCGGCAGCGGCAAAAGCCAGCTGTGTACGCAGGTCCTGCGTGCCGGCACGACGACCGGCCTCCTGTCCGCCGCCAAAGATGCGCGGGCGCAGCGGCGTGCGGCTCTTAAGGTAGAGTGCGCCAGATGCCACGGGACCACCGATCTTGTGCGCGGCAACGGTCATGGCGTCAACTCCCAGCTCGGCGGCATCGAGCGGAATGTGCAGATACCCCTGAATGGCATCGGTGTGGAACAGGGCGCCCACGGTATGCGCGGCCGCGGCAAGCTCGCGGATGGGCTGCACCACGCCGGTCTCGTTGTTGGCAACCATGATGCTCACGAGCGCCACGTCGTCGCCTAGTAGCTCGACAAGCGCGACAGGCTCAATGTAGCCCGCGCGGCAAGGCGTCGCCAGGTCGACGGTAAAACCGGCGGCACGCAGCAGCGGCAGGTTGTCCAGAATCGAATCGTGCTCGATGGCAGATACGATCACGCGGTTACGCTTGCGATCGCGCTGACGGGCGCCCTCGGCAAGACCGAGCAGCGCCAGCTGGTTTGCCTCGGTGCCGCCGTTGGTCAGGATTATCTCTGATGGGCGGACGCGCGCGCCAAAGCTGCGGGCAATCTCTCGACGCGCCACTTCCAGGCGTGCGGCGGCCTTGCGGCCAAGCGAGTGCAGCGAGTTGGGGTTGACGCCGGCAAGCTCGCTCTCGTCGTACTCACGCTGCGCAAGGCGCGCCTCGGCGCGCATGGGCGTCGAGGCGGCATAGTCAAGATTCACGGGTATGCGGTTTTGACCTGCGGTCATAAGGGTTTATGCCTCCTGTGCGGCCTCGTTGCCCAGCTTTTGCAGCAGCGCAACCTCGGCGGCGGGATCTTCGGACTTAAATACGGCGGAGCCGGCCACGAGCACGTTGGCGCCGGCCTTGACGACATCGGCAATGTTCTTGGAAGAAATACCGCCGTCGACCTCGATCAGGGGCGACACGCCGTGACGCTCGCACATGGCCTTGAGCTCGTGCAGTTTGGCAATGGTACCGGGAATAAAGCTCTGGCCGCCAAAGCCTGGGTTCACGCTCATGAGCAGCACCATGTCGACAACGTCGATGATGCTCTCGAGCACGCACACGGGGGTGGCGGGGTTGAGCACGACGCCGGCCTTGACGCTGCGCTGCTGTAGATGGGTGAGCGTGCGGTGCAGGTGCGTGGAGGCCTCGTAGTGGACCGTGATCATATCGGCACCGGCGTCGGCGTACCAATCGACCGTCTCGTCGGGGTTCGACACCATGAGGTGCGCATCGACCGGCACGTTGGTGGAGCGCTTGACGGCCTTGAGGATGTCAACGCCAAAGGTGAGGTTGCCGGTAAAGTGGCCGTCCATGACGTCGAAGTGCACGTAGTCGGCGCCGGCGATCTTGTCGAGCTCTCCCTTGAGGTTGGCCATATCGGCCGAAAGGACGGACGGAGCGATTTTAATGGAACCCATGGTAGAAGCCTTTCTGCGCTAGTCGGTGAGTCCGTAGAACTCTTGAGAGGGGACGCGATCGGTAAGAATCTCGAGCGCCCTATCCAAAGTAACACCGTTGTAGAGCGTTTGCTCCACGGCAAAGGTGAGCGGAATGTCTACGCCCAGTGAACGGGCGAGCTCGCTGACGCTGCGGGCGGCGACGGCGCCTTCCACCACCATATGCGTGCGCGTCTGGTACTCGTCGAGCGACACGCCGTGGGCAAACTCGTAGCCAAAGGTACGGTTGCGCGAATGCTCCGAGGTGCAGGTGGCAATGAGGTCGCCCATGCCGGCAAGTCCCATGCAGGTCATAGCTTGACCGCCGCGGGCGTGCACCAGACGGCTGATCTCGGCCAAGCCGCGCGTCATGATGAGGGCAAGTGTGTTGTCGCCCGCGCCCGAGCCCGCGGAGATGCCGCATACGATGGCGATAACGTTCTTCATGGCGCCGCAAACCTCGACGCCAGTCATGTCCTGCGATAGGTAGATGCGGAAGGCCGTGGAAAGCAGCAGCTCCTTAAAGGTCTCCCCTATCTGCGGGTCTTCGCTGGCGATGACGGCGGCAGAAAGTCCGCCGCGGCAGATTTCCTCGGCATGGTTGGGGCCCGAGAGCGCCGCCACGCGCGACTCGTTGCCGATCTCGCTGGCGATGACCTCGCTCATGAGCAGGCCGGACTCGGGCTCAATGCCCTTGGTGAGGCAGAGCGCCAGGGTATCGGCGGCGATAAAGGGAGCGGCCTGGTGGCACACGCTGCGAAGGTGCGTCGAAGGAACGGCAAAGATGATGGCCTCGGCGCCGTCGAGCGCCTGCGACAGGTCCGTGGTGGCGACAACGTTGCCGGGCAGCTCGTAGTCCACCAGATACCGGGGATTGCGGTGCTCGCCATTGATGCCGGCGGCCGTCTGCTCGCTATGGGCCCACATGGTCACGCGCTCGGCTCGCGCTGCAGCAAGGCCCGCGACGGCGGTTCCCCAGGAGCCGGAGCCAATCAGTGCAACATTCATGACTCTCTCCTACTTATCGTCGGGCTCGGTGACGCGCTTGGTAAACGAGAGCTTGGACTCCTTACCCGTCATGAGCTTTTTGATGTTCGCACGATGGGCCCACACCACAGTAATGCCGATCAGCGCCATGCAAAACTTAAGGCCCAGACTGCTGTACGGAAAGACCGCGCAGGCAGCGATGGGAAGACCGATGGCCGCGGCAAGCGAGCCCACCGACACAAACTTGGTGATGGCGACGGCCACGATAAACATGCCCAGCAGCGACAGGCCAATAGGCCAGTACCAGGCGAGGATGACGCCCAGGCCAACTGCGATGCCCTTGCCGCCATGGAAGTTGAGGTAGGGCGAGAAGATATGGCCCCACACGGCTGCCAGGCAGATGACGCCGAGCATCCAGTCGCCGGCGGCACCGGGGGCCATAATGCTCACGGGGAAGCCATAGCCCAAGTCGGCAATGAGCGGACGCGCGATAAGGACGCAGATGGCGCCCTTAAGGCAGTCGAGCAGCAGCGTGAGCGCGGCCACCTTGGGGCCGGCCACGCGCAGGGCGTTGGTGGTGCCGATGTTGCCGGAGCCCGCCTTACGAATGTCCGTGTGGTTGAACACGCGGCCCAGGATCAGACCAAACGGAATCGCCCCGATAAAGAACGAGACCACGGCGCAGATGGCGGTCAGAAGAATCGGATTATGCATCCTTTTGCTCCTTCTTCCTAAAGAAGAGTCGAATGGGCGTGCCGGCAAAGTCGAAGGTCGAGCGCATGCGGTTCTCCACGTAGCGCTGGTAGGTGTCGTTGACCAGGTCACTGTGGTTGACGAAGAACGTGAACGTCGGCGGGTTGACGCCCGTCTGGGTCACGTAGTGCATACGCAGGCGGCGCTTGCCGTCCACCACGGTATGACCGAACTCGCGCAGGTCGGTGAGGAACGTGTTGAGGCGTGAGGTACTGATCTTTTGCGAGCGCGTCTTTTCGGCCGCGTCGACCATCGACCAGATCTTCTCGACGCTACGGCCGGTCAGGGCTGAGATGCGCAGGTACTGGGCCCAGGGAGCCATGACGCCCAGACGGCGGTTGACGGTCTCCATGCAGGCCTCGCGCTTGCGGTCATCGTCGAGCAGGTCCCACTTGTTGAGCAGCACCACGATGGCGCAGCCGCGCTCGATGGCAAGACCCATGACCTTCTGGTCCTGCTCGGTAACGCCCACGGAGGCGTCGACGACGAGCAGCGCCACGTCGGCGCGGTCGATGGCGCGCAGGCCGCGGACCATGGAGTAGTACTCGATGTTCTCGTACACGGTGCTCTTCTTGCGAATGCCCGCGGTGTCGACCATGCGGTAGTGCTTGCCGTTGCGCTCCACGACGGTGTCGATGGCGTCGCGCGTCGTGCCGGCAATGTTGGACACGATAGAGCGGTCGGCGCCCAGGATGCGGTTGAACAGCGACGACTTACCGGCGTTGGGACGGCCGATGATGGCGACGTTCAGCGCGTCGGGGAACTCGTCGGCGACTTCGTCCTCTTCCTCAGGAAGCAGGGCCACGATGTCGTCGAGCAGGTCGCCCGTGCCATGGCCATGCAGGGCCGAGAGCGGCGTGGGCTCGCCGATACCGAGCGAATAGAACTCCCAGATGCTGTCGTTTTCGCGATCGGGGTTGTCGAGCTTGTTCACCAGCAGAAAGACCGGCTTGTCGCAGCGCTTGAGCATGCGGGCGACCGACTCGTCCTCCTCGGTGACGCCGGTGCGGCCATCGACCACAAACAGGATGACTGCGGCTTCCTCGGCGGCGGCGAGCGCCTGGTCGCGGATGGACGTGGCAAAGACGTCGTCGCTCTTGAGCGGCTCGATACCGCCCGTGTCGACGATGGTGAACTCACGACCGTTCCAATCGGCCGTGTGATACGAGCGGTCGCGCGTGACGCCGCGGGACTCGTGGACGATGGCGTCCGAGGTCTGGGCCAGGCGGTTAACGAGCGTGGACTTGCCCACGTTGGGGCGTCCGACGACGGCGACGATAGGTTTCATCTGCTCTCCTTTAATGGGTAGGGTCAGT
Organism: Collinsella sp. TF05-9AC; assembly: GCF_003438495.1. Taxonomy (GTDB): domain Bacteria; phylum Actinomycetota; class Coriobacteriia; order Coriobacteriales; family Coriobacteriaceae; genus Collinsella. Next base: position 37,823 of record NZ_QSSH01000018.1, read on the forward strand.
GGAAGTGTTAGAGTCGGCAGGCACAATGCCAAGGATGTGCTCCAGGGTATCGAGCAGCTCATGCGGCATGGTCGACACCACATGAACCTCGGCGCCGCGACTGGTAAGGCTTGCGAGTAAATCGTCACGATGATACTCGTCAAGCGTCATGCCGTCAGCGTTGAACATGAGCTTAGGCACAAAGAGCATAACCCCCGAGAGGTCCTGCGGCAGCTGTTCCAGAATGTCGCAGGCGACGATGAGGCCGGTCACGTCCACGTTGCCGCCAAAGTAGCGGTTCTTGATGGCTGTGACAGTGCCGGCGAGACCATGCGGCGACTCCACAAAGCGCGCCACGGTGTCGCGTGCGCTGGCGCCCGAGAGGCACAGCAGGTGCTGGTTGCGGGCGGCGATGCCAGTGCGGACGCGGGCCAGACGATCGGCGTCGGTAGCCAGCACGTCGTCGGTCTCGTCCAGATACGAGCGGATCATGCCAATGCCGTCGTAGTATTGCGGGTAACCGTCGTAAAAGTCTGCCTCGGGAGGATCGATGCCGGCGTCCAGATAGAACTCGTCGCTCATCTGGAAGGTGTGGCGGCCAAAGCGCTCATAGGCGCGGTCCTGGAACGGTCGGATCATGGCAATAGTCTCGCGCGCCAGCTCGGGCTTGTCGCTGTAGGACCAGCTAAAGCGATTCTGGTGCTTAGTAAAGCCCAGAGGCACAATGCCCAGGCTGGTGATTTGCTCGTGCTCCTCGCAAAAGCGCAGGGTCTTTTCCAGCTCCTCGCCGTCATTCATGCCGGGGCACAACACGATCTGCGCGTGAATCTCGATGCCGGCGGCCATGATGGCCTCGAGCACATCCATGCCGCGCTGGGCGTTGCGGCCCATCATGCGTCGGCGGACATCGGGGCTCACGGCGTGGACCGACACGTTCATGGGGCTCATGTTGCGTTGGATGACGTTTTGCACGTCCTCGTCGGTGAGGTTCGTGAGCGTGACAAAGTTGCCCTGCAAAAAGCTCAGACGATAGTCGTCGTCGCGGATGTAGAGCGTGGAGCGGCCGCCCTTGGGCAGCATGGTCATAAAGCAGAACACGCAGGCGTTCACACAGGTGCGCATACCATCGAAGATGGGGCCATCGAATTCAAGGCCCCAGTCCTCTCCCGGGAAGCGGTCGAGCTCGACGGGGGTGACGCTGTTGTCGCGCGGGTCGAAAACCTCGAGGTCGACGGTGTCGTCGTCGGCCTCCCAGAGCCACACGATCATGTCGGTGAGCGCCTCACCGTTGACCGTGAGCACGCGCATGCCCGGCTCGATACCCACATCCCACGCGGGCGATTCGGGACGCACGTTCTTTACGAGCGCGCCCTCACCCGGCTCGGGGTCGCGGCTGCGCCCGTAATCGGCCACCTCGGCGGCGTATGCGGGTACGGTCTGGTCCATGATTAGCGGCAAAGCTCCTTGATGCGCTCGACGGCGCGCTCGATGTGTTCTTGCGGGGTGGAGGCTCCGGCGGTGATGCCGATGTGGTGAGCGTCGGTAAACCAAGCGGTCTCAAGCTCTGAAGCTTCCTCGATGTGATGCGTGCGCTCGCAGGCGTCTGCGCAAATCTGCGCCAGGCGGCGGGTGTTGCCCGAGTTCTTGCCGCCCACGACGACCATGCAGTCGCAGCGGTTGGCAAGTGTGGCTGCTGCCTGTTGACGTTCACTTGTGGCAGCGCAAATGGTGTTGATCACACGCAGCTCCTGCACGCGCGGGGTGATAGCTGCCACGACCTCGGCGAGGTTCTGCGCGGTCTGGGTGGTCTGCACGACGAGGCCTACCTTGCCCTTGAGCGACAAGGCATTGGCGTCGGCGGCACAGCTCACGACCTGTGCATCTTTGCCGGCGTGGCCAAGAATGCCCTCGACCTCGGGGTGACCCGGCTCGCCTACGACCACCACGCGGTAGCCCTCGCGCACCAGGCGCTCGGCTGCCATATGGACTTTCTTCACGTAGGGGCAGGTGGCGTCGACCACGTTTAGGCCGCGCTTGCGGGCAGCATCGATTACCTGCGGCACCACGCCGTGGGCGCGGATGATCACGGTGCCGGTTGCGGCGTCGTCCAGGGTTTCGGCCAAGCCAACGCCTGCCTCAGCGAGCTCGCGTACCACGATGGGGTTATGGATGAGCGGACCCAAGGTATGAACCTGAGTGCACTCCCCTGCCTGCGGCGCGGCGGCCAGCGCCATATCGAGCGCACGCTGTACGCCGTAGCAAGTGCCGGCGTGTGCTGCGATCTCGATGGTAGTCGCTGTTGCCTGGTCGGACGCGGTCGCGGCAGTGTTCGCAACGTTCTCGCTCATGGCTAGAACCTGCCCGGATGCTCGGCGCACAGCTCGTCTCGCATAGCGTAGACGCGGTTCATGGCCTCGGACTCAAACCATTCCAGGCGCTCCGTGCGCTTAAGCCCAGCCGGTGCGTCGGAAAGCGAGACGGCCTTGCCGGCGCGGATCCAGCACTTCTTGGGACGCATGAGCTTTTTGCCTGCGGGCGTGATGTCGGACCAGCCGCAGATGGCGAGCGGGTTGACGGGCGCCTTGCCCATCTGGGCGATGAGCGCAAAGCCGCCGTGGACCTCGGGCTTGATCTCGCGCGAGCGGATGCGTGTGCCCTCGGGGAAGATCAGGACGTCCTCGCCGCGCTGCAGCGCATGCTGGGCGGCGCGCAGGCACTTCATATCGGCAGTACCACGCTCGACGGGGATGCCGCCAACGTGGCTAAAGGCCCAGCGCACAATCTTGCTCTTGGCGAACTCGGACTTAAAGATGGGACGAATGCGGCGGCCCCCAAAGAACAGCGCCGTCTCCACGGCCAAGAGCTCGGCCATCGAGGTGTGGTTGCAGATGACCACGCTGCCGCGGCCTTCCTGGCGCTCAAACAGAAGATCGGCGTCCTCGACCTTCCAGCGCCACATGAGCTTGGAGAAGGCCCAAAGGATGGCCATGACTACGACGACGGTGCCGCGGATGAGCGCTGGAAACTCGGCGTAGGGGGCGTTGTAATAGTCCTCGGGCGTCTGCTGAAACAGGCGCATGGGCTACCTCCTTTGGTTGATAAGGTCCTCGATTATCGAGACGACCTCGTCGATGGTGTGGGCGGTGGAGTCGACGTGCACGGCGTCCTCGGCGGGCACGAGCGGGGCGACCTCGCGGCTGCTGTCAAGCTTGTCGCGCTGCTTAAGGGCGTCGAGGGTCTCGTCGACCTCGGCCTCGAGCCGCGCTGTGCTGAGCGGCTGGGCGTCGTTTTGGTGACGCTGCAGCACGCGGCGGCGGGCGCGCTCACGCGGGTCGGCGGTCAGGAAGACCTTGACCTGCGCGTTAGGGAACACGACGGTGCCGATGTCGCGACCCTCGGCCACGATATCGCGGTCCTCGGCGGCGCGGCGCTGGTGGATGAGCATGGCGGCGCGCACGCCCGGATAGGCCGAGACCTTGGACACGTTGGCGTCGACCTGCGGGGTGCGGATGGCGGCCGAAGCGTCTTGGCCGTCGATGGTCAGGCGCGTGTCCTCGCCGGTGCCGTTGGTAAAGCGGATCTCAATCTGCTCGGCGAGAGCGTCGATGGCCGCCTCGTTATCCAGATCGATGCCGCGGTCGAGCGCGGCGAAGGTGACGGCGCGATACATGGCGCCCGTGTCGAGCTTGTTAAAGCCAAGCTGACGGGCAATCTCCTTGGCGATAGTGGACTTGCCGGATCCGGCGGGGCCGTCGATGGCGACGATCATGCAATGCTTCCTTTCGATGGTTGACGTGCTGGTATGGTTCGCGGGCGTTGGGGCGCGGCGGGTTGCCTAGCCCGTGTAGCGCTCGCGGTAGGTGTTGCGCTTGGGCGCGGAGCCGTGGCTGCCGTGGTGACGCGTGCGGCTGGCGGTGTTGGTCGCCGGCGCGGCGACGCGCTTGGAGCTGGCCTGCTTGGGCGGGATGCCACCGGCCTTGAGGATCTGTACCTCGCGGTCGGTGAGCTCGCGCCACGAGCCTTTGGCCACGTCCTTGAGCTCGAGGCCGGCAAAGTTGCAGCGATGCAGACGGATTACCGGGTGGTGGATCTTGCTCAGCATGCGCTTGACCTGGTTCTTGCGACCTTCGCGGATGATGACCTCCACGGCGGTGGTGCCGGGCTTGACGCCTTGGGGAGCTACGGCTTCGGCCTCGCGCGCGTTGATGACTCGGCAGATTGCCGGCTGGCAGAGGCCGTCGTCGAGGTCGATGCCGCGACGCAGCGGCTCAAGATCGCGGTCGGTCAGCTGCCCGTCCACGAGTGCCTGGTAAGTTTTATAGACATGCTTGCTGGGGTGCAGCAGGTCCTGTGACAGGTCGCCGTCGGTGGTAAAGAGCAAAAGGCCCGTGGTGTCACGGTCCAGGCGGCCCACCGGGAACAGTCCCGGAAAGCGGTCGCGGGGGACCAGATCGGCCACACAAGGGCGCTCCTGCGGGTCGCTCATGGTGGTGAGGTAGCCGGTCGGCTTGTAGAGCATCAAGTACACGGCGCCCTGGTTGAGTTTGACGGGCATGCCGTCGACCTCAATGTGATCGTGGTCGACATCGACCTTGGTGCCCAGCTCGGTCGCGACCTGGCCGTTGACGGTCACGCGGCCAGCGGTCATCAGGTCCTCTGAGCCGCGACGGCTCGCCACGCCCGCGCGTGCCAAAAAGCGCTGCAGGCGCATGGTGTGCGGATAGACGGGCTGGGCGTCGGACTTGTGCATATCCACGTTGGGAGCCGCAGCTCCGGCGCGCGTCTCCGCTGCTTCGTTAGTCCTCGTCATGCGTATCCTCCGCAGTGTCGCCGGTGGCTAGGATTTCCTCGCCGCCGACCGCCTCGACATCATCAATATCGGTATCGAGCAGTTCGCGCTCTTCGTCCAGGTCCTCGGCCTGCTCCTCGAGCGTGGACTGAATACTGCGGCCGCTCAGGCGCTCGCGGATAAACTGGCGCGACTGCTCGTCGGGGGCAAACTGCTCCAGATCGGGCAGGTCGCGGGTGGAGCGCAGGCCGAACTTTTCCAAGAAGGCGTTGGTCGTGCCGTAGATGATGGCCTGACCGCGCTGGGGGTCGCGGCCGAGCTCTCGCACCAGACCCTTGTCCACGAGCGACGCGATGACGCCGTCGGAATTGACGCCGCGGATGCCCTTGACCACCTCGCGCGTCACGGGCTGGTGGTATGCGATGACGGCCAGGGTTTCGAGCGCCGCCTGCGACAGCTTTTGCGTGTCCCAGCTCAGCACGTAGGCCTCGACCACGTCGTGGTATGCGGGGTGCGTAAACAGGCGCCAGCCGCCGGCGACCTCGCGCAGCTGAAAGCCGCGGTTGGCCTCCTCGTACTCAACCTTGAGCTCGGCGAGCAGCGACGCGCACTCACCGGGGGCGATATCCAGTGCGCCGGCCAGCGCGGGCGCACTCACCGGGTCGCTCGACACCAGCAGCAGCGCCTCGAGGGCGCCTTTGAGGCTGTTTGCCTCCAGCGTGGAAAGGGTTGACATGGTTGCGGCTCCTATTCGGTGAGCTCGGGGCCCTCGCCGGGCACATAGGCCTCGGCGCCCTCGACGCGGTTGATTTGAATGGTTCCAAAGATCTCGTCCTGGCTCAGCGTGAGCGAGCCGCGCTTGGCGAGCTCAAGCATGGCAAGGAAGGTGACGACGAGCTGCTCGGTGGTGGCATCGCCGTCCAGCAGCTCGCGGAAAGTGCAGGTTTGGTGCGCCATGGTAAAGCGGTCGACTGAGGCCACGGTCAGGTCGAGCGGCACGCGATGCGGAGCTACGTGCTCGGCCTCCAGCAGGAAGGTCTGTCGCTTGCCGTCCAGGTCGGCGCAGATGACGGCGAGGCCGCGCAGGGTAATGCCGGCCAGATAGTCGGGCATTAGGCCCAAGAACTCGGGGTCGGGGCCGGCCACGCGCGGATGCATGCGGCTTTCGGCCTGCATACGCGCACCGAGGGCCGCAGCCGCGCCTTTAAACTGCTTGTAGGCAATCAGGCGCTGGATCAGGACCTCACGCAGCGCGTCGCCGTCAAGCGTGCTGAGCTCCTCGAGGTCTTCGTCGAACTCGTCATCGTCGTCATCGACTTTGCGCGGGGCCTCCTGCGGCACCAGAGAGGCAGCCTTGATGTCCAAAAGGGTTGCCGCGACCAGCAAAAAGTCGCTTGCTACGTCCAGGTCCAGCGCCTCGATGCGCTCGGCCTCGGCAAGGTACTGCTCGGCCACCTCGCTGATCGAGATGGCACCGATATCTACTTTTTGGCGGGTTACCAGCTGCAGCAGCAGGTCGAACGGTCCGCTGTAGACCTGCGTCGACACGCGATACGACATCTTCGACCTCCTTTGACGGCGCCTTCGCGGCGCGGTTTGGGTGCATGCTGCGACCGTTTTACACGGACGACCTGTAAGTTTACCTTAGATGCCGGCGATTGCGAAGTTGAGCAGCTGCTCAGCAAGCGGATACACGGTAACGTCGAAATAGCGGCCGATTACATCGATGCCGGTCCACATAGGCAGCAGGTATAGAACCAGGATGAGTATGGGCATAGCGTATTGCTGCATGCGGTAATAGTTGTTGAGCGCCTTGCCCTTGAGGAAGGGCACGATGATCGACGAGCCATCAAGCGGCGGAATCGGAATGAGGTTAAAGAACGCGAGCGACAGGTTGACCACGATAAACGTGGCGCCGAAGTTCATAATTTGGGACGCCACGGCAAAGGACATGCTGGCGTAGAGATTGCCGTACGTTACGTGCATGAGGGCGGCCGCGAGGCACGCGAGTGCGATATTCGATGTGGGGCCGGCTACGCTCACCAGGACCTCGTCGCGCTTGGGGTGCTTGAGGTTGTTGAGATAGACGGGCACGGGCTTGGCGAAGGCGAACACGGGACCGCCTGCGGCGAGCATGAGCAGCGGCAAGATGATGGTGCCAAACGGGTCGATATGGTTGAGCGGGTTGAGCGATACGCGTCCGCGCGAGCGCGCCGTTTTGTCGCCGAGAGCCCAGGCCGCGGCGGCGTGCGCGCTCTCGTGAATGACGATGCCAACGATGACGGCGACGGCGCTGGCGAGCAGGTTCATGATGTAGCTGTTGGACATGGCGCTCTCCTAGCGGACGCGGCGCGAGGCGCGCGTGAGCAGGTAATCGGCCACAAACAGGATCACAGCGACGATGGCGTAATCCAGGCGGAACACGCCGCCAAAGGGCGACGTGATGACGCCGTAGCCGGCGATGGCGCTCGGCAGCGCGCGCGAAAGCTCAACGACAAAGCCCACGATCTGCAGCTTGGCGGTCAGGCCGCTAAAGCACAGCAGCACGGTCATCGCGCTGATAAAGATGCCGCAGATGCGACAAGCGATAGCGATGATGCTCATCGCCACAGCAGTGGCCTTACGAGAGTTCACGCGCGGTCTCCTCTTCGATCTGGGTGGAAAGCTCCAGCCATTCGTCCTCGAGCTTGGGAAGCTCTTGCTTAAGGCCGTTATATTCCCCCAGCGCCGCGTTGAACTTATCCTGATCGGCATAAAGCTCTTCGCTTGCCATCAATTCCATAAGCTCGTCATAGCGGGCGCGCTTTTTATCGAGCTCCGTCTCGATCTTCTTGAGCTGGTTGCGCACGCCCTTGAGCTTTTTGTTGAGTGCGGCGCGGGCCTGGGCCTCGGCGCGCTTTTGCTCCTTGGTCTTTTTGCCCTCGGCGGGCTTGGAGGCGGTGGCGGGGGTGTCGGGCTGGGCCGCGGTGACCTTAGCGGACTTGGTCGCGGCCGGTGCGCTCTCCCCTGCCGCCTCGGCGGCGGCGCGGGCTGCGAGGTCCTCGCGCTTGTAGAGGTAGTAGTCGTAGTCGCCGTCGTAGACCGTGACCTTGCCATCGCGGATGTCAATGATGCGGTTGGCCACAGCGCGTACCAGGTGCTCGTCGTGGCTGATCAGCACGATGGTGCCGGGGAAGTTTTGCAGGGCGTTCTCGAGCATGTCTACCGAGTCGATGTCCAGGTGGTTGGTGGGCTCGTCCAGGCACAGGAGCGCCTCGGGGGCCACGAGCATCTTGGCAAGCGCCAGACGCGCCTTTTCGCCGCCGGAGAGGACACGGACCTGCTTCTCGATGGAGTCGTTGTCGCTAAATAGGAAGGCGCCCAGCAGGCTGCGCTGCTGCGGCATGGTCCACTTGGGCGTGACGGTGTCGATCTCTTGCAGGACGGTGTTGGACTCGGTCATGCCCTCGAGCGCGTGCTGGGCGTAGTAGGCCACACCCACGTTGGTGCCCAGGTCGCGGGTGCCGGTGGTGGGCGGTTCCAGGCCGGCGAGGATCTTCATGAGGGTGGACTTGCCGGCGCCGTTGGGGCCGACGAGCGCCACATGCTCGCCGCGGTAGAGCTTGAGGTCGATGTCACTGTAGATGTGCTTGTCGCCGTATGACTTGGAGACGCCCTCGAGGCCCACGACCATATCGCCCGAGCGCGGCGGGTCGGGGAACTTAAAGTCGATATGCTTGTGGCCCTCGGGCAGGATGACGAGCTCCTTCTTGATCTGCTCGATCTTGCGGATACGCTCCTGGGCCTGGGCGGCCTTGGTGGGCTTGTAGCGGAACTTATCGACGAAGACCTGCATGTGGGCGATGTCGCGCTCCTGGGCGGCACGCTTGGCGCGCATCTGCTCAAGGTTGTCCTCGCGCTGCTTGAGGTAGCTGCTGTAGTTGCCGGTGTAGGTGGTCACGCGGCGGTTCTCGAGCGCGGCGACGTGGTCGACGCAGGCGTCCATGAAGGCGCGGTCGTGGCTGACGATGAGGACGGCGCCGTCGTAGCTGGCGATAAAGCCGCGCAGCCACTGGACACTCTCGAGATCCAGGTGGTTGGTGGGCTCGTCCAGGAGCAGCAGGTCGGGGTGGCGCAGGAAAAGCTTGGCGAGCGCGATGCGCATCTGCCAGCCGCCGGAAAACTCGGAGCAGGGACGCTCAAAGTCGGTGACCTTAAAGCCCAGACCGGACAGGATTTTGCGGGCGTTGCTTTCGAGCTCGTAGCCGCCTAGGTGCTCAAAGCGGTCCTGGACCTGGCCGTATTCGTTCAGGAGTGCGTCGACGTCCTTGCCCTGCTCGGAGAGCTCGGTGATTTGTGCCTGAAGCTCGTTGGCGCGCTCGCCCATGCGGCGGATTTCCTTAGCGGCCGCCATGACCTCGGCGAGGATGGTGGTGTCCTTATGCTCCAGGTTGGTTTCCTGCTCTAGGTAGCCCACCTGGCAGTCCTTGGCGTACTGGACCTGGCCGGCGTCGGGGCTGTCGATGCCCATGATGATCTTGAGCATGGTGGTTTTACCGGCGCCGTTGGGACCCACGAGGGCGAAACGCTCGCCGGGGTTGATCTGGAAGGACGCGCCGCTAAAGAGGACGCGTGCGCCGAAGCTTTTTTCGATCTTGTCGACCAGAAGGATCATGGTGCCGCCTTTGACCTTGTTTGCCTATATGAAAAAAGGCCCCAACTTGCGTTGGAGCCTCATTCAATGCTCGGGTG
>NZ_QSSH01000019.1:0-45971 GCF_003438495.1 Collinsella sp. TF05-9AC
CGGTCGGCGGGGCCATTGTGGCTCTTGACAGCGGATTGGGTCATATGAGCGAGGCGAGCAGGCTAAGCGCGAAGCGCCTGGAGAATTTCAAGGAGGTCATTGGTGGTGCCGATCTTCCATAATTGTTGCAGCGATACCAGTATATCTTTGGCCCATGCTAGCCAGATGTTCTTTCCGCGAACGGCTCGTTAGTTTAGAGACGGCATATGGACGCCTGTCTCGTCCACGTTTCTCGTAAGGGCGATTATAAGGACATGAAGAGACTTTCTCGGAACAATCAATTGGGGATATCAAAGAAATGCTGGACGCCTCCTGATCGCTCAATGCCTTTGAGGTGAAATGCGGCGCATCGGCTACGTTGTTGAGATCATTTATCGAGCGATACGTCATTCCAGCTGAGGCCACCGTCATGAGGCTTCTGTTCCTACACCCCCCCCCGCAATCCCGCGCGCGGCACCCAACAGCTCGTACTCCCTCTCGCTCCACTGGCACAGCTCGGCAGTCTCGACGGCGTCGCGACACAGGTCCAGAAACACCTCAGCTCCCTCGCAGAAGCACTCGCGGGCAAAGTCACCCGAACCGCTTGCGACGCACGTGCCGTCGGCAAACAGCTTCCAGCTAGACAGCTCGCGCGAGTCGTCTCCAAGCAGCTTGATCTGCAGTACGTGCGGGTCGCCGGCGGTGTAGAGCTCTTTCTCGAGCGCCTGCACGGTAAAGCGCATCTGGTGGGGGAGACTGCTCTTGACCATGGCCGAGGCATAGCCGTTCGGCTTGTCCAGAAGATGCATTCGTTTTGGCTTGGCTGCCAGGTTGTGGAAGTTGCGCTCACTGCGCACGGAGAAATTGTCCATACGGACTCCTTTCATCGATATTGGCAGGGCCACCGTGCCTCTTGGCCGGTTGGCGTCGGGATCGTGGAGCCAACTCTCTACCCCGACTCTGGATAAAACGCGCCCGCTCCTTGCGGGCACGATGGGGTCTATCAACGTGTACGGACAGAAATCAAGCGCCATCCGCGAAATGACGCGCGGATGGCGTTGGTTTCCCAAGTGATTATTCGGCTTCCATCCGGAAAAGTGTCGAAATCAGCCGTGTAAAAGTACGGAAAAGTGTCGAGATAGGCACCTTAAAACTTCGGAAAAGTGTGGCTGGATGACAAAACAGCACTTAGAAGTCGGTGCTGGATGCGGGATCCTGTGGTCGCCTTCAGCCCTCGCTACTCGTCGTCCTCGTCGTTGGGGTCGCCCTTGAGGGTGTTGATGTCCAGGTACTGGTTGTCGTCCTCTTTTTGCTGGGTCTCCGACTCCGCTTGGGTGGGGCCGCGGAACAGCTGGAACCCCTCAAACGCAATGACACCGAGCAGGGCAATGATAATGGCGATAAAGGCAACCTTGACTGCCTGCGGAAATTCCGAGAAACGCAGCGCCTTTTCCTCGGCGTAATAATCGGCGAAGCGCTCTTCGCCCGTGCTTTTGGTATACGCCGGCGCGGACGCGGCCTCCGGGTCATATTCCGGTGCAGGCGTGGCGGCGTACGGATCGTTGAGATAATCGCTCGATGCGGTGCCATAATCCTCGGTCTCGATGCGACCGGTGCCAGCATAGCCATCGGAATAACCGGAATATGCCGCACCGCCCTCATAGTCCGCGGCGCTCGTGTTGGCGGCAAAAAGCGGGTTAACTGGAACATCGAGCGCCGGCATGCCGGTAGAGGTCTCATCCAGATCGGTTGCAGCCCAGGAATCGTAGGCAACCTGATGGGCAACGGGCTCATCGAGCCTTGCGACCGGAGGCTTGCGTGCCGCAGGAACAGGCAACTGCTGGGCGCTGTACATAACGGTGCTGTCGGCCGATTTGCCCTGCGTCGCTGCTGCGAGAAATGCCGCCGTCTCGGACGGGTCGCTTGCGGGGCGGGGAGCGGGCGTGGGCGCCGAAGTGGGTGCGGGCGTAGGCGCGGGCGTCGAAACAGGCGACTGCGCAGGAGTCGGCGCAGATACGGGCTCAGGCGCAAGTGCGGGATTGGGGCTTGACGGGCGAGCCCCGCCGCCGCCCATGAGTTCGTCGGCGGTCCACGGGCGATCATCCATCACGTCGTCAAGGCTCAGCGAAAACAGGTCGTCTTCACCCTCATCGAACATGCGGTGCACATGTCCACCAATTGCCGGAATCAATCCGCGACCGGTGCATGATGCCTTGCTCAACGCCATTCTGTCCCATCCTTTCGAAATACTAATGACATCGATTATATGGAACTTCCCAAGCGGCTCGGTCTCGGATTCGTGCTTTCCAGAACTCGCGCCCAAAAAGGGAGGGGCAATCCAGGCGAGTGCCTACTTGTCGCCGGCCGCCGCCTTGGCCTCATTGAGGTAGCTATAGAAGCTGTACTTGGAGATGCCAAAGAACTCGCAGGCGCGCTCACTCGACTTGGAAATGAGGAAGGCACCGCGACGGTCGAGGTAGCCAATGGCACGAATGCGCTCGTCTTTGGTCATGAGCGCCGCGGGCTTGCCCACAAACTGCTCGCACTCGTGCAGCAGGTCCTCGAGCAGGTCGCCGATGTTCTTGGTAATGGGCTCGGGCTCGGTATAGCCCGTGCCGCCGGTGCCGGTAAAAGCGTCGAGCGAGCGCTCAAATGCCTTCATAAGCGTAATGTCAAAGTTGATGCCCAAAATGCCGACGGGCTTGCCCTCGTCGTTGCGGATAAAGATCGTCGACGATTTGAGCAGCTTACCGTCGGTGGTTTTAGTGAGGTACGGCTCGCGGTCGTGTACGTCGGTGGCGCCCTCGTGCATGGACTCAAACACGATATGGCTGGGGCCGTCACCCAGTTTGCGCCCGCTGACGTGGCCGTTTTCGATCACTACGATGGAGTGGTCCACGTCCTCGGTCTCCAGGTCGTGGACGACGACTTCACAGTTGGGGCCAAATTGGAGTGCCAGGCCGTGTGCAAGGCGCTTATAGAACTCAATCTGTGCGGGGGTCATAGGTACCTTCCTAAAAATTAGTTTGGGCTCACTGTGCCATAAACCACACATGACCGCAAACAAATCCATCAACAAGGCAATTCATGACCGTTCGGCGGCGAAAAAGTACCGATTGCGGCAACAAACAATTCGTTAGGTATACCAATCAAAAAGTGTGATAGAACATTACTAACAAACTTTTTGTTTGGCATCCACATAAAAGTTCAGTCGCATGAATGGGAATGGGCTGAAACGCGTATGCGGGGGCCGGCAAGAGAGGACTTAAGGAGTTCACCGTATGGCCGATAAGATCCAGTGGGCGGGCAACACGATGCCCAAGAGCGATGACAAGCACTTGGGAATCATGAGCCTCGACCACGTGAAGAAGGCCCGCGCCTTCCACCAGTCGTTCCCCCAATATACCGTCACTCCGCTTGCCCGCCTGGACGGCCAGGCTGCGCGCCTGGGCCTGTCCAACCTGTGCGTTAAGGACGAGAGCTATCGCTTTGGCCTCAACGCCTTTAAGGTCCTGGGCGGCTCGTTTGCCATGGCCAACTACATTGCCGACGAGACCGGCAAGGACGTTGCCGAGTGCACCTTCGATTACCTGACTTCCGATCAGCTTGCCAAGGACTTTGGCCAGGCTACCTTCTTTACCGCCACCGACGGCAACCATGGCCGCGGCGTGGCATGGGCTGCCAACAAGCTGGGCCAGAAGGCTGTCGTGCACATGCCCAAGGGTTCCACCAAGCCCCGCTTCGATAACATCGCCGCCGAGGGCGCCACGGTGACCATCGAAGAGGTCAACTACGACGAGTGCGTGCGCATGGCGGCCGCCGAGGCCGACGCCTGCGAGCGCGGCGTTATCGTTCAGGACACCGCCTGGGAGGGCTACGAGAAGATCCCGTCTTGGATCATGGAGGGCTACGGCACCATGGCTTCCGAGGCTGCCGAGCAGCTGCGCGAGATGGCCATCAACCGCCCGACGCACGTCTTTGTCCAGGCTGGCGTGGGCTCGCTGGCCGGCGCCGTGGTGGGCTACTTCACCAACCTGTATCCCGATAACCCGCCGACCTTTGTTGTGGTCGAGTGCGCGCCTGCCGCCTGCCTGTACAAGGGTGCTGCCGCCGGCGATGGCGATCCGCGTATCGTGGACGGCGACATGCCTTCCATCATGGCCGGCCTGTGCTGCGGCGAGCCCAACATCCTGGGCTGGGATATCCTGCGCAACCACACCACCGCCTTCGTGTCTTGCCCCGACTGGGTCACCGCTCGCGGCATGCGTACCCTGGGCGCCCCCGAGAAGGGCGACCCGCGCGTCATCTCCGGCGAGTCCGGCGCTGTGACCACCGGCCTGGTCGAGACCCTCATGCTCGATCCCGAGTACGCCGAGCTCAAGGAACTCATCGGCCTGGACAAGACGAGCTCCGTGCTCTGCTTCTCCACGGAAGGTGACACGGACCCGGATCAGTACCGTCGCATCGTCTGGGAGGGCGAGTATCCGACCTGCTAGCAGACTGACCTGTCCGGAGGCAGCCGGAGGACTTTACTCCCTGCTCGGACAGTCCTGCTCGCACGGAGAGCACATTAAGTGCTCTCCGGCTCGTGCGGAACTCGCGACGGAGCAAAGTCCTCCGTCCGCCTCCTACGTTTACTTGCTTGCCGGGTACTCGACCTCACGCTGCTTGGCACAAGTGATCTATCTGAAATATCTACCTGTAGGTAAACCCTTGTAGAAAGGTTGACTGTTATGACTAAGGAACTCGATTTCGAGGCAATTAAAAACGCTGCTGAGTCCCATCGTGCTGATATGACTCGCTTCCTGCGCGCTATGATCTCCCATCCCTCTGAGTCCTGCGAGGAGGGTGAGGTTGTTGCCTGCATCAAGGCCGAGATGGAGAGCCTTGGCTATGACGAGGTCAAGGTCGACGGCCTGGGCAACGTTATGGGCTTTATGGGCGAGGGCGACAAGATCATCGCCATCGACTCTCACATCGACACCGTCGGCATCGGCAACATCGATAACTGGGATGCCGATCCTTATGAGGGCTACGAGACCGATGAGATCATCTATGGCCGCGGCGGCTCCGACCAGGAGGGTGGCATGGCTTCTGCTACCTACGCTGCCAAGATGATGAAGGACATGGGCCTCATCCCCGAGGGCTACAAGATCATGGTCGTCGGCACCGTCCAGGAAGAGGACTGCGACGGCATGTGCTGGCAGTACATCTACAACAAGGACGGCATTAAGCCCGAGTTCGTCATTTCCACCGAGCCCACCGACGGCGGCATCTATCGCGGTCACCGCGGCCGCATGGAGATCCGCGTCGACGTTCACGGCACCTCCTGCCACGGCTCCGCTCCCGACCGCGGCGACAACGCCATCTACAAGATGGCCGACATCATCGCCGACGTTCGCGCTCTCAACAACAACGGCTGCGACGAGTCGACCGACATCAAGGGTCTCGTCAAGATGCTCGACCCCAAGTACAACCCCGAGCACTTCGAGGACGCCCGCTTCCTGGGTCGCGGCACCTGCACCGTCAGCCAGATCTTCTACACCAGCCCCAGCCGCTGCGCTGTCGCTGACTCCTGCGCCATCTCCATCGACCGTCGCATGACCGCTGGTGAGACTTGGGAGTCCTGCCTGGACGAGATCCGTAACCTGCCGGCCGCCAAGAAGTACGGCGACGACGTGAAGGTCTCCATGTACATGTACGACCGTCCGTCCTGGACCGGCGAGGTCTACGAGACCGAGGCTTACTTCCCCACGTGGATCAACAAGGAGACTGCTCCGCACGTCAAGGCCCTCGTCGACGCCCACAAGGCCATGTTCGGTGACGAGCGCATCGGCTGCGAGCCCAGCATGGACAAGCGCACCGGTCGTCCGCTGTGCGACAAGTGGACCTTCTCCACGAACTGCGTCTCCATCCAGGGCCGCTATGGCATCCCCTGCGTCGGCTTTGGTCCGGGTGCCGAGTCTCAGGCTCACGCTCCCAACGAGGTCACCTACAAGGACGACCTGGTCACCGCTGCCGCCATGTATGTGGCTGCCCTGAACCTCTACGATCCGAGCCAGGCCGATGGCGATGCCACCGTGTTCCGCGCCGGTCTGACCAACAACAAGATCGACTAGTCCCATTCCTCGATCTTGTTGAGCCGGGGACAGTTTATGCCCCCGGCACCTCCTGTTGACTTGGGGCCCGCGGTCGTTATCTCCCATGCTTCCTCGACGGTAGCGGGTCCTCGTCATAGCGCTCTGCATGTTCTAGCCACACGCGCATGCCGGAGCGCATCTACTCATTGCGATCGTTTCACCTTTAGAAAGGACATTTACATGGACGCTAAGTTTACCGAGCTCGTCGAGCAGCTGAACGGCCTCGATTTTAAGGGTATGTACGGCAGCGACTTCCTGCACACCTGGGACAAGACCACTGATGAGCTCAAGGCGCTCTACATCGTCGCCGACGCCCTGCGCGAGCTGCGTGAGAACAACGTTTCGTCCAAGATCTTCGACTCGGGCCTGGCCGTCTCGCTGTTCCGCGACAACTCCACCCGTACGCGCTTCTCCTTCTCTAAGGCCGCCAACCTGCTTGGCCTTGAGCTGCAGGACCTGGACGAGAAGAAGTCCCAGATCGCTCACGGCGAGACCGTCCGCGAGACCGCTACCATGATCTCCTTCATGGCCGACGTCATCGGCATCCGCGACGACATGTACATCGGCAAGGGCGACGCCTACATGGCCGAGGTCTCCGAGTCTGTCCAGCAGGCCTACGAGGACGGCGTTCTGGATCACCGTCCCACGCTCATCTCCCTGCAGTCCGATTCCGACCACCCCACGCAGTCCTCTGCCGACATGCTCTACCTCATCAACGAGTTTGGCGGTCTTGAGAACCTCAAGGGCAAGAAGGTTGCCGTCACCTGGGCCTATTCGCCCTCTTACGGCAAGCCGCTGTCCTGCCCGCAGTCGCTGATCAGCCTGCTGCCCCGCTTTGGCATGGACGTCACCCTGGCTCACCCCGAGGGCTACGACCTCATGCCCGAGGTCGTCGAGCGCGCCAAGGGCTATGCCGCCGAGTCCGGCACCACCTTTAAGCAGGTCAACACCATGGCTGAGGCCTTCGAGGGCGCCGACATCGTGATCCCCAAGAGCTGGGCTCCGTTTGCCGCCATGGAGAAGCGCACCAACCTGTACGCCGAGGGCGACGACGCCGGCATCGCTGCGCTCGAGAAGGAGCTGCTCGCTCAGAACGCTACGCATCAGGATTGGTGCTCCACGACCGAGCTCATGGAGAAGACTGCCAACGGCCAGGACACCATCTTTATGCACCCGCTGCCCGCCGACATCTCCGGTGTCTCCTGCGAGCACGGCGAGGTCAACGCCGACGTCTTCGACATGCACCGCGTGGGCATGTACAAGGAGGCCAGCTACAAGCCGTACGCCATCGCAGCCATGATGTTCCTGCAGAAGGTTGCCGATCCCGCCGCTACCCTCAAGGCCCTCGACGAGCGCAACACCGCCCGTTGGCTCCAGGCCTAAAGCCGGGCTGAGAAATGGCTAAGCGTATCGTTGTCGCCCTGGGCGGAAACGCCCTCGGCGCCAACCTTCCCGAGCAGATGGAGGCCGTCAAGACGACTTCCAAGGCTATCGTCGACCTGATCGAGGAGGGCAACGAGGTCGTCGTCGTGCATGGCAACGGTCCCCAGGTGGGCATGATCGCCAACGCGATGGCTGAGCTCACGCGCTCTAATCCTCAGAAGTACGTTCCCTGCCCCTTGTCCGTTTGCGGCGCCATGAGCCAGGGCTACATTGGCTATGACCTGCAAAATGCGCTGCGCGAGGAAATGCTCGACCGCAATATCGACAAGGGTGTCGCCACCGTGCTCACCCA
Source organism: Collinsella sp. TF05-9AC (assembly GCF_003438495.1). Taxonomy (GTDB): domain Bacteria; phylum Actinomycetota; class Coriobacteriia; order Coriobacteriales; family Coriobacteriaceae; genus Collinsella. The sequence goes on from NZ_QSSH01000019.1 coordinate 7,855, forward strand.
GGTCGAGGTTGCGGCGGACGATCCGGCCTTTGCCGACCCGGTCAAGCCGATCGGTCCGTGGATGAGCGAGGCCGAGGCCAAGGAGCTGGAGGCCGATCGCGGCTATCAGTTCATCCACGACGAGAAGCAGGGCTTCCGTCGCGTGGTTGCCTCGCCCAAGCCCGTGAACATCGTCGAGCTCGACACCATTAAGTCGCTCGTCGAGTCCAACCATGTGGTGATCTCCTGCGGCGGCGGTGGCATTCCCGTCACCAAGGCCCAGGGCAACCACCTTAAGGGCGCTGCCGCCGTCATCGATAAGGACTTTGCGGCCGAGAAGCTCGCCGAACAGCTCGATGCCGATGCCCTGATCATCCTGACGGCCGTGGAGAAGGTTGCCATTGGCTTTGGCACCGACCACGAGCAGTGGCTCGACACGCTGACCGCGGCTGACGTAAAGCGTCTGTCCGAGGCCAACGAGTTCGGTCGCGGCTCCATGCTGCCCAAGGTCCAGGCAGCCTCGACATTTGCCGAGAGCAAGCCGGGCCGCACGGCGCTCATCACGCTGCTCGAGAAGGCGCGCGATGGCCTTGCTGGCAAGACCGGTACCACGTTTACCGGCGACGCTGAGTAGGCATATCTGCACCATTGAGGAGGGTGCCCTGCGTCGCGGGGTGCCCTCCTTTGTGCTATGGAGAGCCAAGGGGCGTTCGCTGGAAAACGAGCGCATGCCTGTTCTGACGGAGTGCGAGCTTGGTATGGTGGGTATAGCAACTATGGTGTCCAAGGTGGCCAGGGGAGGTTTGCGGAGATGAAACTCGGTTGCGTGATTATGGCCTCGGGCGAGGGCAAGCGGTTTGGCTCCAACAAGATGCTCGCCGATATCTATGGCGAGCCGCTGATTGCCCGGACCATCGATTCGGTTCCCCAGGGCTTCGATGTCGTGGTTTCGACGCGTTGGCCCGAGGTCGCCCGGATTTGTGAGGACAAGCATTGCCCGTGCGTGCTGCACGATGGCGAGCTGCGCAGCGAAAGCGTCCGTGCGGGCCTTTCGTGGGGAGTCGAACGCAACTGGAAAGGCTACCTCTTTTTGCCGGGCGACCAGCCGCTCGTGAGTTCGGATTCTTTTGAGGCTATGGTTCGTGCATTTGACGAGTGTGGCCGCAAGCATCCGGTGCGTCTTGCGTGCAACGGTGAGCCTTCGAGCCCGGTGCTCTTTCCGGCGGAACTGTTCGATGCGCTCATGCGTCTTGAGGGCAAGGACGGCGGCGGTTCGATCCTCAAGGAGCGTACCGACGTGGTGCTGGTCGAGGCGCGTGCCTACGAGCTGTGGGATGTCGATACCGCCAAGGGACAGCGACGCATAGCGGAGCATATCGCCGCCTGCTCGTATTTTGATCGCGTGGCCAACTGCATAAATCAATAAGGAGCAATTATGATCATCATCAAAAACGGCGCGCTCGTGACGCCCCAGGGGCTTCGCCGCGCCGATCTTGCCATGGAGGGCGATAAGATCGTGCGGATCGCCGCGGCGATTGAGCCGGCCGAGGGCGATACCGTCGAGGATGCCGCGGGCTGCTGGGTGTTTCCCGGCTTTATCGACGGCCACACACACATGCAGTGCTGGACCGGCATGGATTGGACAGCCGATAGCTTTGAGACCGGCACGCGCGCGGCTGTCTGCGGCGGTACGACGACCATCGTGGACTACGCGACGGCCGATCGTGGCGTGACCATGCCCGATGCCTTGGCCGAGTGGCATCGCCGCGCCGACGGCACCTGCACGGCAAACTACGCCTTTCATATGGCACTCGCCGAGTGGAACGAGCGCAACCGCGCCGACCTTTTGGCCATGCGCGAGGCGGGCGTATCGTCGTTTAAGACCTACTTTGCCTATGACCACCTGCGCCTGGACGATGCCGAGACGCTCGAGGTGCTCGAGGAGCTCAAGCATATTGGCGGCATACTGTGCGTGCATTGCGAGAACGGCACGCTGGTGAATGAGCTGCAGAAGCGCGTGTTTGAGCAAGGTATCCACGGGCCCGAGGGCCACGCGCTCAGCCGTCCGGACGTGTGCGAGGCCGAGGCAGTGAGCCGCCTGCTATATCTGGCGCACCTGGCCGGCGACGTACCGGTCAACGTGGTTCACCTTTCGACCAAGCTGGGGCTCGAGGCCATCCGTGCCGCCAAGGCGCGCGGGCAGAAGAATATCTATGTCGAGACCTGCCCTCAGTATCTGATGCTCGACGATACGTGCTATTTGGAGCAGGGCGAGGACGGCTTTGCGGGCGCCAAATATGTGATGAGCCCGCCGCTGCGCCATGCGGGCGACCGTGCGGCACTGCGCGAGGCGCTTGTGGCCGGCGAGGTCGATACGATCGCGACCGACCACTGCAGCTTTAACCTGCACGGGCAAAAGGACCGCGGGCGCGACGACTTCCGCGCGATTCCCAACGGCGGGCCCGGTGTGGAGCATCGCCCCGTCGCGATCGCTACGAGCTTTGAGGGACAGCTGGGTCCCGAGGATCTGTGCCGCTTGATGAGCGAGAACCCGGCGCGCGTCTTTGGCATGTATCCGCGCAAGGGATGTCTTGCCGAGGGCTCCGATGCCGATGTGTGCGTGTGGGATCCCAAGGCGCGCTGGACGATCAGCGCCGCGACGCAGCATCAGGCCGTGGACTACACGCCGCTCGAGGGCTTTGAGGCGCACGGCCGCGCCAAGGCAGTGTTTGTGAACGGCGTGCTGGCCGCGTGCGACGGCGAGCCCACCGGAGCCCAACCCGGCCGCTACGTCCCCCGCTAGCAGCAAAGATGCCGTGTCCCCTCCTCAGTTGCGGTGAAATACGGACTGTTTGCGGCCGTCGGGCGGCCAAACAGTCCGTATTTCACCGCAACTGAGGAGATGGGGCCGGCTACTTGAGGCTGCTGGCGACGACGGGGTGGTCGAGAGCTGCCTCGAAGCGGTCGGCCATCGTGGGGTCGCTGAGCGTGTCGACTTGGTTGAGCATGACGCGTGCGGTGCTGAGCTTCATCTCTTGCATCTCGGCATTGAGCACCTGGGCGACGCGCTCGGGCGTGGCGATGTCGGTGAGCTCGCAGCCGCAACGCTCGCAAAAGAGCTCGGGGCGGTGGACGGCTTCGTTGATGGGCTTGCTGAGCCCCGAGGCGCCGACGAGCCAGATGACGTTGGCCGTGCCGGCGGGAACGACCGGCTCCCACGGGGCATGCGCCTTGAGCGGGAGCCGCTTGCTGCCGTCCGCCTCGGCCAGGACGTAGTCAAAGCGCTGCGTCAGCTGGTCGAGCGGCTCGGCAGGGGAGGAGAGCTTGCCCGTCTGGGAGTCCAAGACACCTGTCTGGCAGATGCTTCCCCGCACAAGCCCCGCGCAGGCCTCGCAGGTGCAGCCTGGGGCGTGTGGGGCACCTGGCTTCCAAGGCGCGGCGTCCAGGCGACGATTCGACCCGTCCCATGGCACGCCGGCAACGGGAAGCATATGCGTGGTGGTGCAGAGGAGCACGCGGCCGCCAGCGCGCATGAGCTCAAGACCCAGCGTTTTGAGCAACGTCGACTTGCCGCCGCTGCCGATAATCGCGGTAATGCCCGGCTCGATCCTGAGCGCCGAGGCAAGATCGCCGCTAACCGTTTCCATCTGTTCACCGCCGTATAATACTGTGATAATAAATAATCATCAGAGTAGCGGTCGAACCGCTTTTGCTCTGCTCAAACCGTAGCACAGGGAGGTGCCCCGGGAATGCTCGTTTATGTTCGCGGCGCCGGCGATATCGCCACGGGTGTCGCCGCTCGCTTGGTGCGCGCCGGCGTGTCGGTCGTTATGGCCGATATCGCGGTTCCCACGTGCATCCGCCGCACAATCAGTTTTTGCGAGGCTATCCGCCTGGGCGAGGTCCAGGTCGAGGGCATTCGCGCTCGCTTGGCGCAGACGCCGGCAGAGGCGCTCGAGATTACCCAAGCGGGGGATGTTGCCGTCGTGGTGGACCCTCAGGCCAAGATGCTCGATGAGCTTAAACCCGCGGCTGTGGTCGACGCGATTCTGGCCAAGCGCAACCTGGGCACCACGCGCGACATGGCGCCTACCGTCATCGCCGTGGGGCCGGGCTTTACCGCGCCGGTCGATTGCGACGCCGTGGTCGAGACCATGCGCGGGCATTTTTTGGGCCGTGTCATTACCCAGGGCTCGCCCCAGCCCAACACGGGCGTGCCGGGCGTGATCGGCGGATACGGCAAGGAGCGTGTTATCCACAGCCCCGCCGCCGGCGTGTTTCGGTCCGACCGCGCAATCGGCGACATCGTGAGCGCCGGAGACGTGATTGGCTACGCGGACGATACGCCCATGTGCACGCAGATCGATGGATGCCTGCGCGGGCTTTTGGCGAACGGCGTGCAGGTGACTGAGGGCTTTAAATGCGCCGATGTCGATCCGCGCGGCGATGCCAGCTATATCAACTACATTTCGGACAAGGCGACGTCGGTCGGCGGCGGCGTGCTCGAGGCACTCGCTATGCTCACCGATATCTTTAGAGGATAGAAGGCGGCAATGGAAAAGCTCGATGTTGTGAATGCGGCGCTTGCCGACCTGCGTGCTGGCGAGACGTGCGAGCTCGTGGTCGTGGCCGGCACGGCGGGGTCGTCGCCGCGCGGCGTGGGCGCTTGGATGGCCGTCTTTGCCGACGGCAGCCAGGCGGGCACTATCGGCGGCGGCAAGATTGAGCTCTTTGCGCTGGATGAGGCGCGCGAACTCCTGAGCGCGGGACAGTCGCGTCTGGTCCGCTACACCATGGGCGGCGAGAACTCCGATACCGGCATGATCTGCGGCGGAGCCATCTGCCTGTGCTATCTGCATCTGGATGCGACCCAGGCACCGTTGTTCCGGGAAATTGCCGACGTCTTGGTCTATCGGCGCATCGGCGACTTCGTCATCGACTTTGAGCCGTTTATCGCGAGCGCGCTCGAGGGCGATGTGGCCGAGTACCATGGCGAGGCATCGCGCCATACCATTGCGGGCTGCCCCGGGCTTTCACTGGTGGAGGAGGGGAGTAACGTCACCTACACCAACGCTGCCTCTGAGATTCCCGCGGCGCATATCGAGACGCTCTGCCCCGAGGGCCTGACCTACATCTTTGGCTGCGGACACGTGGGCGCCGCGACGGCGCGCGTGCTCACGGCGGCGGGCTTTGCCGTCGTGGCCTGCGATGACCGCCCCGGCACGTTGACGCCCGAATGGGTGCCCGGTGTCTACGATCGTCGCCTGGTCGATTACAAGAACCTGAGCGAGCAGTGCCCCATCGGCCCGCGCGACCTGGTGGTCGTGGCCACAGCAGGCCACAAGTCCGATATCGACGTGGTGATTCAGGCCATGCACGCCAAGCCTGCCTACCTGGGCTGTCTGGGTTCGCGCCGCAAGACGGCCTTTGTGCGTGCCCGCCTGGAGCAGGAAGGCTTTACGCAGGACCAGATCGACGAGCTGCACCTGCCGATCGGCGTTGCCATCGAGGCCGAGGACCCCGAGGAGATTGCCATCTCCATCGCCGCCGAGATGATTCACCTGCGCCGCACCAAAATCGTCCCCCGCAAGCGCTAATCCCCGTTCCCACCGATAAGTTGCGGTGAAATACGGATTGTTTAAGCCTGTAAGGCCGCCCAACAGTCCCTATTTCACCGCAACTGCTATTTGGGATCCATTTGTGCGGGGGAGTTGTGGAGTTGTGCAGGCAGACGAGGTTTTTCTGGAAATACGCTCCCGATGCGCGTATAGTACCGATTGTTTTGTCGGCTCCTGCTGCGTCGAGTCCAAACCGCAAAATGCCATGAGCGGCGCGGATGCAGCCAGGAGGCACGAGGACAACCCATCGTGGCCACGCCCCGTGCTTAAAACCCCAAGAAGGAGTGAACAATGGCAGAAGAGAAGTATATGCCGCGTCTGAAGACCAAGTACAACAACGAGGTCAAGCAGCAGCTTCAGGACAAGTTCCAGTACGAGAACGTCATGATGATCCCCAAGTTTGAGAAGATCGTCGTGAACATGGGTGTCGGCGAGGCCGCTACCGATTCCAAGGCCATCGACGGTGCCGTGCGCGACCTGCGCGCCATCACCGGCCAGCAGCCGATGATCACCCGTGCCCGCAAGTCCATCGCTACCTTCCGCCTGCGCGCTGGTATGCCGATCGGCTGCAAGGTTACCCTGCGTGGCGACCGTATGTGGGAGTTCTTCGATCGTCTGACCTCCGTCGCGATCCCCCGTATCCGCGACTTCCGCGGCATCTCCGCCAAGAGCTTCGACGGCCGTGGTAACTTCTCCATGGGCGTCACCGAGCAGCTCATCTTCCCCGAGATCGACTTCGACTCCGTCGATCACCAGCGCGGTATGGACATCACTTTCGTGACCACCGCCAATACCGATGAGGAGGCCAAGGCCCTTCTGGACGCCTTCGGTTTCCCGTTCAAGAAATAGGTTCACCTGCCCTATAAGCGCCGTTCCCACAAGGGGGCGGCGCTTGGGGCGAACAATACTCTATGTGAGGAGGATATAAGTGGCTAAGACATCGATGATCGTCAAGTGCAATCGCAAGCAGAAGTTCTCTACTCGTGAGTACACGCGCTGCCAGCGCTGCGGCCGTCCGCACTCTGTGTACCGCAAGTTCGGCCTGTGCCGTGTCTGCTTCCGCGAGCTTGCACTCAAGGGCGAGCTTCCCGGCGTTAAGAAGGCCAGCTGGTAAGTCACTACCAGCGTTTCAAGCATCAGTTTGGAACAGGGAAAACGCGCTAAAAAGGCTTTGCCGTTAAGGGCGGCGAAGAACCAAGAGCACGTGTTCATCAAGAACGAAGGAGAATCTGTATGAACCTTACAGACCCGATCGCAGATATGCTTACGCGCATCCGTAACGCTAACTCTGTGAACAAGGCCACGGTCTCCATGCCGAGCAGCAAGAAGCTCGTCGAGATCGCTCGTGTTCTGCACGAGGAGGGCTACATCGAGGGCTACGATGTCGAGGACACCGTTCCCCAGAAGACTCTGCACATCACGCTTAAGTATGGTCCCAAGAAGGCTAAGGTCATCAACGGCATCCGCCGCATTTCCAAGCCGGGCCTGCGTAAGTACACCGGCGTTGCCGACATGCCCCGCGTCCGCGGTGGCCTTGGTACCGCCATTATTTCCACCAGCCATGGCGTCATGACCGACCGCGATGCTCGCAAGCACAACGTCGGCGGCGAGATCATCGCTTACGTCTGGTAATTCGCTCGGTAGGTAGAAGGAAAGGAGATCACCGTGTCTCGTATCGGTAATAAGCCTGTCCAGATTCCCGCCGGAGTCGAAGTGGCAGTCAACGGCAACAACGTTGTCGTCAAGGGCCCCAAGGGCCAGCTCGAGCTCGATGTCTTTGAGAAGCTCGCTATCAACGTCGAGGACAACGTCCTCACCGTTTCCCGTCCCGACGACGAGCGTGAGACCCGTGCCCGCCACGGCCTCACCCGTGCCCTCATCCACAACATGGTTGTTGGCGTTTCCGAGGGCTTCGAGAAGAAGCTCGAGCTCGCCGGCGTCGGTTACCGCGTGCAGCAGAAGGGCAAGAACCTCGAGTTCTCCCTGGGCTTCTCGCACCCCGTGATCGTCGAGGCTCCCGAGGGCATCACCTTCGAGGTTCCCGACAACACCCACGTGAACGTCAAGGGTATCAACAAGCAGCAGGTCGGTCAGATCGCCGCTGAGATCCGCGGCCATCGTCCTCCCGAGCCTTACAAGGGCAAGGGTATCCACTACGTTGGCGAGCACATCCGCCGCAAGCTGGGTAAGGCCGCCAAGTAGTCGTAACCGACTCACTCGCATAAGACCAGTACCCCGTCAGGTGCTGGCAAGATCAACCTTTTTAGGAGTTTACGTATGAACAAGCATAAGGCGAAGCTGGAAGGCCTCAAGCGTCGTCAGCGTCGTGTTCGCGGCAAGGTCTCGGGTACCTCCGAGCGTCCGCGTCTTCGCGTGACCCGTACTAACGCCAACATCTATGCCCAGATCATCGACGACAGCAAGGGCTCCAGCCTGACGCTCGTCTCTGCCTCGACCCTCGAGGCCGAGTTCAAGGGCACCCACACCTCGAACAAGGAGGCTGCGGAGAAGGTCGGTCAGCTCGTTGGCAAGCGCGCCATCGAGGCCGGCATCACCAAGGTCGCCTTCGATCGCGGTGGCCGTATCTACCATGGCCGCGTCAAGGCCCTCGCCGACGGTGCTCGTGCCGCCGGTCTCGAGTTCTAGGAGGTATGTAGCACATGGCTCGTAATCAGAAGCAGCAGCGCGAGGCCTCCGAGTTCGAGGAGCGCGTCGTTTACATCAACCGCGTGTCGAAGACCGTCAAGGGTGGTCGTCGCATGAGCCTCGTCGCTCTCGTCGTCGTTGGCGACGGCAAGGGCAACGTCGGCGTTGGCATGGGCAAGTCCGCTGAGGTGCCCATGGCCATCTCCAAGGCGTCTCTCGATGCCAAGAAGAACATGTTCCACGTGCCGGTGACCGATCAGGGCACCATTCCGCACGAGGTTCTCGGTCACTTTGGTGCCGGCCGCATCATCATCAAGCCCGCTGTCGAGGGTACCGGCGTTATCGCCGGCGGCGCTGTGCGTCCCCTCTTCGAGCTTGCTGGCATCAAGAACGTCCTGTCCAAGTCCCTCGGTACCGACAACGGCCTCAACATCATCAAGGCTGCCGTCGAGGGCCTCAAGGAGCTCTCTAGCCCTGAGGACGTCGCGGCTCGCCGTGGCCTGACGGTCTCCGAGATGTTCGTCGGTAAGGAGAACTAAGCATGGCTGACACCATCAAGATCAAGCAGGTCCGCAGCACCAACGGTTGCAAGCAGGACCAGGTCCGTACTGTCCGTGCCCTCGGTCTCCACAGGATCCGCGAGGTTCGCGAGATTGCTGACAACGAGTCCGTCCGCGGCATGATCTTCAAGGTCAAGCACCTTGTCGAGATTGTAGAGGAGTAGCAAATGCAGCTTCACGATCTTACTCCCGCGCCCGGTTCCACCAAGAACCGCAAGCGCGTCGGCCGTGGCAATTCTTCGGGTCACGGCACCACTTCTGGCCGCGGTCAGAAGGGCCAGGGTTCCCGCTCTGGCGGCACCAAGGGTGCCGGCTTCGAGGGTGGCCAGACTCCGCTGGCCATGCGCCTTCCCAAGCTTCCGGGCTTCCGCAACCCCCGTCGTATCGAGTACACCGCTGTTAACGTTGAGCGTCTCGAGCGCAAGTTCGAGGACGGCGCTGTGATCGACGGTGCCGCTCTTAAGGCCGCTCGCATCACCAAGAGCGAGTTCGAGCCCGTCAAGGTGCTCGGCAATGGTGAGCTCACCAAGAAGTTCACGGTCAAGGTCGACAAGGTCAGCGCTTCTGCGCAGGCCAAGATCGAGGCCGCCGGCGGAAAGGTCGAGCTGCCGTGCTAAATGGTCTTAAGAATGCTTTCCGCATCAAAGAATTGCGCGAAAAGATTCTTTTTACCATAGCTATGCTCGTCGTGTACCGCATTGGTGCGCACGTTCCTGTGCCCGGCATTCCCTTCCAGGGGATGCTGGGCCATTTCTCGACCGATAACAATTCGGTCGCCGCAGGTGCTATGGCCCTCCTGAATCTTTTCTCTGGCGGCGCGTTGAGCTATGTGTCGGTGTTTTCGCTGGGCATCATGCCTTACATCACCAGCTCGATCATCCTCCAGATGCTCCAGGCCGTCGTGCCTTCCCTGCATGAGCTTGCCCGCGAGGGCGAGGTCGGTCAGACCAAGATTACGCAGTATTCGCGTTACCTCACCCTGGCTCTGGCAATCCTCAACTCCGTGGGTTACCTCTTCCTCTTTAAGAGCTTCGGCATCAGCTTTAATGGCGCCGGCGCTCCCGAGATCATCTTCGACCTCATGATCGTCGGTACGCTCACCGCGGGCGCTATGCTGATCATGTGGATTGGTGAGCTCATCACCCAGCGCGGTATCGGCAATGGCATGTCGCTGATCATCTTTGCGAACATCATGGCCGGTCTGCCGCAGGCGATCTTCTCCAGCACCGAGGGCAATGCCGGTGGCATCATCACCATGGTGATCATCTGCGCCATCATCTTGTTGGTTATCCCGCTGATTGTTTTCCTTGAGCGCGGCCAGCGCCGCATCCCGGTCTCCTACGCCAAACGCGTCGTTGGCCGTCGCATGATGGGTGGCCAGACCACCTACCTGCCCATTAAGGTCAACACCGCGGGTGTCGTGCCGATCATCTTCGCTTCGGCGCTGCTGTACTTCCCGGCTCAGATTGCCGTGTTCTTCCCCGGCATCGGCTGGATTCAGGCAGTTGCCTCCGCGCTTTCGACCGGTTGGCTCAACTGGGTGCTTAACGTTGTCCTCATCGTGTTCTTCGCGTACTTCTACACCTCCATGGTGTTCAACCCCGATGACACGGCCGACAACCTTAAGAAGCAGGGCGGCTTTATTCCGGGCGTGCGTCCGGGTAGGGCTACCGCGGCCTACATCAAGAACGCGCTCAACAAGATTACGCTTCCCAGCGCTGTCTTTTTGGCGCTCATCGCCATCGTACCTTCGATCATCTTCTCCTTCACGGGTAACCATCTGATTCAGGCTTTTGGCGGAACGTCCATCCTCATCATGGTCGGCGTCGTGCTCGACACGGTCGATAAGCTCGAAGGCCAGATCAAGATGTATGATTACGATGGATTCTTTAAATAGGCTAGAGGAGGATTGCTCATGAACCTCGTATTGCTCGGAGCTCCGGGTGCCGGTAAGGGCACCGTCGCACAGGAGCTCGTCGCCGAGTTTGGCGTCGCCCACATTTCCACGGGCGACCTGCTGCGTGCTGCCGTCAAGGGCGGCACCGAGCTTGGTATTCAGGCTAAGAAGTACATGGACGCTGGCGAGCTCGTTCCCGACCAGCTCGTGATCGACCTTGTCAAGGAGCGCCTTGCCGCCGATGACGCCCAGCAGGGCTTCATTCTCGACGGCTTCCCGCGCAACACCGCCCAGGCTGTGACGCTCGATTCCGAGCTCTCCGCCATGGGTCGCGAGATCGATTGCGCCCTTCTGGTCGATGTGGCCCCCGAGGTCATTATCGATCGTCTGTCTTCGCGTCGCACCTGCCGCGCCTGCGGTTACACCGGCACTGCTGCCGATGCTACCTGTCCCAAGTGCGGTGGCGAGATGTATCAGCGCGACGACGACAAGCCCGAGACTATCAAGAACCGTCTCGACGTCTACGAGAAGTCCACGAGCCCGCTCGTCGACTACTATCGTGGCCAGGGTCTGCTCAAGTCGGTCAACGGTGACCAGGCTCGCGAGACCGTGTATGGGGATGTCAAAGAGGCTCTCGGTCTATGATCAAGATTAAGTCTGCAACGCAAATCGAGCAGATGAAGAAGGCAGGAGCGCTATCTAAGATGGCGCTCCGCCACGTTGGAGCCATGGTGCGCCCCGGCGTTTCCACCTTTGAGCTCGATCAGCTCGCGGAGCAGATTATCCGCATGCATGGCGGCACCCCGGCCTTTAAGGGTTACGGCGGGTTCCCGGGGACCATTTGCGCATCGATCAACGATGCCGTGGTCCACGGTATTCCCAACCCCGACATGATCCTGCGCGATGGCGATATCATCTCCATCGATACGGGAGCCGTTGTCGACGGTTGGGTCGGCGATAATGCTTGGACGTTTTTCGTCGGCACCCCCACGCCCGAAGCCAAGGCTTTGTGCGAGGTCACGCGCGATTGCCTTAAGGCTGCCATCGAGCAGGCTGTTCCCGGTAACCATATCGGGGACGTCGGTTATGCCGTTCAGTCCCTCGCCGAGTCTCACGGTTACGGTGTGCTTCGTGATTATGTAGGCCATGGCATTGGCCGCGTGATGCACGAGGACCCCAACGTTCCTAACTATGGAAAGAAGGGGAGGGGCGTTCGCCTCCAGGCCGGCATGGTCATTGCCATCGAGCCGATGGTTACGATGGGTTCCAACCATGTGAGCACGGGCTCCGACGGTTGGATTGTTACGACCAACGATCACCTGCCCGCCGCGCACTACGAGAACACCGTCGCCATTACCAATGACGGTCCGGTGATTCTCACCACGGATGCCCAAGGTGCTTGGTGCTCCCTCCAAGGCGGAGAAATGTAACAAGTTCCATTTAGTTGTGGAGCCATTACGAAGTTATTACGATGCGTGCATACGTGTTGTAGAATACTCAATCGCTGTCGTTTTCTAGAGAAAGATGATTGCTTGTGAAGAAGGAAGACGCAATTGAGCTCGAGGGTACGGTAAAGGAACCGTTGCCCAACGCCATGTTTAAGGTCGAGCTCGAGAACGGTCATTCGGTTCTGTGCAATATTTCTGGCAAGATCCGAATGAATTACATCCGTATTCTCCCCGGTGACAGGGTTGTCGTGGAGCTTTCCCCGTACGACCTGACCCGCGGCCGCATCACCTATCGCTACAAATAGCGGCACGCATACACGCACTCCATTTCCGACTGCAGGCTTAGCTCAACCTACGGTCGGATTGTGTGTGAAGACCAGCCATAGTTTTAAACGCCTGCGGCTGGGCGAGTAGATAGTAGGGAAGTAGTTTGAGCGCTACCGAAAGGAAGAACGATGAAGGTACGTCCTTCGGTCAAGAAGATGTGCGATAAGTGCAAAATCATTAGGCGCCATGGCAAGGTCCTCGTCATTTGCGAGAACCCCCGTCATAAGCAGCGTCAGGGTTAAGAGAGGAGACTACGTTGGCCCGTATTAATGGTGTCGACCTCCCGCGTGAGAAGCGCGTTGAGATCGGTCTGACCTACATTTACGGCATCGGCCGCACCACTGCGACGAAGATTTGCGTCGAGTGCAACGTTAACGTGGATACGCGCGTTAAGGACCTCACCGAGGATGAGGTTAACGCCATCCGCGATTATATCGATAAGAACCAGATCATGGTTGAGGGCGACCTCCGCCGTGAGCGCAACCAGAACGTCAAGCGCCTTATGGACATCGGCTGCAACCGCGGCCTTCGTCACCGCAAGGGCCTCCCGGTCCGCGGCCAGCGCACCCACACTAACGCTCGTACCCGCAAGGGCCCGAAGCGTCAGATCGGTGCTAAGAAGAAGAAATAAGGAGCGCTAGATAGATGGCTACTGCTAAGAAGAACGTTCGCGCTGCCCGTCTGAAGCGCGCGGACCGTAAGAACATTTCCGTGGGCCAGGCTCACATTCGTTCTACGTTCAACAACACGATCGTTTCGATCACCGATCCCCAGGGCAACGTCATTTCCTGGAAGTCGGCTGGCCAGGTGGGCTTCAAGGGCTCCCGTAAGTCCACGCCGTTCGCTGCCCAGATGGCTGCCGAGGCTGCTGCCAAGCAGGCCATGGAGCACGGTATGAAGAAGGTTTCCGTCTTCGTCAAGGGCCCCGGCTCCGGTCGTGAGACCGCCATCCGCTCCCTCCAGGCTGCTGGCCTCGAGGTCTCGAGCATCCAGGACAAGACCCCCATTCCGCACAACGGCTGCCGCCCCAAGAAGCGTCGCCGCGTGTAACTGAAAGGATCGTATCAATATGGCAATCGACAGGACTCCTGTTCTTAAGCGCTGCCGTCAGCTCGGGATCGATCCCGCTGAGCTCGGTTACAGCAGCAAGAAGGAATCTATCCGTCAGCCCAAGCGCCGTCGCAAGGAATCTGAGTACGGCATGCAGCTGCGCGAGAAGCAGAAGGTCAAGTTCATCTATGGCGTTCTGGAGAAGCAGTTCCACGGCTACTTCAACAAGGCCCGTAAGATGAACGGCGTCACCGGTGAGAACCTCATGATCATTCTTGAGTCTCGCCTCGACAACGTCGTCTTCCGTCTTGGCTTCGCCCGCACCCGCAAAGAGGCTCGTCAGTCCGTCCGTCACGGTCACTTCACCGTGAACGGCAAGCGCGTGGACATCCCGTCCTACCGCGTCAAGGCCGGCGACGTCGTCGCTGTCGGCGAGAAGTTCCGTGACCTCCTCCCCATCAAGGAGGCCCTGATTTCCTCCGAGCGCTTTGAGGTCCCTGGCTGGCTCGAGGTCGATATCGAGAAGCTGTCTGGTAACGTGCTCGCTCTGCCGACGCGTGAGCAGATCAGCGGTGATATCAACGAGCAGCTCATCGTCGAGCTCTACTCTAAGTAGTCCATCCGGGCTGCTGAGGCTGGAGGTAATACATGTCAGAATTCATTAGGCCTCAGGTTCAGGTCGAAGAGATCAACGAGACGTCTGCTCGTGTCTCCGTCGAGCCGCTCGAGCGTGGTTACGGCGATACGCTGGGTAACTCCCTTCGTCGCGTTCTTCTGTCCTCGCTCGAGGGTGCCGCCGTCGAGGCTATTCAGATCGATGGTGCGCAGCACGAGTTCATGACCATCCCTAACATGGTCGAGGATGTCACCGACATCGTCCTGAATGTCAAGGGTCTTGTCTTCAGGGCTCTCGGCACGACCGACGAGGCGACCGCCACCATCTCGGTTGACGGCCCCTGCGAGGTCACCGGTGCGGACTTCTTTATTCCGTCCGAGTTTGAGCTGGTCAACCCCGAGCAGCACATTGCTACGCTCACCGAGGGTGGCCATCTCACCATGAGCATGCGCATCGGCTATGGCCGCGGCTATGTTTCTGGCGAGGCCAACAAGCGCGACAACGATCCCATCGGTGTGATCCACGTCGACTCGCTGTACTCGCCGGTTTCCCGTTGCGCCAAGCTCGTTGAGGCTTGCCGTGTCGGTCAGCACACCGACTACGACCGCCTTGTCCTCGAGATCGAGACCAACGGCTCCATCGCCCCGCGCGACGCCGTTGTCCAGGCTGCCAATATCATCAACCAGCATATGGCCGCCTTTATGAACCTTGCCGAGACCCCCGAGGTCGAGGAGGAGGCTTCGATCTTCGCTCCCGAGGTCACCAACGACAACGCCGAGCTGGACAAGCAGATCGAGGATCTGGACCTTTCCGTCCGTTCCTACAACTGCCTTAAGCGCGCCAGCATTCACTCGGTCCGTCAGCTCGTTGAGTTCTCGGAGAACGATCTGCTCAACATCCGTAACTTCGGTGTTAAGTCGATCGAGGAAGTGAAGGACAAGCTTGAGTCCATGGGCCTGAGCCTGAAGGCTTAATGCTTCGCATATTTGAGGAGAAACTAGACCATGCGTCACAACGTTAAGAAGGGCCTGAAGCTCGGCACCGATGCGAGCCACACCAAGGCCATGAAGAAGAGCCTTGCTAAGGCCCTCTTCGAGAACGACCGCATCAAGACCACCGAGACCCGCGCTAAGGCGCTGCGTTCGGTCGTCGATCCGATCATCACTTGGGCCAAGAAGGGCGACCTGCACTCTCGTCGTCTGGCTATCGCCAAGCTCGGCGATAAGCAGCTCGTTGCCGAGATCTTCGACAAGGCTGCCCAGGGTATGTGGCAGGATCGCAACGGCGGTTATACCCGCATCATGAAGCTCGGTAACCGCAAGGGCGACAACGCTCCCATCGTTATCATGGAGCTCGTCACCGAGCCTTGCACGCCTAAGGCCAAGAAGGCTGCTCCGGCCCCCAAGAAGGCCGCTGCTCCCAAGAAGGTCGAGGCTGCCGAGGAGGCTCCTGCTGAGGAGACCGCTGAGTAGACAATCCGTCTGCATAGGCTATATTCGAGGGGTACGTTCGCGTACCCCTCTTTTTTTGTCGAAATGCCATTGCCTGTTTGTTGGGAGCGCCCATGACCGCGCCGTCTGATTTCAATTCGATTCCAGAGCTCGATGCCACGCTCGTTTTCCGCGTGGCATACGATGGCTCGTCCTATAGCGGCTTTGCCGAGCAGCCGGGACAGACGACGGTTGCGGGTGAGCTGCGTCGAGCCATCGAGACGCTGCTTCGCCGTCCGATCGATCTGACGTGCGCGGGTCGCACCGATGCCGGCGTGCATGCCGTGGCTCAGTACATCAGCGTGCCCGTAACGGACGCTGAGCTCGCCCTAACGCGCCGTAGGTGGCTGCGGGCTATGGATGCCCTGCTGCCCAAAGATATCGCCATCAACGAGGTCTACAAGGCCCGTAAAGGCTTTTCTGCACGTTTTGACGCGCGTTCCCGTACGTATACGTACCGTATTGCCGATCGAGATGCGCGCCCCGTGCTGTCCCGCGGTGCGGTGTGGTGGCATCGCTATCCCTTGGATGTTGAGGCTATGTCTGCTGCCTGCCCCGCGCTGCTGGGCGAGCAGGACTTTAAAAGCTTTTGCAAGGTTGCTTCTGCCGTGGGCAAACCTACGCACCGCTGCGTAATGCGCGCCGAGTTTGGCCATGAGGTTGCGTTTGGCGAGGACATCCTGACGTTTACCATCGAGGGCAATGCGTTTCTGCATTCGATGGTCCGTACGATCGTTGGCACGCTTGTCGCGATTGGCATGCATCGCCGTGAACCCGAGTGGATGCGCGAGGTCATCGATGCTTGCGACCGTACCGCTGCGGGCCCCACGGCTCCTGCCTGCGGCCTTACGTTTATGGGCGTGGATTACGATCCCGCCGAGCTCGTCGTGCTCGACTAGGGGAGGGCTCGACGCGTCGTGCGTCGACACCCATTATCTGTGGGCTGCGCGTGTGCAACATCTGTTCTTGGCGTGCAATACAACCGGTGTCTCATTGCTTTTATTGCCGGGGTGTACCATGAACCACGGTTTGATTCATTGCTGTCGAGAGGACGGATAACTTGGTTCGACGTGGCTCGCATCCGCGACTTTCGGTGATCCTTGTGGTAGAAGGTTCGCCCAGCTATGCGATGCGTGCGCTCGAGAGTATCCAGAACCAAGACCTCTACGATTTGCAGATTGTCGTTGTTTGCCGCGATGCTGCGCCCGGTGTGCGCCATTCGCTTCAAGTTGCTGCCGACAGGGACATCCATATTGATTTGATTGACGTCGAGGACGCGAAGCGCGGCGCTTGCCTTCGTGCCGGTTTTGCTGTCTCGCGCGGCTCTCAAATCATCGCTATGAACGCCGATGAGTGGTTTGCTCCGCAGTCCCTTTCCAAGATGGTCGATATCGCGTGCGATACTGCGGCAGACATAGTGTTCCCCACGGTGTCGCTCGACCGCTATGATGCACATCGAGAACGCCATTCGCGCGTCTTGGATGCTGCCTCTATTGCCATAGAAGACGAGTCTTCTATGGTGACTGGGCTGCCCCAGTTGATTTTGGGCGGCCTAGTCGCTCAGACCTCTGGCGTGATGTATAGCCGTCCGCTGTTTGAGGCATGCCTGTCGCGCGGCAAGGCGTACCGTACGGTTGAGTTTATGGCTTATGCGCTCTCGCAGGCACGATTCGTGTCCGGCTGCGGCGACGCTTGTTTCCACGCGGTGGCACCTAAGCTTACAGATGCCTTTGATCCCACCATGTATGCCAGGATATCCGATGACACTCGAGCGCTCGACGAGCTTGCGGACTCACTCTCGGAAGCAGATAGCGGTGGTCGGCTCAAGCTGGCAAGCCAAAAGTTCTACTTTGCCGGACTGGTCGCCTGCATCGAGAATTTGTGTCTTAGCCCGCATGGAGTGTCGTCAATCGAGCGTTCCGCCCGCATGCGTGATATGCTCGAGGCGCCTCGAACCCGTCAGATGGTCGCCGCGCTCAAGGATAACCATCGGGGACTCGGTTTGTTGTTTGGGCCGATCGCCAGCGCCAAGCCCGCGCGCTGCGTGATGTGTACGCATCTGGCAGCTTTTCTTAACCGGACGGGCGCAAAAACCGCCTAAACGGCTCATTTCGAAACAAATTTGCATAGAATTGTTTCGAAATGCGTTCTTATACACAAAAGCCTTCAAATAGCGTTAAACTATTCAGTCACTGATTGATTGTCTCCGCCATCTTTTGGAGAGAGGGTTTGTATGGCTAAAAAACGCGATGGGCGCCAGGATGCCATTAGAGATATTGTGCGCAATAAGGACGTCCGCACGCAGCGCGTGCTGGTCGATGAGCTCCGCGCTATGGGCTTTGATTGCACGCAGGCGACTGTCTCTCGCGATATTGCCGATATGGGGCTGCGTAAGCTCCCCGAGGGTATCTATGTTCTGGCAGAGGACCTGCACCTGCAGCGTATGGTTTCCGAGCTCGTAACGGGCGTTCTGCGCACCGATAATCTGGTTATGATCAAGGCTCAGCCTGGTACGGCTTCCGGCATCGCCGCCGCCGTTGATGCGGCAGAGTTGCCCGATGTGCTTGGCTCGCTTGCCGGCAACGATACGATTTTGGTTATTGCCCAGACGGCCGAGGACGGCGAGCGTCTCGAGGCGCTGATCAATAAGCTGAGCAATTCTCGCAAGTAGGCGTGCGGGTCGTGCGCTCGGCACTGTGTGCGTGACATGGTGGCTTGTAAGGGGGTATCGACGTTGGTCGGTACCCCCTATATTGTTTGCCGGTATAAAGGCCGTCCACCAGGTCGCTTTAAACTAAAAGGCCCCCGAGCACTTTAATAGGCTGCTCGGGGGCCTTGTTGCTAATGGCCGGATGAATTTCTAGCCAACCGTATCGTCAGGCGTGGGCGAGGGGTCGGGAGTGGGTGTAGGCGTAGGCGTAGGCGTGCCGCCATCGCCGCCGGTCGAACCACCAGTGGAGCCGCCCGTCGAGCCACCGGTCGTACCGGTGCCGCCGGTGGTGTCGCCGCCCGTGGTCTCGGTGGTCGTGGTCGTCGTGGTAGTCGTTGTGGTGGTTTCCTCTTCGTCCTCGTTCTCGTCCTTGTCGTCGTTCTCCGTCTTCTTGGTGTTGTTGGTGCCGTAGAACTTCCAGACGCTGTTGTTCTTGTAGGTGGGCGCCGTTCCGGTCGCAAACTCCTCGCGCTCGGTACCGGTCAGAACGGTGTTCATAAACCGCTTAAAGACAGGCAGGTTGGTGCTGTCGCCCAGCAGGTCTGTGCCGTATTTTTGGATGGGAATCTCGCCCGCGGAATAGCCGGTCCACAGGGCGCACGCCAGCTGCGGGGTATAGCCGCAGAACCACAGGTTGGTGGTGTTGTCGGTGGTGCCCGTCTTGCCGGCATAGGGCTGGTTGACGCTCAGGGCGCCGGCAGCACCCGTACCGCCGCCCTTCATGACGCCGGACAGAACATCGGTGACCGCGGCGGCCTCGCCCTCGGTAAGTACCTGTGAGGGATTGTCGGTGTGCTGGTACAGCACCGAACCGGTACGAGAGTCAATCTCGGTGATGGCGATCGGCTGGCGATAGTAGCCGCCGTTGGCAAACGTCGCGTAGGCGGCGGCCATCTCGAGCGGCGAGATCGAGCCGGTGCCGAGGGTCATGACGGGAACGTCCTCGATGTTGTCCTTGGCGGGATCGATGCCGAGCTTTTTGACGAGCGAGATGATCTTGCTGTTGCCGACGGCTTCCGCCACCTGGATGTAGCCGGTGTTGGAGGAGTATGCCGTCGCCTGCTTAAGCGTGATGTTGCCATAGCTATGGTTGGCGTAGTTTTGGACCTCGGTCGTGGTGCCCTTGGCCTTGAGCGGCGAGTTGCAGTTGAGGGTGACGTTGGGGTTCATGCCGTTTTGGATGGCAGTTGCCAGCGTAAAGGCCTTAAAGGTGGAGCCGACGGGACGCTTGGCTGTGGCATGGTTTACGTGGTTCTCGTCGGCGTTGTAATCGTAGCCGCCCACCATGCACTTGATGTAGCCGGTCTTGGGGTCGACGACGACCATGCCCATGTCCAGGCCGTCGAGCGAGAGCGTGTCGAGCTGCTCGCGAACGGCATTCTCTGCCACCTGCTGCATCGTGGGGTCGATGGTGGTCTTGACGGTCAGGCCGCCCTTAAAGAGCACGTCGGTCGAGAACTCCTGCTCCAGCAGCTGCTTAACATAGGCGACAAAGTAGGGCTGCGAGTATACGTCAACGCCGCTGCCCGAGATTTCGGTCACGTTGAGGGTGATGGGCTCGGCCTGTGCGGCATCGTGCTCCTCCTGCGTAATGTGGCCCAGGCGCAGCATGTTGTCGAGGACCTTGTTGCGACGGGACAGCGCCAGGTCGGGGTTGACCGTGGGGTCGTACTGCGAGGGCGAGTTGGGAAGGCCGATCAACAGCGCGGCCTCGCTCAGGGTGAGGTCTGCGGCGCTCTTGGACAGGTAGGTCTCGGCGGCGGCCTCAATACCGTAGGCGCCGTGACCGTAATAGATGGTGTTGAGGTACATCATGAGGATCTCGTCTTTGGAGTACATGTCCTCCATCTTTACGGCGATGTAGGCCTCGCGCACCTTACGCTCGATGGTCGAGTCGAACTGCTCCTCCTGCAGGATGGTGTTGCGCACCAGCTGCTGGGTGATAGTCGAGGCGCCTTCGTGCCCGCCGCCGAGGGTTGCCACCGCAGCACGCGCGATACCCCACAGGTCGATACCGCCGTGCTCGTAGAAGCGCTCGTCCTCGACGTCAACGGTGCCCTGTAGCACGTAGGGAGAGACCTTGTCCTTGGTGATGGACTTGCGGTTTTGCGTGTAGAAGCTCGCGATCTTGTTGCCGTTGCAGTCGACGATCTCGGTGGGCTCGCTCACCAGATACGCGTTGGCGTCGGTGTAGTCGGGCAGATCGGACAGCCAGCGGTTGACGTTGCCGACCATGCCGATGCCAAATGCCACGCCCGCAATCAGCAAAAAGCCCAAAAACGAGAGCAGGATTATGGGCAGGGCATGCGTCTTTGAACGGCTGCGTCCCTGTCGTTGGCGAGGACCCATATATTGACCTCCAGGTATGTCGTGCCGGACGGCGGATGTGCCGTCGGGGCAGGATGGACATAAGTTATTACACGATAAACCAAACGGGGCGCGCGAGGCCTCGTGTATGCTGGAAGACGGCATTTTTCAGAGTGAATGCATACCTTGGTAAGGAGTTTGCCGATGGCGATTCGGGCGATGGGGCCGAGCGGACAACACAAGACTGGATTGGATGCTGCCGGTGCGGCGCTGCCCGAGCTGCTGGCGCCGGCGGGCGGGCTCGACCAGATGTTTGCGGCCATCGCCGCGGGCGCCGATGCCATCTATGCGGGGTTGGGCGGCTTTAACGCCCGTGTGAGTGCGCACGGTTTTACCGACGACGAGTTTGCGCGCGGCTGCGCCGTGGCGCATGCCCATGGCGTGCGTGTGTACGTGACGCTCAACGTGTTCGTGTTTGACGATGAGTTGTCCGACGCGGTGGCGTTGGGAGCTCATGCACTGGAGCTGGGCGCCGATGCTCTGATTGTCGCCGATGCCGGGCTGGCCTGCGCGCTGCGCGCGGCGATTCCCGGGGTCGAGATTCACCTGTCCACGCAGGCGGGCGTTCATAGCGAAGGCGCCGTGCGACTTGCCGCCGATGAGCTGGGGGTCGAGCGCGTGACGACGGCACGCGAGCTGACGGTCGACGAGATTGCGGCGCTATGTGCCACGGGCGTGCCCATCGAGGTATTCTGCCACGGTGCGATTTGCATCGGCTATTCGGGGGCGTGCGAGTTCTCGGCCCTGCGGCGTGGGCGCTCGGCGATGCGCGGCGACTGCACGCAGCCGTGCCGTCTGGCGTACGACCTGGTGGACGAGGCGGGGCAGAGCGTTGTCGCCGTCGAGGGAGATCGCCTGCTGTGCCCGCGCGACTATCTGGGTATTGCACATCTGCCCGAGCTTGTAGATGCCGGCGTGGCGTCGCTCAAGATCGAGGGGCGCATGAAGAACCCCGATTACGTATTCAACGTGGTGCGGGTGTGGCGCCGGGCACTCGATATGCTGTACGACGGCGCGTGGGACCCCGGTGCCGTGGAAGAGCTTGAGCGCGAGCTGGGAAGGTCGTTTAACCGTGGGTTTACCGATGCGTACCTGCGAGGGCGTTCGGGTGCCGAGCTGATGAGCTTTGAGCGTGCGATTAACCAGGGCGTGCGCGTGGGGCGCTTGGTCGCTGTGGGCCACGAAGAGGTGACCGTTGAGCTCGACGCCGCCGTGGCGGCGGGTGACACGCTCGAGATCCGGTTTTATCCGGGTGCCGACGCGCGTCCCGATGTGCCCAAGCGCTGGCCGCAGGTGCCCTGTCCGGTGGATGCCGCAGCGGGGGAGCGCGTCGTCGTGCATTGCAAGCGTAAGGTTGACACGGGCTGCGAGGTGTACCTGATTCGCAGCGCCGGCGTGTTGGATCAGACGGCGGCGGTGTTGGAGCGCATGCGGGCCGAGGCGGATGCGATTGCGCCCGTTGCGCGTGCCGTTGAGGTGCTGCCCTTTGAGGACGTTGCGGTGGATGGCAGTGCGTCCACGGAGTTGGTGGAGTGCGCGGTTCCCACTCGCATGGTTTTTGCTTGGCAGCTGATGGATGCCGACCCGCGCGGAGAACTTGATTTGTCCGACGCCGTTGTGGTGCTTGACGAGGTGTGCCGCACGGGTGACGCTGACTGGACCCGCTCACTGATACAGCGTGCCGGGCGCGTCGTCTGCCGCAACCTGGGACAGGTGGTGATCGCTCGCGAGCTGGGCGTGACGTTTGACGTGGCGGCGCCGGTGTTCTGCGCGAATCGGGCCACGCTTACCTGGCTGCGCGGACTCGGTGCGGGGCGGGTGTGCTTGCCGGCGGAGTTGCTCGGCAATGATGCGGAGCGTATTGCCGAACTGGCCGCTGAACCCGGCGTCTTGGGTCCGGTCGACGCCGACCGTCCCGAGCTTATGGTGTGCGAGCACTGCCTGCTGACCGCCGAGGGCGTCTGCGCCACCGATGCGACGGGACAGGTTCGTTGCCGCGACTGCTTGCGTCGTCGGCAGGTACGCTATCTGGTCGAGCGTGACGGTACACGTCTGCCAGTTGCCATTGACGCATGCGGCAGGACGAGGATTTTCCTGTCGTAGGTGCTGCGTCGCGTCAGTTTGTTATCATAAGAGAGTTTATGGACTTCCAGCACCGCCGTTTTCGGCGAGGGTGCTATAGCAAAAGGAGGATACCCAATGCTGTCTGTTGACGAGCAAATGCGTATCATCACCTCGGGCGCCGCGCAGATCGTTCCCGAGGCCGACCTTCGCAAGAAGCTTGAGAAGGGCGAGCCCCTCAACATCAAGCTCGGCGTCGACCCCACCAGCCCCGACCTGCACCTGGGCCACGCCGTGCCGCTGCGCAAGATGCGTCAGTTCCAGGACCTGGGCCACAACGTCACCCTCATCATCGGCAACGGTACCGCGTTGATTGGCGACCCTTCGGGCAAGAATTCCACCCGTCCGCAGCTTTCGCAGGAGCAGATCGAGGCCAATGCCGAGACCTACGTGAGCCAGGCCATGAAGATCCTGGATCCCGAGAAGACCACCATCGTGCACAACGGTGACTGGATCCTTTCGATGGATCTGGCCGGTCTGCTGCAGGTGTGCTCCAAGTTCACCGTCGCCCGCATCCTCGAGCGCGACGACTTTACCAAGCGCTACCAGTCTCAGACGCCGATCGCCCTGCATGAGTTCCTGTATCCCGTGATGCAGGCTTTCGACTCCGTGCAGATCAAGGCCGACGTCGAGATGGGCGGCACCGATCAGCTCTTCAACCTGCTCGCTGGCCGTGAGCTCATGGAGAAGATGGGCATGGAGCCGCAGGTCGCGCTCACCATGCCGCTGCTCGAGGGCACCGATGGCGTGCGCAAGATGTCCAAGTCCTATGGCAACTACATCGGCCTGACCGACGCTCCCAAGGATATGTTCGGCAAGACCATGTCCATCCCCGACGAGATGATCGGCAAGTACTATCGTCTGGCCAGCTCGCTCACCCCGGCCGAGGTCGACAAGATCGACGCCGCCCTGGCCGATGGTTCTGCCGACCCCTACGAGCTCAAGCGCGCTCTGGGCCGCGACCTGTGCGACACCTACCACGGCGCCGGCGCCGGAGACGAGGCTCAGGCCGAGTTCGACCGCGTGTTCAAGGAGGGCCAGCTTGCCGACTTCCCCGAGAAGCATGTCGAGCTGACCGTCAACGACGAGGGCCAGATCTACCTCGCCGGCCTGCTCAAGGACTTGGGCCTTTCGGCGAGCGCCGGCCAGGCTCGTCGCGATATCGACGGCGGTGGCGTCAAGATCAACGGCAAGGCCGTGGCTCCCAAGAGCTACAACATCGATCCCAGCGCCCTCAAGCTGGGCGACACCCTTTCTGTGGGTAAGCGCAAGGGCTTCAAGTTGATTTAGTTCCGCCGTTCTACCGAACGGCGGACCGGCCGACGCTGCGCGGGCCGCATTTGGACAATCTGACGTTCAACTTCAAGGGCGCGACCAGAAGGTCAGCGCCCTTTCGTTTCACGTCACCTTGTCTCAAATGCGACCCGCTCGCTGGCGATGCCAAAACATCGGCGCTTCCGTGGTTGGCACTTGGGGACGTTCCTTTTGTGCCGGCACTTTGGGACACTCCTTGTCATTGGTGCAAAGTAACCTGCCCCCATTGCGCCAAGCGGCGTGTGCCGTTAAGCGGAGAGGCGTATTGTTGACCCATCGTTTGGGCATACAATGGCTATTGGCTTGCTGCGGTGAAGGTCTGTCCGCTCCGCAGCTTTTTTCTACGGTTAAAGGAGTATGTATGTCCGTTGAGGTCATGAGGTCTGTGATCGAGGCCGCCGAGGGCCGCGTGCCCGTCGACACGCTGTTTACCAATGCGCAGATCGTCGACGTGTATGGCCAGCGTGTGGCGCCCGGCAGCGTTGCCGTCAAGGACGGTGTGATCGTCGGCGTGCTCTACGATGGTCGCGACGATGTCGCTGGCACCTACGAGGCTGCCGAGGTTATCGACTGCCAGGGTCGCTATCTCGCTCCCGGTTTTATTGACGGGCATCTGCATATCGAGTCTTCGAACATCCGTCCCGCCGAGTATGCTCGCATGGCCGCGACGCGCGGTACTACCACCGCCATTGCCGACAGCCACGAGATTGCCAATGTTGCCGGTCTCGACGGCTTGCGCTTTATGATCGAGGACGGCCGCCGCGCACCCATCTCCATCAAGTACATGATGCCTTCGTGCGTGCCCGCGCTGCCCGACGAGCAGGCCGGTGCCGTTATTTCGGCTGCCGATATGCAGGCGTTTTTTGCCGAGCATCCGGGCGATGTCTTTGGTCTGGGCGAGATGATGAACCTGCCGGGCGTCTTTATGGCCGATCCCGAGACCTGCGCTCGCATTGACGCTGCCAATCAGACGCCGTCCAAACAGGTCGACGGCCATGCTCCGCTTGTTGCCGGCAAGGATCTCAACGCCTATGCCGCAGCGGGTATTATCGCCGACCACGAGTCGACGATTCCCGAGGAAGCGCTCGACAAGCTATCCCGCGGCATGTATGTCATGCTGCGCGAGGGCACCTGCAGCCATGACCTTGCCAACCTGTCGCCTATGCTGCTGGAAAACCCCGCCCGTGCTCGCCGTTGCTGCTTTGCGACCGACGACCGCGCTCCCTCCGACGCGCTTTCGACCGGCATGATCGACAACGCCTGCCGCGTGGCCATCGAGGCCGGCATCGACCCGGTGGTCGCCATCTCCATGGCGTCTCTTTCCACGGCCGAGGCCTTTGGCCTGGACCACGGCTGTCGTGACCCGCATGAGCTCCGCGGCGCGATCGCTCCGGGCAAGCGCGCCGACCTGCTGGTGCTCGATGACCTGACCTTTGCCACGGCCCCGCATCGCGTGTATGCCGCCGGTGCGCTCGTGGCACAGGACGGCGCCTTTGTGGGCGAGGTTGCGCCCGAGACCGCTGAGGTCGCAGCGCTTGCCGATGAGCTGCGTGCTTCCGTTAAGCTGCCGAAGCTTTCGCTTGACGTGTTCGATTATGCCTTTAAGCCGGGCGAGGCGGTTATTGATGTGATCCCTGGCATGGCTATCACGGGCATGGTTCGTCCCGAGACTGACGAGGACTTGCGTCGCATTATGCTTATCGAGCGCCATGGCCGCGGCGTGTCGCTGCAGGCCGAGGGCGTCGACGGCGACGGTCCCGCCGGCATGGGGCTCGTCGGCAAGCATATCGGTCGCGGCTGGGTGCGCGGCTTCACCATCACGGGCGGTGCCATTGCCTCCACGATCGGCCACGACTCGCACAACGTGTGCGTGGTGGGCGACAATGCGGCGGATATGATGGCTGCCGTTGAGGCCGTGGGCCAGGGCGGCCACGTGCTGGTGCGCAACGGCGAGGTCGTGGCGCGCATTCCGCTGGCGCTCGGTGGCCTTATGAGCGAGGGCACGGCCGAGGATGTTGCCGCGCAGCACGACGACTTTATGGTCAAGGCGCGCGCCATGGGTATTGAGCCGCCGCTCGACCCCATCATGGGCATCATCTTCCTGCCCCTGCCGGTCATCCCGACGCTCCGCATCCGCCCCGAGGGCATGTTCGACGTCACAACCTTCACCTACGCCGACTAGTCATCGGGGACGTTCTTAAACGACTAGTCATCGGGGACACTCTTTGGCGGGCTGCCTGACGCCGCGACCGTAGGACCTCTGGCATGTGTGAGCTATTTGCCAGGTCCTTGTAACGTTTACGCCCGCGGAGTCTTATTTGAGCTCCCTTTGGGTACGTTGGAATCGGATACGCGTCTGATTCCAACAAGCCCGAAGGGAGCTTTTCTATGTTTAAACTGATTGCATCCGATATGGACGGCACACTGCTTGACGAAAACGGCCAGGTGCCTCCCGAGACCTATGAACTGATTCTGGCGCTACACGAGCATGGCGTGCATTTCGCCGCATCGTCAGGTCGTCGCTACGATCGCCTGTGCGAGTTCTTTGCGCCCGTTCGCGACAAGATGGACTTTGTCGCCGCTAACGGCGCCCAAGTCTACGCCGACGGTAAGATGGTAGACCGTGAGGTGTATTCCCACCTGGCGATTCGAAGGCTCGCCCAAGCCGTCAGGACGTTTCCCAATCTGCATCTTGCGCTCTTTGACCGAACCAAGTCCTTCCTGCTCGATGACGAGTGCAAGTTCGTGCGTGAGGTCGATAAGGACCTTCCCAATGCCGAGCGCATTTGGGAGCTGCCCGATCCCAGCGTAAATATCATCAAAGCGAGTATCTTTTGCGACGACAGTGCGGTTATGGACAGTGCGTACGTGCTACAGCGCGAACTCGGTCAGCTCTTTACCTTTGCGCCTTCGGGCAACGCGTGGATTGATGCCATGCAGCCCGGTGTGTCGAAGGCCTCGGGTATTGCACAGCTCGCGGAGCATTACGGCATTGGGCGCGACGAGGTCATGGCGTTTGGCGACTCGATGAACGACTACGAGATCATTCGCTTTGTCGGCACGGGCTGCGCGATGGAAAACGCGCGCCCTGCGCTCAGGGCGGTTGCCGATCGCGTGGTGGGTCGTAACCGCGACCACGCCGTTCAGCAGGAGCTCCGCCGCGTGCTAGAGGGCCTCGCTTAATCCGGCAGCTGGGGACGTTCCCGTTCTGCCGGCAGTGGGGGACAGTCCTTGCAGCTTTTCACGAAGAGTGTCCCCAACGACTAGTCATTCAAGAACGTCCCCAATGACTAGCCGATGACTAGGCGAGGGCGGCCATGATGGTGCGGGCGACGCCGTCGTGGTCGTTGTCGAACTCGGTGATGGCGTCGGCGGCGTCGCGGTCTTCGGGCTCGCCGTTGATCATGGCTATGCCGTGGCCTGCTGCCTGCAGCATGGGAATGTCGTTGATGTTGTCGCCGAAGCCCCAGGCGTCGGCGAGACGCTCGCCCAGGTGCTCGCATAGCCATGTGAGGGCCGTTCCCTTGGTGGCGCCCTCGCCCATGACCTCGATATTCATGGCGTACGAACGCGTGACCTCAATGCCTCCGAGCGTGTCGAGCTCCGCCGCGATGGCGTCGCGATCGGCCGGGTCGTGCCAGTACATGGCGATGCGTTCGAGTGTCTCGACCTCGTCGATCTTACTGTCGATATCCATGTCGATCGGTGTTCGTGTGCGCTTGAGCGAAGCCGCGATGTGGGGGTCGCCGCCGCAGAACTCGTCTAGGCGCTCATAGAGCGAGCGGGGGAGGAAGCACTGGCCGTCGGCGAAGATATCGAAGGTCACATCGTGGCCGACGGCGATGCGATGGATGCGATGGGCGATGCCACGGTCGAGCGGTCGGCTCAAGATACGTTTGGCGCGTGAGGCATCGGTAGGCGCATCTTCGTCGAGCTGCCAGACGCTGGCACCATTGGCGCAGACCGCGTAGTGCACGGCAGGATGGGCGAGGATAGGCTCAAAGATGCCCGACAGCGGGCGCCCCGTGCAGGGCACAAACTCAATACCGCGGCGCGCAAGCTCGTCGAGCATTGCCCAAGTGGCGTCGCTCATCTGCTTATCGCTCGTCAGCAGCGTTCCATCCATATCGGAAAACACAATCATTTGATGCAGCCCTTTCTACTGGCATAAAAAGCGTGGCCGAGGGCTTGGGTCCCTGGCCACGCTCGAGTTCTATAACGGTCCGCGTCCTAGCGGTCGGCGAGCGGCTTGTACTCCAGCGGCTCGATCACCGGACGATAGGCGGGGCGGATGATACGGTGCGCGCAGAAGAGCTCTTCCATGCGGTGCGCCGACCAGCCGGCCATGCGGGCGACGGCGAATAGCGGCGTAAAGAGCGTCTCGGGCACGCCGAGCATCTTGTAGATAAAGCCCGTGTACAGGTCGATGTTGGCGCAGATGGGCTTGGTCATGCCGTGGTCGCGCATGACCTGGGGTGCCAGGCGCTCGATACGCTCGATGAGTGCGAACTCTTCGCCCAAGTCCTTCTTGGCTGCCAGTGAGCGCGCGTAACGGCGGCAGACCTCGGCGCGCGGGTCGCTGAGCGTATAGACGGCGTGGCCCATGCCGTAGATGAGGCCCGTGCCGTCGAAGGCCTGCTTGTCGAGGATCTTGCCCAGGTAGGCCGCGACCTCGTCCTCGTCCTCCCAGTTGGAGACATGCGCGCGGATGTCCTCGTGCATAGACACGACCTTGGCATTGGCGCCGCCGTGGCGCGGGCCCTTGAGCGAGCCGATAGCCGCGGCGTAGGCGGAATACGGGTCGGTGGCCGAAGACGACAGCACGCGGCAAGCGAAGGTGGAGTTGTTGCCGCCGCCGTGCTCGGCATGCAGCATGAGCATAACGTCGAGCAGCATCGCCTCATCGCGGGTGAACGCCATGCCGCCGCGCAGGACCTGTAGGATGGTCTCGGCGGTGGAGAGGCCGGGCGTGGGGTGCGGCACGTGAACCTCGGAGCCGCGAAGCTTGGCGACCGAGGCCATGTGTGCGAAGGCGGCGATGCGCGGGAGACGTGCGAGCATGGAAATGGCGACGTCGATTTCGTGCTCGGGCGTGATCACGTCTGGTTCGGCATCGAAGGCGTAGAGCAGCAGCACGGCGCGCTGAAGCACATTCATGATGCTCGACGACACCGTGGTCATGGGAAACTCTTTGACGTACTCGTCGCTCAGATGTCTAAAGGCACCTAGGCGCTCGCAGAAGCCGTCGAGCTCTTCCTTGTTGGGCAGCGAACCCGTGATAAGCAGATAGGCGACTTCTTCGTAGCCGTAGCGATTCTCGGCCTGGGCATTGTTGACCAGATCCTCGATGCTGTAGCCGCGAAGCGTGAGCTTGCCCTGATCGGGCACGACCTTTCCGTCGACCTTGTTGTAGCCGTGCACATCCGAGATACGAGTGAGGCCCGCGACCACGCCCGAGCCGTCGGCATTGCGCAGGCCGCGCTTGACATTGTGCTCTTCGAACAAGCCCTCGTCATAAGGGTCGGTCGGCAGGCCGTGGTAGAGGCTTTCGCTCTCAGGCGAAATCTGGCGGCTTGCTTCGTAATCCAGAACCAGTCGGCTCAAGTGGTCATCGAAGCGGTAATAGATTTTCTTGGCGTCGTAGGCCATGCGCGCTCCTCTCCGGTCCGCTTTGGGGCCGCGCGCTTGGACGATATGACGTCAAGCTGCCCCGAGCGGCTTGTTCGCTACAGGCGGTACATAAAGTTAAAGACGTCCTCGCGCTGGATGGACACGTTGACGCCCGAAAGCTCGCCGGCCTCGGCCAGGGCCTTCTGCAGCTCGGCGAAGTCGAGCTTGGACTCGGCGGTGTCGGCCAGCATGGTCATGGTGAAGATGTCCTCGATAATGGACTGCGTGATGTCGCGGATGTCGACGTTGGCCTCGCCCAGAACGCGGGTGACGCCGGCGACGATGCCGGGGCGGTTCTTGCCAAGGACGGTGATGACGATGCGGGAGGACGAGATCTCGGCCATGGGAAACCCTTTCGCGTGATTGCGGCGCGCGCGGGGCGCTCCGCTACGGTACAGTGTTCATCATTGTACCTGTCTGGCGCAAAAAAGGCGCGCTCGCTGCGGCGTTACATGCCTGCAACATGAGCGTAAGGGGGAAGGCCGTACGGGGAAGAGCCGTCTGGCGCGTGTCCGGCTCGTGTTGGGTTGATTTCCGATCTCAGCCGAACACATTGAGCGGACAGGCCGTTCCCGCAGTCAGCCGAACGCCTCCGACGGCTGATTCCGAACTGGAAGCGGAGGGCATCCCCGCCCTTCGGTAGGGGATACCGCTCCGCGGCGCATGCCGCGGGCGGCGCCCCTATCGGACCACCGTGACCTCAGTTGGGATGGGCCCAGCACTGCCGCGTACTCGGTGAGCTAGAGCCAACTGTTCGTCTTCACGTCGCGTATGGCGATATTTCGGTCGTCCGGCTCGGTGATGCCGTAGCCGAACGCCTGGAGCGTCTCGATGGACTCCTGGATCCTCTGTTGGAACATGGGACCCGGATCGACCCTCGGCCCGAGGTGCCCGCGCCAAAGGCACGGCGTGGCGCGCAGCATGTTATGGATTTTGGAGATGGGCTCGATGTCGGCGTAGACGTTGAGCGTCGCCATGGCGTCCTTGTGGCCGAGGATCGATTGGAGCGCCTTGATATCGCCGCCTTGGCGGATCCACTGCGTTGCGAACGTGTGGCGAAGGCCGTGGAACGTGATCAGCTCGTCGTTGGTGCCCATGAGGCCGTTGGTCTCCGAGAACGTCTTGAACGCCCTGCGGATATAGCTTGTCGTCGCGAAGGTCGCGCCCGGCTCCGACAGGATGTAGCAGTCCCCGATCTCGACCGCCCCGGTAAGGCCGCGCAAGCGCAGCTTTCCGCAGTCGATCTCGTGGGTCTCCTTCAGGAAGGGGAGTAGGCCGACCGGGTCGATGGGGATACCCCTGGCGTCATGGGTCTTGGTGTCCTTGATGAACGAACCCATTCCCTTCGCGTACGCCACCGAGTGCCTGATCGAGATCAGGCCCGTCTCGAAATCCACATCGCACCACCGAAGGCCGCAGACCTCGCCGATTCGCATCCCCGTGTGCAGGGCGAGTACGACCGCCCTCTAATCCTCGGCGGACCAATCGAGTCCGAACTCCTTTCGGGCATCCTCTTCGCTCATGACTTCGAGAAGGTCTCCGGGTTGGCAACGAAGGGCGAGGCATAGCTGCTCGAGTGTGTTGAAGCGAATGCCGCGAATATGCCCTTTTTTAATACGGGACAGGTTCACGGGCGTGGTTCCAATCCTTTCGGCAAGTTCGTTCGAGGAAATCTTTCGCTCGGCCATGATCTTGTCGAGGCGAACAATTACGGGCATGGCGTTTCCTTACGCAATCTCGTCGGAGTCGAGGTACAGCTCTCGGGCGTACAAGAAGAGCTGGGAAAGCATGAACAGGACGATGCCGAGAACCAGAGAGGTCCAATCGAATGATGAAGCGATCTCTTGGGCGCCGACGGCCCCCTCGCCGCCAAACATCGAAACGGAGGTTTTGAGTGAGCCGGCGTAGAGGCTGGTGGCAGCTTGAACAACGAAGAGAATGCCGAGCACCTTCAAGCATGTCGCAGACCCTTTCTTGAAGGGGTCTCCGCTCTTGATCGTCCACACGAGAACGGCGCTGAGGATGGTCGTAGCGATACCGATGACGGCAGGGACCAATGTCGAGATCGCAAGGGCTGGATACGCGGGGGAGTCTGCAATTACAGGGTTGTCGAGCACTTCGATTGCTGGCTTTAAGGAGAACGCCACTTGTGCGATGGCGGTGGCGCAAAGGGTCGCAGAGGCTATCGCACATGCGATGCGGAAGGAATGAAGCCGGGGAGTGCGATTGTCGGAACTCATAATAACCTCCGAAGAATTTAAAAAACTCAGGTTACTTTTTAACAGTTTATGTTAAATTGACTTTGCCGGCAAGTAATCACAGCATGCTGCAACCGAAACCCCTCTAGATTGGAGAGGATTATGTTCAGTACTGTTAAGTCGTGTAAGCTCTTGGTTTTCCTCGGCCTCGCTCTTTGTCTGTTGCTGCCGGGAGCCCCCGCTTTTGCGGATACCCCGATGCCTCCTTCCCAGGAGAGCAGCCAGTGTGCCCTCGTTGAGCCCCTCGGGTATACGGACGACGTCGTCGATACCTACTGGAGCTACAGCTGTCCTCGCGGCGTAAGCGGGCACAGCATCTCGATGTTCAACATCTCTTACAAGACGATCTCCTACCGAAATGGCTATCGCCGATCCGCGCATCATAGGGAATCTCGCCTCGCTGCAATGTGCTCCTGTGGTGTTCTTGGCACAACTGATAAATGGCAATTTGTCTATAGCACCTACTAGATGCGAGGAAGGGCCGAGCATTTTGTTCGGCCCCTCTGTTCCGACTGGATGAGGTTAAGGTTGGCGATGAATATGCTCAAAATCTCGAAGGCAATCTTTAGGTCGCTCATCTCCTCCAGGTCGCTCTGTGTTGCCGTTGTTGCGCTGATGGTTCTTTGTGCTTTGCCCGTCTTCAGGAGCGCGGCTGGCATCGACGGACGGGTCGAATACCTCGAGTCGGGAATAACCCGTGTTGAGCAGGAATTGTCAGCATCCTATGCGGATGCGCTTGTGAATGCGGGGGAGGAGGGTGTCTATACCTCTTCATCAAGCATGCCCGCGCTTCTGTACCCTCTTGCCGCGGGGCGTCTTGTCTTGGCGCCGCTCTCTACTCTGCTTCCGTTTCTGCAGGTATCGGATGGAGCGTACTCCTATTATGACGGATCGAAGGAGTACTTGCTATGGGCCGCAACGGCCGTTGCCGTCTCGTTCCTTGCCGCGCGTCTTAACAAACGTGAAAAACTCATCATCCAGGCACCGATGGGTGAGCTGGGCAGGCTTGTTGCATCGAGCGTATGGGCGAGTGTTTTTGCGATGCTTGCCGTCTTCGCCGTCAATCTTCCAGGGATAATCGCCGCACTTGTGAAGAATGGCCCGGGCTCGCTGTTCTATCCGATAGGCTACGTTCAATATGCGACTCCGGTTATCAAACCGGCTTGGCTGGTGTTCGCACAGACGGCCATCTTGCAATTCTTGGTGGCGGCGTTCATCTCGCTCGTCGTTCACCTTGCCGTGAAGATTGCCAATAACCCTACGCTTGGAAACGTGTTCGTATGTGCCCTGATGGGGGCGACGATGGTTCCCGGGTATTACGGAAGATCCATCGCTTTACGTGAGTTCGCCCTGTTGAATCCCCTTACGTATGCGAACACTGAGTTGACCGTCGGCGCCTATAGCCCGTACCCGACAACGCAGATAGTGAATCTGCCTGGACTTTGCTTCGAGCGTGGCGCGATTACCCTCGTATGCGCAATCGGGATCGAGGTGCTGGCAATTAGCCTGCTTTGCGTTGCTGGAAAGAGCGGCTGCGCGCGCCCGATGTCCCCGATTTGTCTTGAGAGAGGTTCCTTCACCGCATCGAGAACGACAGCCCGTTCGAGCGCTTGTGCCTCCGCCGTTGCATACGTAAGAACGATGGGGAAGCTGCTCCTGCATTCTCCTGCCCTCGCCGTATGCGCGATTGCAATGTCGACGGCGATGCTGGCCCCGGCTCTGGTCGAGGTGTTTCCTGACGCTGGTGACGTTTCCGCTGTTCGGTATAGGGATGGGGAGCTCCGTTCAATAGATCGGTATCTAGAGCAGGACGCTGCGAATATGGACGTCGAGGGCAAAGCGGCCCTGGAAGGCATGCGAGATGCTCTTTCGGGTTTCGTGTACGCGCCCACGCCTGCGGAGGGGTTTCGAAGCCTTGCGACGTACGAGCGCGCTCGAGGCGAGCTGGGCGCGGCAGATGCGACCCTCCTGCAATCGATCGGAATCGAGCCGGAGACTCCTTCTCGTGCGGAGGCGCGCGCCCTTCTGCTCGAGTCGATCGCGAGCTTGCCGGACCCCAAGGTTTACGAGTTAAGTACGAAGATGCCCCCATTAATCCTCCTTTCCTATCTCCAGGCAGCGCTTCCTTCCTTGTTTTGGCTGTTGCCCGTGGTTGTCACATCGCTTGCGTGCACCCACCTGCGGTGCCGTTCCCTTCTGGTTTTCCAAGTCCCCGCAACAGCGCATGTGCGTTTTCTGACGGCTGTTGCGCTGTCTCTCCTGCTTGGCTTGGCGCTGCTTTTGGTGTCGATGGTTCCCGCTGCGGTTGTGTCCTTGATTAAGAACGGTGCGGGTGGATCGGAGTATCCCGTCGCTCTCATTCGGGCGGGAGCTTCGACAACGTCCATGGTGGGGGAGGCGGTGTTGTGCAGTATTCCGTTGCTGGTCATGGCATACGGCGTGATTTCCGTCGTCGCTGCGTTGACAGCAGCGATTAGCCGCAACCCCGTTGTCACCGGAGTGGTTTGCGCGGTTCTCCTGGTGTTGGGTTCGTTGAGCGCTCATGTTGAAAGCGCGGGCATGGGCGTCGCGCTGCTGGCTCCATTCGCCTCGTTTGATCCCGCTTCCCAGGTGGGGACGATTGGGTTCCTTGGGCGAGGGACGAACGCGATGCCTTTTGGAGAGGTCGTCGGCGCATCGGGCGCTCTGCTGGTGGTTTTGGGCGCCGTATCTCCGTTGATGGTGCGCCTGAGTGTTCCAAAGATCGAAAGGGGATGATCTCGATGATTGGCCTTCAAACGCTGACGATCTCTTATGGAAAGAAGGTGCTCGTAGATTCGGTGGACGCTGAGTTTGCCCCGGGTACGGTCTACGGTCTCGTCGCTCCGAACGGGCATGGAAAGACGACGTTGCTGCGTGCGATGGCAGGTTTGCCGGGTCCTCGCGTGGACGGGAGCATCGTTCTGGATGAGGTGCAGGGTACGGGTGCGAGAGAGGTCCGTTCTATGATCTTCTATGCACCTGGTGAGGGGACGCTGCTGTATCCCGGATTGCGTGCGGAAGATCACCTCAAGATGGTTTGCGATATGTGGCCGCATGCTCGCGATATCGAAGAGATAGTGGAACAAACGCAGATAGGCGAGTTCGCGAAGATGAGGATCCGCACTCTGAGCCAGGGCATGAAGCAGCAGCTTACCCTGGCGATTGCGTATGCGACGGGCGCGCGGTACCTTCTATTAGATGAGCCCATGAACGCGCTCGACCCCAGCAGGGTGGACTTGCATTCCGAGATTCTCAGGAAGCTGGCCGATTCTGGTACGTGCATCATCATGTCATCCCACATCTTGGATTCGGTCGATAGGCTGTGCGATGAGATTCTGTTTTTGAAGGATGGGAGGCTCATTAGAAGCATTCCGCAAGATGATGCTGCGCCGAAGTCTCCTGGATCCCATTTCGCAAAGCCTGCCGGACGCGCCGAGGGTGCGCTAAGCACGTATCGGCGACTCTACGAAAAGGGCGGGTAGAAATGCAAGTTAAAAATCTATGTGGCCAATGTGATACCGTTGAACCCGCATATCGATACCGCTCAGCCATTCGCCTCGCCCCCGTCGCACGCATCTTCATCCGGTCTGTTACTTTTAATCTAACAATTCTTTGAGGAACGTAGGTGCTTCTAAATGTACTGTCGACTTCTTCTCAAACTAATCCTAAGAGACAGGGCCGTATGGATTTGCACGCTCGTTCTCGCCGCAGCCTTTTCCGTCCCCATTGCGTTCAATTCACCCATCTACGGCCCCTTCTTTATGAAGCAGGGCATGCAGGGCTTTGTCGACGCATTCAATACGCGCGCGCCCCAGGCCAGCGGCACAGACCTATCGCCAGAGCAGCAAGATGACGCTGAGCTTGCAAGATACGCGAACGCCGCCCTCGCCGCTCAAACCGACGCCGCCTTTCTCGATTCTGCCGAGAGCTACTACGCGCTCATGGGCGAAGGCTTCCAATCCGGGTCCATCGTGGGAGACCGAGAGACCAATGACGCAGAGCTCGCATATTGCCGCGCCCTGAGCAGCTCCGGCATCACGGATATCCCGGCCTCCGCAAACGACCTGCCGTTCCTCTCCTTCCTGCCCTACGCCATTGCCCAGGCGCCGTCCTTCCTTCCCTTCATCCCCTTCCTTCTCTCGTCGATACTCGTGCTCGGCGCCACAAGGCCTGCGACCCTGGCGGCAAAGGCGCCCGTGCCCAAATTCCGGCGCCTTATCCAAACCGTGTTTTCGATAATTGGCGCGGGGACCGCGATGCTCCTCGCCGGCCTTGCGCCCGGGAGTATTTACGCCTTGGCCCTAAACGGCTTCGGGCAAATTGGGTACCCGATCGCCTTCTTCCATGACGGCGCGCTCACTACCACGACCGCGGGAAACGTCTTCACGACCATACTTCTCGCGCTGCTCGCGGGTGGAACCTTGATATCCGTTTGTTCCGCCGTCCTATCGACCGCAACGAGGCGCGTCCTCGCGGGCCCCCTTGCCTCCGCGTTGCTTGTCGCGGCCCCGGCATTCCCGTTATTGTCCGATTCGGCACTGGGGCATAATGCCGCGCTCGGGCTCCTGCCGCTGGCCGTGTTCTCGCCTATCGAGGCAACGGGTTACGTAGGGTGCTTCCCGACGGAATTCATTGGCTCCGGTTCGGGCGGCGCATCGATGCTTGCCGTGGCCCTGGTATACGTCGCGGTCCTTTTCGCGGTCGGCGCCGTTGTGACGCGTTCGCCCAAACAGGCTGGACCCGCTAAAAAGCACCATGGGCTTGAGCTCCTGGACGTGAGCGTGGGATACGGGAGCACGACGGTACTTTCAATCGGGTCGCTTTTCCTGAGCCCGGGAACGGCGGCGGGCCTCATTGCTCCCAACGGCTCGGGGAAAACCACCCTTCTTGAAGCGCTGTCGGGCCAATTTCCCACCCGCATCCGCTCGGGAAGCCTGGCGGCAGACGGAATCTGCCAACGTCGATCAGCCGAATTTGCAGAACTCGTCTACCTGAGCTCTTCGGGCGGCGCGGATCTCTACCCAACGCTATCGGCCCTCGAGCACCTCTCTTTCGTTGGGGAGGCGTGGAAATCGGCCGCCGACATCGACTCGCTCTGCGACTCCCTCGGAATCTCCCCATATCTCGACAAGCCGATGCGTAATCTCTCGACAGGAATGAAGCAGCAGGTAAAGCTTGCCATGGCGATAGCGACCGGTTGCCCGTACCTCATCCTCGATGAACCGCTGAACGGCCTCGATCCGGGAAAGCGGAAAACCTCCTGCGACGCGATGCGCAGCGAGGTGGCGCGGGGACGAAGCGTGCTCATTTCAAGCCATCTGCTCGACGACCTGGCAGACCTCACCAACTCGTTCTACTTCATCGAGGCCGGCACGCTCGTGGAAAAGATCAAGTCGTCCTCGCAGACGCTCAAGCAGGAATACCTCGATACATACGAGGGAGGTGAATGACATGAAACTATTTGAACAGCTGAAGTCCAATGCGTCGCGCATGGCTGTCTACGCCATCCTCGTGGCAACGGCTTTATGCGGAATCGCGGCACCCGTCTATGCGCTCAACGGGGAGAAAGGCGATGTCGAACCCGCGTACATGGCTTCGACGGTTAAAGACCGGTACAAAGCCTTCTCTGGAGACGCGTTTTACGTAGCAGAGTACGACACGACCTACCGTGAGCTTCGCTACAACAAGAGATACGAATATCTAGGCGCAAAAGTAATCAGCTATACATCGGGTTGGTACGGCCCCAACTATGGACACATAACCCAGTTCAAGTGTAACTACCGTGTGTACAACTAAAGCAACCCGGCCGGGACGAGGGGTGACGCAAAAGCGTCGCCCCCGTTTTTAACCATGTCAACTGAACCTAGTTCAGTTTGGTTGATTTCCGATCTCAGCCGAACACATTGAGCGGAAAGGCCGTTCCCGCAGTCAGTCGAACGTCCCCGGGGCCCTTCTCAGGCCCCGGGGACGGCATTTTCCCAGTTGAAGGAACGGTGGAGATGTGTTTCGATGGGTCAGATTCGTG
>NZ_QSSH01000019.1:45981-46661 GCF_003438495.1 Collinsella sp. TF05-9AC
TCGATGGGTCAGATTCGTGTCGTTCCGAAAAGACCGTGAACCTTTTGTGGGACACGCGGCGCCGTGGTACCATAGCCGAGTTTGTTGTCTTGGTCGGAAACCAAGACGCCTTATGCGCTGATCGGTAACCAGCGCCTGACTAATAAGGAGTCCTACCATGAAGCAGGGTATCCATCCCCAGTATGTCGAGTGCACGGTGACGTGCTCCTGCGGCAACACCTTCAAGACGCACGCTACCGTGTCCGAGATGAAGGTTGAGCTTTGCAACGAGTGCCACCCGTTCTACACCGGCCAGCAGAAGTTCGTCGACACCGGTGGACGCGTCCAGCGCTTCGCCGACAAGTTCGGTGGCGCCGCTGCCGCCCAGCTCAAGAAGGCCGAGGAGGCCAAGGCTGCCAAGGCTGCCAAGGCTGCTGAGGCCGAGGCCGCTCGCAAGGCCGCCGCTGAGGCTAAGGCTGCCGAGAAGGCCAAGCGTGCTGCTAAGTTTGCCGAGGAGGCTGCCAAGCAGGCCGCCGAGGCTCCCGCAGAGGCTCCCGTCGAGGAGGCCGCTGCCGAGGCCGAGACTACCGAGGCTGCTGAGTAAATAGCTCGCCGCGGAATCACTCGCATTCATGGCATAAGGGCCGCGCATCCGTTTGGGTGCGCGGCCCTTTTCTTTCAAGACTTTAGTCTGCTGGCCG
>NZ_QSSH01000002.1 GCF_003438495.1 Collinsella sp. TF05-9AC
CGATATGGCACCGTGGGGACACATGTATGTCAATCCTGGTCTAACAGAGCCTTTTTAAATCCCCGTCCCAGAACAATCATCGGGATATACTGCTGGGCAGACGAAAGGAGCGCCGACGATGCTTAATGGGTGCGCATATATATTGACGGTCGACGTGGGTAACACGTTCATTCGCTTTGGTCTGTTTGCCGAGGATTCGGCCGCGGCGCAGGAATGCCCGCTTGCGACGTGCGAGATCACGACGCCGTTGAGCATTACGGCCGACGAAGTGCGTATGCGTCTCACTCAAGTCATGGCCGCGCTGGCGGCCGATGCGGGCATGCCGGGCGCACTTGTGCCCACGGCTGCCGTGCTGAGCTGCGTGGTGCCGGCGCTCGAGCGCCCGTGGAAGACGGCGCTTTCCCGTACCTGCACGAGACGCGTACTCACCGTGGGGCCGGGCCTCAAGACCGGCATGCCCGTGCATTACGACGACCCGGCCGAGATCGGCCCCGACCGCATCGCCGACGCCGTGGCGGCACGCGCCGTCTACGGCTCTCCCTGCATCGTGATCGACTTGGGTACCACGACCAATATCGAGGTCATCGACGCGCGCGGCACCTTTGTGGGCGGCGTCATCGCGCCGGGTCTGGCGCTTGGCGCCCGCTCGCTTTCGGCTGCTGCGGCGCGCCTGCCGCAGGTCGAGCCCTCGGCACCCGCGCATGTGATCGGTCGCAACACGCGCGAGGCCATGCGTTCGGGCGTGGTTCTGGGCGAGGTGGCACGCATCGACGGCATGCTCGACATGGTGCTCGCCGAGATGCGCGCGACCAAGGCCGCGGGGGAGGGCGACGTTCCCATCGTCATTACCGGCGACGACGCTGAGGCACTCGCGGCGTTGGTCGGCCACAGCCTGACGGTCGACGACGCGCTGACGCTGCGGGGTCTCGCCGAGCTCTACCGCATCAACCAAAAGCCCCGCCGCGTGTAAAAGTGAGGGCGCCGGTGGGACAAACGCCTCCACCTTTCACCTGCTACAATGGGTCAAACTATTGCGATTACGGAGGTGTCTGCCATGTCGGACGATCTTCATCAAACTTCGTCAGGCAAGCGCCTGGACGTCATTAGCTGGGACGAGTTCTTTATGAGCGTGGCCATCGCCGCGCAGCGCCGCAGCAAGGACCCCAACACGCAGGTGGGTGCGTGCATCGCCAGCACCAACCACCGCATCCTTTCGGTGGGCTACAACGGTACACCCTCGGCGCTCAACGACGACTTTTTCCCGTGGGGTACGAGCGACGACCCGCTGCAGGACAAGCACAACTACGTGGTCCATGCCGAGGCAAACGCCGTGCTCAACTACCGTGGCTCGCTCAAGGACCTCGAGGGTTCCACGGTCTACGTCACGCTGTTCCCGTGCCACGACTGCGCCAAGATTTTGGCGCAGGTGGGCGTGGGCGAGGTTGTCTACCTGGACAACAAGTACGCCGACACCGATGATGGACGCATCAGCCGCCGCATCCTCGATTCCTGTGGCATCAGCTACCGCCAGGTTATCGTCGATGTTCACATCGGCACCGAGGGGCAGGCTCAGCAGTAGCGCGTGGCAACGCCAGCTGGCAACAAAAGGCAGCTAAAAGAGCCCCGTCCCAAATTGACTGCTCGTGAAAGTCGTGTCCGCGCGCATGGATGGCTCGTGAGCGGGTACATGGCTGTAGTAACATAGCCCCTGTCCGCGGGCGTGCCCGCGTTATTGTGAGAAAGGAGCCCCTGTGGCTGTTAACGAAGAGCTGCTTAAGAAGGTTCTTGAAGAGATTCGCCCCAACCTGCAGGCTGACGGCGGCGATATGGAGTATGTGGGCGTCGACGACGAGGGCGTCGTCCAGCTTGAGCTTCAGGGTGCCTGCGCCGGCTGCCCTATAAGCGCACTGACCCTGTCCATGGGTATCGAGCGTATCCTCAAGGAGCATGTGCCCGGCGTTACCCGTGTCGAGCAGGTCAATGCCTCCGGCGAGACCGACGACCTGTACGACGAGTACGCGCCGTTCTAAGATGCGAAAGCTGCGGACGGCATACTCCGCATAGACGTTACGCCCAAATATGCGGCTGCGAGCGCAAGGCCCGCGGCCGCATTTGTATGTAGGGAGTAGGAGGGTCGACATGCTCAACGACTTCTACCATATGCTTGATCCCGTCGCGATTTCGGCGGGGCCCATCACCATCTACTGGTACGGCTTGGCCTATG
Organism: Collinsella sp. TF05-9AC; assembly: GCF_003438495.1. Taxonomy (GTDB): domain Bacteria; phylum Actinomycetota; class Coriobacteriia; order Coriobacteriales; family Coriobacteriaceae; genus Collinsella. The sequence continues at coordinate 2,225 of NZ_QSSH01000002.1, forward strand.
TGGTCGGAGCTCTGCTCACGGCGGTCGTCATGTATCGCACGCAGCGCCGCTGGGGTTTCGACATTACGGTCGACGACCTGACGAGCGTCGTGGTCGGTGTGGTCTTTGGCCTTATCATTGGCGCCCGCCTGTTCTACGTCATTTTCTACGGCGACGGCTACTACTGGGCGCACCCGCTCGAGATCTTTGCCACCAATGAGGGCGGCATGAGCTTCCATGGCGGCTTGGTGGGCGGCATCTTGGGCGGCATCATCGTATGCCGCATGTATAAGCTCGACGCATGGACTTTGGCAGACCTTGCCGTCATTGGCGCGCCGCTGGCCTTGTGCCTGGGCCGTTGTGCCAATTTTGTCAACGGTGAGCTGTGGGGCAAGCCGACCGATCTGCCCTGGGGTGTGGTCTTTGGCGGCACCGCAGGCGATACGCCGCGTCACCCCTCCCAGCTCTACGAGGCATTTCTTGAGGGCATTGTGCTCTTTTGCATTTTGCAGGTGCTCAGCCGCAAAAAGCCGCTGCTACCCCAAGGCACGTTTATGGGCGTCTTTGTGATGGGCTACGGCATCGTTCGCTTCCTCGTCGAGTTCGTGCGCGTGCCCGATGCGCAGCTGGGCTATCTGCTGGGCGGCGTCATCACCATGGGTCAGCTGCTGAGTCTTCCGCTCGTAATCGCGGGCCTGGCGCTCATCATCTTTGCTCGTCGCCGCAACCAGCCCCAGCGCGTCTACCTGGACGCCTAACCACCAAAACCACCACAAAGGGGACAGGCGCCTTTGTGGTGGTTTGCTGGGCAACGATGACAGAACCGTAACGTTTCCCCAGATAAAACCTGCCAAAATAAACCTGTCCCTTTTTGGCAGGTTTCTAGAAAGGCTTTCGGACTGTGAAGGATTCCGATCTCTCCACAACGGCTGCGCGCGACGCTGCCCGCATCGTCTGGTTTAAGCGCTACCCCGCCAAGCAGACGCTCATCGCATTTTTGCTCGCGCTGTTGGCGACCACGGCGTTTTCCATCGATCCCGCCCCGGTGTCGAGCAACGCAGTCTTGGCGATTGACCCCAAAGCCTCGGGCATGCTGTACGTGTGCTACGAGGTGCTCCTCTCGTTTGCCGGCCATACCGACGCGGTCATGCTGCTTGCGCTTGCCTGCCTGCTCACTCTGCCGTTTCGCTACGTGTTCTTTGGCCGTGGCGACACCTGGCGCCCATCGATCATTCTGCCGTCGCTGTTCTTCGCCATCTGCATGGTGTTCGGCCGCAGCTACGATCTCACCGACTCGGCCGAGATTGTCCTTGGCGACAAAGCTCGCATCATCTGCGCCTGGATTGGCGGCGCGGGCTGGATGCTCCTAGCGATCGTGGCTTTCTATCTGGCTTTTGAGTGCCTGGATTGGCTGAGCTCCCGACGCATCCCGTTTTCCGAGGCGCACTTTGGCCGCATATGGCGCGTTGCCCACGCTGGGCTCTCAAAGCATCCCTTTGCCAGGCCCTTCCTGGTGCTTATGATCGCCTGGGCACCCACGCTCATCGCTTCGCTACCCGGCCTTTTTATGGGAGATACGGGTGCGCAGATTCGCCAGTGGTTCAACTACCCCAACGGCACGAGTGACTACCTGCGTCTGCTCAATCCCAATGTGTTACTCAACGGACATCACCCCGTGGTGCACACGGCTATCATCGGTTCGTGCGTCCAGCTGGGGCTTTCACTGTTCAACAGCGCCAACGCAGGTCTTGCCATCTACACTTGCACTCAGTTCGTCATTACGGCTGCCTGCATGGCCTATTCCATTTCGTCGCTGCGCAAACTGGGCGTGAGCCTGCCGGTTCGCGGTGCGATCCTGCTGTTCTTTGCGTTTATGCCGATGTTCTCTAACTACGCGGCGCTGCTCACCAAAGACGTGCTGTTCGCCGACGCGTTTTTAGTGCTGTTGGTGCAGACCGTGAAGCTCGTGGCCTGCGGCTTGCCCCGTCGCGATGCCAATGCCGAGCGTGCGGGCGAACAGAGGCCCGTTCTCTTTGCGCGCCACGACTGGCTGCTGCTCGCTCTGGGCGCCATGGGTTCCACGTTTCTGCGCAACGGCGGCCTGGTGTTTCCCCTGGCGGCATGCGTAATCGCGGCGGCGTTTTGCGCATGGGACGCGCATGTGGCTCGTCGTGCAGCCAAGCAGACTGGTACTGCGCCTTTGGGCGCCATCCCGCGTTTCCGCTGGGTTGGTGTTCTCGCGGTGCTCGCGCTCTGCCTTGCCTCTAATATGTACTTCACCAAGGTCTTTATGCCGGCGCACGATATCACGCCTGGTTCCAAGCGCGAAATCCTCTCGATTCCGTTCCAGCAGACGGCTCGTTTCGTCCAAAAGCACGACGGCCTCAACTCGGGCGTCAACCCCACGGTTAAGGAGGACGGCACCATCGTGGAGGCTCCTTGCGACGGTTCGGTGACCGACGAAGAGCGTGCCGTGATCGACCGGGTGCTCAAGTACGAAAATCTGGGCCGCCGTTACAACCCGGATAAGTCGGACGCCGTCAAAAATTGCTTTAACGAGTACGCCTCGCAGGAGGACATCGATGCCTATTTTGAGGTCTGGGCGCAGATGTTCAAAAAGGATTCCGAGTGTTATATCTCGGCGCTCATCAATAACTATTACGGCTACTTTTATCCGAGTGCCCGCGATGCGTGGGTCTACAGCACGGCGCGCAGTGCCGTGATCATGGCGCGTCCCGACAACCTCAAGTACTTCGACTTCCATCCGGTTGACAGCAACGCGGTGCGCTGGTGTGACCACCTGATCAATCTGTACCGTGTGGCGGTGCAGCGCATCCCGTTTATTTCGCTCACCATGAGCTCGGCCACCTATGTGTGGATCATGATCGCCGTGGTGGTCTACCTGCTGCGTCGTCATTCATGGCGTGCGCTGGCGATCTGGGTGCCGCTGTTGGGGGTGCTCGCCGTGTGCCTGATTGGTCCGTGCAACGGCTCGACCTACATGCGCTACCTGTATCCGGTCATCGCCTGCATGCCCTTCGCCATCGGCGCCACCGTTACCCGCAGCGACTTCCTCTGGTCCTAACTTGGTGCATTGGGGTCAGGTTTCTTTACACCAAAGGGGGCATCGTCACGACGCCTTCATTTTGGGGTTTATCTCGCAGGCTAGTAGGTATATCATAACGACGTTTGTTTATATTGCCCGAGCATTTGCGCTGGGCTTTAGGTCGAAACCGATAGGAGACACGTATGTCCGGACACTCTAAGTGGGCCACAACCAAGCATCGTAAGGGCGCGCAGGACGCCAAGCGTTCCGCCCTCTTCTCCAAGCTCAGCCGCAACATCACCGTTGCTGCCCGTCTCGGCGGTGACCCGCTGCCCGAGAACAACGCCAGCCTCGCCGCTGCCGTTGCCAAGGCCAAGGCTCAGTCCATGCCTAAGGACAAGATCAAGTCCGCTATCGACAAGGCTTTTGGTTCGGGTGCTGACGCCGCCGTCTACGAGAACATCGTGTACGAGGGCTACGGTCCCGCGGGTGTCGCCGTCTACGTCGACTGCCTGACCGACAACCGCAACCGTACCGCCGCTGATGTCCGTTCCGCCTTCTCCCACGCTGGTGGCAACCTGGGCACCTCTGGCTCCGTCGCCTTCCAGTTTGAGCGCAAGGGCCAGATCGTCGTCGCCAAGGAGATCCTGGACGAGAACGCCAAGAAGGAGACCATGATCGCCAACGGTGCTGCCGGTGACGAGGATGAGTTCATGATGGCCATCGCCGAGGCCGGTGGCGAGGACTACGAGGACGCCGGCGAGGAGTGGATCGTCTGGACTACCGCCAACGAGGTCATGGCTGTCTCCAAGGCGCTCGAGGAGCAGGGCGTCCAGGTCAAGGGCTCCGAGACCACCATGGTCCCGACCACCCCGACCGAGGTCTCCGGCGCCGACGCCAAGAAGGTTCAGCGCCTCATCGACCGTCTTGAGGAGCTCGATGACGTCCAGGACGTCTACAGCACCATGGACATGACCGACGAGGTCATCGCTGCCCTCGAGGAGGAGTAGCGCCAGCACGGATTGAGCCGTGCATATCTGGGCATAATGAAGCGAGCATGCAAGCCTCGTGGAATAGATGAGCCGGATCCGCGTGCGTATAGCACCGGACCCGGCTCTTTTATAATGATGCGAACCGTTTTGCATTTCGAGAGCCGAGATTTGAAGGGAGCGCCGCGTGCGCGTACTCAAACGAGCCCTAGCGATCGTGTATCTTGCCGCCACCATCGTGGCGCTGGGTACGCTTTTCTGCCAGTTTTGGGGTCCGTATACGTATCGCTTTATGCTGCTGATGCGCGACCCCATGCCGCGCATCGTCGTGACGGCGTGTGCCGGCGTCGTGGCGTTTGGCGTACTGCTGAGCTTTTTCCGCCTGATGTTCGCCCGTCGCGAGCCGTCCTGCGTGCATCCGGCGGGGGAGCGCAATATCGAGGTTACCCTTGCGGCGCTTTCTTCGTGCGCCAGGGTTGCTGCCGAGCGCGACGACCGCGTGATGGTCGAGCATGTCGAGGCCCGCGTCCAAGGCCCCGACGATTCGCACGTCCGTTTTAAGGTCGAGGCTATCGCGCTTGACGATAAGGACGTGGCATCTCTGGCTACCGCGATGCAGCAGCGCATCGAAGAAGCCTGCGATACCATGCTCGGCGCGCCGGGTACGACCGCGCGCGTCCGTTTTTTGCCGTCCAAGACTACCGTCCAGACCGTGGAGGTTTCCGGTGAGTGATACCAATCAAGATAAGACCGCTCGTACGCCGCGTCTGACGATTGACCAGAGCGCCACGCCGGCGAGCGAACCTGTCGATTCCAAAGCAGAGACAACCGAGTTACAAGAAGCGGCAGCCGCGGATTTTGACGAGGCTGTGGGTCTCATCAAGGGTACGGGTGCTGCCATCTGGAGCTATGCTGTGCGTCATCCCAACACCACGCTCGGCGCCGTCGCCGGCTTTATCCTCGCCGTGTTGGTGCTCACGTTGGGCCTGTGGGACACGCTCGTCATTGCATTCTTCGTGCTGATCGGCGCTGTGATCGGCCAAATTCGCGACGGCGAGAACGGGATCGTCAACTTCTTCGGCCGTCTGTTTAGCGGCCGCTAATATGTATTCGACTGTCGCATCCGCGGCAGGCATAAGGAGGAACCATGGCTTTTAATACGAAGGTCGATGTAGCCGATACCGAGCTCGAGGAGAACGAGGCGGTCGTCGCCGAAGCTGAGGATGTGACGCTCGAGGACGAGGCTCTCGTCGAGGCCGAGTCCGATACGGATGAGGACGACGAGGAAGCGGACGAGTCCGAGGACTCGCTGACCTATTCCAACGGTGTGATCGAGAAGATCGTTGCCATGGCCACCCGCGAGGTTCCGCACGTTCTGGGCATGAAGGGTAACCTCATGCACTTTGTGCAGGAGCAGTTTGGTGCCGAGAATCTGACCAAGGGCGTGACGGTCGAGGTCACCGATGACAATCGCGTGGTCGTCAACATCTCCGTCATCATCGAGTACGGCGCCTATGCGCCCGCGATCTTCGACGATGTCAAGGCACGTGTCACCGAGCGCCTTGCCGCGATGACCGGCCTTGAGGTGGCGGGCGTCAACCTGCGCATCGAGGATGTCATCACTCCCGAGGAGTATGAGCGCCGCACCAGCCAGCACGAATAACCTTCCAAAAAGGGATAGGTTTGTTTTGGCAGGTTTTATCTGCGAAAACGTTAAACGGCCGACCGCGCAAGCAAAAGCGTGGCCGGCCGTTTTTATATGCTCCCGATGTAGTCATACCGCTCGTCTAACTAGGGGTTGCAATCGTCGCGTTCCGCGTTACTCTAATGGGCGCATTGCTTCCAAATTGTTAACGAGGGGTTGCCGTAATGGCCGACGAGCACGAAACAGAAAGCAAGGCATGGGCAATTGAGGTCGCTGCGGCAAAGGCGGCGTCGCGTGCTGCCGAGGAGGTGCATCGTCCTCCCGTAGTGCCGATGGAGCGCGTGGTCGATCGCGATGTTATCGAGCGAGGCGAGCGCGCTGGTCGCAAGCGCAGCCAGGAGCCGGGCTTTCCGCGCTTTTTTGCCGAGCTCAATTTGGGCCTGATCCTCACGGCCTTTGCCATCGTCGCGTTTAAAACCCCTAATCACTTTGCTTTTGGCGGCACCTCGGGCGTGTCGGTCATTCTGTCCACGCTGTTCCCGACCCTGCCCGTCGGCGTTTTTATGTGGATTATCAACGCGGTCCTGGTCGTTCTGGGCTTTATTTTTTTGGAGCGCAAGGCAATCCTGTGGAGTGTCTTTGCCTCGTTTGCGCTGTCCGCCTATGTTTCGCTGTTTGAGCTCTTTATTCCGACCGATGTCTCGATGACGGGCGATATGTGGCTTGACCTGTGCTTTGCCGTGATTCTGCCGGCGCTCGGCAGCGCTATCGTCTTTGATATTGGCGCCTCGACGGGCGGCACGGACATTCTCGCCATGATCCTCAAACGCCGCACGACGCTCGAGATTGGCCGCGCCCTGCTGTTGGTCGATATCGGCATCGTGACCATCGCGGCCTTCTTGTACGGTCCGCGCGTCGGTCTGTATTGCGTGCTTGGCCTGTTTGCCAAGACGCTTGTGGTCGACAAAGCCATTGAGAGCATTCACCTTCGTAAGGTCTGCACGGTCATTTGCTCCGAGCCCCTTAAGGTCGAGGAGTTTATCGTCAAGCATCTCAACCGTACGGCGACTATCAGCCGCGGCTACGGTGCTTTCTCGGGCAAGTGCGTGACGGTGATTATGAGCGTGCTGAGTCGTCGCGAGGCCGTGCAACTGCGTCGCTACGCGCGCGAGATCGATCCGGGTGCCTTTATCACGATTGTTGACAGCTCCGAGATCGTCGGCAAGGGTTTTCGCGGAACGAACTAACGCGGACGCACTCATCAAACAATCGAAAAGTGCCCCGCGCGTTGCAAATACGTCATCTAAGAGTATTTGTCCCCACATTGGGTGATAATGATGCCAGAGACATCGTTCGCGATCCAGGTGATTCGCTCTAGATACGAAGGGATGATTTCGATGTTCTGTTCGCAGTGTGGCGCCCCTATGGGTGATAACGACAAGTTCTGCGGCGTGTGTGGTGCCCCCAATACCGGCGCTGCAGCCTCCGCCCCTCAGGGTCAGCCTCAGCAGTTTGCCCCTCAACCTGTCATGAACGTGTCCAAGGGCTGCACGGCTCAGGCGTTTGAGGATATGACCAAGACTCCGGGCGTGCTGCAGCGCGTATGCCAGATTGCCTTTTTGCCGGCGCTTATCTGTGTCGTGTCGGTGCTCGTGCTGTTCATTCCCGTTATCGGCGGTATTGCGGCTGCTATCGGCTTTTTGGCGGCCTGTGTGGCAAGCGCGTGCGGTTCGGGCTTTGGCATCGAATGGGGTCGCGACCTGTCGCTTAAGATCGATGACGGCATGGATCGTCCGCTGATGCGCTCCACGTCGTTTGGCCTTGGCGTCTTTTCGGGCGTTATTTCGAGCGTGCTCAAGGTTATCGCGGCTATTCCCGTTATTGGTGTAGCGCTTTCGCTGGTGGAGAGCGTGGTAATTGGTGCCGCGGGTGCGTACTCTTATTACGGCTCTTATGCGCTTGAGGCCGCGCTGTTTGGCTCGCTGGGCCTGTTTGTTCTGGCTATGATTGCCACGGCGGTCCTGGGTGTCTTCTTTACTATGTTCGCCGACATCGCCGTGATGCACTTTGCGGTGACCGGTCGCGTCGAGAGCGCGTTTTCGCTCGATAAGGTCTGGGCGGCCTTTAAGAACAATAAGACCAAGCTGTTCTGCGCATCGTTCCTTCCCGAGTTTTTGACGGGTCTGGTCGCCAACGTTGTCACATGGATCCTGACGCTCGTCTTTGGCACCATTGCCTCTGTCGGTATGTATAGCTACTACTACCGTCCTACGGCAATTGAGGCGCTTGTTACCGGCGGTGGCATTACGCTCGTATTGTTCTTGGTGCTGACGGCGTTTGTCACGGTATTCCTCACGGTCTTTGGCAGCATGCTCAAGCATCGTGCCGTTGGCTATTGGGTAGCGCGCTACGCAAGCGAGTGGGCCGACGAGGACAAGGACGACGTTCTGACTTTTGTGCTGCCGTTTGAGAAGAAGTCTGCTCCGGCTGGTTTTAGCGCCGACGCAGCGCCCGTATCCGATTCCGCTGCGGCGCCCGAGTCCGAGCCCGCGCCTGAGCCCGAGCCTGAGCCCGAGCCTGAGCCCGAGCCTGAGCCCGAGCCTGCGCCTGAGCCCGAGCCCATGCCGGAACCGGAGCCCGAGCCCATGCCGGAACCGGAACCGGAGCCCGAGCCCGAGCCCGAGCCTGCACCAAGCTCCGATGAGGACCCTCAGGACGAGTAGCCATGCCGTCTGCCATTTGGGGACGGGGTAGAAATGGTAGAAATAGCGCTTGACAAATGAGCGGGGGCGGACGTGTCGAAACGTCCGCCCCCGCTTTGCTTTAGCCAGGCTGTTATGGATGGGTGTGACGACTACTCGTCGTGTTTCTCCTCGCGGCGAGCGGCAGCGCGGGCTTCGTGGATGCCCTTGATTGCGGCATGGCGAGCCGTGCGGGCATCATGGATGGCGTCACGAGCCTCGGCGGTCGTCGCCTTGGCAGAGCGCAACTTGGCGGCCAGATCGGGGTTGGTTTCGGCGACCGCGGTAATCGCGGGGCCGTCGAGCTCCTCTTGCGTGGGCTCGGCCAAAAAGTCGATGGCATACTGGGCTGCCACCATGGAGCCCTTGGCTAGCACGCTCTCGTCAATCTTGTAAAAGCAGGAATGTTGGGCGTACGTGGCGCCAATCTTGGGGTTGCGCGTACCTACAAAGGCGAGCACGCCCGGCACGCGGCGCAGGTACTCCGAAAAATCCTCGCCCGAGAGCGTGCCACGGTAATGGCCTTGACCGGTGGGGCCCAGGCACTTGATTACGGCCTGACGGCAGCGCTCGCTCGAAGCTGCGTCGTTTTCGACCTTGTAGTTGGCGATGGTATAGTCGGTGAGCTCTGCCTCGGCGCCCAAGGCGGCCGCAGTATGCTCAACGATGCGGCGCATAAGCTCCGGCATTTCCTCGTGGGTCGAATCGCCGTAGGTGCGCACCGTGCCGGCGAGGTAGGCCGTGCCGGCGATAACGTTGCGCGCGGTGCCGCCATGCAGCTCGCCGACGGTGATGACGGCCGGCTCGTAGGGGCTGATCTCGCGCGAAACGATGGTCTGCAGGGCATTGACGATCTCGGCGGCCACCATGACGGCGTCGTGGCCGCGCTGGGGCATGGCGCCGTGGCACGAGGTGCCGCGAACATCGATGCGGAACCAGTCGGTATTGGCCATGCGCGGGCCGGGCTCGCAGCTTACGGTGCCGGCGTCGACCTCGCTCCAGATGTGCGCGGCGTAGGCACCATCGACGCCGTCGAGCACGCCCGTGCCGATCATGAGTTTCGCGCCCTGGCCGTTTTCCTCGCTGGGCTGGAAGACGATGCGGACCTCGCCGTGGATGTCGTCGGTCATATGGCGCAGGATCTGCAGCGTGCCGAGCATCATGGCGATATGGCAGTCGTGGCCGCAGGCGTGCATGCAGCCCTCGTTGACGCTGGCGAAATCCTCGCCGGTCTGCTCGGTGACGGGCAGGGCGTCGATATCCGCACGCAGCAGGATGCGGCGGCGCGGCGTGCCGTCCTCGCGGTAGGCGTCGGGCGCGGTGCCGCGAAGGGTCGCCACCAGACCCGTCTTAAGGGGGCGCTCGTAGGGGATATTCATGGCGTCGAGCTGGTTGGCGATGTCGGAGGTCGTGCGCTCCTCGGCGAGGCTCAGCTCCGGGTGCTTATGGAAGTGCCGGCGCTGCTTGATGATATAGGGCTCAAACTCGGCGGCGATATCTCGGATGGCCGCGGTGACGTCGTCTGCCGCGCGAACCTCGGTTGCCGCCATAATCTGCTGTGCCTTGGTCTTCGTCATGGTCGATTTGCTCCTTGCTGGGTTGATCGCAAAATCGTACAGGCTCTCTCCAGTATGCCACCTGCCGCTAGGGCTGGTAAAGTTGCCGTTTGCCGCTTGGGGTTTTGTTACAAGGGCGGGGGAGTACACTCGGGGGTGTTGAATTTCCTGCCAGAGATGGGGATGCCCATGCAACATATCGATCGGATTATCCGCTCCAAGAACGTCTTTACCGCGCAAGACGGCATCGATACCGCCCGCGAGCTGGCGATTGCCATCGCAGGCGACCGTATCGTCGCAGTCGGTGCGCCCGATGACGTGATTGCCGCCGCGCCTGCCGCCACGCCGGTTATCGACTACGGCGAGCAGTTTGTCTGCCCCGGTTTCCACGATGCGCACCTGCATTTCTTCCATACTTCGGTTGGCTCCTCGCCGTACATGCTCATGGATATGGGCACGTCCGAGGCTGCGCTGGTGCAGCACGCGCTCGAGTTTTCCCAGGACCTGCCCGATGACGCTTGGGTTGTGACGCAGGGCTGGCGCGACTACCGTTGGGACCCGCCCGAGCATCCTACCAAGGCGTCGCTCGATGCGGCATTCCCCGATCGTCCCTGCGTTATGTATTCGGGCGACGGGCACACGCTTTGGCTCAACAGCCGCGCACTCGAGGCGCTCGGCGTCACACGCGACAGCGAGCCGCCAGCGGGCGGCAGTTACGACAAGGATGCAAATGGCGAGCTCACGGGCATTGCTCACGAGGCAGCTGCCATGCAGCTGCTACCGCGCTGCCTTGAGTGGCTGGGCGAGGATCGCATCGCAAGCGCTTACGCCGATCAAATGAGGCGGATGGCCGAGCAGGGCATCACCTCGATATGCGATATGTCGCTCATGCCCATGCCGGGCTGCGACTTTATCCGCGACGATGTCTACGACAAACTGCAGGCAGCCGGCAAGCTGGGCATCCGCGCCCATTTGTTTCCCACGCTGCTGGATGACCAATCGCGCTTGGAAGAGCTACAGGCCCGCTACGCGAACAACGCGCTGCTCTCGGCGCCAGGCTTTAAGCAGTTCTTCGACGGCGTGTCGAGCGAGCATACCGCATACCTCACTGAGCCCTATACCAACCCGCGCTTCCCGGGCGACCAGGGCCGTCTGACGGTCCCCGTCGAGCGCATGCGCAAGTTGGTTCTGGCGGCAGCCGAGCGTGGCCACACCGTGCGCATCCACGTTATCGGCGACGGTGCCATCCATGCTGCGCTCGATATCTTTGAGGAGGCGGCAGAGCTGTACGGCCTGCCCCAGCACGGTCATAACACGCTCGAGCATCTGGAGAATCTCCTGCCCCAGGACATCGATCGCCTGCGCAAGCTCAACGTGGTCGCCTCGAGCCAGCCCTGCCACATCACGCTCGATCCGGGTGGCCCAGAGCGCGACCTTGGCCTGGAGCGAAGCCGAATCATGTGGCCGTTCGCAACCTATAAGCAGCGCGGCATCCGCCAAGCCTTTGGTACTGACAGCCCTATCACGCCCGTTACCAGCATGAACGTGCTCTACACGGCCATCACGCGCCAGGACCCCAAAAGCCACTGGCCCGAGGGCGGCTGGTTGCCGAGCGAGCGCATCGATGCGGCAACGGCTCTGCGCAACTACACCCTGGGCAGCGCCTATGCAGCGGGCGACGAGCAAAACCTCGGCAGCCTGGAACCCGGCAAATACGCCGACCTGGTAGTCCTGGACCAAAACCCACTCACCATCGACCCCCAAGAACTCCAAGCCACCAAAGTCCAAGCCACCTACCTAGCCGGCAACCTGATCTACGGGCGCTAAGTATTCATGTCTTACCGTTAAACGCGGCTCGGGCAGCTTATTTTGGGATGGCGCTCGAGCCACGTTTGCGTTTCGGTGGGGATCCGCCATGAGCGTCCCTGCTCTGTTGGATTTGGGCGCGGGGTTGAGGTGCTACTGCTCCGTGCGTTCAATTTGGACATCAGCAGTGAAACCTCATGGTGTTTTGCATACTTCCAGTTGCAGATTGCATAAAAAAGCTGAGATGTTCTTTCCGGCCCTGATGTACCCCCGCCTGGGCCGTGCAAAAAACGGAGTATTCAGCACCGCGAGCTCTGCCGGTGCCGCTGCGGCTGAGTAACGTTACGGAGATTGACGTCATTTTGGGCTCCGGTACGGCGCGAAGTACGCCCATTTGTCCCAACGGGGTCTGCCCACCGACCAAAACCGCCCGCTGAAGGCGTTCTAGGGACCAATAAGGTATGTCCGGCGCGTATGCAGCCACCCTGGCCTGCTGAATACTCCCAAAAATGCACGGTGCTCCCCAGGGGACCCGTGCGCGCAGCGAAAACCATGCCCACGTTCCTAGCCGCATCGCCATTTTGCTGCACTGACTTTTCTGAATGCCGGGACCGAATTAGTTAACCTGCCTCCCGTGTGGCTCCGGAGGGGCGGGGCATAAGGTTTATCGTGAGTTCCGCACGAGCCGAAGGCCACTTAATGTGGCCTTCGTGCGAGCAGGACTGCCCGAGCAGGAAACCTTATGCCCCGCCCCTCCGGAGCCACACGGGAGGCATCGCTAAGTTATCCCCCGGCATTCAGAAAATCTAAGTGCCAAAAAATAAGATTTTTTGACTCCGTGTTGTATAACCCGCCATTCGTGGGTACCATTCAACGCGTACGCAAACAAAAAGGGTTAATTCGCGTGGTATAACCGCGCGGCCCAAAAAGGAGGAGACAAGCATGTCGTCTTTGAAGCCGCTTGCAGATCGTGTTCTGGTCAAGCCCGACGAGGCCGAGCAGAAGACCGCTTCTGGTCTGTACATCGCCAGCAACGCCCAGGAGAAGCCGCAGCGCGGCACCATCGTTGCCGTGGGCGCTGGCAAGGTCAACGACAAGGGTGAGCGTATCCCCATGGACGTTCAGGTTGGCGACGTTGTCATCTACGGTAAGTTCGGTGGCAACGAGGTCAAGGTCGACGGCGAGAAGTATCTGCTGATGCGCGCCGACGACATCTACGCTGTCGTCGAGGCCTAGTCTCGTCAGAATCGTCTGATTCGTCTTTGAACGCGCTCGCCGCATAGGACTCGGAAGCGACGACGCGAGTCACATTTCTTTTGGAGGATTACCTACCATGGCAAAGAACATTACGTTCAACACCGATGCCCGCGCTAAGCTCGCTAAGGGCGTCAACACTCTGGCCGATGCCGTTACCGTCACCATGGGCCCCAAGGGCCGCTACGTCGCTCTGCAGCGTTCGTTTGGCGCCCCGACCATCACCAACGACGGCGTTTCCGTCGCTAAGGAGATTGAGCTCGAGGACAACATCGAGAACATGGGCGCCCAGCTGGTGAAGGAGGTCGCCACCAAGACCAACGACACCGTGGGTGACGGCACCACCACCGCAACCCTGCTTGCCCAGGCCATCGTCAACGACGGTCTGCGCAATGTCGCCGCTGGCGCCAACCCGCTGGCGATTCGTCGCGGCATCGACAAGGCTGTTAACGCCGCCGTCGCCGAGATGAAGAAGCAGGCTAAGCCGGTCGAGACCAAGGAGCAGATCGCTTCCGTCGGTACCATCTCTGCCGGTGACCCCGAGGTCGGCGAGAAGATCGCCGAGGCTATGGAGGTCGTGGGCAAGGACGGCGTTATCACCGTCGAGGATTCCCAGACGTTCGACATTACCATCGACACGGTCGAGGGCATGCAGTTCGACAAGGGCTATGTCTCCGCTTACTTCGTCACGGACAACGACCGCATGGAGGCCGTGATGAAGGATCCGTACATCCTCATCACCGATCAGAAGATCTCCAGCGTCCAGGACATCATGCCCGTTCTCGAGGCTGTCCAGCGCGCCGGCCGCGGCCTGCTCATCATCGCCGAGGACATCGACGGCGAGGCTCTGCCCACCCTGGTCCTCAACAAGATCCGTGGCGCCCTTAACGTCTGCGCCGTCAAGGCCCCGGGCTACGGCGATCGCCGCAAGCGCATGCTCGAGGATATCGCTGTCCTCACCGGTGGCCAGGCCGCTCTGGACGAGCTGGGCGTGAAGGTCGCTGACATCACCGCCGATATGCTCGGTACCGCCAAGTCCGTCACCATCTCCAAGGACAACACCGTCGTCGTCGGCGGCGCTGGCTCCAAGGAGGCCATCGACGCCCGCATCGCTCAGATCAAGGGCGAGATTGAGAACACCACCTCTGACTTCGACCGTGAGAAGCTCCAGGAGCGCCTGGCAAAGCTCTCCGGTGGCGTTGCCGTCATCAAGGTTGGCGCTGCTACCGAGTCCGAGCTCAAGGAGATCAAGCACCGCGTCGAGGACGCCCTGCAGGCTACCCGCGCTGCTGTCGAGGAGGGTATCGTCGCCGGTGGCGGCGTCGCCTTTATGGACGCTGTTCCTGCGCTCGACGCCGTCGAGATTGACGACCCCGAGGAGAAGATCGGCGTCAACATCGTCAAGAAGGCTCTGACCGCCCCGGTCGCCACCATCGCCAAGAACGCTGGCTTTGAGGGCGCCGTCGTGGTTGACAAGGTTGCCGAGCTGCCCGCCGGCCAGGGCCTCAACTCCGCCAACGGCGAGTGGGGCGACATGATCGAGATGGGCGTCCTCGACCCCGTCAAGGTCAGCCGCGTCACCCTGCAGAACGCTGCTTCCGTCGCCAGCCTGATTCTCATCACCGAGGCCACCGTCTCCGATGTGCCCAAGAACACTCAGCTTGAGGATGCTATCGCTGCCGCTACCGCTGGTCAGCAGGGCGGCGGTATGTACTAAGGCCGACAAGGTCTAGAACTCCCACCGGGAATCCGCAGGGCGCGACGGGGTTTCTCCCCAGAACGTCCTCGGACATGCAAAGAGGCTCCGCATCGCGCTTCGCGCTGCGGAGCCTCTTTGCGGAATGTTCTGGGGAGAGGCCCCGTCACGCCGCGCGGCCGTTTTGTGCCACGGCCTTCCAGAAGGGGTATTTGATGATGACGGGTGTGTTGTCCCCGACGCCCAGCTCCAGGTACAGGATGCGGTTGCCGGAGTGCGCCTCGCAGAACGCGCGGTAGCGGGCGACCGCATCGTGCCATCCGCGGTCCTCGCAGAAAGAGCCGTCGATGCGCAGGTTGGGAACCATGGGCGCCCCGCAGCGCGGGCAGCGGGGAACGAGCTCGCTCGGCACCCGCTGGTCTTTCTGGCGGCCCGCCATCTCGCGGACCTGCCGCTCGTTGTCGTACGTCTCGCCGGAGCAGTTGCGGCTGCATTGGAACAGGCCGTAGTCCCCCTGCGTGTAGAACAGCCGTGCCTTGTCGAACCCCGCCAGCTGGAACTGGTGGTCGACGTTGGTGGTGAGGAGGAAGTAGTCCCGCCCTTCGAGGATGCGCTGGAGGTCGAGGTAGGGCTTACCGACCCCCGCCTCGTAGCGATTGAGCAGGATGGCTCCTCCTTGGGTGCATCTAAGGAGGAGCCCCTCAGAAGCGCCCCAAGGGGCGCTTTTTGTGTATATAAAGGCAAAAGGGATATTCAATGAAAACCCTGGCTGATCTGTGGTCCTCGTTTATTTCGGCTGGCCATATTACAGATTCTCGCTGACCTTGCGCAGCAAAGGCAAAACGCTCCGTAGTCGTTGCGTCGTATCTACAACGATTTGATAATCGTTGTACAATCGTTGCAACGATTTAGGGATAGGAGCGGCTATGCAGAGAGAAACTGATGACCTGGAATACAAACCCGAAATCAACAGGGGCTTTTTGAAGACGGTGAGCGCGTTCGCCAATTTCAACGGCGGTCGCATAGTGTTCGGTGTTGACGACGATGGCGCTGTGGTGGGACTCGATAACCCTAAGCAGGCATGCCTAGACATCGAGAACAGGATCAACGACACGATTTCGCCGCGTCCGTCGTTTCTTCTTGAGATAGGAGAAAATGGAAGAACGGTCGAGCTTTCGGTAGAGGAGGGGCTTGATAAACCCTATTTGAGCGGCGGTAAGGCCTACAGAAGGTCGGACTCCGCAACGGTTGAGGTGGACGGCGTGGAGCTGAAACGTCTCATACTGGAAGGGCAGAACCTCAGCTTCGATGCGCTGCCCGCCCGTTCTGGCGACCTTGAATTCACCGTTTTGGGAAAGAGGCTGTCAAGTGCTTTGGGCGTCAATGCCCTGACGAACGACGTCATGAGGACACTCGGCCTGCTCGACGGAGACGCGTTTACCAATGCTGCGGCGTTGCTCGCCGACGAGAATGCGTTCTCAGGAATTGACATGGCTAAGTTCGGGGCGGACCACGATACTATTCTTGATAGGGAAACCGTAAAGGGCGTTTCTGTGATCGCTCAGTTCGACCGCGCGATAGCGTTTTTCGAAAGGTATTGCGAGTACGAGGCCATTGAGGGCGCAGACAGGGTGTCGGTGGAAAGGATTCCGAAAAAAGCCTTCCGCGAGGCCATTGCGAATGCCCTCGCGCATCGCACCTGGGATGTGGACGCATGCGTAAGGATCTCGCTTTCAGATGACGATGCGGAGATCGTCTCGCCGGGAGGGTTGGTTCCGGGAATGACGAAAGAAGCGTACCTCGAGGGTCGTTTCTCCCTGCTCAGGAACCCAGTGCTTGCCGAGAGCATGTTCCGCGCGGGGCTCATTGAGAAGTTTGGGACGGGCGTGCGCCGTATAAGGCGTGCGTACGAGGGCACCGGGTCTTCACCGAGTTTCGAGGTGGGCGACGGCTACATCTCCGTCAAACTCCCCTTCGTCGATAGACGATGCGCGCTGACGGACGAGGAACGGCTGGTGCTCGATGCCATTCCGGAGAACAGGCTCGTGTCGCGCTCGACCGTGTCGGAGGTGACCGGATACGAGAAGACGAAGACGGTGCGTCAGCTGAACTCCCTTGTGGGCAAGGGCTACCTAAGGCAAGAGGGGGAAGGCCGCGGAAGAAGATATGCTCGTGCAGATTAAGGCTTCAGGCTGCGAGTGGGAGCAAGTTCGTCCTTAAAAATGTTCCGACAATCATTTTTACGTCCCTATTTTGTGCCAAATAGATTTGCTCACCCAGCGGCTCGTCCCAAATGCCCGGCGAGGATGCGCGCAATCCATTCCGCGCCGTAATGGCTCCGATTGAAAAAGTCGGAGCCATTCCTTTATGCAGAGGGACCATCGCGCGTTGGACAAAACTACCACGAAGGGGACAGGCACCTTTGTGGTGGTATTTGTCCCGAGGCGAATCGACGCGGGGAACAAGCGGCAGTTTCTTGAATAGATATATGGACATGTTGGCGTTAACATTGGCTGTATGGGAATTGACTATCTAGTTTGTAGGGTATCCTTGCAGGTAAACGAGCGACCACTCACAGCAAAATATCGACCGTTCGCAGATTGAGTGGGTTAAAACAAAACGTTGTGCAAAAAACAACAGAGTGTCATTTATCTATATTTGCCAACAACGCTACCTGCGGTTTTCCAAAACTGAAAAATCGAATAACACTGCATAGTTTGAACAAATGTCAAGAAAAAGATACTGAGAAAAGAAATCGATAGAATCGGGCTTTTCGTTGTTTAAACAATGAGTAATAATATGTATATCTTGCGCGATCAATTATAGGTTGCGCGCTCTATACTAATTCGTGAAAGAGCGAGATCGCGGTCTCTTGGGGGAGGAGGCATCGATGACGGCAAATTCAGATAAATCTAAGCAGAACAATAAAGCGGCACATCGTGTGCTGGCAGGTGTTTTGTGCGGAGCTTCCGTTTTGAGCCTGGTGCTGTCGCTCGTTATGCCCCCGATCTCGCAGGCCATCGCCAACGACACCCAGACAGTTTCTGCTGAGGAAACTGTAATGGGGGGGGGGTTCCTCAAGTGACTCCGCTGCTGTAGGTAACACCAACGAGGATGCCGAAAACCAGAATAGCGCCGCCACCTCTGCGAGCGCGGCTACCACTGTGGGCAAGGGCATCTACAAGCCCACGTCTATCGGTATCGGTACGAATATCGATGTCTCCACCCCCGATCCCGGCGTGGCCACCTTCGTCGGCCGCGACATGTACATCGGTGGTAAGCCGAGCAACCCTAGCATTCTTGGTGCGGAAAACGCCCCCACCGGTTCATATGCCGTTGAGGCGGAGGGCCTTACCGTGGTCCGTGGCAAGCTTGCCATGAATCCACTCAAAGAGAGCTGGCCCTATAATGGGTCTGGCGCTGGTTTTCGCTTTGGCACCGTCGGTTTTGGTTCCCAGTTCCGTCCTGTCGTCGGCAGCACTGTGCTTGCGGTGGCCGGAATCAACAGTGAGATCACCAATATGAGTGTTGGTTACAACGGGGACTCGCCGAGTACGACTACCGTTGGCGCTTGGAACAAAGGCGCTTGGGTCGGACAGCAGAAATCTTCTGAGGGCGCGACTCCTTCCGGCTTTGCCTACACCGCGCAGATCGCAGGTCCCATCACATACTGGAAAGATAACGATCGACGCCAATCCGTGGTGACAACGCAGGGCAATTGGCACGAGGGCGAGACCCCTAAGGATAGCAATCTGTTCAATAAAAATGCTGGTTTGACTGATGTCAACGGTAAGAATTACACCAATTTCCTGGAGTCCGAAGTAAAGGCGAAGATATCCACGCCCCTTGCAAAGCTTGCTGCTACCGGGAGTTACACGGTCGATGTTGCCAAGACGGCGGACAACTACACCATTAAAAAGTACAACAACTCGGATAACAGACCCACGTACGGTCTCAAGTTCGATAACTCCACTAAGACTTTTACTCGCAAGACGAATTACACCGATGTAAACGGCAACAACGCTTCCGCCCAGGTGAAACTTGTCAACAACGAGAAGCTCATCACGTTTACCGGCAATGCGAACGAAAGCGGCAACGGTTCTCCGCTTCAAGTCTTTAACCTGAAGGCGTCGGATCTTACCAACTCCATTGGCGACACGACCTACCGTGGCGTGGACTTCAGCTTCGAGAACATACCCGAGGGCGCTTCCGTGGTCGTCAATATCGTCGATGAAAAGGGCCACTCTGCGACCCCGGTCGAGTTCAACACTGGTTGGCGTTTCTGGTGGAATGGTAAGGAAATCTCCCGCGGGTACGAGGAGGATGGCGACGGCAATACTCGGTCTCTGTACTCCACTGCCGCCCAGAGCATCATGTGGAATTTCGCAACGGCCAAGCAAGTCACCATCCGAGGCGGTATGGCCCTTGAGGGCAATAAAGAGCTTAATTCTAACGCAGACGGGAAGTGGACCGACGACGACCCGGCAGCCGCCATGTTGGGCAGCATAGTTGTTCCCAACGGCAGCTTCGAGGATCACGTGACCACCAACGGACGCGTTTATGTTGGCGAGGACTTCCAGATGTACAACCCCACGGTCGCGGGAAAATTCACTGAGGGTGACTCGGCTTCCGTCATCGATATGGACCAGGAGCGTCACAATTTCCCGTGGTCCGGGTCGTATACACCGGACGGTTCCTCCATTGCATGGAGCAAGGTGGATGCTGCGGACCGCACCACGCCGCTCGCAGGTTCTGAGTGGGCGATTTACGCGAGCGAGAATGATGCGAAGAACAAGCAGAACAGCATCGTCTCCATTGTGGATAACGGTATGAATGACTTCGATCCTACCGTTGGCACCATTCAGTTCAACTACCTGAACCAGAAGGCCAATATTGGCAACCCTGATAACAAAGACTACTTCACGTACTACATTCGCGAGACTAAGGCGCCGGAGGGCTACGAGCTTTCCAATGAGATCTATACCTCGAAGATGTTCCACACGGGCGATGAACTCAACCTTGTGGGCAACGTGGACACCAGCGGCAACGAGAATTCCAAGCCGCAGAGCGCCATCCCCAACGCCAAGATCACCGGTACGGTGTCTTGGACCAAGGTGGCGGAGGACGATTCCTCGAAAACGCCGTTGAAAGGTTCCGAGTGGAAGCTTGCGAAACTGGGTGCCGATGACTCGACCGAGGAGAAGTCCTGGACCGTGAGCGACCGGGTGAGCGACCAGTCGACTTCGAGCGATACCACGTGGGCAGACACCGACACCGCGCCTGGCAAGTTCACGCTCGAGGGCCTGCAGCCGGGCACGTACACGCTTGTTGAGACCCAGGCTCCGTTTGGTTACGAGAAGAACCCGAAGGATTACAAGTTCACGGTGTCCAGCACGGACGGCTCCATCACGTGGACCGAGGACAAAAAGCCGACTTTCGACGAGGGCGGCAACGCGTACATTTCCGATTCTCTCACCACCACGTCCGTGACGGTCCCGGTGACCAAATCTGTTCGCAATACGGATTGGCCGAAGGATTCCAGCGGTAAGTACGTTGCGTTCAAATTCAGCATCGCGGCTACAGGGGAAAATAAGGGTAACGCACCTAAGCCCGAACCGACGACTATTTCCGTTGTTCCCTCAGGCTCCACTAAGCTCAACGACGCCACGGCGACCTTTGGCGCCATGACGTTCAACAAGTCGCACCTGTCCGATACCCACGGTAAGGCGGGTGACTACGCCAAGACCTACACCTACACGGTGAAGGAGGTCGCGCCTACCTCCGATGCCATTGACAAACTCCGCTACTCCAAAGCTGAGTACCAGATTGCCGTCACGGTGAAGGCTGTCATGGGTGAGACCACTGGCAAGTACACTGGCCTCACCACCTCCACCACGGTCACGCAGGTGAAGGACGACATGGGCAACACCGTTAATAAGGTCATCGGCACCGTCGATGCGCCTAAGGACATTCCCGCCTCCACCTTCACCAACGTGAAAGTCCTCACGGACCTCCCGCTTACCGGCGCGGGTTGGACCGAGAACTCCATGCTCCTCGTGGGCGCCGGTCTCATGCTTCTGGGCGGCATCGCTGCGGGAGCGTATTGGTTTGCTACAAAGCGCCACCAGGACGATTCGTCCGATGGCGCCGGTAGATAGATGTTTTTAAATGTCGGGGTCATTTCTGAAAGGGGAATCATGAACCGATTCGTACAAAAGCTGATCGCCGGCGCCGCCGCCGTAGCGATCGCCGTAACCGGCCTAATGGGCGGCGCGTCCACGGCCAAGGCTGCGGATCCCGCACAGCCGACGGAGGGTACCATCACCATCATCAACAACGATTCCGCATCATATGACCATACGTTCGAGGGCTGGAGGCTCGCCACCCTGAAGAACGTTACCGTTGCCGGTACGGGTGAGAATACCTCTATCAACTTCGAGATCGATACCACTGACGAATTCGTTGACGTTATTGTCGAAGTCATGAGTGAGATGACCGTGGACGGCAAAAACGTTAAGACCGAGTACGAAGCTGACAATAACTACAACGGTAAGGTGGATGGTACCGAGGCAAACCCTATGGGCTACCTTATCGACAAGGTGTTCAAGGATGATGAGAAAGCTACTTTCGAAAACACTGAGACGCTGTGGATGAACAGTTCCTCTGCTCTCCGTAAATTCGCGACTAAGCTTTCCGCAAAGACCCTGACCACCTCCGTGGCTGACAATCACAAGACGGATTTCAAGAGCGGTACTGCGACGACCGGCGTGAATGAGTGCAAGCAGGGTTTCTGGTTCCTGGTGGACACGACCGCCGATCCGAAGGACACCGCTAACGCGAATGCTATCGAGTCTCAATCCATCCCGATGCTGCTCGCTACCAAGCTCGTTAACCTGACTGGTCAGGGTGCTCCTGACTACGCTGGCGCTACTGCGAACCTAGGCACCGTGACCCTTAAGGCCAACGAGCCTTTCATCAGCAAGGAGATCACCAACGTCAACGAGGCTAATACCGATTCCAAGACCAAGGCGGACGCTCGTATCGGCGACAAGATCACCTATACCCTTACCACCAAAATCCCGAACTACACCGGTTACAACGACGGCTCCCGCGTGCTGCAGCTTATCGATACCGCTGCTCACGGCCTGAAGGACGTTACAGTTACCAAGGTTATGGTTGGCAACTCCGAGCTTAAGACTGATGATGCTACCGATAACAACGGCTACGTCCTGACGCAGCTCAAGAATCAGACCGATCCCCTAGACAACTGTAAGAAGGATGACGCCACCGTCACCACGGTTGACCTTGCTCACTACGTGAACTCGAACGACAACATTGACTCTGGTGCTACGGTTACCGTTACCCTGACCGCTGTTGTCGACTCCGATGCCGTTATCGCTGGCGTTGGTAATCCCAACACCGTTGAGCTTGCATACTCTCGTACCCCGAGCGGTGAAAAGCATCAGGTTCCGGGCCCCACCGTTCGCGTGTACACCTACGATTTCAGCATCCACAAGACCAACATGGCTGGCAACGAGTCGCTTTCTGGTGCTCAGTTCGCGATTGCCCGCGTGGATGCGAACAATACTGAGACATTCATGAAGGTTGACGCCAACGGAATGTGGTCTGATGCGACGAACGCCGACCTCACCGAGGGTAAGCCGACCGTCGGTGGAGACGCAGCTTTCAGCACTAATGGCGCCGGCAATATCTCCATGAAGGGTCTGCCTGCTGGCACGTATCACGTCTACGAGATCAAGGCGCCTGATGGCTACACCAGCATCGGCCTTCCCGATTTCAAGTTCACCATCGACCCGAAGTTTGATAACGCCAGCACGACGGTAGCGTCCGTGGCGTACACGAAGGCCGCCAACACCGACGCACGCATCGCCTTCGACACCGACACCCCCTCTCAGGCCAACGTCAAGAACGCCAAGAATCTCACCGAGCTGCCTATGACTGGTGACCTGGGCATCAAGGTTTTCATCACCGTGGGCGTGCTGCTCATGGCTGCTGGCGCCGCCTTCGCCCTGAGTGCACGTATGCGCGCTTAATTCCCTAGATTGATGACGCGGCGAGCGGGCGATCGTCATCTCCTATCAGCGCCCGCGCGCTGCGTCCTCATATTCTCCTTTCGCCGCACCCCGTCGCGCTTGGACCCGCGGCGGGGCGCGGTGCTTTAACCGTGCCCTCGCACCCACACCCCTGGAGGTGAACCACATGAAGGCAATCAGGCCCGTATCGACGATGCGCACGCCGAGCGGCGGTTCGAACCCGGCTTCCCCCAGCCGGCGTAAACCGCCCCTCGTCCTGCGCCTGCTTTCCCTTCTGTGCTTTGCCGCCGGCTTTGCCATCGTGGCCACGCCACTCGTCCTGCGCGCTATGTCCCAGGCTGAGCAAACGGCCGCCGTTACCGCTGCGCAAAGCACCGTGGACGGCTGGCCCTACCCGCAGGCCGAGGAGGCCCTCGCGGCCGCCCGCGCCTACAACGAGCAGCTGGCTGCCGGCGGTCAGGACGTCATCGGCGAGGTCGTGGACCCGTTCGGTAGCACCTCCGGCGCTTCCACCGCCTCTGGCTCTGAGGATTCCATCGCCTCGCAAGACACCGCCTACCAGGGCCTGCTCGACGCGGGTTCGGGCATTATGTGCTCGGTGCGTATCCCCAAGATCGATGTGAACCTGCCTGTGTACCATGGCACCTCCACCGAGGTGCTCGCCGCGGGCGCCGGCCACCTGTGCGGAACGTCGCTGCCCGTGGGTGGCGAGAGCACGCATGCCGTGCTCACCGGACACCGTGGCGTGCCGGGCTCGCTCCTGTTCACGCGCCTGGACGAACTGCAGGTGGGCGACTCGTTTTACATCGAGGTGATGGGCGAGGAACTGGGTTACAAAATCGACCGCATCGACGTGATTGAGCCCGACGACGATTCCAAGCTGCGCGTGACCGCCGGCGAGGACCGCGTGACGCTCATGACCTGCACGCCCTACGGCGTGAACTCGCACCGCCTGCTCGTCTCGGGCGTGCGCGCGGATATTCCCGACGAGGTCCCGGTGCCCGAGGACGCACAGGGTATCAACACTACCGCCGTGGGCCTGGGCGTTTTGGGCGCGCTGCTGGCCATTGTGATTGGCCTTTTCGTGGCCGGGCACATGCGCAAGAAGCGCCGCGCGGCTCAGCGTGCGGCCGTGGCGGCTGCGGTGACGCTGGGCGCCGACGCGGCTGCTGGCGATGGCGGAAACGGGTGGACCGTGGGAGCCTCCGGGCATGTGGCCCGTTCCGTCTCCTCTGCTTCAGCCCCTTCGGCTTCCCCCGATTCCGATGCTGATACCCCCGCCTATCGCGGGCGACACCTGCGCTAGCGCCTGCGCTCGACGACATCCTCGCCGGCCAGGACGCGCCCGGCATGGTCAACGTGGGCACGTTCGACTGAGCTGTTTCGATATTTCGGACACTAAGCGCCGGTGTTTGCAGAGAGTGCCGAATAGCAGAATGAGAACTATACTTCACAATCGTGTTAGAATGACTGAAAGTAGTAAACATACTTAACACTCAGGAGCAAGATATGACATTCGACAACCTGTATATCGAGCGTCCTCGGTATCAAAAGCTCCTCGAGTCGTATAAGGGCACCCCTTCGGTCAAGGTACTTCAAGGTGTCCGGCGGTGTGGAAAATCGACCCTTCTAGACATATATCGAAAAAGCCTGCTAGATGGTGGGGTCGAAGATCGTAATGTGTTCTGCCGAAAGTTAGATAGCTTGGCTGTTGGTTTGGACGTCACGGCCGAAACGCTGTTGGATGACTTTACGAGGTTCTACGCGCTTGCTGATTCCAATCTGCCTGTGTACGTTTTTCTCGACGAAATTCAAGAGGTGGACGGCTGGGAGAAGGTCGTGCGCAAGCTGCGGGCGCAGCCGGGTGTGGATGTTTATGTCACGGGCTCCAATGCAGATGTGCTGTCGCGGGAGTTGGCTACGCTGCTAGCTGGCAGATGCACCACGCTCGACGTACACCCCTTGTCTTTTGCGGAGTACCTTGAGTTCTGGAAGGCGCGCAGGGGCGCGCTTGATTCTGTTGACGAGGCATTTGCGTATTATCTGCGCTACGGTGGCATGCCGGGGCTCTTCTATGTTCCAGAAGGAGAGGAATTTTGGCGTCGTGAGCTTCGAGGGATATACGAAAGCGTGCTGTTGAAAGACGTGGCCCTGCGTTGTGCGGTTCGCGATATGGTCGCCCTCGATAGGCTGGCTCGTTACGTGCTCATGATGGGTGGCAATTTGTTTTCGACAAGGAAGGTCGCTTCGGCGCTCGCTGCTAGCGGGCTGAAAGTATCGCCTTCTACGGTAGACGGATACCTCGATGCGTTGGCAAAGGCGTATTTGGTGTACCCCTGTATGCAAGAGGGCCTTGCGGGCAAGAAGGTGCTCGCTCCGCAGAGGAAGTTCTACGCGGTGGACAGTGGCCTTACGGGGTTGGCTAGAGATTTTCGGGCGCGCGATACCGGCTATGCGCTCGAAGGCGCGGTTCATATGGAGCTTGTGCGGCGCGGCTACAGCGTTGCCGTGGGAACGTTGCTTGCCGGGGAGGTTGATTTTGTTGCGCGTAGGCACGATGAAACGGTGTACGTGCAGGTTAGCCAGACCATTCTTGCAGAAGAGACGTATGCGCGTGAAGTTGAGCCGCTCGAAGCGATTCGCGATTCTTTCCCTAAGGTGATTATCACGCTGGACCGCGTTGGGTTGGGAACAACAAAGACGGGGATCAAAATCGTGAATGCAGTGGACTGGATGCGGGCGGGGTAGGCACATCGCCGCTTTCGTTTGCAAGAACGCTGAGACTCACTCTTCGCTCGCCTCGGCCGCGTCGCCCCTCAGTTGCGCGTTCTGTGAGCTGTTTCAATATTTCGAACACTAAGCTGCCAGTTTTAATTACCCTCGGCATACTTGCGCGAAAGCCTACTGGTGCTACACTTGCAAGTGCTGTTTCAGGGCGGGGTGAAATTCCCCACTGGCGGTAAATCGGGCGGTGCCAAAGGGGTGCCGTGGCGCAGGCGAGGCGTCTGCGACCGAGCCGATGAGTCCGCGACCCGTGTGTGCGTTGGTTCGCATGCCGGCTGAACTGGTGAGATCCCAGTACCAACGGTTAGAGTCCGGATGAAAGAGGCAGGTGATCTTATGTCTGAACAGTCGCAGCATATCCATTTTGAGAACACGAATAGGTGGAGCACCAAACAGCTCGTTACCATGGCGTTGATGTGCGCCTTGGGCGCCCTGTTTATGTACGTGCAGCTGCCTATCCTTCCTTCGGCGCCGTTTTTGACGTATGACCCGTCGCTGGTGCCGGCGATGGTGTGCGGTTTTGCGTATGGTCCTGGCGCCGGCACTGCTGTTGCCGCCATGGCGATCGTTATCCATGCGCTCACCACGGGTGACTGGGTCGGCGCGCTTATGAACCTGGTTGCCACGCTGGGCTACATTCTGCCCGCGGCTACCGTTTACCAGAAGATGCACACCTATAAGGGTGCCGTGATTGGCCTGGTGCTCGGCGTCATTGCCGCTACGGCGCTGTCTATGGTCGCAAACCTTACCATTGGCGTTTGGTTCTGGTATGGCTCGGTCGATGCGATCGCCCCGCTCATGATTCCTGCCGTACTGCCGTTCAACCTTATCAAGACCGTGCTTAACTCGGTGTTGACGCTGGTGGTGTATAAAGCAGTCTCCAACCTCATCACGCCTAAAAAGGACCAGGTCAAAGGCCGCGCATGATTGAGTGTCGGGGCGTTTCCTTTAGCTATGACGGTGCCGTGTCGGCACTCGACGGTGTCGATCTGAACATCGAGGACGGGGAGTTTTTCTGCATCCTCGGTGGCAATGGGTCGGGCAAGTCGACGTTTGCCAAGCATCTGAATGCGCTGCTGCAGCCCGATGCGGGCACGGTGCGCATTAACGGCATGGATGCGTCCGATCCCGAGCTGGTCTACGACATTCGCTTGACTGCTGGCATGGTGTTCCAGAATCCCGACGACCAGCTTGTGGCGACGCTTGTCGAGGACGACGTTGCGTTTGGTCCCGAGAACTTAGGGGTCGAATCGGCCCAGATCGCGCAGCGCGTGCGCGAGGCGCTGAAGGCCGTGGGTCTGGTGGGCTTTGAGCGCCACGAGACCCATGCGCTCTCGGGTGGCCAAAAGCAACGCGTGGCGCTTGCCGGCGTGCTCGCCATGGAGCCGCGCGTTCTCATTTTGGATGAGGCCTCCTCGATGCTCGATCCGCGCGGACGCAAGGGTCTTATGAAGGCCTGTCATGCGCTGCACGAACGCGGCATGACCATCGTGATGATTACGCACTTTATGGAAGAGGCCGCTGAGGCCGATCGCGTTGCTGTCTTCCAAGCGGGCCGCGTTGCCATGTTGGGCACGCCCGAGGAGATCTTGACGCAGGCGGACGAACTCGCGCAGCTCAACCTTGATATGCCGGAGTCGTGCCGTTTGGGCGTGGCGCTTCGTGCGAAGGGCGTGCCCGTTTATGCGCAGGTGCGCGAGGCGGATGTGGTCGCCGGTATAGCGCAGGCTTATGCCGAGCGGAGTAGGACAGGCATCGCCGGGTGGCCTTTCGCATTCGATCCTCGTATTCCCGACAACGTTTCCTCTGCGCTCGATGGCGCAGACGCGCTGGAGCCCGTTATCGAGATTTCGCACCTTTCGTTTAGCTATTCGCTGAGCGCCCGCGAGCGCCGCCGCTGGCATAAGCGCTCGGCCACTGCGGACAAATCGAGCAAACAGGCTCTCTGGGGAAACGTCCCCAGCAGCCCGTGGGCGCTGCGCGGTGTATCGCTGACGGTGCGTCGCGGCGAGTTCCTGGGCTTGGCAGGTCATACCGGTTCGGGTAAGTCGACGCTGGTCCAGCATCTCAACGGTTTGATTCGCCCTCAGGAGGGATCCGTTCGCGCGCTGGGGCTCGATCTGTCAAACAAGAAAGACGCCGCCGCGGTTAAGGCCAAGGTCGGCGTGGTGTTTCAATATCCTGAGCGTCAGCTGTTTGCCGAAACCGTGGCGCAGGACGTGGCGTTTGGTCCGCATAACCTTGGCTTGCCGCAAGATGAAGTCGACCGTCGTGTCGAGTCATCGCTCTCGCGCGTGGGCCTCGACCTTTCCACGGTCGGCGACAAGAGTCCCTTTGAGCTTTCGGGCGGTCAGCAACGGCGTGTGGCATTCGCCGGCGTGCTCGCCATGGAGCCCGAAGTCCTGGTGCTCGATGAACCCATGGCGGGGCTCGATCCGGCTGCGCACAGTGATTTCCTGGAGCTCATCGATCGACTCCATCGCGAGGGCCTGACCGTTGTCATGGTTTCGCACAGCATGGATGACCTGGCCAATTGCTGCGACCGTATCGTCGTAATGAACGAAGGTGCGGTGTTTGCCGAGGGAACCCCCGCTCAGGTGTTTGCGCATGCGGATGAGCTTAAATCAATCGGCTTGGGTGTTCCCGCTGCCCAGCGCATGGCGCTGGCGCTTGCGAAGGCAGGCGTGCCGCTGCGCTTTGACGGCCTTTATACGGTTGAGTCGCTGGCAGACGAGTTGGTGGACCTGCTAATCGGTCGCTCGGGCGGTCCTTCTAACGTCGCGGACATTGCTAAATCCAAGACGGTCGCGCGAGAGGAGGGCTGCTAATGGAGGCGTTTTCGTTTGGCAGCTACTATCCCGGCGATAGTGCGATCCACCGCCTGGACCCGCGAACTAAGTTGCTCTTGGGCTTTGTGTTTCTGATCACGACGCTCACAGTCAGCAGCTTCCGCGGACTGGTCCCGGTCGCAATCTTCGTTGTCCTGATCTATACCGTGTCCCGGGTGCCGTTGCGCCGGGTCCTATCATCGATGGCGCCGCTGCTGGCAATCGTCGTCGTGGTCGCGGTGCTCAACTTGTTTACCGATCAGAGTGGGCGCATCTTGTGGCAGCTCGGCTTTCTGCAGATAAGCGAGGGCTCGCTGCGTTCTGCGGCGTTTATGGCGTGCCGCCTGACCCTGATGATGGCCGGCATGAGCGCCATTACGCTCACCACCCCCACGCTCGACCTCACCGCGGGCTTTGAGCGTCTGCTCGCACCGTTTGCGCGCGTGGGGCTTCCGGCGCATGAGCTCGGCATGATCATGGGTATCGCGTTGCGCTTTATGCCGCAGTTCGCTACCGAGATGAAGCAGACGGCCGATGCGCAGGCGAGCCGCGGTGCGCGCGTGACGGGCGGTCCGCTCGGTGGCGTACGCATGCTCGGCAGTGTGGCGATCCCGCTGTTCACGGGCGTGTTCCGTCATGCCGAGACGCTTTCGGCCGCCATGGATGCGCGTTGCTATCACGGCGAACAGGGACGCACGCGTCTGCATGCACTTACGTTTGGCCGCGGCGATGCGTTGGCGGCGGTGGTGACGGCGTTGCTGCTCATCTGCGTCATCGTCATCAACCTTCAACTTGTTTAGGCGCGATTCGAGCGCAAGAAAGGGGTCCCTATGACCGACAACGACCGCACGGCTCAGCTTGAGCTCGCCTGTTCGTATCTCAGGCGCATTCCGGCGTGGTATCTGGCCACGACCGATGTAGCCGACGGGCATCAGCCTCGCGTGAGGCCGTTTTCGTTTGCCATGGTCGATGACGGTAAACTGTGGTTTTGTACGTCGCGCGACAAAGATATGTGGGCGGAGCTGAGCGCGAATCCCAAGTTTGAGCTCTCGGGCTGGAAGCCGGGGGAATGTTGGATCGTATTGACCGGCGAAGCCGCACTTGAGGACGACGCAGTTGCGAGCGACAAGGTGCGTCAAGCGGGTTTTAAGCACATGGTGGGCATTGGCGAGGAACACGAGAGTGCCAACGACGGCCGCCTTGCTTTCTTTTCGGTCCGCAACATTGCCGCGCGCTTCTGTGATATCGACGGCAGCGAGGAGCGCCTGGAGCTCTAGCTCGCACAAACCGGGCTCCCAAACTAGCTAGTACAGGAGGAAACGTGGACGGATTGAATACGGTGTTGGAGTATCTGACGTCGGTGCCGGCATGGTATTTGGCGACGAGCGTTGACGGACAGCCTCATGTGCGTCCGTTTTCGTTTGCGCAGATCCAGGATGGCAAGCTGTGGTTTGTAACAGCGCGCACCAAAGATGTGTGGCAAGAGCTGCTGCAAAACCAGCGCTTTGAGGCCACGAGTTGGTGGCCGGGCCATGGCTGGCTCATCTTGCGCGGGCGTGCCGGCTTGGATGACCGGGCTTTAGACGAAATGCGCGAAGCCGGGTGGAAGCATCTAGAGCACCTGGGCGAGCACTATGAGGGGCCTAACGACCCCACGCTCGTCTTCTTTAGCGTCGAGGATCCCGAGGCTTTTATCTGCAATCACGACGAATGGGTGCCGGTCGAGCTCTAGCCAGCTGGCTCATCCTAACAACTTGGTTTTCGCATGGGCGGGCCCCGTATTGCCCGGCGCCGTTAGGAGCGCCGGTCAATACGGGGCCCGCTCCATTTGTCAATTCCTTCAAGCGAATGTGTCGGGAATGTTTCAATGCATGAATATGCAAGCCATTTACGTGTTCATGCATCTTTTGGTGCTAAAGTTTCAACCCACTTCATAACGACCGCTGCGAAATGCGCATCGGTGCATAAATCGCAGACAAGGAGTCTGATATGTCTTTGAAGGTTGGAATCGTCGGCGCGGCTGGATATGCCGGCGCCGAACTCATTCGCCTCATGCTTGGCCATCCCGAGTTTGAACTTGTTGCCATTACGTCCAACGCCGATGCCGGCCAGCCGCTGTCCGCGGTGTATCCGAGCTTTGCTGGCGTGAGCGATCTGGTTTTCACCACGCATGACGCCCCCGAGCTCAAGAGCTGCGATGCGGTTTTTCTTGCCGTGCCGCACACGGCTGCCATGGCACAGGTGCCCGCGCTGCTTGCCGCGGGCGTTTCCTGCTTTGATCTTTCGGCCGATTACCGTCTGAGCGACGCGTCCGTCTTTGAGGCATGGTATGCCGCTGAGCACACGAGCCCCGAGTTGCTCAAGACCCGCGCTTTTGGCCTGCCCGAGCTGTTCTGTCAGGACTTAGAGACTGCTGCTTCCAGCCATGCCGCCGGAAAGCCCGTGTTGGTCGCCTGCGCCGGCTGCTATCCCACCGCAACGAGCCTTGCAGCCGCTCCTGCCGTGCGTGCGGGCTGGGTGGCCGAGAGCGGTCCCGTGATCGTTGACGCTATCAGCGGCGTGACGGGTGCCGGCAAGTCCTGTAACGCCCGCACCCATTTTTGCAGCGCGGACGAGAACCTGGAAGCCTATGGCGTGGGCAAGCATCGTCATACGCCCGAGATCGAGCAGATACTCGGCCTAGCCGACCGCATCGTCTTCACCCCGCACTTGGCACCGCTCAAGCGCGGCCTGCTTTCCACGGTGACGATGCCGCTCGCGCCGCAGGCTCTCGACGCGCTGGTTCTTGAGGATGTCGTCGACCATTACAAGAAGTTTTACGCCGGTCGCACCTTTGTGCGCGTGCTCGATGCCGGCCAGCAGCCCAAGACGGCTTCGGTCGTCGGTACCAATGCCGCCCAGATTGGCCTTGCGCTCAACAAGCGTGCAGGCGTGCTGGTGGCGACGGGCGCCATCGACAATTTGTGCAAGGGTGCTGCGGGCCAGGCGGTCCAGTGCGCCAACATCGTTTTTGGCTTTGACGAGCGACGAGGCTTGCTCACAGTGGCGTGCCCGGTGTAGCACATTCGATTGTTAGCGATTTGGTAGTCGGGTATCGAGTTGGGCGCCACTTTTAAGCTGGTCTAGTAGTTGCGACCGGTATGGCGTGCCAGCCGATGCCCGCTTTTTTGTTTGATATAAGGAGTCGTAGGGACGATGAACACCGACCTGATTGATATCAAGATTCGCGCCGTCGAGGGCGGCGTTACGGCGGCTGCCGGCTTTAAGGCCGCAGGCATCCATGCGGGATTCCGGAAGAATCCCGAGCGCTTGGACTATGCGCTCGTCGTGCCTGATAAACCCTGTCCCGGCGCCGGCGTGTTTACGACCAACCGCTTTTGTGCGGCGCCCGTGCAGGTGAGCCGTGCCAACCTGGGCGGTGCGGACAAGGGCTATGGCATTATCGCCGGTGTTTCGGTCAACTCTGGCAATGCCAACGCCGCCACGGGTGAGACAGGCCTTGCATGCGCGCGCGAGACGTGCAGCATCGCATCGCAGGTCATCGGCTGCGAGCCCCAGCAGATCCTGGTTGCCTCCACGGGTGTGATCGGGCAGATTCTGCCGATCGACACGTTTGAGACCGCCATTCCTGCTGCCTACGAGGCACTCTCCGCCCACGGTGGCGCCGATGCCGCTCGCGCCATCATGACGACCGACACGCACTCCAAGGAGTACGCCGTGTCCTACGTCAGTGAGGCCGCGGGTCATGCGGGCAATGTCTATACGGTAGGCGGAATGTGCAAGGGCTCGGGCATGATCATGCCCAACATGGCCACCATGATCGCAGTTATCACCACCGATGCCCACGTCGAGCCTGCGGCACTTCATGCCCTACTGCTCTCGACCGTCAAGCAGACCTTTAACAAGGTAACGGTCGATTCCGACACCTCGACCAACGACACCTGCATCATGCTTGCCTCCGGCGCCGCTGCCGCAGATGCCGAGCCTATCGTCGAGGGCTCCGATGCCTTCGACGAGTTGGCATTTGCCGTGCACGAGGTGTGCGAGAGCCTGGCGCGCAATATCGCCGCCGATGGTGAGGGCGCATCCAAGCTTGTTACGGTCAACGTTACCGGCGCCGTGAACGACGAGGAGGCCGATATCGCCGCCCGTGCCGTTGCCAACTCGCCGCTCGTCAAGACCTGCATCGCCGGCCACGACTGCAACTGGGGCCGTGTTGCTATGGCGCTTGGCAAGTGCGGCGTTAAGTTTAATCAGGAAGACGTTTCCATCGACATGATGGGCATGCCTGTCTGTCGCGACGGTCTGACTGTTCCCTTTGACGAGGACGAGGCTCTACGACGTTTCGAGGCGCCCGAGATCGTGATCTCGGCCGACCTGGGCGCAGGCGACACGGCAACGACCGTGTGGACCTGCGACCTCACGCATGAATACATCTCCATCAACGGCGACTACCGTTCCTAGATTCCAGGCATGCTGCGCATCTTGCCGCGATTGCGGACGGCGGAGTACGGCGCGATAACGATACGAAAGACGAGGCAGATTATGAAATTCGCACGCGATTGTCGTTCGAGCGAATCCAACGAAGCAACCGCGCAGCTGCTGTTCGAAGCGCTGCCGTGGATTAAGAACCTGACCGGCAAGACGGTTGTTATCAAATATGGCGGAGCCGCCATGGTTGATGAGCAGCTGCGCCGCGACGTGATGAGCGACATCGTTTTGCTCAAGATCATCGGTATGCGTCCCGTCATCGTGCATGGCGGCGGCAAGGCTATCAACGAGGCGCTGAGCCATTACGATATTCCCGTCGAGTTTAAGAACGGCCAGCGCGTGACCACGCCGGCGACTATGGATATCGTGCGCGAGGTGCTGGGCGGCAAGGTCAACCAAGAGCTGGTTGCTGCCATCAACCACCACGGCAACCTGGCCGTGGGCGTGTCGGGCAGCGATGCCGGCACCCTTATCGCCGAGCCACTCGACCCAGAGCTCGGCCGCGTAGGCAAGGTCACGCACGTCAACACCGACTATATCGAGCGCCTGCTCGATAGCGAGTACATCCCCGTCATCGCTACCGTCGCGGCGGGGGAGGACGGCGGTTTCTTCAACATCAACGCCGACACCGCCGCCGGTGCCGTTGCCGCGGCGCTCCACGCGCATAAGGCAATCTTTTTGACCGACGTCGATGGCCTGTACAAGGACTTTAGCGACAAGGACTCGCTTATCTCCAACCTAACGCTCGACGAGGTCAACGAAATGCTCTACGGCGGCGAGGTCGATAAGGGCATGATTCCCAAGCTGCGCGCGGCCGTCGATGCGCTTACCGGCGGCGTATTTCGTGCCCACATCATTAACGGTACTACGCCGCATTCGCTGCTCCTGGAGCTGCTGACCGATGCCGGCGTCGGCACCGTGATCCATTCCACCGAGACGGCTTACGAGTTCGATACGCATCCGCATCCGCTTTCGACGTTTGCTGCGCGTCTGACCGAGAACCTTGACGAGGTCGAGAAGCTTCAGACGGTCTAGCTGACCCGCAGCCGCCCCATTCCTGCACCCATAGCCCCGCGCCGTCTGGCGCCCAACGAAAGGCATCCCATGTCACTTGCAGCTCAGCAATCGCTTGAATCCCATTACGTTATGCATACCTTTGGCCGCTCTCCGGTCGAGTTTGTCGAGGGTCACGGCATGAAGCTCACCGGCGACGATGGCCGTGAGTACCTCGACTTTCTTGCCGGCATCGGCGTGTGCAGCCTAGGTCATGGCGACCCGGCTGTGCTCTCGGCGCTCGAGGCACAGACCAAAAAGCTCATGCATGTCTCCAATTACTTCTACATTGAGCAGCGCGGACAGGTCGCGGCGCTGCTGTCCAAGCTTGCTAACGACGACGTAGATGGTGCGCGCGTGCTTGCCGATGCCATTGCCGCCGGCGATGAGACCACGGCAGCTGCTCTTGGTGCCCCGGCTGCGGATGAGCAGGTTTGGGAGACCTTCTTTGCCAACTCTGGCGCCGAGGCCAACGAGGGCTCGATGAAGCTCGCGCGCCTGTACGCCAAGCGTGCCGGTAATGGCGGCAACACCATCGTGTGCATGCGCGGCGGCTTCCACGGCCGTACGCTCGAGACCATTGCCGCCACCATGCAGGATTGGCTGCAGGACAGCTTCCGCCCGCTGCCGGGTGGCTTTGTGGCCTGCACGCCCAACGATGTGGATGAGCTGCGTGCGATCTTTAAGCAGCTGGGGAGCGAAATTTGTGCCGTGATGCTCGAGCCGATCCAGGGTGAGAGCGGTGTGCATCCCATGACCGAGGAGTTTATGGCTACGGCGCGCGACCTGGCACACGAAGTGGGCGCCGTGCTTATCGCCGACGAGGTCCAGTGCGGCATCTTCCGCTCCGGCAAGCCGTTTGCGTTCCAGACCTATGGCGTGGAGCCCGACATCATGAGCCTTGCCAAGGGCATTGCTGATGGCGTGCCCATGGGTGCCGTCGTGGCGAAGAAGGAGATTGCCGACGTGTTTAAGCCGGGCGACCACGGCTCGACCTTTGGCGGTAGCTGCTTGGCCATCGCGGCGTGTGCCGCGACGCTCTCCGCGCTTGTGCGTGGCGATTATGCCGAGCATGCTGCCAAGGTGGGTGCCTATATGGAGGCAAAGCTCGCCAAGCTGCCGCACGTGACCGAGGTACGTGGTCGCGGCTTGATGCTCGGCTGTGATTTGGATGATGCCGCGGGCGACGCGCATGGTGTTGTTGCCCGCGCGCTGGCCGCCGGTGCCGTGATCAACGCTACGGGTGCGCATACGCTGCGTTTCCTGCCGCCACTCGTCTGCGAGGAAGCCGACGTGGACAGTCTGATCGAGATCCTGTCGGGTGTTTTGGGCTAACGCGGCGCAATAACTCAATTTGGACCGAGTTCCGGACTGCGGACGTGCCCTATGCGGCATGATTCAGCGGTCTGGAGCCCGTTTTGCCTTAGATTTGCTAAGGCAGGGAGACCTGCTGGTCAAAAAACATCAAATATGAGTACTGTTACCGATTTGGTAGCAGCAATTTTGGACTAATAAGGCCAGATGGCAAGTCGAAATGGCGATGAATACACGATTTTGATCTGACTGTTAGTCCTTATAATGGACATATGTTGCGTAACCTAAGCAAACACTATCTGTTTATATGTTGCAAGCAAAGTAGCAGTACTCATTTTTGCCATTATTTGGCCACGGCCTTTGTGACAGACGTGCTGGCGGGTTCGAATCCCATGCGCTGGGCCCAAAAAAGAAAGGCTCCCATTGCTGGGAGCCTATCAAATCAGTGGTGGGCGATGAGGGATGTCCGCGTGCGGCTCCGCCGCCCGCATCCGCTTCGTCGCTTCGCTCCTCGCGTGCTGCGCTGGAAAACGCTTCGCGTTTCCTCAGCTCCGCACCCTTGCGGGTTCGAATCCCATGAAATGGGCCCAAACAAAAACGGTCCCCTTTCGAGGACCGTTTCCAATTCAATGGTGGGCGATGAGGGATTCGAACCCCCAGCCTTGTGCGTGTAAAGCACCTGCGCTAACCGTTGCGCCAATCGCCCGTGCGGAGAGAGTATAGCAAAACAATCGCCTCATTCACCTCATATCCATTAAAGGTAACTCGCGCGTGTCACAGCGGAGCTGATTCAGTTGAGATTGCCTGAACATTCCGCCCCTCTTTACGCCCTCGGGTATACTCAAAAGCTACTGATTCGATTTGATGCCCAGCAACAGCAGAGGGGATAGTATATGTGCGGTTTTGTCGGTTTTGTCGGTGGGACGGATAACCAATCCGAGGTGCTCACCAAGATGATGGACCGCATCGTCCATCGCGGTCCCGACATGGGCGGTCAGTTTATCGACGGCCGCGTTGCCCTCGGCTTCCGCCGCCTGTCGATCCTCGACCTGACCGAGGCCGGCGCTCAGCCCATGGCCAATGAGGACGGCAGCGTCGTCATTGTCTTCAACGGCGAGATCTACAACTTCCAAGAACTCCGTTCCGAGCTCGAGGCCAAGGGCTACAAGTTCCACTGCGGCGCCGACACCGAGAGCCTCCTGCACGGCTACGAGGAGTGGGGCGAGGCCGTACTCGATCGTCTGCGCGGTATGTACGCCTTCGTCATCTGGGACAAAAAGAAGAACAAGCTTTTTGGCGCCCGCGACATCTTTGGCATCAAGCCGCTCTACTACTATCCCATGGCCGATGCGGGCGACGGCGCTCCGGGCGTGCTCTTTGGTTCCGAGATCAAGAGCTTCCTGGACTACCCGCACTTCCACAAGGCGGTCAACAAAAAGGCTCTGCGTCCGTACATGACGCTGCAGTATTCGGCGACTGAGGAGACCTTCTTCGAGGGTGTCTACAAGCTGCCGCCGGCGCACTACTTTACCGTCGATATCCCGACCGGCAAGATGAACATCGAGCGCTACTGGGATTGCGATTACTCTGCCGTCGAGAAGCCGTTCGAAGAGTATGTCGATGAGCTGGACGAGGTCGTGCACGAGAGTGTCGAGGCCCATCGCATCGCCGACGTCAAGGTCGCGTCGTTCCTCTCCGGTGGCGTCGACTCCAGCTACATCGCCGCTTGCCTCATGCCCGACAAGACCTTCTCGGTGGGCTTTGACTACAAGAACTTCAACGAGACCAACTACGCCAAGGAACTTTCCGATAAGCTCGGCGTCGAGAACGTTCGCAAGATGATTACCGCCGACGAGTTCTTCGGTGCGCTCGAGGACATCCAGTATCACATGGACGAGCCGCAGTCCAACCTGTCTTCCGTGCCGCTGTGGTTCTTGGCCGAGATGGCCCGCAAGGACGTTACCGTCGTGCTTTCGGGCGAAGGCGCCGACGAGCTCTTTGGCGGCTACGCCTACTACGAGGACACGGTCCCGGTGCGCAAGTACAAAAAGATGGTGCCGCTGCCCATCCGTCGCGCGCTCGGTAACCTGGCGCTGCATATGCCGTACTTCAAGGGACATAACTTCCTGGTCAAGGGTGCCGAGATCCCCGAGAAGTCGTTCCTGGGACAGGCTCTGGTATGGCCGGAGCGCGAGGTCGACGGCGTGCTCAAGCCCGAGTACAACACCGGCGATGGCGCCTTTGAGCTCGCTGCACCCATCTACGCACGCGTGAAGGGTCAGCCCGAACTGGTCAAGAAGCAGTACCTGGACATGAACATGTGGCTCCCGGGCGACATTCTGCTCAAGGCCGACAAGATGTGCATGGCGCACTCGCTGGAGCTGCGCGTGCCCTTCCTGGACCGCAAAGTCATGGAGTTCGCCGAGCACATTCCCGATCGCTACCGCATCAACGAGAACGGCAACAAGCAGGTACTCCGCCACGCTGCCAACAAGTCGCTGCCCGATGAGTGGGCCACCCGTCCCAAGGTGGGCTTCCCGGTGCCGATTGTCTACTGGCTGCGCGAGCAAAAGTGGTACGACTATGTCAAGGAGTACTTCACCGCGCCGTGGGCAAGCGAGTTCTTCAATACCGACGAGCTCATGCACCTGCTCGATCTGCACTTTGCGGGCAAGGGCGATTTCCAGCGCAAGATCTATACGCCGCTCGTGTTCCTAGTGTGGTACAAGCGCTTCTTTATCGACGAGGACCAGCCCGCTGTTCAGGCTGCCTAGCCTCGGCTTACGAACGCCTGCGCGTAACGGCTCCTCCGGGAGCCGTTTTTGCGTGGGTGCGTTTCAGTTACTATAAAACCGTCCCTGCCAAATGGCTGAGAAAGGTGAAAGATGCACCATTCGGATTCCGCGACCGTGACCACGGTCGATACGCTTGCCAAGCTGCTCGATGTGTGCGGCGAGCTGCGCGCATCAGAGCAGGTTGACGGGCGTGCCGTGACCGGCTGCTCGTTTGATTCGCGCGCGGTCTCGGCAGGTGACGTGTTCTTCTGCAAAGGTGCTGCCTTTAAGCCCGCGTTTTTGAGCATGGCGCTCGATGCGGGCGCCGTCGCATTTGTGTGCGAGGAGCCGCTG
Source organism: Collinsella sp. TF05-9AC (assembly GCF_003438495.1). GTDB lineage: Bacteria > Actinomycetota > Coriobacteriia > Coriobacteriales > Coriobacteriaceae > Collinsella. The sequence continues at coordinate 40,589 of NZ_QSSH01000002.1, forward strand.
GTCGAGTCTCTGGAGCCGCTGGCGCAGGAGAGCGGCGCGGCGATGCTGGTCGTGGATAGCGTCCGCACGGCCATGGCCCTGTTGCCGCCGGAGGTCTACAACCGCCCCGACCACGACGTTAAGATCGTGGGCATCACCGGTACCAAGGGAAAGACCACGGCCGCTTTTATGCTCCAGTCCATCATCAAGGCGGCGGGCGAGTCCTGCGGCATGATCGGCTCGGTGAGTACCGACGATGGTATCGAGTGCTACGAGAGCACCAATACTACGCCCGAGGCCCCCGAGGTCTGGCGCCATATCGCCAACTGCCGCACGTCCGGTCGCCAGTCCATGGTCATGGAGGTTTCGAGCCAGGCGCTCAAGTACCAACGCGTCGAGAATCTGCCGTTTGACGTGGCGTGCTTCCTCAACATCGGCCGCGACCACATCTCGCCGATCGAACACCCCACGTTTGAGGATTATTTTGAGAGCAAACTCAGGATCTTTGACCAGGCAAAGACCGCCGTGGTGAATCTAGGCACCGAAGAGGTTGACCGTGTGCTAGAGGCAGCGTCGACGGCCGATCGCTTGGTGACCGTTGGGGTCGAGCATCCCGAGGCGAGCCTGTGGGCAAGCGACGTACGCATGGTCGGCTTTAGCATCGAGTTCAACTTGCATGGCCTGTGTGCCGACGAGTCCGAGACGGGGGAGAAGGTCCTGCTGGGCATCGCGGGCGACTTTAACGTGGAAAACGCGCTGGTCGCTATCGCCGCTGCGCGCGAGATCGGCATCGGTATCGAGGCTATCAAGAAGGGCCTCTCCAAACTGCGTGTGCCGGGCCGTATGGAGGTCGTGGAGTCGAAGGACGGCCGCGTGATCTGCGTCGTCGACTATGCGCACAACCAGCTTTCGTTCCGTTCGCTTTTCTCGTCGGTGAAGCGCGCGTTTCCCGCTAGCCCCGTCATTGCGCTGTTTGGCGCTGCCGGCGGCAAGGCGCAGGAGCGCCGCGAGCAGCTTCCGCGCGAGGCCGCACCGTATTCCGACCTGATGATCTTTGCCAACGAGGATCCAGCTCACGAGGACCCGATGAAGGTCTGTCGCGAGCTTGCCGAGCATGTTCCCGACGATACGCCGAACAAGATCATCCTCGACCGCGAAGCCGCTGTGCATGCGGCGTTCAAGGCGGCGCGCGAGGAGTACGTCAACCCCGATGCTCCCACCATTGTCTTGCTGCTGGCAAAGGGTGACGAAGGGCTCATGCACGTGGGCGACGAGTTCGTGCCCATCGAGAGCGACCTTTCGTTGGCCAATCGCCTGATCGATGTTACCCAGTTTGACTAATGAACCATGATGGCGGCGGCGCCCTGAGTGCGCTGTCGCCATAAGCGTGTTCCCTCAATCAAAACATGCCGTCCAAGTCCAAACCCTTCTACGTAAACGGAGTAACCATGTCCCACAATACCCTGCCGACCGTCGCTGAGCTTTCGGGCGAGATGCGCGAGCGCTTGGCCAAGGTCAAGTACGTCTTTACCGACCTGGATGCCACGATGCTCGCACCCGGCTCGTGCGTGCTGCGCGACAACGACGGCAACCCCTCGACCAAACTCGTCGAGGCCGTCGTGGCGCTCGCTCGCGCTGGTATTCAGGTGGTTCCCACCTCGGGCCGCAACCGTACCATGATCCACGAGGATGCGCGCGTGCTCGGCCTCAACTCCTACATCGGCGAGATGGGCGGCCTGGTCATGTACGACCTCAAAGCCAACGATTGGGAGTATCTGACCGGCGACATGCCCTACGACTCCTCTTGCGGCCTCACGCCGCACCAGGTGATCGAGCAGACCGGCGTGTGCGAGAAGATCCTCGCCCGCTGGCCGCACAAGATCGAGTATCACAACGACATGTCGACCGGCTACAAGTACCGTGAGGTCACCGTCGGCATGCGCGGCGATGTGCCCGACGATGAGGTCCAGGCCATCCTGGACGAGGCCGGCTGCGGTCTGATCTGGGCTTGCAACGGTCACCTGACGCATCTGTCCAAGCCGACGACGCTCGAGCTCGATCGCGTCGAGGACGGTCGCGCATTCAACATCAATCCCGCCGGCCTCAACAAGGGCGTTGCCATTGCGCGCTTCTGCGAGCACCTGGGTATCGAGCGCGAGGAGACGCTCGCGCTCGGCGATTCCGAGTCCGATTTCTACATGGCCGATCACGTGGGCACGTTCTGCCTGGTCGAGAATGGCCTGACGAGCGCCGGCGCGCCCGAGTTCCTGGCTGCCTGCGAGAACGCTTTCGTTACGCGCGGCAAAATTGTCGACGGTTGGGCGGCGACGGCAGAGCTGCTGGTCGCGGCGCGTTCGTAGCGCGGCGTCGCCGCACTTGGACATGTCTTTTCGAGAGAGACTGGTGAGGTAATGTCCGATATCGAGAATCCGGCAGGCGACACGCGCCCGATTGGCGTGTTCGATTCTGGTTTGGGCGGTCTGACGGTTGCGCGCGCGATTGCGACGGCGCTGCCGCACGAGTCCGTCTACTACTTTGGCGACACCAAGCGCTGCCCCTACGGCACGCGCACCGAGGATGAAGTGCGCTCGTTTGCGCTGCAGGCGGGCCGTTGGCTTTCGAAGCACGACGTCAAGATTATGGTCATCGCCTGCAACACGGCGACCGCTGCGGCCTTGCGTCTGGCCCAGCAGGTGCTCGACGTTCCCGTGATCGGCGTGATCGCGCCGGGTGCCCGTGCGGCAATCAACAGCACCCGCTCGCGTCGTGTGGGCGTGCTCGCCACCAACCTCACCATTCGCTCGGGCGCCTACACGCGCGCCATTCAGGATCTAGATGCCGGCGTCGATGTATACGGCTGTCCTGCCTCGAGCTTTGTCGAGGTTGTCGAACACGAGCTCGCCTCGGGTGCACATCTGCAGGAACAGTGGCTTGAGAACGAGGACATCTTCGATACGCCTGCCGTGCGTGCGCTGGTGGGTGCCACGGTTGAGCCGCTGCGCGACCACGGTATCGATACCGTGGTGCTCGGCTGTACGCATTTTCCGCTGTTGGTGGGACCTATCCGGCATGCGCTGGGGCCTGGGGTGCGCGTCGTGAGTTCCGCCGAGGAGACCACGCGCGAGCTGACCGATATCCTCACGCGCCGCGAGCAGCTGGCGGGCGACGCCGCCGAGCCGCAGCATCGTTTTGCCACGACGGCCGATAACATTGCCGAGTTTGCGGTGGCGGGCAGCTTTATCTTTGGTCAGCCGCTCAAGAGCATCGAACACATCGATATCGATGAGCTGAAATAGATGTAAGGCAGCCGCCAAAGCCTTCGCCACATCTTTTGCCGAAAGGATATTTCTATGGAGTACATGCAGGTCAACCGCGCCAACGGTCGCGCCGCCAACGAGTTGCGCCCCGTTAAGCTCACCCGTGGCGTCATGAAGCACGCCCACGGCTCGTGCCTGGCCGAGTTCGGCGACACGCGCGTGCTGTGCGCCGCCACTATCGAGGAGGGCGTGCCGGGCTGGCGAAAGGGAGCTAAGGCCGGCTGGGTGACCGCGGAATACGCCATGCTGCCGGCGTCGACCGGCAAGCGCTGCAAGCGCGAGCACGCCAACCGCAAGGGTCGCTCCATGGAGATCGAGCGCCTCATTGGCCGCAGCCTGCGTACCGTCGTCAACATGAAGGCGCTCGGCGAGTACACCGTCACCGTCGACTGCGATGTGATTCAGGCCGATGGCGGCACGCGTACAGCGAGCATCACCGGCGCCTGGGTGGCGCTGCACGACGCCCTCGCCATGTGGGTCGAGGCGGGCAAGATCGATCGCATCCCGCTTACCGGCCAGGTGGCTGCCATCTCCATGGGCGTTGTCGACGGCAATACGCTGCTTGACCTCGATTATTCCGAGGACAGCCATGCCGAGGTCGACATGAACCTCGTCGCCACCGACACCGGTGAGATGATCGAGCTCCAGGGTACCGGCGAGCAGGCGCCCTTCGACCGCAAGCGCCTCAACGCCCTGCTCGACCTGGGCGACAAGGGTATCGCCGAGCTCATCGAGCTTCAGCGCCAAGCCATCGTCTAACCTGCCAAAAAGGGACAGGTTTATTTTGGTAGGTTTTATCTGGGAAAACGTCGAAGTATAAGACTGCCGTTGATTGAGAGGGGAGAGAGGCCGAGGTCCTCGTCGTCCTCAACACGGCATTGCTATAGAGACAAGGAGGCCAGCTATGGCACTTGAGAAGATTGACATCGACACCCTCGACCCGGCGGCGACTATCGTCGTGGCAACAGGCAACGCCCATAAGCTCACCGAGATCGAGGCCATTCTGGGCAAGGTCATGCCCGAGGTGCGCTTTGTGGCGCTCGGCCAGCTGGGTGATTTTGACGATCCCGAGGAAAACGGCACGACGTTTTTGGAGAACGCCATCATCAAGGCGCAGGCTGCGGTTGAGGAGACGGGCCTTATGGCCATTGCCGACGATTCGGGCTTGGTCGTCGACGCGCTGGACGGTGAGCCCGGTGTGTATAGCGCGCGCTATGCGGGCGTGCACGGAGACGATGCCGCCAACAACGCCAAGCTTCTCGTTAACCTGGAAGGCGTGGCAGATGAGGACCGCACCGCACGCTTTATGAGCGTCGTTGCGCTCATCGACACGGACGGCTTGGTCACCTATGGCGAGGGCGCTTGCGAGGGCGTTATCGCGCACGAGGGCCGCGGCGATCACGGCTTTGGCTATGACCCGCTGTTCCTGCCGGTCGACACGCCGGGCAAGACCATGGCCGAGCTCACGGCGGATGAGAAGAACGCCATCAGCCATCGATTCCATGCGCTCGAGCATCTGTCCGCCAAGCTGACGGGCGAGGAGTAGGCCGTGCGCGCGGTGGTGCAGCGCGTACTCAACGCCGGCGTGACGGTCGACGGCGAGTGCGTGGGCCGCATTGGACGCGGCTACCTGGTGCTGCTGGGTGTGGGCCATGGCGATACGCGTGCCGAGGCCGATAAGCTGTGGGGCAAGCTCCGCGGGCTGCGCATCAACGAGGACGAGAACGGCAAGACCAACTTGGCGCTTGCCGATGTCGACGGCGAGGTGCTCGTGGTGTCGCAGTTCACGCTGTTCGCCGACTGCCGCCACGGTCGCCGCCCATCGTTTACGGATGCCGGCGCCCCCGATGTCGCCAACGAGCTCTACGAGTACTTCCTGACGCTTGTTCGTCAAGATGTCGAACACGTAGCACATGGCATCTTCGGCGCCGATATGAAAGTCGACTTGGTCAACGACGGTCCATTCACCATCGTCCTGGACACCGACAACCTTTAGGTTACGCGGTTTTACCAAACCGCGTAACAACTGGTCATGCGAGATTGTCGTCTGGTACGTATTTGGGACGGGGCTTATTTAGCTACTTGCGTATGGCGGCAGCAGGGTGCTATAGTATTAGAGTTTTGTCTATCTTAGGGGTATTATCCCCTTTTTGAATTGCACCTTCTGGAGGCTCTGTTCATGGAAGAGATGGAAGTCAATCACGTCGACGACATCCACGAGAAGCTGACCGATATGGTGGGCGATCGCGTCAAGGTTAAGGCCAACATGGGCCGTACCCGCGTCGTCGAGCGCATGGGCACCATCAAGAGCGTTCACCCCGCCGTCTTTATCGTCGAGGTCGACGAGCGCCGCGGCCGCAAATCGCGTCAGTCCTACCAGTATATCGATGTCCTTACCGGTCAGGTCGAACTGTTCGACCCCGAGAGCGGCGAGCACATCTTTACCCCGCTCGGCAATCAGCTCGAGGAGCACTAACGGTGACCGATTGGTCCCTGACCCTTTCTGCGCCGGCAAAGATAAACCTCTACCTGGGGGTTCATACCGAGCGTGACGACCGCGGCTACCACAAGGTCGATTCCCTGATGGCAGCCGTCAGTCTTGCCGATATCGTGACGGTCGCCCCGGCGCAGGAGCTGGCCGTCCAGACGGTTCCGGCATCCGACTTTCCCATGCAAAAGAATACGGCTTATCGTGCTGCGCTCGCTATGGCTGAGCGTTATGGTCGGGAGGCCAACGTTTGCGTGACGATCGAGAAGCACATTCCGCTGTGTGCTGGTCTGGGCGGTCCTTCGACGGACGCCGCGGCGGTCATTGTCGCTTTGGCGGAGCTGTGGGGTATTGATCGCACCGATCCTGCGCTCGATGACATCGCTCGCGGTATCGGTGCCGACGTGCCATTCTTTTTGCACGCGAGTCCCGCGTTCTACGTGGGCGGGGGAGATGTGCTGGCAACTGAGTATCCCGCGCTGCCCGCAACGCCCGTTGTGCTGATCAAGCCGCGCGAGGCGAGCGTTTCAACGGTTGAAGCGTATCGACGATTTGATGAGAACCCGGTACCGGCAGACAAGCCTGGTGCGATTGCTTCTGTCTTACGCGCCGGCGACGCCGAGGCGGCATATGCGCTCGTTCATAACAATCTGGGCGTCATTTCCGCTCAGATGGAGCCGCAGATCCAGACGGTCCTCGACTGGCTGAGCGCGCAGGAGGGAACCGTTGCTGTGGACGTGTGCGGGTCGGGTGCCTGTTCGTTTGCCATCTGCGATACCGCCGCTACGGCAGTCTATCTTGCGGAAGCTGCCCAGCAAAATGGCTGGTGGGCCTGCGCGACTGAGCTTATTCCCAACACGGTTCAAATCGACGCGCCAAAGAAATATAAATTTCTCTAGCACACGGCGAAAATCTTTGTTACTATAGTCAAGCTAACGGGTTGTGGCTCAGTTTGGTAGAGCACTGCGTTCGGGACGCAGGGGTCGCTGGTTCAAATCCAGTCAACCCGACCAGAGCATGAGGAGGGACCGCTTCTTGCGGTCCCTTTTTTTAGCTAGTGTTGTGATACCGCGACACCCGCGGTATACTCATTCGAGCTTGTCTCGCTGTATTGTGGAGGTCTACATGTTTGGACTGAGGGCTCCTGAGCTCATCATTATTCTCGTCGTTGTCTTGATCATCTTCGGGCCTAAGAACCTGCCGAAGCTCGGCAAGTCCCTCGGCTCTACCGTCAAGAATATCCGCGAGGGTATGGAGGGCGACGATAAGGGCGAAACCAAACAGGCCGAGGACGTTGTGGTCGAGGAGTCCAAGGAGGACAAGGAGATCGCAGAGCTCGAGGCCAAGCTCGCTGCTGCCAAGAAAAAGCAGGCAGAGGACAGCGACGCGGACGCAGAGTAGTCCCATCCCTTTGGGGTGAGCACCTGACCGGCTTGCCCGCAGGCTAGCCGGTCTTTTTCGTTTTGTTGACAGTTGATCGTTACATCATAGTTGGGGAGATATCCGTATGGACGCAAGCCAGATCGTACTGACCGCTGAGGGCCGCCAGAAGCTCGTCGAAGAGCTCGCTTGGCGTGAGGGCGATTACGCCAAGGAGATCGTCGAGGACATCAAGGAAGCCCGCGCGTTCGGCGACCTTTCGGAGAACTCCGAGTACGATGCCGCCAAGGACAAGCAGGCCCAGAATGCTGCTCGCATCGCCGAGATTCAGGCTATTCTCGCCAACGCCCAGGTTGCTGCCACCACGGGTGATCTGACCGTCTCCATCGGCTCCACCGTTTCGCTGATTGATCCCAACGGTGAGGTCATGGAAGTCACGCTCGTCGGTACCACCGAGACTAACTCGCTCGAGCACAAGATCTCCAACGAGTCTCCGGTCGGCCACGCCATCATCGGTCACGGCGAGGGTGACTCCGTCGAGGTCGTTACGCCTTCGGGCAAGACCCGCGTCTACACTATCGCAAAGATCGCACGCTAGACCACGGTCCCGCGTAAAGGTATGTTTTCGCTCCCCGGGACCGAATCCTGGGGAGCGTTTTAGTTTGAGGAGCTAACTATGGCAGAGAACCAGAACGCCGCCGAGCAGGCATCGACGCTCAACGACGAGCGCGCCACGCGCCTGGCCAAGCGCGCCGCCCTGTTCGAGGCGGGCCAGAACCCCTATCCCGAGCACTCCGAGATCGAGGACTACGTTGCCGACATCGAGGCTAAGTATGCCGAGCTTGCCGATGGCGAGGACACCGAGGACGTCGTGAAGATCGGCGGCCGCGTGGTCGCCAAGCGCGGTCAGGGCAAGATCATGTTCATCGTCGTGCGCGACGCTACCGCCGAGATTCAGCTGTTCTGCCGCATCAACGACATGGATGAGGCAGCCTGGAATACGCTCAAGGCCCTCGATCTTGGCGATATCCTGGGCGTGACCGGCGTGGTCGTGCGCACCAAGCGTGGCCAGCTTTCCGTCGCCCCCAAGAGCGCGAAACTACTCTCCAAGGCCGTTCGCCCGCTGCCCGAGAAGTTCCATGGCCTCTCCGACAAAGAGACCCGCTATCGTCAGCGTTATGTCGACCTGATTGCCAACGACGATGTTCGCGAGACCTTCCGTAAGCGCTCGCAGATTCTTTCCACCTTCCGCCGCTTTATGGAGTCCGACGGCTACATGGAGGTCGAGACCCCCATTCTGCAGACTATCCAGGGTGGCGCTACGGCCAAGCCGTTCATCACGCACTTTAACGCGCTCGATCAGGAATGCTACCTGCGCATTGCTACCGAGCTGCACCTCAAGCGCTGCATCGTCGGTGGCTTTGAGCGCGTCTTCGAGATCGGCCGCATCTTCCGCAACGAGGGTATGGACCTCACCCACAACCCCGAGTTCACCACGATGGAGGCCTATCGTGCTTTCTCCGATCTCGAGGGCATGAAGGCGCTCGCCCAGGGCGTCATCAAGGCCGCCAACAAGGCCATCGGCAACCCCGAGGTTATCGAGTACCAGGGCCAGACCATCGATCTTTCCGGTGAGTGGGCAAGCCGTTCCATGACCGATATTGTCTCTGACGTGCTCGGCGAGCAGGTCACCATCGACACGCCAGTCGAGGAGCTTGCCGCCGCCGCGCGCGAGAAGGGCCTGGAGATTAAGCCCGAGTGGACTGCTGGCAAGATCATCGCCGAGATCTACGACGAGCTGGGCGAGGACACCATCGTCAATCCCACCTTTGTGTGCGATTATCCCATCGAGGTCAGCCCGCTCGCCAAGCGTTTTGAGGACGACCCGCGTCTGACCCACCGCTTTGAGCTGGTTATCGCCGGCCACGAGTACGCCAACGCATTCTCCGAGCTCAACGACCCGGTTGACCAGGCTGAGCGCTTTGCTGCCCAGATGGCCGAGAAGGCCGGTGGCGACGATGAGGCCATGGAGTACGACGAGGACTACGTGCGCGCCCTCGAGTACGGTATGCCTCCTGCGGGCGGCATCGGCATCGGCATCGACCGCGTGGTCATGCTGCTTACCAACCAGGCCTCCATTCGCGACGTCCTGCTGTTCCCGCACATGAAGCCCGAGAAGGGTTTCCAGTCCGGTGCCGCTGCCGCCAAGGCTGCCGAGGCCGGCAACGCCGCGAGCCCGTTCGTTAAGTCGCTTAAGCCCACGCTCGATTACTCCAAGATCGCCGTTGAGCCGCTGTTTGAGGAGTTCGTCGACTTCGATACTTTCTCCAAGAGCGATTTCCGCGCTGTGAAGGTTAAGGCGTGCGAGGCCGTCAAGAAGTCTAAGAAGCTGTTGAACTTTACACTCGACGACGGCACCGGCACCGACCGCACCATCCTCTCCGGTATTCACGATTATTACGAGCCCGAGGACCTGGTCGGCAAGACTCTGCTCGCCATCACCAACCTGCCTCCGCGCAAGATGGTGGGTATTCCCAGCTGCGGAATGCTGATCAGCGCTATCCACGAGGAGGAGGGCCAGGAGCGCCTCAACCTGATCCAGCTCGACGCTTCCATCCCCGCCGGTGCAAAGATGTACTAGGGGGTTACGGCGTTTTGCCAAACGCCGTAACCAGTTGACGCTGCAAGCCCGCCAGAGCGGCAATCTGCCTTTCAACTTCGGCGGCATGACCAAAAGGTCAATGCCGCCTTGTTTCAAGGCACCTTGCTCGCTCTGGCGGGCTTTCGCTGTCGTTGCCAAGGCATCGGCGTTGCCTTGGCTGTCAATAGTCATTGTGGACGTTCTTAAACGACTACCCAACGGCTATTGTGCACATGGCTGGCGCGGCAGTCGTCTCTTTTATGTTTCCTTTAGCCGTCGCTGTCTAGGATGGGGGTTAGTCGATAGGAAGGGAGCACCGGGATGGACGATGCGAGCGAGCGCGCAATCGAAGAGGACATGCTCGATCAGTTCAATTACTTTGATGATGAGGATGAGGAGCTAATCGATCGTCGCGAGCCGGCATCGCTTGACTCATTTGATCTGGTCGATGAAGAGCCCGACGAGGACGAGGGCGAATTAACGGAGCCCCCACAGCCTTCGCGCCTTGACTCGCTGCTTTCGAGAGCCCCCATGCACCACGGCGTTCGTGCCGGCGCGCTCCATATGAAAACTGACTGGCACCAGATCGTGACGGCAGGCGATGAGCTTGCCGTCGATGCGCCGCTCACCGATAAGTCATCCATCATCTGCCGCACCGGCATGCTTATGCTGGCAAGCGGAACAGGTGCCTGGCGCGTGCGCGATACCATGAATCGTGTTGCTGCCGTACTCGGCGTCACGATTCACGTCGACCTGAGCCTTCTGTCGTTTGAGTGTACTTGCATCGAAGATGGCCACTGCTTTAACGAGGTTGTCAGCCTGCCCACAACGGGAGTCAATACCCATCGCATTTGGATGATGGAGAGTTTCCTCAAGGAAATCGAGACCTATGGTCGCCGCTTCACGGTACACGAGTACCACGAGATGCTCAGGACCGTTGAGAGCTCAAAACCCGATTACGCTCCCTGGCAACAGGGCCTTGCGGCAGCCTGTGCTTGCGGCGCCTTCGTCTTTTTGCTCGGCGGCGGCCCTATCGAGATGGCCTGCGCATTCGTAGGCGCTGGTGTCGGTAACTTTGCTCGCTCCCATATTCTCAAGCAGGGTCTTGGCCAGTTTAGCGCGCTGACGACGGGCGTTGCGCTCGCTTGCGTTTCGTATCTGCTGGCATTGCTCGGCCTTGGCCAGGTCGTACCGGGGGCAATGTCGCACCAAGAAGGCTATATCGGCGCCATGCTCTTCGTGATTCCCGGCTTTCCCCTCATTACGGCAGGCCTCGACATCGCTAAGCTCGATATGCGAAGCGGCATTGAGCGTCTTTCGTATGCCGTGTCGATTATTGTGATGGCGACCCTTGTGGGCTGGATGGTTGCCGAGTGTGTGGGGCTGGCACCGGATGATTTTGCCCCGCTCGGCCTTTCGCCGCTTGCCCTTACGCTCCTGCGCGTGGTGATGAGCTTCGTTGGCGTATTCGGCTTCTCGGTGATGTTCAACAGCCCAGTAAAGATGGCCGCGGCAGCTGGGTTGATCGGCGCCGTTTCCAATACCCTGCGCCTTACGCTCGTCGATGCGCCGACGATGATTCCCTTCCTGGGCCTCAGCACGGGAATGCCTCCCGAGGCAGCAGCGTTTATCGGCGCGCTGGTATCGGGTCTGCTGGCAAGCTTGGCCGAAGTCAAGCTCACCTACCCGCGTATCGCTCTCACGGTGCCTTCGATTGTCATTATGGTGCCGGGTTTGTATCTGTATCGCTCGATGTATTACATGTGCACCTTCGACACAGTCAATATGCTCGGTTGGTTTGTGCGTGCAGTGCTCATCGTGGCGTTTTTGCCCGTTGGTCTGGGTGTGGCACGTACACTCACCGACCCTCGCTGGCGCCACACCAGCTAATTGGTGCAAGGGGGACATGTTACTTTGCACCAAATGAGTTGCGGTGAAATAGGGACTGAATTGCTGCTTAAAGGGTCAAAACAGTCCGTATTCCACCGCAACTTAGGGGGTCGGGGGATTATCGGTGCCCTGCATCTTCATAAACTCAACGCTTACGAAGCGCATGCGTTTCGTGCTAGGCTGGTTCCACCACATAAGTAGTCGCAGACGCGCGTACCACGGGCGGGCGAGATGAAGTTCCAACAGCTCCATCTTGCCCGCCCGTTTTTGTTGCGTGGCGCCGCGGCACAACACAGAGAGGAATCTGCCCTTTATGCCTATCAACAAACGAGAGAGCCTGCTGTTCACCTTTATCATGTGCTTTTGCATGGTGCTCTGGATGAGCATCTACAACGTTGCCCTACAGCACGGGGCCATCAACGGCGAGGTTGTTGCCGCTGCGTGGCTCGGCTTCCCCGTTGCCTACATTTTTGCCATGTGCTGCGACTGGTTCGTCGCCAGCCCGCTCGCCAAGGGTTTCGCCTTTAAGTACTTGGTCACGCCGGGCAAGAGCTCGCCACTTGCCATGACGCTCGCCGTCAGCTCCTGCATGGTCGTTCCCATGGTCATCATCATGTCGCTTTACGGTGCCTGCGAGGGTCTGACGCACATGCCCGGCGGCATCCTTGCGAACCTGTATTCCGTGCCCGCGATCTGGATGATCAACATCCCGCATAATTTTGTGATGGCGCTGCCGTGGAACCTTTTGGTAGCCGGTCCGATTTCCCACTTCGTCTTCCGTCGCGCCTTCCCTGTGGGGACGGTTTTCGAGGAGGAGCATGCCGAGCTCTTGGAGCAGGCTATGGCTCCTGAGTGCGAGTAGCTCGCTTAGGGATCTGCTGAGCGCGGGCGACTTGCTTGGTTGGAGCCCTAAGCGTGGATAGCTCTCTCGGCGACATCGCGGGCGTGAGCGGTGCGCATGACCGGAGGGCCCGTGCTGCTCCGTTGCCCGACGTGCTAGCGCGCAGAACAATCTGTTGGTGAATTCGGCGGCTGCTGAAGCGTTTCGGCAGCCGCGTTTTATACGGAGTTTAAATACAACAGTCTGTTGTATTACGTAGAGTGGTATATCTCTAGCAGGAAAAATGCGAGAGACGGAGCATTATGGCGTTGCTAGTAGGACTGGACGTAGGGTCGACGACGACCAAAGTTTACGCGATGCACGAGGATATGACCGAGGCGTGGTGGGGATATCGCCGCCACGGGGCGTGTCAGACAGCGAGCGTGCGCGCCATGCTCGGCGAGCTCGCCGAGCGCTTTCCCCATGAGTCGCTGCGCGTTGCGGTGACCGGCTCGGGTGCGCGCGATATCGCGACCGCGCTGGGCGCCTCGTACGTTCAGGAGGTGGTCGCCAACGCGCTCGCGATCAGCAGGTTCTATCCGCAGACGCGCTGCGCCATCGAGCTGGGCGGTCAAGACGCCAAGATGATCTTCTTCCGCACCAACGATAAGGGAGACATCGAGGTTGCCGACATGCGCATGAACGGCTCGTGCGCAGGCGGTACCGGTGCATTTATCGACGAGATGGCAAAGCTCATGGGGGTCGGCACCGAATCGGGCGAGTTCGAGCAGCTCGCAAGCCGGGGAACGACCGTCCACGAGGTCTCGGGCCGCTGCGGCGTGTACGCAAAGACCGATATCCAGCCGCTGCTCAACGAGGGCATTCCTACCACCGACCTGGCGCTTTCGGCGCTTCACGCGGTCGCTCGCCAAACGATCGGCGGTCTGGCCCAGGGTATCGACATCGAGCCGCCGGTAATCTTCGAGGGCGGTACGCTCGCCTACAACCCCACGCTGGTCCGCGTGTTCCGGGAGCAACTGGATCTATCGGACGATCAGGTTATCGTCCCGCGCGATCCGCAGATCATGGTCGCGCGCGGTGCCGCCCTGTCGCTGACCGACATGTTCGCATCGTCCCAACCGATCGACCTTCCCGACGCTTTTGTCCGGCTGGATAAGCTCGAGACTGTCGCGCCCGCAAGCGGGGAGGGACGTCTTGCCCAGCCCTTTTTTGCCACACCTGCCGAGCAGGCGGATTTTACGGCACGCCATGGCAAAGAGACGCCGGCAAAGGGTCCGGATGCGTATGCGCCCGGAGAGACGGTGCGTGTGGCGCTCGGTATCGATTCGGGGAGCACGACGACCAAGTTCGCCCTGGTCGATGAGGCGGGTGAGCTTGTCGATTCGTTCTACGCGTCTAATAACGGCAGACCGCTCGACGTCGCCCAACAGGGTCTTGTCAGCTTGAAGAACCGCTGGGAGACAGCGGGAGTCACGCTTGCGATCGATGCCGTGGGCACCACGGGATACGGCGAGGAGCTTTTCGCGCGCGCGTTCCACGCCGACTACCATACGGTCGAGACGGTCGCGCACGCCCGCGCCGCGTGCGCATGCGTTCCCGATGCGACCTTCGTGCTCGACATCGGCGGACAGGATATGAAGGCCATCTGGCTCAACCACGGCGTGCTGACCGATATCGTCGTCAACGAGGCGTGCTCTGCGGGCTGCGGCTCGTTCCTCGAGGGTTTTGCCAAAAACCTCGGAATAGCCATTGAGGATATCGCGACCGAGGCATTTTCGTCCAAAGCCCCCGCCGTTCTCGGCAGCCGCTGCACGGTGTTCATGAACAGCAGCGTCGTTTCCGAGCAGCGGCGCGGTAAGGGTCCGGGCGACATCATGGCCGGTCTCTGCCGTTCGATTATCGAGAACGTGTTCACCAAGGTCATTCGCGTTTCAAATCTCAACCGTCTGGGCGACAAAGTCGTCGTCCAGGGCGGCACGTTCCGAAACGACGCGGTGCTGCGCGCATTCGAGCAGTATCTGGGCAAACCCGTCACGCGTGCGCCCCACCCGGGGCTGATGGGCGCTATCGGTATCGCCCTGCTCGCGCGCGAGGAATGCCGCAAGGGCGACGCCGGCACGTCGTTTATCGGGCTCGATGCCGTGGAGCGCTTCGAGCATCGCGAGTTCGGCGGCGTTACCTGCCGTCGGTGCAACAACCGCTGCCAGCGCGCGGTCGTGGCATTTGGCGACGGCTCGCTTTACGTCACGGGCAATCGCTGCCCGCGCGGCGGCGCCATCTCATGGGATGAGCTCGTGCGCGAGGTTCCCGCGGCGGAGGAGCTGCGTCCGCAGGGTGCTTGCGAGGCACAGGCACCCGGCACGGGGCGCGACCGGACCGCGGCTGCCCCCAATCTCTTTGTCGACCGCGAGAAGCTGCTGTTCGAGTCGTACCCCACGGTTCCCGTCTGCGGGGGGCGCGATGTCACGATCGGCATTCCCCGTGTGCTCGAGTTCTGGGACACCATGCCGTTCTGGTCGACGTTCTTCAGCGCGCTCGGCTTTAAGGTGCGCGTCTCGGGACGCAGCACCAAGGCGATGTACGAGCGCGGTCTGGCGCACGTCACATCCGACACCGTGTGCTTCCCGGCCAAGCTCGTCCACGGGCACATCCGCAATCTCGTCGACGCCGGCGTCGACCGCATCTTCATGCCCATCATCACGACGGTGCCCACCGAAAACACCGCCTCTACCAGCGAGTGGATGTGCGCCGTCGTAAAGGGATACCCCTACGTGATGCGCAATTCCGATAACCCGGAGGAGCGTTTCG
This sequence comes from Collinsella sp. TF05-9AC, assembly GCF_003438495.1. Classification (GTDB taxonomy): domain Bacteria; phylum Actinomycetota; class Coriobacteriia; order Coriobacteriales; family Coriobacteriaceae; genus Collinsella. The sequence goes on from NZ_QSSH01000002.1 coordinate 55,933, forward strand.
GCGTTCCGTTCGATACGCCGCTGTTCCACTGGTACGACGAGGGCGACCGAAACCGCCAGCTCAAGGCGTGGTGCAAGGAGACCTTCGATGTCGATGCCGACCTGGTTGCCAAGGCGACCGAGCAGGCGGACCGCGCGCAGCAGACGTTTGAGAACCAGCTGCAGCTGCGCGGCGGGCAGGTGCTCGAGAACGTGCACGAGGACGGCGGCTACGCGGTGGTGATCGCTTCGCGCCCGTACCACAACGACCCGCTGGTCAACCACGGGCTGCCCAAGCTCTTCTCTGAGCGCGGCATCCCCGTGCTGACGCCCGATGCGGTGCCGGGGGTCTGCAACGTCGATCTTTCCAACAGCCGCATCGACATCGTGAACAACTACCATGCGCGCATGCTGTCGTGCGCGGTCATCGTCGCATCGACGCCCGAGCTCGAGCTCGTGCAGATGGGCAGCTTCGGCTGCGGCCACGATGCGTATCTCACCGACGAGATCGCGCGCATGATGGGCGAGATGGGCTCCAAGGTTCCGATGATGATCAAGCTCGATGAGAGCGACGTCGCCGGTCCCATGGGCATTCGCGTGCGTTCGTTTATCGAGTCGGTCAACCGTCGTCGCGCGGAGGAGCGTGCCGAGGGCGCCCGGGTGCACGCGGTCCATCCGCTCGACGACCCGTATAAGGTCAAGTACACCAAGCGCGACCGGCACGACAAGATCGCGCTGGTCCCCAACACCTCCCATGCGTTCTGCAGGCTCATGACCGCGGCGATGCGCAATCAGGGCGTGCGCGCCGAGGCCCTTGATATCGGGCGCGAGGATGCCATCCGCCTGGGCAAACGCTATGTGCACAACGACATCTGCTTCCCCGCGCAAATCGTGATCGGCGAGGCGCTCGCGGCACTCGAGAGCGGTAAGTACGACCCGCACGACGTCGCCGTGGTGACTGGCAAGTATATCGGCGACTGCCGCCTGACGCACTACATGCCCCTGCTGCGCCGCGCGCTCGACGACGCGGGATACGACTATGTCCCGGTGCTCACCAACGACGACGTCGATGCCCACAATGCGCATCCGGGCTTCAAGCTCGGCCTTGGCCCGAGCATCCAGATCGCCTACGGTCTTCCCATGATCGATGCCCTCGAGGCCATGCTTAGGCGCATCCGTCCCTACGAGCTCGAGAAGGGCGCGGCGGACGCTGCGTTCGACCGCGCGCTCGATGAGGTTATCGAGGGCATGGAGCGCTCCGGGCTGAGAGGCCAGGCGACGGGCTTCAAACGCGCGCTTGCGATCATGGACGCCGTTCCGTACGACCGCTCGAACCCGCATCCGACCGTTCTCATCGTGGGCGAGTACCTGCTCAATTTCCATCTCGGCGCCAACCACGAGATCGAGCGCTACCTCGAGGACAACGGGCTCGAGGTCATCGAGGCGCGCATGACCGACGTGATCCGCAAGACCTATTTCTACAAGCATGCGCAGTCGCGCGAGTTCCACGTCGACCTGTCGCTGCCCGAAAAGGCCTGGTACGCCACGGCGGACAACCTGTTCGAGCTCGCGCACGACCGTTGCGACCGCCTGGGCGCGGCGAGCCCGCTCTACGAGCCGCCGACGCGCATGCCCGAGCTCGTGCGCGCGAGCGATAAGATCCTGCACCATACGTTCGATGCGGGCGAGGGCGTGCTGATTCCGGCGGAGATCCTCGAGCACGCCAAGCGCGGCTGCCGCAACTTCGTGATCCTGCAGCCGTTCGGGTGTCTGCCCAACCATGTCGTGGGGCGCGGGCTCATCCATGCGCTCAAGGAGCAGTATCCCACGGCGCAGTTCCTGCCGCTCGACTACGATCCCGACGTGAGCTTCGCCAACGTGGAGAACCGTCTTCAGATGCTCATCATGAACGCCAAGGCGCAGGGGTGCGGTGAGGCGCATGGCGAGACCGCGTAAGGACGCCGATGCGCCCGATGCGCGCACCCGTATCATCGAGGCGTTTTGGGAGCTCATCGAGAACAACAGCATCTTCGAGCTGTCGGTTGGCGAGGTGACCCGCGCCGCCCAGTGCAATCGCGGAACGTTTTACTACTATTTTCACGATTTCGATGAACTCGTCGCCATCGCCATAGCCCAGCTGCTGCAGGATAACGAGCTCATCACCGATGCCCTCTGGCATTTTTCGAGCGAGGGCGACCTTTCGGCGTTCGACCGGCGCGGCGTCCGCTGCCTGCTGCGGCGCATCGTCATCACCATGAGGGCGGGTGCCGCCGAGCAGGTCGTGCAGGGCATCCATACGATCATCATCGACCGCGTGAGAGAGATCGTCCACCCCGACGGAGAAGAGCTCAAGGCAGATTCGAGCTTTGCGGTGGGCTTTCTGGTCTCGGGCATCATGGGCTTTGTGATGGCGGTCGGCTTTGCCCGGGAGGGCGGCGAGGAGATAGACCTCGAGCAGCTGGGGGACAGCGCGTGCGCGTACCTGAGGGCGGTCGCCATGCAGACGGTGGAAACGGTCGCGCAAGTCGAGGGCGTCGATACATCCGAGCTGCTCGAACGCGTCTCCAAGGAGGCCGATGCCTATCGCGCATCGCGTGCGACGAGTCCCGACGTGGTGAAAGACGCCTAGGGTTTCTCTTGCGGGGCGCCTGTCGCGCATCGCGCGGTGAGTCCCGCGATGCGGTCATAACCTGCATTCATGTGAGCCGGGTTTATAGATATTCCTCCAGCTGTTAACATAGACAACCTGTGGGTAAAGAGACAAAAGCGCCGCCGACGGGCGGGCGTTTTGATTGCGATGAACTCATGTAAGGAAACGAGCATGTTAGATAGATTTACCGATCGAGCGCGTAAGGTCATGTCCATGGCCAAGCAGGAGGCGCTCGATCTTCATTCAAATAAGGTGGGCACCGAACACCTGCTGCTCGCGCTTGCCAAGGAGGATGAGGGCATTGCCGCCGAGGCACTGCGCTCGCTTGATATCTCCTACGACGACATCATGGACACCCTCAAGGAGGTCCAGACCACGGTTCCCGAGCCCAGTGAGGAGACCGAGGCGGCTAAGCTCGCCTTTACGCCGCTCGTCATTAGCGTTATGGAGCGTTCATTCCGCGTGGCGCGTGAGAATAACCAGACCTACGTGTCGACCGAGCACTTGCTGATCGGCATCGTCGAAGAGGGCAACGGCATGGCCATGGACATCCTCATGCGCCTGGGTGTGTCGTCCGCCTCTATCAAAAAGGCTATCGAGAAACTCACCGCCAAGGACCAGGACAAGAAGCGTCCGCTCGCCGGCGCCGGTGCTGGTCGTCCCGGTGCGGGCCTGCCGTTCTTTAGCGGCTCGGATGCCTCTCAGCAAAAGGGGAGTGGCACCGATACGCTTAAGCAGTTCGCGACTAACCTCACGCAGAAGGCGCGCGACGGCGAGCTCGACCCTGTAATTGGTCGCGAAAAGGAAGTCCAGCGTATGATGGAAATTCTTTCGCGCCGCACCAAGAACAACCCGCTCATTCTGGGCGACCCCGGCGTGGGCAAGACGGCCATCGTCGAGGGCCTAGCTCAGCAGATTGCAGCCGGCAACGTGCCCGAGAACCTCATGAACCAGAATATCTGGACGCTCGATCTGCCGGGTCTTGTCGCGGGCGCCAAGTATCGCGGTGAGTTCGAGGAGCGCCTCAAGAACGTGATCCAGGAGGCAACCGAAGCCGACGACGTCATCCTGTTTATCGACGAGATGCACACCATCATCGGTGCCGGTTCTGCCGAGGGTTCCATCGACGCGAGCTCCATGCTCAAGCCCGTACTTGCGCGCGGTGCCTTCCAGATTATCGGCGCCACCACGGCCGAGGAATTCCGCAAGTACCTCACCAAGGACCCGGCCTTCGAGCGTCGCTTCCAGACCATCGATGTCGAGGAGCCGAGCGTCGAGGACACGGTCAAGATCCTGACCGCGCTCAAGCCGCGCTACGAGGAGCACCACCATGTGCGCTATACGCAGGGTGCTATCGAGGCTGCCGCGAACCTTTCCAACCGCTACATACAGGATCGCTTCCTGCCCGATAAGGCCATCGACCTCATCGACGAGGCCGGTGCCCGCGCTCGCATCGCCGCGAATCGCGCGCCCGAGCCGGTGCGTGAGGCCGAGCATCGCATAGAGGAGCTCAAGGCCGCCGCGCAGGAGGCCACCGAGAGCGACGATATGAACAAGGCCGCCGAGATCACCGAGCAGCAGAAAGCTGCCGAGATTGAGCTCGCCGAGGCCAAGGCCGCCTGGACGGCCGAGCTCGACGCCAGCCCGCTCACCATCGACGTGAGCCAGATCGCCGATATCGTGTCCGTGACTTCGGGCGTGCCGGTGTCCTCGCTTACCGAGAGCGAGAGCCGTCGCCTGCTGCAAGCCGAAAGCGTGCTCAAGACGCGCATCATCGGTCAGGATGAGGCTGTCGAGGCCGTTGCCAAGGCCGTGCGCCGCAGCCGCTCGCCGCTCAAGGATCCGCGTCGCCCCGGCGGCAGCTTTATCTTCCTGGGTCCCACCGGCACGGGCAAGACCGAGCTCGCCAAGACGCTCGCCGAGTACCTCTTTGGCAGCAAGGATGCACTCATCAGCTTCGACATGTCCGAGTTCGGTAGCGAGTTCGAGGTCTCCAAGCTCATCGGTAGCCCTCCGGGTTACGTCGGTCACGACGAGGGCGGCCAGCTCACCAAGGCCGTTCGTCGTCACCCGTACTCGGTCGTGCTGTTCGACGAGATCGAGAAGGCGCACCCCGATATCTTCAACATCTTGCTGCAGGTGCTGGAGGAGGGCCGCCTGACCGATAGCCAGGGCAAGACGGTCGACTTCCGCAACACCGTGATCATCATGACGTCCAACGTGGGCGCCCGCGAGATTGCGCAGGATGCGAGCGTTGGCTTTGGCACCACCGGCGAGCAGGGTCTCACGTCGAGTGAGATCCGTGGTCGCGCGATGGGTGAGCTCAAGCGTCTGTTCCGCCCCGAGCTGCTCAACCGTATCGATGACATTGTGGTGTTCCAGAAGCTCTCGGGCGAGAATCTCACCAAGATCGCGCACCTGCTGGTGGACGACCTGCGTCAGCGTTTGATTGCCAACGGCATGAACATCAAGCTCACCGACGCGGCCTATGACAAGATCGTGGCCGAGGGCACCGACCTCACCAACGGTGCGCGTCCGCTGCGCCGTGCCATCCAAAAGCTCATCGAGGACCCGCTGTCCGAGGAGCTTCTGGCCGGCGAGTGGGGCGAGGGCGATACCGTCCTGTGCGACGTGGCCGATGGCAAGTTTGTCTTTAGCCACGGCACGGGCGAGATCCCGGCACCGCGTCCGGCGGGCACGCTCGGTGGCGATACCGCCCCGGCGGCACCGCACACCGGCAACGCCGCGCCCGTGAGCGGCGGCGTGACCTCGGGCCCCGGCGGCATGATGCAAGCCGGCTCTGGTGCGCTGTAGGGATTAAACATACCTTGTATAACGGGGGCGTTTCCGATAAGGAGGCGCCCCCGTTTCTATTGAAATGTGCTTCAATCTGCTTTGCTATACTGAAATCGAGATTCAGTATAGCAAAGGAGTTGATATGCCTACATCAATACTCGACACGCGGCCAGTTCAGATGAACGTGCGTATAGATCGCCAGCTCAAAGAGGCAGGAGACGCCGTACTGACTCATATTGGCATGACGCCGTCGCAAGCTGTGAGGGAGCTGTGGCAGTACTTGACCGAGAACGGTCATATGCCCGTCGCAAAAAAGAATGATGACGAAGTCCTGCCTGACGACATACGATCGAAGGCGAGTTCGTCCCGCGTCTCGGAAGGGGCTGCGTTAATTTCGAATTTTTATGAGCGGTTCTCGATTCAGAGGCCGAGCCCCGATGAAGCCTTTGATTACGACGAGTTATACGATCAAATGATGAGCGAGAGATTCAGCGATTGGATCGAATTATGAGCGGCGTCGGAACGAAACGTGTGCTCAAGCTGCTGATCGACACGAACGTCTGGCTAGATTACTTTCTCGCTCGCACGAATGCGACCAGGCCGATAGTCGAGCTCCTTTCTCGCGCGGCGGAAGCGGAGGATATCGTCCTCTTCTCGTCCTCCCTGTCTGTCAAAGACGTCTATTACATTCTGGGAAGGACGATGAAGGCCGACGCCCGCCGCGAGGGGGCTCTCACTCCCGAAGCCATCGCCGGTGCCGACGAGACAGCGTGGGCGTGCGTTCGCCTGATTCGGCAAAAGTCGATTATTGCCTCGGTCGGTGCAGACGAGGTCTTCGACTCCTTTGTGTTCAAGTATCATCACAACGACTTTGAGGACGACCTGATGCTGGGCGTCGCCAATCGCATTGATGCCGATTACGTCGTGACAGAGGACAAAAATCTCATCAAACATACCAATGGTGTATGCATTAATGTTCAACAGGCGTTGAAGTTGGTTGAAGGGTCCAACGTCCCTTCGGCACGGCCCGTCTAATATGCTTTATCTTGATAAAGTGGCGTTTCCTCGCCGTTAGCCGATGATGCGAGGGCGCTCGGCGTTTTCGACTGGTTTATGCACGCAAAGTCTGGGAATATACAAGTCGCATGTCTTACTGTCTAACCAGTTGCGCCAAGGAGGCACCATGGACTACAAGATTACCGGCTACGAGCCCGCCCAGCTGTTCCATTTCTTTGAGGAGATCAGCGCGATCCCCCGTGGGTCTGGCAACGAGAAAGGCATCAGCGATTTCCTGGTCGCGTTTGCCAAGGAGCGCGGTCTCGATGTGTATCAGGACGAGGTCTACAACGTCATCATTCGCAAGCCCGCATCTGCCGGCGCCGAGAATGCCCCGACCGTGATGCTGCAGGGCCACATCGACATGGTGTGCGACAAGCTGGGCTCCGTTGAGCACGACTTTACGACCGATGGTATCGACCTGGTCGTCAAGGACGGCGTCCTCACCGCTAACGGCACCACTCTGGGCGCCGACAACGGTATTGCCGTCGCTCTGATGCTCACTGTTCTCGATGATGATTCGATCGTTCACCCCGCCCTCGAGTGCGTATTCACCACCGACGAGGAGACTGGCCTGGTCGGCGCCGAGACGCTCGACAAGTCCCAGATTAGCGCCCGCACCATGATTAACCTTGACTCCGAGGAAGAGGGCGTTGCCACCGTCAGCTGCGCCGGCGGCGTCGTCGTTACCTACACCTGCCCCATCGTGCGCGAGCACAAGACCGGTAGCACCCTCACGCTCGACATCTCCGGCCTGCTGGGCGGTCACTCCGGCAGCGATATCAACCTGGAGCGCGGCAACGGCAACCTCATCATGGCCCGCATCATCGACCGCCTGATGGTTGCCGGCGAGCCCGCCATCGTTAGCTTTAACGGCGGCACCAAGGACAACGCCATCAACCGTGAGTGCAAGGCTGTTCTGGTCTACGCCGACCACGCTGCCGCCGAGGCCGCGGCCCAGATCGCAAAGGGCATCATCGCCGACGTTACTGCCGAGCTCGAGGTCTTCGACCCCGGCTTTACCTGCACGGTTGAGATTGCCGACAACGCTGAGGTCGAGGCCATGGACGAGAAGTCCGCACTTGCCCTTATTCGCGCTCTGCGTCTTGCCCCCAACGGTGTGATCCGCCGCAACGTCGCCACCGACGGCTCCGTCGAGGTTTCCTCCAACATCGGCGTGGTTGCCACCTCCGATGACGAGGTCAAGATCATGCTGTCCCCGCGCTCCTCGATCACCTCGCTGCAGAACGAGTTCAAGGACCGCCTGCAGACGCTGGCCGATGTCCTGGGATTCGACGCCAAGTTTGAGTTCGAGTATCCCGGCTGGAGCTATGCCGAGCATTCGCCGGTCCGCGACATCTTTGTCGAGAGCTATCGCGAGCTCTTTGGCTCCGAGCTGCGCATCGAGTCCATTCACGCCGGCCTTGAGTGCGGCCTGTTTGCCGAGGCCCTGCACGGCCTGGATGCCATCGCCGTGGGCCCGACGCTCTCCGATGTCCACACCCCGGACGAGAGCATGGAGCTCGCTTCTGCCGAGCGCTTCTACGAGCTGCTCATCGACGTCCTCAAGCGCCTTGCCGCGTAAAGGTTGCGCTAGCAGCAGTCCGAGTCACGTGCTAGCGGATTGCAAATGACATTACGAGAGGGGGCATTCGAGCGTTTGCGACGGGTGCCCCCCCTCTTTTGTTTGATAATTGCGAAATTACGGTCACCTAGTCCATTTCTGCCCTGATGAGGTCGAGGGTGCGCTGGCAGTTTTCGCGGACGGGGCCGAGCATATGCTCGCGCAGGTCCGCCATGCCGGGCAGGTCGGCGTATTCGTCCATGACCTCTTCCATGCAAATGGGTACCTCGTAGGCGAGGTCCATCATGGTCGCAAAGCAAAACTTCTCGGATAGCCCGGCATCGGTAAGCGCCGTCTCCAGCGCGGGATCGCCCATACCGTGGTATCGGCGGATAGCGCCTGGACCGATTCGCCCCACACGATTTTCGCCGCCAACGCTCATGGCGAGGCGCGCCCGGCGGCGCATGCGCTCATACGCCAAACCCGACGCGACATCGTACATTCGAGCCATCATGGCTGCGCCGTCGTTTCCAAGGAGCAGGGAATAGTTTTTCGCGTGCGCATCCGGTGCGCCGATAATGGCGTTGAAGAACAGTATCTGCGTAAACAGATACAGGTTAAGTTGATGGTGGCTCGTATTTACGAGGAGCTCTTGAATGTCGCGGGTGGTCGGGCCGCCGTCTGCTGTGTACTTTTGGGCGGGCATCACCCCAAGTGCCTGACAGAGGTCTTCTTGATGTAGGCGCCTGATCATTCCGTCTTCGACTTTCACGCGGTCATAGCGCTCAACAATGAGGGCAGGTTCGTCCTCAAACATACGATATTCGACGTTTGCCGTTGCGATACCGGCGCGCTGGGCGCTTTTCATGCAGACAAACTCATTGAGAGCCTCAAGTTTAAATCCGATGACGCCATTTTTGAAAATATGCGTCGTGGGCGAGGAGCCCACGCATTCGCACCAGCGACCGTCTATGAGTGCGAGAGCGAACTTGCCCTGATTGCCTCCAAGTGACCAACTTTCATCTAGGCCCATCCACGATGCATTGCGGTCATCTCTGATTGACTTGAGTCGCAGTGCAATCTCGTGATCGCCTATAGGGCGGTATTCGCTGGTGCGATGCAAGACGGCGTTGACGTCTTCTTCGGCGCAAAACTGCACTCCACCCGGACAGTCAAGTCCGATATGGCTGAGTAGCGCAACGGCATTGTTGGGTCTAACGTCGAATTCGGCAGCAATCGCCTTTCGCTGATCCTCGCTGTCGGGTAGAAGACCAAACAAGTACGGATTCATGACCTGTTGGCCGTATGTGCGATTTGATATGGGAATGTTGGTCGATAGGGCTGGCCCGTCATAATCTTGATCGTAGACAAAACTGACTAGACTGCTCTCATCTTGCATGAGCGTTCCTGCGGGTACGCCGCAAATAATAGTCCGAAGCGTTTTTCTGGCCATTGGCTATCTCCCTTCGGGCTTGGTTTGGGCAGATGCGCTTGTGGCAATCGAGACTCCGAGATTGGACATGGCGAAATCGGCGAAGGCCTTGTCGTAGAGCTCGGACGTAAAGGGGGCGTCTGCAAGAACCGGAATGGCGGCGCAGCGACGGTGGCTATGAGAGGGACGTTGAGCGTGATGGCACCTGGGGGTGCTACAAGGTTGCAAATCGGCATGCGGGGCGTCGACTGGTTGCTCGTTATTCGTTTTGGCGATATCCCCTTGAGCGGCGAGCGCCAGTCCGAGAGCATTGAAGATTGCCAACAGCTTGTCGAGCCGAATGCCCGTGGCATCTCCCAGCTCGAGCGATGCGAGCAGGCGCTCCGAAACACCGGCCTTATTAGCGAGGGCGGCACGGGTGAGACCCTGAGCCTCGCGTGCCTGGCGCACGTAGATGCCAGCTTGGCGCGGTGTGGTGATGGGAAGGGTATCCACGGCGATCTCCTAACGTGCAGACTTTTGCATCATAGTATGACATGCAAAAGTCTGCATGAAAAGGCCTCATGCAAAACTCTGCATTAGGCCTCATCCGGACGTTTAGTTTTGAAGGGTGTTTTACAGCGCCAAAATCCCCAGATGCTCCAGCAAAATCTTGAGGCCGATGAGGACGAGCACGACGCCACCCACGATGGTGGCGGGCTTTTCGTAGCGCGCGCCAAAGGTGTGGCCGATCGCTACGCCGGCAACGGAGAAGACAAAGGTCGTGATGCCAATGAGCGACACGGCGGGAACGATATCGACCGAGAGCGCGGCAAACGAGATGCCCACGGCAAGCGCGTCAATCGAGGTGGCGATGGCAAGGATTAGATATTCGCCCAGGTCGATCTTTTCGGCATCCTTGCCGTCGCCTTCGTTCTCGTCCTCAGTAAAGGCTTCCCACAGCATCTTGCCGCCGATAAAGGCGAGCAGGATAAAGGCGATCCAGTGGTCGATGGGGCTGATGATGCCCATGAACTGGCTACCAAGGGCCCACCCAATTACGGGCATGCCGGCCTGGAAACCGCCAAAGAACAGGCCGAGTATCACGGCGACCTTAAGGTTGATCCTTTTCATGCCAAGGCCCTTGCAGATGGATACGGCAAAAGCGTCCATAGAAAGGCCGATAGCGAGCAACACAAGCTCTGCGAGTCCCATAGTCTGGCTCCCTCTCTGCGGGCGGGCCCGCGTGTACCTCTTGGGGGAGTAACAAAAAAGACCCGTGGCGTACGCGTTGCGCGCACAGCCACGAGTCTCGTTCATTAAGGCAAGCCAGGCCGCATCGGCCAGTGTGTTGACTTGCCGCGCCACCGGAGGCGAACCCGATCACGCGACTACTCCCTCATTTATGCGAATCCCGATGCTACCACATGAACAGCTGATTTGGGTTGGGCTCTCAGCTGTGTTCGCTCATTCTGTAAGCATCGGATTTCGCAAGCGCCGCAGGGACAAACCGTGAGAAACTATTTAGCGTTTATGGAGCGTATACGATGGGAGCGATGCCTTGGATAAGAACGAGCTGCAAAAGCGTATGGAACAGGCCATCCGCCTGACGGCACCTGGTCAGCCGATCCGCACCGCCCTCGACATGATCATCGCCGGTCACCTGGGCGCCCTTATCTGCGTCGGCGACACCGAAAACGTGCTCGCTGCCGGTAACGACGGCTTCCCGCTCAACATTTCGTTTACCTCGAACCGCCTGTTCGAGCTTTCCAAGATGGACGGCGCCATCGTTATCGATGGCGACCTCACCCAGATCCTGCGCGCCAACTTCCACCTCAATCCCGATCCCTCGCTCGCCACGAGTGAGACGGGCATGCGTCACCGTACTGCTGCTCGCATGTCGGTGCTCACCGATGCCATCGTGATCTCGGTTTCGGCTCGTCGCGCCGTCGTCAACGTGTACGTCCACGGCAAGAGCTACGAGATTCAGCCCGTCACCACCATCATGAGCTCGGTCAACCAGCTCGTCGCCACGCTCCAGACTACCCGTCAGTCGCTCGATCGCTCCCTGTTGCGCCTGACGGCCCTCGAGCTCGACGACTACGTCACACTCGCCGACATTACCGGTATTTTCTCGAGCTTCGAGATCATGCAGCAGGCAAAGACCGAGCTTAAGGATTGCATTGTCAAGCTGGGTAACCAGGGTAAGCTCGTGCAGATGCAGCTCGAGCAGCTCGCGGGCTCCAGCATGGATACCGAATACGACTTGATGATCCGCGACTACGCGAGCGATTCCTCTGAGGCCAACGCCGAGAAGATTCGCGCCGAGCTGAGCCGTATGACGCCTAAGGACCTGTCCGACCCGCAGCACGTGGCGGCAGTTCTGGGCTATGACGACTTGGACGAGGACTCCGTCATGACGCCGCTGGGCCTGCGCACGCTTTCGCGCGTGTCCGTCGTGCGCGACGGCGTGGCCGAGAAGATCGTCGACGAGTACGGCTCGCTGCAGGAGCTCATGGACGACATCAGCGAGGATCCGGAGCGCTTGGGCGACTTTGGCGTCAACAACCCTGCCATTCTTGCGGACTCGCTGTACCGCATGAAGGGCACCAAACAGGGGAACGCATAATGGCGCCCGTATGCGCCGTGGTCGTTGCCGGCGGCAGCGGCCAGCGCTTTGGAAATCCCGGCGGCAAGCAGCTCGTTAATGTGGCGGGCCGTCCGCTCATGAGCTGGTCCATCCGCGCGTTCGATCGTAGCGATAAGGTCGGCCATATCGTCGTGGTTTGCCCTGCCGAGCGCCGTGCCGAGATGCGCCGCCTGGCCATTGACCCGTTTGACTATGACACGCCCATCAGCTTTGCCGATGCCGGCGATACCCGTCAGGATTCCACCCGTGCCGGCGTGCATGCGGTTCCGGCGGGTTTCGAATATGTCGCCATCCACGACGGCGCTCGTCCGCTCATTACGACCGAGGCCATCGACCACGCTATCGACGTGCTCGTGAGCGACCGTGCCCTCGACGGTGTCGTGTGCGGTCAGCCCGCGATCGACACGCTCAAGATCGTTGACGGCGATAATATCGTCGAGACGCCGCCGCGTGAGCTCTACTGGGCAGCGCAGACGCCGCAGATCTTTAGCGTCGATGCTATGAAGCGCGCCCACGCTGCAGCCATTGCCGAGGGCTTTATCGGTACCGATGATTCGTCGCTGGTCGAGCGCATGGGTGGGCGCGTCCGCTGCGTCCAGAGCCCACGCGATAACCTTAAGGTGACGGTGCCCGAGGACCTGCGTCCCGTAACCGCGATTCTGCTTGGCCGCATGGCCGAGGGAGAGGACCTTCCCCATGTTCAGTAACCTGCGCATTGGCCATGGCTACGACGTTCACCGTCTGGTGGAGGGGCGTCGATGTATCATCGGCGGTGTCGACATTCCCTACGAGCGCGGCCTGCTGGGCCACTCGGATGCCGATGTGCTCGCGCACGCCTTGGCCGACGCCATTCTGGGCGCCTGCCGTGGGGGAGACATCGGCAAGCTATTCCCCGACACCGACCCCGCCTACGAGGGTGCCGATTCGATGGTGCTGCTTGCCCGCGTGATGGACTATGCGCGTGAGCTGGGCTTTGAGTTTGTCGATGCCGATTGCACCATTGCCTGCCAGCAGCCTAAGATCACCCCGCATCGCGATGCCATGCGCGCCAACCTTGCCCATGCCCTGGGCGTTGACGTCGAAAACGTGGGCGTCGCCGCCACTACGACCGAAAAGCTCGGTTGGGAAGGCCAGGGCGAGGGAATCGGCGCCTGGGCCGTCTGCCTGCTACAGAAAACCGTTAAGGAGTAACGAATGCGTATCTACAACAGCGCTACCCATAAAAAGGAAGAGTTCCAGCCCATCGAGTCCGGCAAGGTCCGCATGTACGTGTGCGGCCCCACGGTCTACGACAACATCCACATCGGCAACGCCCGTACGTTCATCAGCTTTGACGTGATTCGCCGCTGGCTCATCGCGAGCGGTTACGAGGTCACGTTCGCCCAGAACCTCACCGATGTCGACGACAAGATCATCAAGCGCGCCAACGAGCAGGGCCGTACGGCCGCCGAGGTCGCGACGGAGTTCTCCGACAAGTTCATCGGCGTCATGCGCGCCGCCAACGTGCTCGATCCCGATGTGCGCCCCCGCGCCACCAAGGAGATCGGCCCCATGATCGCCATGATCAAGACGCTTATCGAGCAGGGCCACGCTTACGCAGCCGATAACGGCGACGTGTACTTTGCCGTGCGCAGCGATCCCAACTATGGTCAGGTCTCGGGCCGCAACATCGACGACCTTATGGTTGGCGCGCGCATCGAGGAGAACGAGGACAAGAACGACCCGCTCGACTTTGCCCTGTGGAAGGCCGCTAAGCCCGGCGAGCCCAGCTGGCCGAGCCCCTGGGGCGAGGGCCGTCCCGGTTGGCACACCGAGTGCGCCGCCATGGTGCATCGCTACCTGGGCACTCCGATCGACATCCACGGCGGCGGCTCCGACCTTGCCTTCCCGCATCACGAGAACGAGTGCGCCCAGGCCACCTGCGCCTGGCACCAGGGCTTCTCCAACACCTGGATGCACACGGGCATGCTGCTGGTAGACGGCGAGAAGATGTCCAAGTCGCTCGGCAACTTCTTTACGCTGGCCGAGGTCCTCGAGCAGCACTCCGCTGCCGCCCTGCGCCTGCTGATGCTGCAGACGAGCTATCGCTCGCCGCTCGACTTTTCTTGGGAGCGCCTGGAGGGTGCCGAGAACTCGCTCACGCGTATCGCCGGTACGGTCGAGAACCTGCGTTGGGCCGCGAACCACGCGACGGCCGATGCCGACGAAGCGGCTGCCGAGGCGTTTGCCGCCAAGGCCGCCGAGACCCGCACCACCTTTAAGGAGTGCATGGATGACGACTTTAACACCGCCGGTGCCATGGGTGCTGTCTTTGGCTTTGTGACCGAGTGCAACCAGTACCTGGAGCAGGCGGGCGATGCTGCCGACAAGGCCGCTGCCCTGGCCGCCGCCGATACGCTGGTCGAGCTGCTCGATACGTTTGGCGTCGAGCTTCCCGAGCCCAAGGTCGAGCTGCCGCTGGGCCTGCTGGGCGTTGCCGCCGGCCTGGTCGCCTACACGGGCGACGACGTGGACGAGGCTGCTGCCAAGATTCTCGAGGCCCGCGCCGAGGCCCGTGCCGCCAAGAACTGGGATCTGGCCGACGCCATCCGCGACCGGCTAAAGGACCTCGGGTTGACGATTGAAGATACGGCCGCGGGCACCCGTATTAAGACTCTCTAATCCCTTCGGGTTTCCCAAGCGCCCGACCTTGCCGTTCAAACCGTCGCTCGCGTACTCAAGTACGCGTCGCTCCTCTTTCACGGCAATCTCGGGCACTTGGAAAACCCGTACCGACCGCCCGAATTAATATTCATGGGCGGTCGTTTATTTTGTTTCGTTTGATAGTTGTATTTAGGAGGTCGCTTTATGGCCGACAATCGCAAGCGTGCGCCTCGTGGCGGCAAGCAGGCTGCTTCTGGCTCGCGTCCGATTCGCCGCAATGACCGCGCTGCCGCTCCCAAGGGCCAGCGCGATCGCGCCCAGGCCGCACGTCCGCAGCGCGATCGCAACCGCGACGCTGTCCAGGCTCCCAAGGGCGAGTTTATCGAAGGTCGTCGTGCTGCCGCCGAGGCGCTACGCACTGGTTTTCCCATCAAGTGCGCGCTCATTGTCGAGGGTGGAGAGCGCGATGCCGCCTTGTCGCGCCTGGTCGACGACCTCAACGCCGCGGGCGTCCGCATTAAGTATGTGCCGCGTGCGCAGCTCGACGCACTGTCGAGCCATGGCGCTCATCAGGGCATCGCACTCGAGGTTGGCAACTTCCCCTATGCTGATGTCGCCGATATTCTCGACCGCGCAGGCGAGGGCCCGGCACTTGTCGTGGTGCTCGACCACGTGACTGACGACGGCAACTTTGGCGCCATCGTGCGCTCCGCCGAGGTTGTGGGCGCGGCGGGCGTCGTCATTGCCAATAAGCGTGCCGCCGGCGTGACCGTGGGCAGCTATAAGACCTCAGCCGGTGCCGTCATGCATCTGCCTATCGCGCAGGTTCCCAATATCGCCCGTGCGCTCGACGATTTTAAGGCCGCTGGTTTTTGGGTGGGCGGTGCTTCCGAGCACGCCGAAGGCAGTTGCTGGGATGCTCCTTTCGAGGGCCGCGTGGCGCTCGTCATGGGCTCCGAGGGCGACGGCATCTCGCGTCTGGTGCTCGAGAAATGCGACTTTTTGACCAAGCTTCCCCAGCGCGGTATGACCGAGAGCCTCAATGTTGCCCAGGCGACCACGGCGCTGTGCTTTGAGTGGCTGCGCCGCAACGCCGGCGAGCTGATGGGGGAGGAGTAGCGCATGTCCAAAAAGAACCGTGCCAAGTCCAAGGCCAAGCGCTTTGGCGAGGGCTCGGCCAAGCCGATTGTTTCGGCCGCGACCTATGGCGTGGGCGGCAATGCGTTTGCGCAGGCTATCGCCGACCCAGTCTCGACGGTGCACTCCAACAAGCCCGAGCTGCTGGTGGTCGACGGTTACAACGTGATCCACTGCACGCCGCGCTACGAAAAGCTCGTGTACGACCATTCCGACGATCCGTATTCCAGCGACGTTCACGATATGGCGCGCACGGCGCTCATTAATGACGTAGCTGCGTTTGCCCAGGGCCGCTACGAGGCCGTGATCGTATTTGACGGCGCGGGCAATATCTCCAGCGAGCGCCCCAACCTACCGGCCCGCGGTGTGCGCATTGAGTTTTCGCCGACGGGTGTTTCGGCCGATACCGTGGTGCAGAAGCTCTGCATCGAGGCGCGCGAGGAAGGCCGCGCGTGTTCTGTAGTGTCGAGCGACGGCACGATCCAGGCCGTCGTCATGGGCAAGGGCGTTACGCGCATCTCGAGCCGTATGCTGGTGGACGAGATCAAACAGATCGACAACGACGTGCACGAGGCCGAGGAAGCTCCACAAATCAAGATGACTCTGGGCAGTCGCCTGAGCCCCGATGCCCTGGCCAAGCTCAAGGCCCTGCGCGGGAGGTAGGGAAGTTGGCGGGGCAATGCTGCCTCGCTAACTCCATTCAGCGATGTCGATCATTCTTTCGAGGCGCCACGTTAGCGCCTCTTTTAGATATGGCAGCCTTGCCGTGAGCGCGTCGTTTCTGGAAAGAATCTCGATTGCCTCGTCAACGAAGCCTTCGAGTTTGTCGCAGCCAAACCAGTCCATGTCCTCGACGAGCAACATTTGTTTGGCGGGGCTTGAATGAAATTGTGCGCTGGTAAAACTGTGCTCTCCCGCCCTAAGCTCCTCTAGTGATATGTTGCACCAGAGCGATGAGCCCGAATCGAAGATGGGGGCAGGTCTGCAAGCTTGCGTGTTGACGTTTCGCACGAGGCCGAAGTTGCGCCAATGACGATCGTAGTTGGCAATGATGTCGTCACATACGATCATGCGGTCAAGGGCATCCTTGACGCCTGTCACCCCGAGCTCCTCGCAGTTTGCTACATATCGCTCGTAGTCGGTTAGCCGTTCATCTGCGTTTGCGTGCTGGTTTACATAGAACGCAGGGACATACTCTTCTTCATCAGTTAAGAAGACATCGCATGTGCTCAGGGCGGAAGTGCCCGTGCCCTCGAGCGAGTAAGGCACATAATCGCAGGCGTTTAGGATGCGACGGTGGAGCGCGGTCGCCACCAGCTCGTTATAAGGTTCCTGGTCCAGGTGCGCTCCTGCCTTATGCAGAATTCGACGTTCGCCCTCGCACGTCCAGTACTTTTGAAGATTGCCGTCCGAGGTGTTATCGGGCTTTGCGGCAGCCGCTTTTCCCTCTGGGGCAAAGGGTGCAATGGACAGCGAGACGTCATCAAAGGCGTTATTGAAGAAGTTGATATCCTCCCAGGTGAGAGCGGAACCTTGGGGCCTAATCCAATACTGGTCGGATAAGGAGAGGCCGAGATTTCGCTGGATGAGTTCATCGGGAACATCGACTGCGGCTTCTGCAAGCAGGGAGGCTAGCCCAATGCGTGCGAGCGGGATACCGCGGCCGCGCCACCAGATGCGGAAGGAGTCTAGCGATATGGGGCTATTAGGGCCAAATACTCCAATAGGGGCGTGGGCGTAATCGATGTCGGCACCGATGTGGGTAAAGTCTTTTCGCGATGTACTGTAGACCAGCTGAGCGACTTCGTACGTGCGGTTCATGAGGGTGAACGCGATCTCGCTCTTACCGTGGCCGCGGCGGGGACGTCCCCCCGTTTTGGTCACAGAGCGGAGTCGCGTGTCGACGCTGTCTTTGTCGATGAGCCATACACCAGAAGCCTTGCGGGCCTCAAGTGCTCCGTTTTTTATGAGCTCCTGCACCCTGCGCGGAGTGATGCCGAGCAGCTCGGCGGCTTCTTTGGTAGTAAGCATCGCGAAACCCTTCGCCAGAACGAATAGTTTTATATATAGCAATTGTAATTAAAACTATTCGTTCTGGCGAATGGTTTTAAGATTGAGGGCGCACTGACAGAAATGAACGGGCCTGGTACGCGTTGTTGCTGGATTTTGCATATTTGTATAACGCCGTGCGGCCTGTTGCGCCCCGTCCGCAATTCCTTTATTCTTAACTCGCTTCGCGTGAAAGCGCCAAGTGTGCCAGTGTGGCGCAACGGTAGCGCAACTGATTTGTAATCAGTGGGTTGCAGGTTCGATTCCTGTCACTGGCTCCATGAGAGTTTCGGGCTCTGTTTCCTTGTGGGACAGGGCTCGTTTCTATTTATGTCGATAAGTCAGCGTGTTTGGCGCCAACCAAGCTTCAGGTTTGTCTCGATCCGTAACACGAGTGGGCTGAAGACCCTCCTTATAGTTACAGATCGAAACATTGCCAAGGGAAGGCCGATAACATCTCGATCCGTAACACGAAGAGGCTGAAAACCGTTCTTACTGTTACAGAATGAGACGTAAGCGGGGGTTTCTGCGAAACATCTCGATCTGTAACAGATAGGGGAGGAATAACCCTCTTACTGTTACAGGTCGAGACATAGGCCGGGGCGAGGTTGGTCATCGTCATCGAGCGTGGATTATCGGACACACGAGCGTGGAAAATCTTCCGCCTAGTGAATGAGCGTGGATAATCTGCCACTTTGGATTCGATGGCACGGCAAAGTGGGAGATTATCCACGCTCGATTTCAAACGGAAGAAAATCCACGCTCGATTTTGCCTGGGAAGAGCAATCTTCTGTCTGGGCAGCCCCGATCTCGACCTATATATAGGTGCAAATAAGCTGGTATCGAAGTTCGATACTGAAGGTGTACTCCACTACAGCAAAGTGTTACCTTGGGAAACGTCACCTCAGTATCCAAAACCACTGTCCTTCATATCCAAACTCAATAAAACCGCAGGTCACGGCTATATAGATACGCCCGGCACCGTGTATCTAGAGGTTTTCGTTGACAGCCCCCAAGGTGGCATCGTATTATCTTCTTCGTTCGCGGGGGCGGCGGTCCAAAAGACCAAAGGACCTGCGGATACTTGAACGATTGGGAGTTTGCCCGAGTGGTTAATGGGGACGGGCTGTAAACCCGTTGGCTCTGCCTACATAGGTTCGAATCCTATAGCTCCCACCCGTCAAGTGCCTGTATAGCTCAGTCGGTAGAGCACTTCGTTGGTAACGAAGAGGTCACCAGTTCAAGTCTGGTTGCAGGCTCCATCCGGCGGTGTAGCTCAGTTGGTTAGAGCACACGGTTCATACCCGTGGCGTCACTGGTTCGAATCCAGTCACCGCTACCATAGGTAACACGGTGGCTTCTCAATAGTATGTTGAGAGGCCACTATGGTATAAAGGCAAAGTCCCGTCCGGGGACGACCTGTTAAGAGGAGGGCTTTATGGCCAAAGAGAAGTTTGAGCGCACTAAGCCGCATGTTAACATCGGCACCATTGGTCACGTCGACCACGGCAAGACCACGCTGACCGCTGCCATCACCAAGGTTCTCTCCGAGACCGAGGGCTGCAAGGCTGACTTCACTGCGTTCGAGAACATCGACAAGGCTCCCGAGGAGCGCGAGCGCGGCATTACGATTTCCGTCTCCCACGTTGAGTACGAGACCGCTGCCCGTCACTACGCTCACGTTGACTGCCCGGGCCACGCTGACTACGTCAAGAACATGATTTCCGGCGCTGCTCAGATGGACGGCGCTATCCTGGTCATCGCTGCTACCGACGGCCCCATGGCTCAGACCCGCGAGCACATCCTGCTCGCCCGTCAGGTCGGCGTTCCCTACATCGTCGTCTTCCTGAACAAGTGCGACATGGTCGACGATGACGAGCTCATCGACCTCGTCGAGATGGAGACCCGTGAGCTCCTCTCCGAGTACGATTTCCCCGGCGACGACATCCCCGTCATCCGTGGCTCCGCTCTGGGCGCTCTCGAGGGCGACGCCAAGTGGATGGACGCCATTCGCGAGCTCATGAAGGCCGTCGACGAGTACATCCCGACGCCTGCTCGTAACAACGACCTCCCGTTCCTGATGGCCGTTGAGGACGTTATGACCATCTCCGGCCGTGGTACCGTTGCTACTGGCCGTGTCGAGCGCGGTGAGCTCAAGCTCAACGAGCCCGTCGAGATCGTCGGCATCAAGGATACCCAGAACACCGTCGTTACCGGTATCGAGATGTTCCGTAAGTCCATGGACTTCTGCGAGGCTGGCGACAACGTCGGTCTGCTGCTCCGCGGCATCAAGCGTGAGGACATCGAGCGCGGCCAGGTTCTCTGCAAGCCCGGTTCGGTTACCCCGCACACCAAGTTCACCGGCGAGATCTACGTTCTGACCAAGGAGGAGGGCGGCCGTCACACCCCGTTCTTCGATGGTTATCGTCCTCAGTTCTACTTCCGTACCACCGACGTTACCGGTACGGTCAAGCTCCCCGAGGGCACCGAGATGGCTATGCCTGGTGACCACATCACCATCGAGGGCGACCTCATCCACCCGATCGCCATGGAGGAGGGCCTGCGCTTCGCTATCCGCGAGGGTGGCCACACCGTCGGTTCGGGCATCGTCTCCACGATCATTGAGTAAATTAGCTCTTTGATATAGCTGACTTAGAGAACCCGGCACTTATATGGGTGCCGGGTTCTTTTCTGCAATGGATATTGAGCCGTTGCTGGTGTCGAGAGGATCGATAATGGTCCTGGATGCACCGTCGATTAGCTCTCGATGGCTTCATTGATGTGTTCCAAATATGAATGGATCCACCGAGAACCAATTGACTCGAGGTTTTCATTGACAGCACTTACGTGGAGCTGATAAAGTAACAACTCGTGCCCGTACGGGGCGGAAATGAAAGGTTCAGGATACATGCGTACTCTAGTTACTCTTGCGTGCACTGAGTGCAAGCGCCGCAACTATACGACCACCAAGAACAAGTCGACCATGCCTGATCGTATGGAGATCAAGAAGTATTGCCCCTGGTGCCGTCACCACACGCTGCACAAAGAGACTCGCTAGTCTCTAGTCACATACGCCAGTAGTTCAATTGGTAGAGCATCGGTCTCCAAAACCGAGTGTTGAGGGTTCGAGTCCTTCCTGGCGTGCCAGTCATTATTCCGTAAGCTCCCACTTGGGGGCTTACGGTTTACTCATGTATAAGCGCATTGCGCGGAGGTAACCCAAATGGCCAACAAGAAGAACAAGAAGAAGGCTCAGCAGCCGGCACCTGCCAACAAAGCTGCCGCCAACTCCAAGGTTGAGGCCAAGAAGGCCGTTGCCAAGAAGAACGAGAAGGCTGCGAAGTCCAAGAAGAACGAGAAGCCTGGTTTCTTCGCCCGCACCAAGAAGTATTTCGCTTCGGTCAAGTCCGAGATGAAGCGTGTCACGTGGCCCGATAAGAAGGAGCTCGTGAACTACTCGGTTGTTGTTTGCGCTTCTCTGATCGTCGTCGGCGTCGTCATCGCTCTGCTCGATGCTGGCTTTGGCGAGGCTCTTGCTCTGTTCTCTGGATTGAGGGGCTAAACCATGTCTAAGCGTTGGTACGTCGTTCACACTTACTCTGGATACGAGAACCGCGTTAAGTCCGATCTCGAGCATCGCATCGAGACTATGGGCATGCAGGACCGTATCTTTGATATCGAGATTCCTATGGAGCGCGTCACCGAGATTAAAGAGGGTGGCAAGCGTGAGACCAAGGATTCCAAGATCTTCCCGGGTTATGTCCTGGTCCGCATGGAGATGGATGACGATGCTTGGACGTGTGTTCGTAACACGCCTGGCGTCACCGGTTTCCTAGGCGGCAACGGCAAGCCCGCTCCGCTTTCCCGCGACGAGTACAACAAGATGACTCGTCGTCCCGGTAAGGGCGATTCGCCCAAGCGCACCTCGGTTGATATTGAGGTCGGTACGTCCGTCCGCGTCACCGATGGCCCGCTTACCGACTTTGATGGCAAGGTCTCCGAGGTTAACACCGAGGCTGGCAAGCTCAAGGTCACGCTGATGATCTTTGGCCGCGAGACGCCGGTCGAGCTCGACTTTAACCAGGTCGCTGTCATCGCTTAAGTTTTCGTCCGTTCGCGCGAGCGTGCTTCTTCTGTGACTGCTCATCTCAGGAGTGCTTCTAACACGTGCGTGCTTACGATATAGCAAGTACTTCACACTCGTGATTCGAAAGGAATGACCATGGCTGAGAAGAAGGTTGCCAACGTCATTAAGCTCCAGATTCCTGCTGGTGCAGCAAACCCCGCTCCTCCCGTCGGCCCCGCCCTGGGCGCTGCTGGCGTGAACATCATGCAGTTCTGCCAGGCCTTTAACGCCGAGACGCAGGACAAGAAGGGTGACATCATCCCCGTTGAGATCTCTGTCTACGAGGACAAGTCCTTCTCCTTCATCACCAAGACCCCGCCGGCGGCTCACCTTATCAAGAAGGAGCTGAACCTCAAGTCTGGTTCCGCTAAGCCCCAGGCTGACAAGGTTGGTCAGCTCTCCCAGGAGCAGCTCACCAAGATCGCCGAGATCAAGATGCCGGACCTCAATGCCAACGACATTGAGGCCGCCAAGAAGATCATCGCCGGTACCGCCCGTTCCATGGGCGTCACCATCGCTGAGTAGCGATTTCTTATGGTAACGGCGGGTGCTCCGACCGGGGCGCCCGTTAAATGTGTGCAATAGGGCACACGATACGATGTGGGAGGGCTCACGCCCGTTTAACCACAGGAGGTAATGCACATGGCTAAGCATGGTAAGAGCTATAACGCCGCTGCCGAGAAGATCGACCGCGCCACGCTCTACACCCCCCTTCAGGCTGCCAAGCTCATCAAGGAGCTCGACACCGCCAAGTTCGACGAGACCGTCGAGGCTCACTTCCGTCTGGGCATCGATACTCGTAAGGCTGACCAGAACATCCGTGGTTCCATCTCCCTGCCCCACGGCACCGGCAAGACCGTTCGTGTTGCCGTCTTCGCCGAGGGCGAGAAGGCCCGTGAGGCTGAGGCTGCCGGCGCCGACATCATCGGTTCCGACGAGCTCGTCGCCCAGATTCAGAAGGGCGAGATCAACTTCGACGCCGCTATCGCTACGCCGAACATGATGGCCAAGGTTGGCCGCATCGGTAAGATCCTTGGTCCCCGTGGCCTCATGCCGAACCCCAAGCTCGGCACCGTGACCATGGACGTCGCCAAGATGGTCTCCGAGCTAAAGGCTGGCCGCGTTGAGTACCGCGCCGACCGCTACGGCATCTGCCACGTGCCCCTGGGCAAGAAGTCCTTCTCTGAGCAGCAGCTCGTCGAGAACTACGCTGCCCTGTACACCGAGATTCTGCGCGTCAAGCCCTCTTCTGCTAAGGGCAAGTACGTCAAGTCCATCTCCGTGTCTTCCACCATGGGCCCTGGCGTCAAGGTCGATCCCGCTGTCCAGCGTGACTTCCTGGCTGAGTAACTGCTAGTTACTGCCTGAGTACAGCAAGCATTGCTAAAGAAACCCGGTTCTGCCTTGTGCAGGACCGGGTTTCTTGCTATCGCGTCAAAAGCACCATAAAGGGGACAGTGTCCCCTTTATGGTGGTTACCAGGGCGTTCTTGCGGTTGAGGACTCGATGGCATCGTGGCGTTTGAGCTCGCGGCGCATGGTTTGCGAATTGAGCCAGGCTGCCTGCCAGCCACGGATGGGGTAGCGCGTCTGGTCGAGCTCAAACTGCGTATAGCCGCAGGCGTTGATGATCGTCGTTCCACACACATGCTGCCGCTCGCGCTGAAAATCGTAACCGTAGCTTTGGTGTACATGCCCATGCACCATGTAGTCGGCCCCCCAGGACTCAAGCGCCGTGTTAAAGCACTCAAACCCTCGATGCGGCAGATCGTCCAGATCACCCATACCGGCGGCGGGTGCATGGGTAAGCAGAATGTCGCAGCCGCCGACCATCCTCACTTTGCGGGACAACTTGCGCATACGCTTGGCCATCTCGCGCTCGGTGTACATGTTGGCGCCGTCGCGATAACGCATGGACCCGCCAAGGCCCGCAATGCGAATCCCTCGGTACGTGTACACGCTGTCTTCCACGCAGATACATCCGCCCGGTGCATGACGTGCGTAGCGGTCATCGTGATTTCCGCGCACGTAGATGAGCGGTTTGTTGATGACCGTAACCAAAAACTCAAGATAGTCCGGGTCCAGATCGCCGGCGGACAAAATCAGGTCGACGCCCTCAAAGCGTTCCTTGCGAAAGCACTCCCAAAGGCATCGTTCTTCGGTATCGGCTATGGCAAGGATTTTCATAGGACAGGGACTTTCGGCTCATCGTCGAGCTGCGGAATGGTGCCTACCACGTTATCCGCCAGCCAATTCATCTCGACAATCTGCGTGCTCGGCAGCGGAGGGAAGCCTTCGATCTGTACCACGCCGTTCTGGCTGTGGAGCTCGCCGCCAAAGGGGTTGATGGATCCCTCGACAATGCCGTTGCGGAGCAACTGCACGAGTTTGCGCGTCTGGTAGGGTAGGCCCGGAGCGTAACGGATGTCGATAACGCCGGAGCTCATGCCGTACCAGTAGTTGACGGCGCGCACTTGGTCGTCATCGCTGGTCTCGTCCCACGTGCCGTGCAGAAGGCTGCGAACGATGAGCTCGTAGTAACGGCCCCAGTTCCATACCGGCATGGCGATGCCGGAAACCTTGCCATCGACCAGGCGGTGGAGTCCGTAGGCCGTAGGGTCTTCGAGCGACTTTGACATGTCAGCGCCGGTCATGACGCTCACGCCTTCGCGGCACATGGCCTCGGCAAGACCGCCGGCGGGCACATCGCCCCAGGTGAGGATAATTTGCGCGCGGGGGTCGAGCAGCGAGGCACCGATGGCAAAGGCATTGATCTCGCTGAGCGCTCCGGATGCGAAGACCGACGCGTGGTAGCCGATGCGATGGTTGTCCGCCATGCTGGCGGCAAGGGCGCCCAGGAGGAACTTGGCCTCGTACATCTTGCCAAAGTACGAACGGACGCTTTGGTGGGGAAGGCCGATAGAGCAGTTAAGGAACCGAACCTGGGGATACTCAACGGCAGCTCTGAGCGTGTATTCCATCAGGCGGTGCGAGGTCGAGAAGATGACGTTGTCTCCGTGTTTGACAGCCGTTTCCACGGCGGCGTAGAACACGTCCGGATCGTGACAGTCCTCGAACGCCTCGGTGCGCACGATACCGCCAAAGTGCTCATCGAGATACTGACGCCCTTGGTCGTGCAGGCTGTCCCAGCTCGACGTCGCACAGGGGAACTCATGGATAAAGGCGATGCGCAGGGGGTTGGCCGCCGAATAGACGGTCTTGCCCATAAAGAAGTTGAGCACGCCGGAGGTGGACTTGGCGGGCGACTCCTCCTCATCGACGCTCGGCGCTTCGACAAGATCGACCTTGTCCTCGTCATTTTTGCCGGCAATGACCAGCTCGCGCCAAATCTTGCACAGGCGGTTTACGACGATATCCGTTGGCGTATCCAGCAGACGGTCCTGGTTGTACACATTGAGGTACACGAGCATGGCGTCGGCAGGCGTAATGTCCAGGTGGTCGCCGCCTGCGCGAAGGTAGGCGCGCTTAAAGAGCAGGAAGGTATGGCGCATGTAGTCGACCTTTTTCTGCGGCCAATTTTCGATAAGGTTCTGACCGAGCATCTTGGCGAGCGTCTCGTAGCTTCCCTCACGCGAGAACTCGATCTCGTATAGGGGGCAGACGCGCCAAAACGCGCAGAACTCACCGTACAGGCGGCTTTCGACGGAATCCCATGTGCCGGGGTAGAGACGGGTGACCTTGGCCGAAACCGTCGGGGCGTCTAGGAATTTGAGGACACTGACGCGTTTGTTGCCTTCCTGGACATAGAACCGATGCATGAACTCGGTGACGATGATGGGGTCGCGATAGCCCTCGGTCACCTGGATGTCGTAGAGGTTGGACCACTTGCGGGCGAACTCGGTGCTAAACGGAAGCAGGGGCATAAAGTTACACGAAAAGGCGGACTGACGGCCCTTGGTGACCGTGCCGACGACCATTTCGAGCGGAATATCCCTTAGGCCGACATTCTCTCGCTGACCTAAGGGGAGCTGAGCAACCAAGCTATCGAGGTCCGTAAGGTATGGATGCTCGCTTTGGCTGATGGCGCGACGGCGTCCCTGCTCGCCGCGCTTGCGTGCTTGACGATAGGCCTCTTCCATGGTGTCTACTCCCTTAGTCGTTTAAACAACGATATGAACCATGGTACCACGAATGAAAACCACCACAAAGATGCCTGTCCCCTTTGCGGTGGTTTAGGCGATGATGGGGGCGATAGCGCGGATGCAGGCGTCGGCAGCGGTGAAAGTGGTGCTGTCGTCGCTGACGATAAAGATGATCTTTCCTTTGATGCCAAAGTCGCCGATTTCGCTAAAGAGCACGTAGGGCTCCTTGTCAAAGCCCGAGATGGGCGAGACGGCCGTTTTGGTTGCGCTCGTGAGCTCGTCTGCCAGCGCGTCAAGGGAAGCCCACTTAGACGTGTCCTTTACGGCAACGGGCACGGCCACGCGCCCAAAGGGCATCAAATGCACGAGCGTGTTCTTGGAGATGTTGGAGTTGGGCACAATGATGGTCTGTCCACAGGCATCCTCAATCGTTGTATGGCGCCAAGTGATGTCTTGGACCACGCCGGATACGCCGCCGACCTCGATATTGTCGCCGGGTTTGATGATGCCCATAAACGTCACCTGCATGCCGCCGATAAGGTTTGACAGCGTGTCCTGAAAGCCGAGCGAGATGGCGATGCCGCCGACGCCAAGAGCGGCGACGAGGGCGTTTGCGTTAATGCCAAAACAGTTGTCGAGGATAAAGCTGCCGCCGATCATCCAGATGACGGCGCGCGCGATGTTGATGAAGATACTCGATGCCGGAAGCGGGTTATCGTCTCGGTTGAGCAGATGGTTCAGGGTCTTGGATACGACCTTGGCGGCGACGGCGGTGCCTATCGCCAAGATGACGGCCCAGATGATGTTGTGGACCCACCGTTGCTCAAAGAAATGAAGAATCGGCTCAAACAATTCCATGTAGGGAAACCTCCTAATGATCGTCCAACCATGATACCCACCAAGAAGCCCGTCCGATCAAATTCGGACGGGCTTCTGTGCTCGATATAAGGTTTACGCGGCGGGGCTGTAAGGCCCGGCGGTGTAGCTTAGCGTCGACGCTTCCAGATAATGCCGAGCATGATGACGATGATGCCGCCGATAAGGCACGCGCCAACTACTGCCAGCGTGCGGTCTCCCGTTGCGGCGAGCTTACCGGTCGTCTTCTTGGTGATGACCTTCGTGGTCGTCGTGTCCGTCTTAGGCGAGGGCTTAGGCGTCGGGGCCGGTGTGGGCGTGGGGTCCACGGCAGCGGAGCCAAAGCTGATGGTGCCAGCGAGCGAGGTCATCTTGCTCTCCCAGCTGTCCTGCCCGATCAGCGCCCTTAGCGCTGACTCGCAGGTACCCCACTCGGTGTACTTGGTGGCGTGTGCAAAGGTGGGAAAGTCGGTCGTGTTGGTGATGATGTAGTTGTTGGTGGCGACGGTATAGGTCTTGGCGGGGTCGAGCGTGCTGCCGTCTTTGGTGAGTGTGGCACTCACAATGCGCTTGCCCTCGGGCTGTGTCCAATCAATCGTCACGTTGATGCCGCCAAAGGAGAGAACGCTGCCAGAGTCATCGCGCCACTTGTACTTGTCTTGCGCCTCCTGCTCGGTGTGACCGGCCGCCACATAAGCCTGCTGAAGCTCGTAGCTGTCGTTGCACTCGTCGCTGATCTGCAGTGAGTGCTCGAGCGCTGTCAGGAAGTCCGCGCCGGTCATGGTCCAGGTCTCCACGGTGTTGCCGTAGGGCGAGATAGCGATGACGTTGCCGGCAGTCACATCGCCCGCAGCGATGCCGCCGCGGATGCCACCCGCGTTCTCGATGGCAAGGTCTGCGCCCGTCAGGGCAAGATAGGAGCCGCAAATCACGTGGCCGATGGTCTGGGCCTTGGTGGTATCGCCCTCCTTGCTGGGGCGGAAATCGGTGGTGCGCACCATTTCCCAACCATGCGTGCCTGCGGCGTCCTCGCCGTAGAAATAGTTGGTGGTGGATGTGCCGAGCACCTTGTTCGATTCGTTTTCAAAGTCCTCGTCGAGCGGCTTGATCTTGTTGCGGACGGCTTCAAGGCGGCTTTGGTAGTCGGAGCCCTTGTCGGGGTCTGTCAAAAGGTCGTTGACGTTCTTGGCGGTGTAGAGCTTCTCGTCGCTGCCGTCTGCAGGGACCGTGACCGTGTCATCGTCGGTCGTCTCGGTGCCATTCGTGTCGTATTTGTACGGAATGGAAAGCAGCCCCACCTCGGCAAAGGCGCTGCCTGCCTCGACAACGTGGATCGTCTTGCCGTCGGCTCCCGTCACCTTCTCGTTAAGGTTGATGTGCTCGTGGCCTGCGATAAGGGCATCGACGCCACGGAGCCGCGTGGCAAAGGTCTTTGCGTCGAGCGTGTGCGCGATACACACAACAACATCGCAGCCCTCCTTGCGCAGCTGCTCTGCCTCGGCATTGATGGCGTTCGCGGCACTCGAGAAGCTGGTGCCCGCGACCAGGTCCGCGCGCAGCGAGGAACCTAGCGACTCATCCATGGCTCCGACGACGCCGACCTTGATTTTGTAGTCGAATGTGGAGTGATCCTCGCTATCCTCCCAGGTGCGATCGAGCGTCTTCGTGATGCTCGAGCTCCATACGCCGTTCGAGGACGTTGCATTCGCGCAGAGCATGGCGAAGGGCGTGCCGGTGGTGCTGTAGCCGGTCATGGTGCGGAGTTTGTCCGCGCCGTAGCTCCAGTCGTGGTTGCCTGGCGTGGTTGCGTCGTAGCCGTCGGCGTAGAAGGTGTCCATGAGCTCGGCGATGCTCTTGCCCTCGCTCATGGTGGCGAAGGACTGTCCGTGGAAGGTGTCGCCCGCATCGAGTAAAAGATCGGGGGCGCTGCTTTGGGCGCTATAGAGAACCGCCAGTCCGTCAAAGCCCACAGTGCCGGTGCCCTTGCTTGCGTTGTAGCTGTACTTGTAGCTGCCGTGGATATCGTTGGTGTGCATGACGGCCACGGAGCCGTCAATAGCGGCGGGCAGGTTTCCCGCGAAAGCGAGGCTTGGGATGCCTGCGAGCGCGCCGGCAAACAACGCGGCGGCCAACGCAAAGCGGGGGAGTCTTTTCATGGCAGTTTCCTTAGTCCTTAGCCAGAATGTCTGGTTGAATATCGGATTATCGACATAATATGCGAAAACCGCCGCAAGGGCCTCTGTCCCTTTGCGGCGGTTTTGGCGTTTGCGCAGATAAAACCTACCAAAATAAACCTGTCCCTTTTTGGCAGGTTTTAGCTTAGCAGCATGCGGTCGTTGGCGAGCTCGCCGCCCGAGACCTCCTCGAACTTCTGCAGCAGGTCGGCCACGGTGAGCGACTTCTTCTCGTCGCCGGCCACGTCGTAGATCACATGGCCCTCGTGCATCATGATCAGACGGTTGCCCAGACGGATAGCGTCGTTCATGTTATGCGTGACCATGAGCGTGGTGAGGTGGTTCTCGTCGACGATCTCCTCGGTCAGATTGAGCACCTTAGAGGCCGTCTTGGGGTCGAGGGCCGCGGTGTGCTCGTCGAGCAGCAGCAGGCGTGGCTTGGTGAGCGTGGCCATGAGCAGGGTGAGTGCCTGGCGCTGGCCGCCCGAGAGCAGGCCGACCTTGGCGTTGAGACGCGTGTCCAGACCAAGGTCCAGGCGCTTGAGCAGCTCAACGTACTCATCTTTCTCGGCCTTGGTGACGCCCCACGAAAGGCCGCGACGCTGGCCGCGACGCTTGGCGAGGGCCAGGTTCTCGGCGATTTGCATGTCGGCAGCGGTACCGCGCATGGGGTCCTGAAACACGCGGCCCAGGTACTTGGCGCGCTGCGACTCGCTCAGGCGCGAGATGTCGGTGCCGTCGAGCTCAATAACGCCCGAATCGAGCGGGTACACGCCGGCGATCATGTTGAGCAGCGTGGACTTGCCGGCGCCATTGCCGCCGATCACGGTTACAAAGTCGCCGTCATTCAGGGTGAGGTCGACGCCGGTGAGCGCGCGCTTCTCGGTGACGGTGCCCTTGTTAAAGGTCTTCTTGACGTGCGAGAGCTTAAGCATCTGCCTCATCCCCCTTCGTGTAGGAGCTGCGGAGCTTATAGCGCTCCCAAACCACGGGCACGCACAGGGCCACGGCGACGATCACGGCGGAGAGCAACTTCATGTCGTTGGCGTCCATGCCCAACTGCAGCACGATGGCGCGGATAAGGAAGTACACCACGGAGCCAAAGACGGCGGAGGCAAGACGGACGCTAAACTGCGTGAGGCCGCCGGGCAGCAGACGGCCGAGCACCTCACCGATAACAATGGCGGCAAGACCGATAACGATGGCACCGGTGCCCATACCAATGTCGGCATACTTCTGGCTCTGGCAGA
The DNA here is from genome assembly GCF_003438495.1 of Collinsella sp. TF05-9AC. Taxonomy (GTDB): domain Bacteria; phylum Actinomycetota; class Coriobacteriia; order Coriobacteriales; family Coriobacteriaceae; genus Collinsella. The sequence continues at coordinate 86,374 of NZ_QSSH01000002.1, forward strand.
TAAGCGCGCCCGAAAGGCCGATGAGGGCGTTGGAGAGCACGAGGGCGATCATCTTGGTGGAGTTGGTGTTGACGCCCAGAGCGCGGATCATGTACTCGTTGTTGCCGGTGGCGCGCAGCGCCGAGCCGATCTCGGTGCCAAAGAACCAATACAGGATGGCAACGATAGCCACGGCGAGCAGGATGCCCAAGATGATGGCAACGGTGGACTGCGGCAGACCGGTCATATTACTGACGGCCGAGAACACGGTGCCCTTGGCAAGAATTGGCGTATTGGACTTGCCCATGATGCGCAGGTTGATGGACCACAGGCTGATCTGGGTGAGGATTCCGGCGAGGATCGCGGGAATCTCGAAGACGGTGGTCAAAATGCCCGTGACGGCACCCGCGATGGCGCCGGCGCACATACCGGCCAGCACGGCGAGCAGCGGGTCGACGTTGTTATTGACGATGAGCACAGCGCAGACGCAGCCGCCGAGGGCAAAGCTGCCGTCGCAGGTCATATCGGGAATGTCGAGCAGGCGGAACGTGATAAACACGCCAAGCACCATAATGCCCCAGAGGACGCCCTGCGAAACGGCGCCCTGCAATGCAATGAGCATGCTTCATACCTCCTAGGATAGGGTGGACACGTGATTCACCATAATAGCGGTAACAATGCATAGAAGAGCTGCGGACAGACGTTTTGTTTTACCTGAAACAAGCAGGGCGGACGCCGGTCTACAGCGCCCGCCCCTGTGGCTCAGATATTGAATAACGCAGCTAAAGCGCGAGCACGGGCTCTAGACGCATGCCGCGTATAGCATTACGCGTCCAGAGCGGAAAGGTCGATGCCCAGGGCCTCGGCCATCTCGTCGTTCTTGACGACGACCAGGTCCTTGCTCGAGAGGTGCTTGATAGGCATGTCTTCGGGCTTGGCCTCGCCCTTCAGGATCTTAACGGCCATTTCGCCCGCGGCGTAGCCCAGGTCCTCATAGTTGATGGAGAGGGTGAACAGGCCGCCGGCCATGCACATGCCCTCCTCGCCGGTCACGAAGGGAAGCTTGTTTTCCTTGCAGATCTGGCCGACCTGCGAGGCACCCGCGGCGATGGTGTTGTCGGTGGGGGAGTACAGCGCGTCGACCTTGCCCACGGCAGACTCGACGACGGACTGAATCTCGTTGGAGCTCGAGACGGTGAAGTCAGTGTACTCGAGGCCAAGCTTGTCGAGCTCCTTCTTGGCGGCCTTGATTTGGACGTCGGAGTTGGACTCGGCGGTGCAGTAGAGCAGGCCGACCTTCTTTACGTCGGGCAGGACCTTCTGCATCATCTCGAGCTGCTCGGCGACCGGGGTGAGGTCGGAAGCGCCCGTGACGTTGGTGCCGGGCTTGTCGTTGTCCTGGACCAGGCCGGAGGCGGCGTAGTCGGTGATGGCGCAGCCCACGATGGGGATATCGGCCGTGGCGCCGGCGGCAGCCTGCGCGGCGGGCGTGGCGATGGCATAAATCAGGTTGACGTTGTCGCCCACAAACTTGTCGGCAATGGACTTACACGTGGACTGGTCGTTCTGGGCGTTCTTCTGGTCGATCTTGACCTTAAGGCCGCTCTTCTTGATGGCCTTGACGAAGCCGTCGTTGGCGGCATCGAGCGCGGAGTGCTCGGTGAGCTGCAGAACGCCGATGGTGTAGTCGGAACCGGCGGCAGCGGAGCCGGAACCAGAGCTGCCGCCGCATCCGGCGAGCGGGGCGAGCGCGAGCAGGCCGGCGGAGACCAGAAGGCTCCTGCGGCTGATGGTGATGTCCTTCATATCATTACCCCCAGTATAAAAATGGCTGGAAACACTGCACTGGGACAAAGTGCAAGTGGGACTATAGTAGCGCTGATGTCCATTTTTACAACAGCCTGGCGGGTTTTTTAATACAGAATCGGATGGGCGGTACGGGTAGTCGAATGGGCGGCGGAGGGTCTTATGCGGCGGAGGAGGCGTCGTCCTCGTCCAGGGCGGCGAAGAGCTTCTTGCCGTCGAGCAGGCGCGTGCTGACGTTTCTCATACGGGCGATCTCGACGGTGCGCAGCGTATCGTCGGTGCCTCGGGCGTCGTAGACCGTTCCCAGCAGATACGAGATGCCATCGCGCTGCCTGATGGCAAAGGGACGGAGTGTCATCCGTGCTGCTTCGGTTTCGCCGCGTGTCGTGACGCTCGAAATATCAAAACTCACCGTGGTTCCGTGGTCGATGGCCTGCTCGACGAGCTCGCACGTGTCGATGCGCTTGATGGGCGTGCGTGTTGCCTTGGTAGCCTTGCTGCCTGCGCTTGGAGCGGGTTCGGGTGTATCGAGGTAGCCGCGAACGTCGGCGCTCGCCATGGCAACTAAGTGCTGCGCCATGCTCTTGCGGATAGCGATAGGCGTGGAGCGGTTGCGCATGACCATACCGTGGAGCCGGATGATCTCTTCATCGGTGAGCGGGCGGGTAAGAAGTTTGTAGCCCACGCCGCGTTTGTATTCAATTTCGTATCCGGCATGGCGAAGCGCGGAGATGGCGGTGTAGATGCTGCGCCGCGCCGCCGAGATGGGCATGCGGGCGGGGTCGTCGGGATGGGCGAGGCGCCGGATCAGCTCATCGGAAAGCATGGCCTTGTCTTCGCCGGTGTTTTCGCTCAAGAGCTGCAGGATACGAACGGCGCGATAGGCTGCCATCGAGGCGGCGCCCCTCGTCGTGGTGTCGTAGGTTTCAACAGCGGCTTCGGTCATGGTGCCCACGTCCTTTCCGTTTTGGGTGGCGACGGTATGGAGCCTAGGACGCGGGGCTTTCCCAGGGGCGCAGGGCGCTCTGGGCGGTCGGTAGTCGTCGGCAAACGGCGGGTCGAGTTTTCAACAGCCCTGCTCAACTGACCAAAAACTTGCCAAAAGCTTGACGGATGCTGTTGAAAAAAGCGTCTCTCGACCGATGTCGAGAGACGCTTGTGCGATGAGCGTTGGCGTGTGGCGACGCGAGCTAGCGTTCGACGATTAGAAGTCGGCGTTGCCCACGGTGCGCGGGTGCGGCAGGACGTCGCGGATGTTGCCCACGCCGGTCAGATACATGACCAAGCGCTCGAAGCCCAGACCGTAGCCGGCGTGCTTGCAGGAACCGTAGCGGCGCAGGTCAAGGTAGTACTTGTACTGCTCGGGATTCATACCCAGGTCCTTGATGCGGGCCTCGAGCAGATCCAGGCGCTCCTCGCGCTGGGAGCCACCGATGATCTCGCCGATGCCCGGCACCAGGCAGTCGGCGGCGGCGACGGTCTTGCCGTCCTCGTTCATGCGCATGTAGAACGCCTTGATCTCGGCCGGGTAGTCGGTCACGAAGGTCGGGCGCTTAAAGTGCTCCTCGGTCAGGAAACGCTCGTGCTCGGTTTGCAGGTCGATGCCCCAGCTCACGGGATAGTCAAACTTGTGACCGGCGGCGACGGCCTGCTCCAGGATCTCGACGGCCTCGGTGTAGGTAACGCGGGCAAAGTCGGAGTTGGCGACATGGTCCAGGCGCTCGAGCAGACCCTTGTCCACAAACTTGTTGAGCATATTGAGCTCGTCGGGGCAGGTTGCCATGACGTCCTTAAGGACGTACTTGAGCATGGCCTCGGCGTTATCCATGTAGTCGTTAAGGTCGGCAAAGGCCATCTCGGGCTCGATCATCCAAAACTCGGCGGCGTGGCGCGTGGTGTTGGAGTTCTCGGCACGGAAGGTGGGGCCAAAGGTGTACACGTCGCCAAAGGCCATGGCAAAGTTCTCGGCATTGAGCTGGCCGGACACGGTGAGGCTTGCATGCTTGCCAAAGAAGTCCTGGCTCCAGTCGACCTCGCCGGACTCGGTGAGGGGCGGATTTTTGGGGTCGAGCGTGGTCACGCGGAACATCTCGCCGGCGCCCTCGCAGTCACTCGTGGTGATGATGGGGGTGTTGACGTAGACAAAGCCCTGCTCCTGGAAGAAGCGGTGGATGGCGGCAGCCGCGACAGAGCGGATGCGGAACACGGCGCGGAACAGGTTGGTGCGCGGACGCAGGTGCTGCTGGGTGCGCAGGAACTCGACGGTTGCGCGCTTCTTCTGCAGCGGGTAATCCGGGGCGCTGACGCCCTCGACCTCGATGGAGGTGGCAGAAAGCTCGAAAGGCTGGGGCGCATCGGGGGTCAGCTTGACGGTGCCGGTGCAAATGAGTGCGGCCGAGACGTTTTGATGGGCGATCTCGTCGTAGTTGTCGAGTGCCTCGCGGTTCATGACGACCTGCAGGTCGCGGAAGCAGCTGCCGTCGTTGAGCGTAACAAAGCCGAAGTTCTTCATGTCGCGGACGGACTTGACCCAGCCGGCGACGGTGACGGTCTGGCCGCCGAGCGACTCGGCATCGGCATAGAGCTGCGCGATTTTGGTGCGGTTCACGTATCCTCCCATAACGGTTGAATGATAGTTATCCATACAGTTCGATATTTTAGCAGCTCGGCTCATTTGGGCTATACAGATAAGGCATTGGCGGGATGGTTTTTCAAACGAAAAGCGCCCGCGGCCTAATGGTCGTGGGCGCTTGACGAGGTGCCTTTTGGCTGTGTGGCGCGGGGCCTGGCTACTTGGTCTTGGCAACCAGCAGCGGGTCGCCAAGCTTGACGAGCGGGTTGCCGCCGATAAGCGTTCCAGACTCGCCGACATGGTCGATGCTCTTAAGACGATCGAGCTCGGAGACGATGACGGTCACGATGTCCTCGTGACCAGCGGCCTTAATGGCCTCGCGGTCGAAGCTGATGAGCGGCTGGCCTGCCTTGACCACATCGCCCATCTCGACAAAGCGGGCAAAACCCTTGCCGTTCATTTCCACGGTGCCCAGGCCAACATGGATGAACACGCGCAGGCCGTCCTCGGTAATCATGCCGATGGAGTGGTTGGTGACAGTGGTGGCACCGATGCGGCCGTTGGCGGGCGCATAGATGGTGCCGGTAATGGGCTCGATGCCATAGCCCTGGCCAAGCATGCCCGAGGCGATCGTCTCGTCGGGAACCTCGTTCAGGTTGACGAGCACGCCGTTGACGGGGGCATAGATGACGCCTTCGCGGGTAGCGAAGCTTGCTGCGGGCGGAACGGACGCCTCGCCGGTCGAGGTGAAGGTGGACTTAAGCGAATCGAGCAGACCCATAGTTGCCTCCAACTTAAATAGGCGCATATCGCGCGTTTGGTTTGCCGGAAACGTTTCATATGTGTTTCGCGGCTTGGTCAACGCCCCTATTCTACGCTGCTCAAAGATACCTCTGAGCTGGGATTATGTGATATATCAGTTGAAGGGAAACTTATTGCCGGAGTGTTTCTGCGCCACGGGTTCAAGTGGGGTACGCTTGAAGGCAAAAAACAAGGGCGCTTAATTTGCGCGAAGGGAGCACATATGATTGTCGAGAACCATGCGCTGTGGGGCGAGGAGCCGACCGAGGAATATCCGGCGACCTTTACGTATTTGGGTGCCGAGCCGCTGCCCGATAAACCGAATGGCCGCCGCCCTGCCGTGATTATCTGCGGCGGAGGTGCGTTTACGCATATCGCTCCGCATGAGCAGGATCCCGTGGCGTTTGCGTTTTTGGATCACGGCTACCAGGCCTTTGTGCTCAACTATGTCACGAGTTCTACGGGTGACGTGAGCTTTCCGCACCCCCAGGCAGATCTTGCCAAGATGGTCGCCACGGTGCGCGCCAACGCTGACGAGTGGCATGTCGATCCCAAGCGCGTGTGCGTCGTGGGCTTTTCTGCTGGCGGCATGATTTGCGCTTCGCTGGCAACACAGTGGAAGACCGGCCCCTTCGCGGCACTTGCCGGGGCGCGTCCGGACGACATTCGTCCCGATGCCGTGGTGCTGGGCTATCCATTGCTCGACTTTGCCTATGTGCGCGACATACAGACGCGCGATCCGCGCATTGACTTGCGCGTGCCCAAGACGGGCGGCAAGACGGGACGCGATTTGCTCAACGACTACCTGTCGATGGTGACGGGCGGCGAGGCAACTGACGAGCATCTGGCCGACATCTGCCCCACCACGCATGTTTCGCGCCAGATGCCACCGACCTTTGTGTGGGGCGTGTCCGACGACAAGACGGCGCCGATCGCGCAGGTCTACCCGTTTGCGCAGCGCATGGCCGAGGAGGGCGTTGCATGCGAGATGCACGTCTTCGACCAGGGTGGTCACGGCCTTTCGCTCGGCAACGCCAACACCGCGGTCGACAACGAGGACAAGCAGGTGGCGGTCCGCCCTTGGATTCGCCTAGCCTTCCGCTTCCTGGAGCGCCATCTGTAAGAGGACGGGCATCCCAGCCCTTCAATAACTTGCGGTGAAATAGTTCCGATCTGGGGCATCAACCAGCCCATCCAGGAACTATTCCACCGCAACTTTGTTTTTGATGCCCCGCCCGGAAACTGCGTCCCAGTTTTGCCTTTCAAGGTGGGACACGGTTTCCCATAGGGCCTCGACTGGGAAAGTGCGTCCCGTTTCGAGTGGGGATTCCGGGATGCATTTTCCGTAAGAGGCCTGTTTGGGAAACCATATCCCGTTTCGAGCCAGAATTCTGGGATGTAGTTTCCCCGAGAGGCCTCATCGGGAAACTATGGCCCTGAACTCTCCTGCCTGTCCCCATTGCGCCAATCTGCTGATTGAACGTCATTGTGTGTTCACGCTATCATGTAAGCTTAAAATTGGTTAGCCATGGCAAACGGTTAGCCATGGTGAACATAAATGCAACGCCCTGTGGGCGCCGGGGGAGGAACACGGACGTGAGGCTCGATACACTCGAGATTGGAAAGGACGCCGTCGTCGCATCGGTGACATCGGACGACCAGGCACTCCGACAGCATATTTTGGACATGGGCCTAACGCCGGGCACCGAAGTCACCATGATGAAGTACGCCCCCATGGGTGACCCGCTCGAGATCCGCCTGCGTGGCTACGAGTTGACACTGCGTAAGGACGATGCCGCTCGCATCGAGCTCGTGGGTATTCACGACACCGATACGGGTCCGCGCGCTAACGCCGCAATCGGCACGACGGAGCATCCGGCCCTGGGCGAGGGGACGTATTCGCCCCGTGCGGCAAAGACGGCCGTGCCCGAGGGCGCGCCGCTGCACTTTGCCCTCGCCGGCAACCAAAACTGCGGCAAGACCACGTTATTCAACCAGCTGACGGGCTCCAACCAGCACGTCGGTAACTTTCCCGGCGTGACTGTCGACCGCAAAGATGGCACCATCCGTAACCATCCCGAGGCGAGCGTTACCGATCTGCCTGGCATTTACTCCCTGTCGCCGTACACAGGCGAAGAGGTCGTGAGCCGTCAGTTCATCCTCGACGAGCGCCCGGACGCCATCATCGACATCATTGACGCTACCAACATCGAGCGTAACCTGTACTTGACACTGCAGCTCATGGAGCTCGACCGCCCCATGGTCATCGCGCTCAACATGATGGACGAGGTGACCGCCAACGGCGGCGCCGTAGACGTCAACTTGCTCGAGAGCCTGATGGGCGTGCCCGTTGTCCCCATTAGCGCTGCCCGCAACGAGGGTATCGGCGAGCTGGTGGATCATGCCTTGCACGTCGCGCGGTTCCGCGAGCGCCCCGGTCGCCTGGACTTTTGCGCGCCCGACGGTCCGGACGGCGGTGCGCTGCATCGCTGCATCCACGGTATTGCTAACCTGATCGAGGACCATGCCGTGACGGCGCACATCCCGGTGCGCTTTGCGGCGACCAAGCTGGTCGAGGGCGATGAGCTGGTAACCGAGGCGCTTCACCTGGATCGCAATGAGCTCGACGCTATCGAGCACATCATTACCCAGATGGAGGGCGAGGCCGGCACCGACCGCCTATCTGCGTTGGCCGATATGCGTTTTAGCTTTATCGGCGACGTGTGCGGGCGTTGCGTCGTCAAGCCGCACGAAAGCCGCGAGCACGTGCGCTCCGTCAAGATTGACCGCATCCTGACAGGTCGTTACACAGCCATTCCGGCGTTTCTGGTGATCATGGGCCTCGTCTTTTGGCTGACGTTTGGCGTGATCGGCGCGGCGTTGCAGGGACTTATGGAGGACGGCATCGCTGCCATCATCGCTTCGGCCGATGCAGGCCTCAAGGCGTTCGGCACCAACGACGTGGTGCGCTCGCTGGCTGTCGACGGCGTGCTTACGGGCGTGGGCAGTGTACTGACCTTCCTGCCGATTATCGTCGTGCTCTTCTTGTTCCTCTCCATTCTGGAAGACTCCGGCTACATGGCACGCGTAGCCTTTGTCATGGATAAGGTGTTGCGTCGCTTTGGCCTGTCGGGCCGCAGCTTCGTGCCCATGCTCGTCGGTTTTGGCTGCACCGTGCCGGCTATCATGTCGACCCGTACGCTCCCATCCGAGCACGACCGCAAGATGACGGTCATGCTCACGCCGTTTATGAGCTGTTCAGCCAAGTTGCCGGTTTACGGCTTGCTGTGCGGGGCGTTTTTCCCGCAGGCGACGGTTTCCGCCATGGTCTCGCTCTATCTGATCGGTATCGTGGTCGGCTGCATCGCGGCTTTGGTGCTCAACCGCACGGCATTTAAGGGCGACCCGGTGCCGTTTATCATGGAGCTTCCCAATTACCGCCTACCGAGCGTCAAGACGACGGTGATGCTGGCATGGGATAAGGCCAAGGACTTCATCACCAAGGCCTTTACCATTATCTTTGCCGCTACGGTGGTCATCTGGTTCCTTCAGACGTTCGATATCCGCTTTAACGTGGTCGCCGACCAGTCGCAAAGCCTGCTTGCCGGTCTGGGTAGCATCATCGCGCCGGTGTTGGCCCCGCTCGGTTTTGGCGACTGGCGCGCATCCACGGCGCTCGTCACCGGACTTATTGCCAAGGAGAGCGTCATCTCGACGCTCACGGTGCTTTTGGGCGCAACGTCGCCCGCGGCGCTGTCGACCATGTTTTCGCCGTTTACCGCCTACGTGTTCTTGGTCTTTACGCTGCTGTACCCGCCTTGCGTGGCGTCCATCGGCGCCGTCAAGAGCGAGTTGGGCGCGCGCTATGCCGTGGCCGTGTTCGCGTTTCAAGTGACGGTCGCCTGGATCGTGGCGTTTGCCGTGCATTCGGCGGGCATATTGCTGGGGTTGGCTTAGGGGCGCGTTGATGCTCCGCGCTTTTGGGCGAGCAACAATTAAACAAATATGAGCCAAAATACCGGTAATTGTCGGCCTGCGGGGACTGTCCTACGCTGCAGGTTGCCGTTCGCTGCCTATTTGCTGCCGTTTGCGGATTCGTAAATACTTGCAATCGTCGGTCGATTTAACCGCATTACGCGATGCCGATGCACATTTTTTGTGCCCCTTTCTACAATCACTTTGTGTCTATTGCCGAGCATGTCTTCCGTTTCGCCTGTGTGGGGACGTGGGGTGCAATAGTCGTTTGCAGAGGCTCATTGAGGAGGGAATTGATGAAAGAAAAATTCCAATCGTTCGGAAAGGCAATGCTCGTTCCGATTACGCTCATTGCCATTTCCGGTCTCTTTTTGGGTATCGGTAGCGTTTTTACGACCGAACTGACCCTTGTGTCCCTTGGCGTTAATTGGGACTGGTATGCCGCTTCGCCGCTCTTTACGTTCTTCTCGGTATTTAAGGGTCTCGGCGAGGTAATCATTGGAAACCTCGGTGTTTTGTTTGCTGTCGGCTGCGCCTTCTCCTTGTCTCGCAAAGAGAAGGGCTGGGCTGCCTTTTCTGCCCTTGTCTGCTATCTCACCATGCTCAAGACGGTTGAGATTCTGCTTGGAGCAGCTGGCTTGGCTGCCGACAATACAACGGTGGAAGCTCTTCAGAAGGTCGGCCTTACGTCCATTCAGGCGAGTGAGCAGTCCGCACTCTACACTACCTCGCTCGGCTTTTTTGGCTACAGCTCTGGTGTCTTTGGCGGCATTATCGTGGGCTGCCTGGTCGCCTGGATCACCGGCCGCTTTTACAAGACCAAGCTTCCAACGGCGCTGGCGTTTTTTGCGGGCAGTCGAACGGTCCCCATTGTATCGCTGGTCGCCGGTGGCATCCTGGGCGGCATTATGTACTTCGTCTGGCCCGTCATCGGTGGATGCTTCTCGGGTATTGCGACGTTCGTGAAAGGCTCCGGTCTGGTCGGTACGTTTGTCTATCGCTGGGTGCTCGAGAGCCTTGTGCCGTTTGGCTTGCATCCGTTGCTCGAGACGCCCATGTATTGGACTGAGCTTGGCGGCTCCATGGTCGTCGATGGAACGCGCGTGGTGGGCAATAGCGCCATTCAGCTTGCACAGCTCGCTTCTCCCAGCAGTGACAAGCTCTTGGTTAGGGCCTTCATGGCTGGCTATGGCATTAACGATTACGCGTTGTTCCCGGGCATCGCCCTTGCTATGTGGTCTTGTGCCAAGCCCCAGAACCGCAAGAAGGTTGCTGGTCTTTTAATCCCCACAGTGATTTCGACTGTTTTCTTTGGCGTTACGGAGCCTATTCTCTTTACGTTCCTGTTTGCCGCCCCCTGGCTCTACTTTGGCGTTTACGCTCCGCTTTCCGGACTGGGTGAAGTTCTCTCGGAGGCAATGGGCGTTTCGGTGTACCAGGGAAATATCAAGGACCTGATCCCATTCTTATTCCGCCCCGAGAAGCTTAATCTGCTTCCATACCTTATCCTGCTCCCCGCCTTTTTCCTGGCAGCTTTCTTCCTCTTCCGGTTCTTTATTACTAAGTTCGATATCAAGACGCCCGGTCGAGACGATGGTGACGATATTGAGTTGATCAACAGCAGAGCCGAGTTCGAGGCAAAGGCCGCTGAGGCAAAGGGCGAGTCTGATAGCACTCCCGAGAAGGCAGTCCAGGGCCGTGCGGCCAAGGACAGCGCGCTTGCTGTTGGCATTGTCGAAGCGCTTGGTGGAGCCGACAACATTGATGATCTTGACAACTGCATCTCACGTCTTCGCGTGATTGTCAAGGATGGTTCTAAGGTTGCAGACGACGAGGTGTTCACCAAGAATCTTGAAGCTATGGGCGTTATCCGCCTGAGCGACAAGGCAATCCAGGTCATTTACGGTCCTCGTGTCGGCGAAGTCGCTTCTGAGGTGCACGAAGTTCTCGGTGACGAGTAAAACGCGCAAGTGGCTTTCAATTGCATAGCGCAATTCCAGGGCTTGGCTTCCTATCGCATGATTTAGGGGGCCAGGCCTTCTTGTTTTAGATTGTCAAGGCAGATACTCAATAGTTCTTCGAATGCGAGAATACAACTTCCGGTAAAGCAGTTAGGCTTAACGTTCTTAAGATCCATTGGGTGATCGTCATGTATCGTAAAGATCGCGTCTGCCGTCTTGGCGAGCTCGCTGTCTTCGTTGCCGGTAAACGCGAGGGTCGTAATGCCCGCGTCGTGGCATGCCCTTGCGGTTTCCAGGATGGCTTCTGTCTGGCCCGATTTGGATATGAGCATCATGCAGCTGAGCGTATTTCGGTTGGATTCGACAAACTGATCGGTTTCTAGGAAGACCTGTATGACGGCCAAAAAGCCAAGTCCAACGAGCTTAGTCGCCATGTACTGCGCAACGATGCGTGAGAAGCCCTCTCCGTTTACTCCGATCATTCTGTTGCGATGCAGTGCGGCGATGAATACGTCTACATCTCCGGTGTGACATACGAAGTGGACGCTACTGTCTTTGAGTGATTGATTCATTTCGCGGGAGACATGCTGAAGGTGCTTGAGATCGTACATCATTTCGCGGTAGCCACGGTAGCCGAGCTTTTTCGAAAGCCTGATGACTGTCGTCATGCTGGTAAAGCATGCCATGGCGACGGGTTTTATGCCAATATCATCGAGGGTGTCGATATTGTTGAGTAGGTATTCGAGTACGCTTTGCTCGGTTTCGGATAGCTTTGCGGCTGAGTAGAGCTTGGAAATCTGCTTTTTATCAACCATCGGTGCTTCCTTCCCGCCGGACGTGTGTGGCCGCTTCCGTTGCGTAAATAATAACTCCTTGGGGAATTCCTTTCCCGCCTTGCAACCGGGGCGGGAAGCGGCCCTCCATGCTGGATACAATATCCAAACACAGGCGAACCATGCAATATTGAATGTGCTAATTGGGGGTTTCGATATGAAACTTACGGTCATAGGTGGCGGTGGCGTCCGCTCCATGTTTTTGGCAAAGAGCATAGCCCAGCAGGCGTCATCGCTTGGAATCGACGAACTTGTGTTTATGGACAATGATCCCGAGAAGCTGCGCATCTACGGTGGCCTTGCCGCCCATGTCTCGGGCATGCTTTGCCCCACGCTTAATTTTTCACTGACGGGCGATGCAGTCGAGGCCGTTAAGGACGCCGATTACGTGATCACGACGATTCGCGTCGGTGGGGACCATATGCGCGTTCGCGATGAGCGCATTGCTCTTTCGCATGGGGTTCTTGGCCAAGAGACGACTGGCGCAGCCGGCGTGTCTTTTGCCATGCGTTCCGTCCCTGCGCTTGCTTCGTATTGCGAGTTAATCAAGAAGTACGCAAAGCCGGACGTCAAGGTGTTTAACTTTACTAATCCCGCTGGCGTCGTATCTCAGGCCCTACGCGATATGGGCTATGATTTTACTTATGGCATTTGCGATGCTCCCTCGGGCATGTTGCATCAGTTTGCCGAGTATAAAGGCGTTGATCCCGCATCGGTTCAGGGCGAGTGCTATGGACTCAACCACCTCTCGTTCTTCCGCAATGTGACGGTTGACGGCGAGGACATCATGTCCGACTTGATCCACGACGACGGGGCATATGCTCATACAGATCTTAGGTTCTTCGAGAAGGACCTCGTTCTAAATCGCGGATGCGTGCCAAATGAGTACCTATACTATTTCTACTATCGCGAGCGCGCCGTTGCCAACGTTCTCTCTTCGCCCCAGACGCGCGGTGAACTAATCGAAGAAATTAATCGAGAAATGACGAGCGAGCTTGCATCTATCGATATTGAGAACGACTTCGAAAAAGGCCTCGCGTGCTTTGAGAAGTGGTACGGAATGCGCGAAAACAACTACATGGCGGCCGAGACGGGTATTCATCGCGACAAGCCGTGGACGTTTGACGTGTACGGCAAAGATGCTGGCGGATACGCAGGTGTCGCGCTCCGCTTCATGGATATTGCTCGCTCTGGCAAGACGCAGCAGATGATCCTGTGCACCCCCAACAATGGCGCCATCCCCGGCCTTCTCGATACAGATGTCATTGAGTCAACGTGCGATATCTCCACCGATGGCTGCGTGCCGCATCGCGTCGAAGCCGATTCTGTGCCCGCGGGAAACCTCGAATTGATTCGTCGCGTCAAGTACTACGAGCGCACCGTGGCGCGTGGCATCGTTAACCGATCGAAGCGCGACATTGTCGAGAGCCTCGCGATGCACCCGCTCGTTAATTCGTACTCCTTGGCGAAAGATATCGCCGCGCAGTACTTTGAGCTTAACCGCGACTACATCGACGGCTGGACAGACTAGTCTGGACGTTAAAACTAGAAATTATGGATGGGCGGACCGGCGTTTATATTGGCGCCCGTTCGCCCTGCTTAGTAAGAAAACGGGTATAGAGTGAACTTGCGAGAGAACTTCAATGTCTTTCTGGAATCGGGCGATCGGGCGAAGGAATGCCGGAGTGGCTGCACGATGGCGTTATATATCCCCTTGTTTGTTATGAGCGCGCTTCAAATTGGTGTATCAAACGTTGCAACTGAGCTCGCCTATATCAATCCGTCCATTACGCTTATTTGCACTGTGGTCGCGGCCTTTTTAAACCTGCTTCTATCGAATGTGGCTTTTTCATTATTTGCCGTCGACCGGTCCAAAGAGACGGTGCAACCTGCTCGAACCCCTCCGGTTTATCTCTTGGCCTCGACGGTTCCCCTCCAGATTTCTGGGGCGCTGCTAATTTATTTGGTTCACTTGATTTTATCGGCAATTGTAGTCTTTGCCTCGCTTGCGAGCAGTCAGCTCGGGGTGTTGTGCTCGCTTGTGGTGGCAGTAATCGTGACGCTTCTTTCCGCGTCGTTCGTATTCGTGTTAATTGAAGATGCGGACGTGGAGCAGAGGGGACTACGAGGCATTCGGTTTGCACCACGCTACATCATGCGTTCGGTCACGGTGCTTCGTTCCTCCTGGAGAGAAATCGCGCGTCCCGCAACGCTGCTGGTGGCATGGAACCTGGTTGCAAGTTGCGCTATCCAGGTTCTTGTTGGATGGGTAGTTTCGAGTGCGGCGCTGCCGTCGGCACTTTCAGTGACGGCGCTTGTGCATGAGGGACTTTATTATGGGGCGTTTGCTTATATGCTGCTTTTGCTAGTTCATTGTGCGGTTGCGAGTTGGCTCGAAATTGACGTGCTCATGGGGGTGTCCTTGTGCGTATCCGAGCAGGATCGATAGCCCGAAGATGAAGCCGCGTTTTCGACATTGAGTTCCTGCGTACCTTGCTTTCTAAGCAGAATTGGCGCGCCGTTTGTTAACAATCGTTTTCCAAGAATTCTTTTGTTGCTCATTTTATAGACTTCTCATTGCTATAATCGCCCACCGCTCAAGATAATCGGAGAGGTTTTCCTATATGGCTCAAACAAAGCAAGACGGCATCACGCTCAGGCAGTGGCTCCCGCTCATCGGGCTCACCTGCTGCGCGTTCGTGTTCAACACGTCGGAGTTTATGCCCATCGGCCTTTTGACTGATATCGCCGCGTCGTTCTCGCTCACCGAGGCCCAGGCGGGCATCATGATCTCGGTCTATGCCTGGGGCGTCATGCTGCTGTCGCTGCCGCTCATGGTGTTCGCCTCGCGTTTTGAGTTCAAGCGGATGCTGCTGGGCGTGCTGGCTGTGTTCTCGCTCGGTCAGTTCCTGTCCGCTGTGGCGCCGACCTATCCCATCCTGGTCTGCGCGCGCCTGGTGGTCGCTTGCGCACATGCCGTGTTCTGGTCAGTCGCCTCGATTATGGCCTCGCGCCTGGTCGACACTCGCCACGGCGCGCTCGCCATCAGCATGATCGCTACGGGCTCGTCCATCGCGCAGATCTTTGGCCTGCCGCTCGGTCGCGCCATTGGCTTGGCCGTGGGCTGGCGCATGACGTTTGCCGTGGTCGGGGGCCTCTCAGCCATCGCGGTCGTCTACCAGGCAGCGGTGTTCCCGGCCATGCCGGCGGGTGAGCGCTTTACTGTCAAACAGCTGCCCGAGCTGCTCAAGAACCCGCTCCTCATCGCGCTCTACGCAGTCACGGTCTTCATGGCGACCGGCTATTACGCAAGCTACAGCTATATCGAGCCCTTCCTGGCGCAGGTCGCGCACGTCGATGCGGGCGCCATTACCATGACGCTGACGGCGTTTGGCTGCTCTGGTTTGCTCGGAAGCTGGCTGTTTGGCCGCCTGTTCGATGGGCATCGCTTCCCGTTCTTGGCTATCACGCTCTCCGGCGTGCCGGTGGCCCTGCTGCTCATGGGGCCGGCCGCATCGTCGCTCGTGACAGTGCTTGCCGTCTGCGCACTGTGGGGTTGCTGCGCCACGGCCTTTAACGTGGCGTTTCAGGCCGAGCTCATCAAGCACACGCCGGCAGATTCGTCGGCCGTCGCCATGTCGATCTTCTCGGGCCTGTTCAACCTCGGTATCGGCACGGGTACCGCGATCGGCGGAGCCGTGGTTTCGGGTCCCGGTATCGCCTGGATCGGCTTTGTGGGCGGGGCGATTGCCGTCGTGGGCGTCATCCTCGCCATCACCGTGCTGTTTCCGGCCATCCGCCGCGCCAAGCCCGTCGCCTAACCATATCCCCTCATCAGTTGCGGTGAAATACGGATTGTTTAGCCCAATAAACCTGGCAAACAGTCCGTATTTCACCGCAACTTATTTTAGGGAAGGGGGTGCACGCTGGGCATACAATGGATGTCGTTGTGTTGAGCTTACCGGGAGGTTGCTATGTGGGCATACGAGACGACGTTCTATCAGATCTATCCGCTGGGCTTTTGTGGAGCTCCGCGCGAAAACGCCGCCCCTGTTGCCGAGGATGAGCTCGCCCAGGCCGCCGATGCCACAGCTAGCCCCGATGCGCCCATCATGAAGATTGCCAAATGGGCCGACTACCTGCAGGAACTCGGCGTTGGCACTGTGCTCATCAACCCGCCGCTCGAGTCCGATAGCCACGGCTACGATACGCGCAGCCTGCGCCATATCGACCGCCGCCTGGGTGGGGATGTCGACTTTGCCGCCGTGTGCGACACACTGCATGCCCACGGTATCCGCGTGGTGCTCGATGCCGTCTTCAACCACGTCGGCCGCGGTTTTTGGGCCTTCCGCGATGTGCAGGAGCGCAAGTGGGATTCGCCGTACAAGGATTGGTTCCACATCAGCTTTGACGGTGACTCGTGCTACGGCGACGGCTTTTGGTATGAGGGCTGGGAGGGCCATTTTGAGCTTGTGAAGCTCAACCTGCAAAACCCCGCCGTGGTCAATTACCTGCTTGAGTCCGTGCGTCGCTGGGCCGAGGTCTTTGGCGTCGACGGCCTGCGCTTGGACGTTGCCTATATGCTCGACCGCGACTTCATGCGCCGCCTGCACGCTTTTACCCGTGAGCTCAAGCCCGACTTTGTGCTGATTGGCGAGACGCTCCACGGCGACTACAACCAAATCGTCAACGACGAGATGCTCGACTCCTGCACCAACTACGAGTGCTACAAGGGCCTGTACTCCAGCTTTAACTCGGTCAACATGTTCGAGATCGCCCATTCGCTGCATCGCCAGTTTGGCGGCGACCCCTGGTGCATCTACCGCGGCAAACACCTGCTGTCGTTTGTCGACAACCACGACGTGCCGCGCCTGGCGAGCATCCTCACCGACAAGTCGTGCCTGCGTCCCGCCTATGGCATGCTCTTTGGCATGCCGGGCATTCCGTGCGTCTACTATGGCAGCGAGTGGGGAATTGCTGGTGAAAAGGGCGGCCCCGATGGCGACTGGGCGCTGCGCCCTGCGCTCGATGAGCCTGCGCCCAACGAGCTGACGGCCTTCATCACGCAGCTGGCGCACCTGCGCTCGGCAAACGACGCGGCGGCCCGTGCTCTCAACTACGGTGCCTATCGCAATGTGGTGATCCAGAACAAGCAGCTGCTGTTCGAGCGCGCCTGCGACGACGCGACGGTGCTCGTGGCGGTGAACGCCGTGGACGAGCCTTACACCTTTGGCGCCGGCGAGCTCAACGGCTCCTTTGTCGATTTGCTTGCCGACGGCGTGCCCACGGTCGAGCTGGCGGGCTCCCTTGAGCTTGCGCCCTACGAGGTGCGCTATCTGTTGAGGGCCTAGGCCATGGCAGCGTCTGACGAGGGCTATCAACATATTGAGCATGGGTTTGAGCCCGTGTTCGACCAGCACTCGCGCGTTTTGGTGCTCGGATCGTTTCCCTCGGTGCTGTCGCGCGCTAATGCCTTTTATTACGGCAACCCTCAGAATCGCTTTTGGCGTGTGATGGCCACGTGCCTCGGTATGCCTGTGCCGCCCAACGAGGGCGATCCTTTGGCAAGCGGTGAGCCCGCGACGCTCGATGCCTCCATTGCCGCCAAGCGGGCCATGCTGCTGAACGGCGGCGTGGCCCTGTGGGATGCAATCGAGAGCTGCGACATTAAGGGCTCGAGCGACGCGAGCATCCGCAACGTTGTGCCGGCACATATCGAGCGCATTACCGGCGCAGCTCCCATTGAGCAGGTGATATGCAACGGTGGTACAGCTGGCCGGCTCTACAAGCGCTATCTACAAGAGCGCACCGGGCTGCCGGCCATCGTTCTGCCGTCGACAAGTCCCGCCAATGCGGCGTGGCGTCTGGAACGCCTTGTCGAGCGTTGGAGCGGCGCCGCTGATTGGCAGGCTTTTTCGATTTAGCAGTTTGAGTGCTCGGCAAGATGCCTCATAACGGCGTGCCAGATCGGTGTGGGCAGTGCAGGCGTGGCGCGCACCATGCCGTCGGTGTCGACGCCGCCCGTTGCGGCGCCACTGAGCTTCTGCGCGTGTTCGACGGAACACCCCATACGAACGGCGCCCACGAGCTTGTCCATGGCCTCCGAAAACGGTCGCCGCAAGAGTCCCATGCGCGGGGAGCGACGAAGCGCCGCAATGCCGCTGCCAGCGCAGATGGCAACGCCGCCACACCACAATTGGTTATGGCGCTCACATGCCTTGTGCAGGCGAACGGCGGTCTCACGCGCCTGCTCAGTGCCCTGTTGTGCGGCTCGAATCGCGGCGTAGACACGCGTTCCCGTACCGCCAAAGCGCTCAAGCGCCTGCTCGATGGCTGTCAACGTCTTATCGTCAGCCACATCTTCAATGGCCAGCACGATGCCATCGGCAACGCTGCCGGCGTCATTTGCCTTCAAGTCGACCGGGTGGGGGAGTGCGGTGCCGGAAAGCTGTGCATAGGCGGTGATGGCATCCTGCAGGTCCCAGAGCAAAAACTCAAGATCGTCGCTATTGGGAATGCTGATATACGCAATGGTTTGCAGTGTTTTTGGTACATCGCCGCGTGCGGTCGTCTCCATGCTGCCTCCTTTCCGGTTGGTTTCCGTTTAGGTTACACCGTCTGGTGGCGCCCCGCCGCGCTATCCTAGTGCAACCCTTACGAAAGGAACGCCATGCGTCTGCCCATGAATACCTCGCTTGCCACGCTCAAGCCCTCCGGCATCCGTCGGATTAACGCGCTCGCCGCCCAGCATCCGGGGTGCATCGCGCTCGCGCTCGGCGAGCCCGATTTTCCCACGCCCGATGTGATTAGCGCCGAGGTGACCGCCGCACTGGACCGCGGCGACACGCACTATCCGCCCAACAACGGTCGCCCCGCCCTGCGTGAGGCGTTATCTGCCTACATGGGGGATGCGGGCCTTACGTTTTCGGCGGACGAGGTCATTCTGACCGACGGTGCGACCGAGGCCCTGTCGGCAGCATTCATGGCTATGCTCAACCCAGGCGACGAGGTCATTATTCCCACGCCGGCCTTTGGCCTGTACGAGAGCATCGTCGTGGCCAATCACGCCAAGGCGGTCTTTTTGGATACGGAGCCTGCGCAATTCCAGATTGACGAGGACGCACTTCGTGCTTACGTGACGCCGGCGACCAAGGCCATCGTCATCTGCTCGCCCAACAATCCTACGGGTTGCATCCTCAACACGGCGTCGCTCGACGCCGTGGCGCGCGTGGCGGAGGAGGCGGGCATCTACGTGGTCTGCGACGATGTATACAACCGCCTGGTCTACGTGGACGGCTACGAGCGCTTTGCCCAGCGCCACCCGGAGCTACGCGAGCAGACGGTAGTCATCGAGAGCTTCTCCAAACCCTGGGCCATGACCGGCTGGCGTTTGGGCTGGCTCGCAGCCGCAGCCCCCGTCATCGCCGAGATCGCAAAGGCCCACCAATACTTAGTATCGAGCGCCGTCTCCTTCGAAATGGACGCCGCAGCCCGAGCCCTGACCGTCAACCCAACCCCCATGCTCGAAGTCTACCGAGCCCGTCGCGAGCGCGTACTCACAGCCCTAGACGCCATGGGCCTCGACGTAGTAGAGCCCGCAGGAGCCTTCTATACTTTCCCGAGCATCAAAAAGTTCGGCCTAACCAGCGAAGACTTCTGCATCAAAGCCATCAAAGAAGCAAATGTAGCCCTAGTCCCGGGAGACTGCTTCGGAACCGAAGGCCACATCCGCCTCAGCTACTGCGTTTCCGACAAAGACCTGGACGAAGGTCTCCGCCGCCTGTCCACCTTCATTTCAACCTTGTAGCCCTCAGGGGTGCAACACATCAGCCCACCGACCCAAGCATTATGAGTGGGGCGCGTCGCTCAACGGACACGAGGATTCGCAGCAAAGGCAACGTAGCTCCGGCCGGGAGGGGCAGGGCGAGTTTTCCGTAGATTCCGCACGAGCCGAAGGCCACTTAATGTGGCCTTCGTGCGAGCCCAGGACTTGACCGAGCGGAAAACTCGCCCTGCCCCTCCCGGTCGGAGCGTATGCAGGGTTTGTGTACGAATCCTCGTGTCCATTGACCGACGCCGGGGTCCCCGCCATAATACTTTCGGATCACGCACGAATCCGCTGCCAGAGACAGCCGGCGCAAACGGGTCTTACCCGCGAGCTTAATGGGACTTCCCGCCAGCCGAGGTGGTCGAGTAGATATGTCTTCTCGCCCCCGTCGCTCATGCAGCGCGGGGGCTTTCTTTTTGGACATGCCCCCGTCACGTCCTTGTGGCGGACCGTGCCCGGAAAGAATTCGAGGAGGTGTAATTCATGCCCCAGCAGTACAAAATCGACAAGGTTGCAGAGATCGAGTCCCGTATCGCCGAGAACGCCGGTCTGTTCGTCGTCAACTACAACGGTCTGACGGTTAAGCAGGCTCAGGAGCTGCGTCATCAGCTTCGCGAGTGCGGCGCCGAGATGAAGGTCTACAAGAACAACCTGGTCAAGATCGCCCTCAAGAACCAGGAGCAGCCCGAGATCGACGAGATCCTCGCCGGCCCCGTCGCTTATGTGTTCTACGAGTCCGAGCCGGTCGAGGCCGCTAAGGCCCTTAAGGACTTCTCCGCTAAGTCCAAGGGCGTCCTTGAGATCAAGGGCGGTATCTCCGACGGCAAGGCCGTTTCCGCTGATGATGTTAAGGCTATCGCCGAGCTGCCCACCAAGGATCAGCTTCTCGGCCAGATCGCCGGTCTCATCTCCGGTTTCGCTCGCGACATCGCTGTCTGCGTCAACGGCGTTTCCTCTGGTCTCGCTCGTTCGATCCAGCAGGTCTCCGAGCAGAAGGCAGCCTAGTTGCTGTTTTCACCCGCGGCGGCAACGCCGCACCCCTGGCGCATTCGCGCCGTGTTTTAACTGATCTCCGTGCATCCGCACGGAAACCGAAAGGACTTAGAAATGGCTAAGCTTACCACCGATGAGATCATCGATGCTCTTAAGGAAATGACCCTTCTCGAGGCTTCCGAGCTCGTTAAGGCTATCGAGGACACCTTCGGCGTTTCCGCCGCTGCTCCTGCCGCTGTTGTCGCCGCTCCCGCTGCTGGCGCTGCTGAGGCCGAGGAGAAGACCGAGTTTGACGTCGTGCTCGAGGGCTTCGGCGACAACAAGATCCAGGTCATCAAGGCCGTCCGTGAGCTCACCAACCTTGGCCTGAAGGAGGCCAAGGAGGTCGTCGAGGGCGCTCCCAAGGCTGTTCTCGAGGGTGCCAAGAAGGAGGACGCCGAGGCTGCCAAGGAGAAGCTCGAGGCTGCTGGCGCTGCTGTCACCCTCAAGTAATCAGGCTTTCTCGCCAGATTTCTTTGCAGACGGGGTTCGCATTGCGAGCCCCGTCTTTTTTGTTTTTCGGTCCCTCGACATCGGTAGCTCAAACTGCCATGTTCTGTGATTTGCGTCGTATCGGGCACCCTGCCGTTGGGCAATAAAATTGCACCATTCGAGCAATAATTTGCGTTGACCTGCTGAAGAATTGTCTCTGCCTTGTAGCGACATATAGTTCCAGCGGTAAGATGCTTGGGTATCGCAATTTGGTCTGCGGCTGTGTGCCGCACGCATGGGGCGCTTTTGCGCCTGCGAAAGGATCTTTGAATAACATGAAGGCAATCATCCCCGCCGCCGGTCTTGGCACGCGTTTTCTGCCTGGCACCAAGTGCACGCCCAAAGAGATGCTGCCGGTGCTCGACAAGCCCGTCATTCAGTACGTCGTCGAGGAGGCGCTCGACCCCGAGGAAGTCGACGACGCCATCATCGTTACATCTCCCGGTAAGCCCGAGCTACTGAACTACTTCCAGCCCGATCGCTCGCTCGAGAACCTGCTGCGCGAGCGCGGCAAGAACGCCTATGCCGATGCCGTCGCCCACGCTGGCGGTATGCCGGTCGACTTCCGTTATCAGTACGAGCCCAAGGGCCTCGGCCATGCTATCCGCTCTGCTGCCGACGCCGTGGCAGGGGAGAACTTCCTGGTTCTTCTGGGCGACTACGTTGTGCCTAATCGCGACATCTGCGACAAGATGCTCGCCGTTTCCAAGGAGCACGGTGGAGCTTCGGTTATCGCCGTCGCTGCTTGCTCGCCCGAGGAAGTCAGCCGCTACGGCGTTATCGCCGGCGAGCGCGTCGGTTCGCTCGAGGGCGCCGAGGACGTTGCCGATGCAGAGCCGGGCGCTGTCTGGCGCATCGGCGGTCTGGTCGAGAAGCCCGCTCCCGAGGCGGCTCCGTCCAACCTGTACATTGTCGGCCGTTATCTGCTGAGCCCGCTGGTCATGGACCTGCTCGCTGATCAGCAGGCCGGCAAGGGCGGCGAGATTCAGCTTACCGACGCCATGGCCCGCTCGCTCGACCGCGAGGCCATGTACGCGGTCGTCATCGACCCGCTGTCGGGCTACGACACCGGCACTCCCTCTGGCTGGATGGCCACCAACGCTCTCATGGCTGCAAGCGATCCTCGCTTTGCAAGCGCCTTCTGGGACGCCATCGACGAGCGCGGCGGCTTGATGCGCAAGTAAGCCTTCGGACATCGACATTTACGGGCGCGGACCTCGGTTCGCGCCCGTTTTTTATAAGAGCTGCGATTGCCGGCTCTCTGTTCACAGAAAATATATGAACAGATGTTCGGTATACCACTATCTACCTGCGTGTTTTCTGTCGAAAAACTTTGCTACTCCAAAAACTCAATCGCGTCAAGGCTTTTCTTGCCCAACGGTCGGTACCTGATAAACTATTAGGTTGCGATAACTGGCGAAGCTATGCCTCGCCAACCCACCGAGCATTTCCGTGAAGGAGGAAAAACCTGGTGACCTACGCATACACTGCCACTGAGCGCAAGCGCGTCAGCTTCGGGAAAATCCCGGAGGCCATGGAGCTCCCCAACCTTATCTCTGTTCAAAGGGAATCCTTTGAGCGTTTTAAGGACGAGGGCCTTCGTGAGGCGTTCAAGGAATCCAGCCCCATCCAGAGCCAGAACCATGTTCTCGAGGTTACCTTCGGCGAGCATCAGTTCGGCGACCCCGCGCACACCGTCGAGGAGTGCCGCGAGAAGGATATGACCTATCAGGCTCCGCTTCTGACCGACGTCCGTCTCACCAACAAGGAGACCGGCGAGATCAAGGAGCAGCTCGTCTTTATGGGCGACTTCCCCATGATGACCGATCAGGGCACCTTCATCATCAACGGTACCGAGCGTATCGTCGTCTCGCAGCTCGTCCGCTCCCCGGGCGTGTACTACAGCTCCGAGATGGATTCGGGCAAGCAGATCTACAAGGCCCAGATCATCCCGTCCCGCGGTGCCTGGCTTGAGTTTGAGGTCGACAAGCGCGACCAGCTCATGGTCTCCATTGACCGTAAGCGCAAGCAGAGCGCCACGATGTTCCTGCGCGCCCTTGGCATCGCTGTCACCAACGACGACATCATCGAGCTGCTCGGCAACTCCGATGTGATCAAGCGCACCCTCGAGCGCGATACCGCCCTCACCCGCGAGGATGCCCTTATCGAGATCTACCGTCGCCTGCGCCCGGGAGAGCCTCCCACCGTGGACGCTTCCCGCAGCCTGCTCGAGGGCCTGCTCTTCAACCCGCAGCGCTACGATCTGGCCCGCGTCGGTCGTTACAAGGTCAACAAGAAGCTCAACCTCACCACCGAGGAAGAGGTCACGGTGCTCACCGACGAGGATATCGTCGCGACGCTGCGCTACCTGCTGTCCCTCGCTGCCGGCGAGCAGGGCTTCAAGGTCGACGACATCGACCACTTTGGCAACCGCCGCATCCGTACCGTCGGCGAGCTCGTCGCCAACCAGTTCCGTATCGGCATGAGCCGTATGGAGCGCGTCGTCCGTGAGCGCATGAGCTCCCAGGACATCGACGAGATCACCCCGCAGTCGCTCATCAACATCCGCCCGATCGTGGCCTCCATCAAGGAGTTCTTCGGTTCCTCGCAGCTCTCGCAGTTCATGGACCAGGCGAACCCCCTGACCGGTCTGACCCACAAGCGCCGTCTGTCCGCACTCGGCCCTGGCGGTCTTGCCGGCCACAAGTCTGGCTCCAGCCGCCGCACCAACGTGCCGACGGCCGTCCGCGACGTCCACAACTCGCACTACAGCCGCATGTGCCCGATCGAGACCCCCGAAGGCCCCAACATCGGCCTGATCGGCTCGCTCGCCCTCTACGCCCGCGTCAACGAGTACGGCTTCATCGAGGCTCCGTTCCGTCGCGTCGAGAACGGCGTTGCCACCGACCAGATCGACTGGATGACCGCTGACGAGGAAGAGAAGCACGTCATCGCGCCGGCCAACACGCCGCTCGACCCCAAGACCAACGAGTTCATCACGACCGATGCCGAGGGCAAGATCGTCCGTCCGCACACCGTGATCGCCCGTACCCGCGACTTCGACGGCTCCTTCGGCGCCCCCGCCGACGTGCCCGTCGAGGACGTCGACTACATGGACGTCTCGCCGCGTCAGATGCTCTCCGTCGCAGCCACGCTGATTCCGTTCCTGGAGCACGACGACGCCAAGCGTACGCTGATGGGCGCTAACATGCAGCGTCAGGCCGTGCCGCTGGTTCACCCCGCCGCTCCCTATGTCGGTACCGGCATGGAGCGTCGCGCCGCTCTGGACTCCGGCGAGGTCACCCTGGCCAAGAACGCCGGCGAGGTCATCTTTGCCGACGCCTCCAAGATCATCGTCAAGCATGCCGGCGGCATGGACGAGTATCACCTGGCCAAGTACCAGCGCTCCAACCAGTCCACCTGCATCAACCACCGTCCGCTCGTGCGCGTCGGTGACACCGTTGAGCAGGGCGAGCCTCTGGCCGACGGTCCTTCGACCGATCATGGCGAGCTCGCACTGGGCCAGAACCTCACCGTGGCCTACATGCCGTGGGAAGGCTTCAACTACGAGGACGGTATCGTCGTGTCCGAGCGTCTGGTGGCCGAGGACCTGCTGACGACCATCAATATCACCCGTCACGAGATCGACGCCCGCGACACCAAGCTCGGTCCCGAGGAGATTACTCGCGAGATCCCGAACCTCTCCGAGGACATGCTTGCCAACCTCGACGAGGACGGCATCATCCGCATCGGCGCCGAGGTCGGCCCTGGCGACATCCTGGTCGGCAAGGTCACGCCTAAGGGCGAGAGCGCTCTGACCGCCGAGGAGCGCCTGCTGCGCGCCATCTTCGGTGCCAAGGCTCACGATGTTCGCGACACCTCCCTTAAGATGCCTCACGGCGCTTATGGCCGCGTCATCGACGTCGTCCGCTTTAGCCGCGAGAACGGCGACGACCTGGCCCCCGGTGTCAACGAGCAGGTGCGCGTCTACGTCGCCCAGCGTCGTAAGATCCAGCAGGGCGATAAGATCGCCGGCCGCCACGGCAACAAGGGTGTTATCTGTAACGTTCTGCCGGTCGAGGACATGCCCTACATGGCTGACGGTACCCCGATCGACGTTATCCTCAACCCGCTGGGCGTTCCTTCGCGTATGAACGTCGGCCAGCTGCTCGAGTGCCACCTTGGCTGGGCTGCCGCCTGCGGTTGGGATACCGAGCAGGCCGACTCCGACAAGTACGTCCCCGGTCCGTTCTTCACCGCGACGCCCGTCTTCGACGGCGCCAAGGAGGACGAGATCGCCGAGGTCATTCGTCGTGCCAACAAGAACATGCTCAACAAGGCCACTGCTGCCTTTGGCGATCATATGCGCCCCGAGTTCGTCACCCAGCTTGACGAGCGCGGCAAGACCCGTCTGTTCGACGGCCGCACCGGCGAGGAGTTCCGCGAGCCCATTACCGTGGGTACGTCCTACATCCTCAAGCTCGGCCACATGGTCGACGACAAGATCCACGCCCGTTCGACCGGCCCTTACAGCCTGGTTACCCAGCAGCCTCTGGGCGGCAAGGCTCAGTTCGGCGGCCAGCGCTTCGGCGAGATGGAAGTTTGGGCACTGTACGCTTACGGTGCTTCCAACGTCCTGCAGGAGATCCTGACCGTCAAGTCCGACGATACCGTGGGCCGCGTCAAGACCTACGAGTCCATCGTCAAGGGCGAGAACGTTCCGGTCCCGGGTATCCCCGAGTCCTTCAAGGTTCTCGTCAAGGAGATTCGCTCCCTCGCACTGGACATCGAGCCCATGCACGATGCCGACGAGGACGCCTCCGCCCCTGTGACCGCCGAGGAGACCTCTGCCCTCGATGACCTGGCCGCGCTCGCCGGCGTTGATGCCGACGTCGAAGCCCAGGATGCCGAGACCGCCGAGGCACCCGAGGCTGTCGCCGCCACGACCACTGATAAGGAGTAGTTGACTGTGGCAGATTTCGAAGCTACTGATTTTGACTCGGTAAAGATCTCCCTTGCCTCCGCCGACCAGATCCGTTCCTGGTCGCACGGTGAGGTCAAGAAGCCGGAGACCATCAATTACCGTACCCTCAAGCCCGAGAAGGACGGCCTGTTCTGCGAGAAGATCTTCGGTCCCGCCAAGGACTGGGAGTGCTCCTGCGGCAAGTACAAGGGCATCCGCTTTAAGGGCATCGTCTGCGAGCGCTGCGGCGTCGAGGTCACCTCGGCCAAGGTGCGTCGCGACCGCATGGGCCACATCGAGCTCGCCGCTCCCGTGTCCCACATCTGGTACTTCAAGAGCCCCACGAGCTTCCCGATGAGCCGTATGCTCGACATCAAGTCCAAGGACCTCGAGAAGGTTCTGTACTTTGCCAGCTACATCATCACCGAGGTTGACTACGAGGCTCGCGAGGCCGATGCCGACGACCTGCGCGAGGAGCTCGCTGCCGATCTGGAAGAGATCGATGCCGAGTGCGCCCGTCAGATCGAGTCCCTCAAGGAGCAGGGCGACCCCGAGAACTTTGACGAGTTCTCCGACGAGGAGCCGCTGACCCCCGAGGAGATCGCCTCTGGCATCGTCGACATCGAGGAAGAGTGCAAGGACGAGAAGCAGCTCCGCACGGACGCCTTCAACGCCTTCATGAAGCTCAGCGAGCGCGACCTCATCTCCGATGAGCCGCTGTTCCGCGAGATGACCCGTTACTACTCCATGTACTTCAAGGGTGGTATGGGTGCCGAGGCCGTCCGCGACCTGCTCGCTGCCATCGACCTCCCCTCCGAGGCCGAGAAGCTCAAGGCCATCATCGCCGACGAGGATTCCCAGAAGCAGAAGCGTGAGAAGGCCGTCAAGCGCCTCGAGGTCGTTGACGCCTTCCTGAAGGGTGGCAACAGCCCCGCGAACATGATTCTGGACGTCATCCCGGTCATTCCGCCCGATCTGCGCCCGATGGTCCAGCTCGACGGCGGCCGCTTCGCCGCGTCCGACCTCAACGACCTGTACCGTCGCGTGATCAACCGTAACAACCGACTCAAGCGCCTGCTCGACCTGGACGCCCCTGCGATCATCGTGAACAACGAGAAGCGCATGCTCCAGGAGTCCGTGGACGCCCTGTTCGACAACGGCCGTCGTGGTCGCCCGGTCTCTGGCCGTGGCGGTCGCCCGCTCAAGTCGCTCGCCGAGGCCCTCAAGGGCAAGCAGGGTCGTTTCCGTCAGAACCTGCTGGGCAAGCGTGTCGACTACTCCGGCCGTTCGGTCATCGTTACCGACCCCAAGCTGCTGCTGCACCAGTGCGGTCTGCCCAAGACCATGGCGCTGGAGCTCTTCAAGCCCTTCGTCATGAAGCGCCTGGTCGAGCTTGGCAAGGTCGAGAACATCAAGGGTGCCAAGCGCGCTATCGACCGTGGTGCCACCTTTGTGTGGGATATCCTCGAAGAGGTCATCGACGGCCGCGTCGTGCTGCTCAACCGTGCACCGACCCTGCACCGTCTGTCTATCCAGGCCTTTGAGCCGGTGCTGGTCGAGGGCAAGGCTATCCACCTGCATCCGCTGGTTTGCTCGCCCTTCAACGCCGACTTCGACGGCGACCAGATGTCTGTCCACGTGCCGCTGTCCAGCCAGGCTCAGGCCGAGGCCCGCGTGCTCATGCTCTCTGCGAACAACCTGCGCTCGCCGGCATCCGGCAAGCCGGTTAACATCCCTTCGCAGGACATGATCATCGGTGTGTACTACCTCACCCAGGTTCGCGAGGGTCTGCCGGGCGAGAACCACGTGTTCTCGAGCTTCGACGACGCGCTGCACGCCTATGACTGCCGTTCCGAGGTCGACATGCAGGCCAAGATCCAGGTCCGCGTGTCCGCTGCCGATGCCAACGTCATCAACGAGGACGGCACCCGTATCTTCCGCGTCAAGAACGGCAAGAACGAGTTTGTCGACTACGATGTCACCGGCAACAAGACCGCGCGCTTCGAGACCTCTATCGGCCGCATCATCTTCAACCGCCAGTGCCTGCCCGAAGACTATGAGTTCATGAACTACAAGATGGTCAAGGGCGATGTGGCCAAGCTGGTTGCGGACTGCTGCGATCGCTATCCCGAGGCCAAGGTCGGCCCGATTCTCGACGCCATCAAGTACTCCGGCTTCCACTACGCTACCCGCGCCGGTCTCACCATCTCGGTGTGGGACGCTCTCATCCCTGCCGAGAAGCAGGAGTTGCTCGACCGCGCCCAGGCCAACGTCGACCAGATCAACGAGTACTTCGAGGAGGGCTTCATCAACGAGACGGAGCGCCACATCGAAGTCGTTAACGAGTGGACCGCTTGTACCGACAAGGTCGCAGCGCTCATGCTCGACATGTTCGACGAGGAGAACCCGCTCTACATGATGGCCGACTCCGGCGCCCGTGGTTCTAAGACCCAGCTGCGTCAGCTCGGCGGCATGCGTGGCCTGATGGCAGACATGTCCGGCGAGACGATCGACCTTCCCATTAAGGCGAACTTCCGCGAGGGCCTGCTGCCGCTCGAGTACTTCATTTCGACCTACGGCGCCCGTAAGGGCCTGGTCGATACCGCATCCCACACCTCGGACTCTGGTTACCTGACCCGTCGTCTGGTCGACGTGGCCCAGGACGTCATCGTCCGCGAGGAGGACTGCGGTACGCACGAGGGCGTCACCTACAACCTCATCATCCCCGGCACCACCGACCTCAACACCGACCTTGTCGGCCGTTGCTTCATTGAGGACGTCGTGGCTCCCGATGGCACCGTGCTCTTTGAGCAGGACGGCTACATCGAGAAGGTCGCTGACATCCAGAAGATGGTCGATGCGGGCCTCAAGAAGGTCAAGCTTCGCGCGCTGCTCACCTGCCGCTCCAAGTACGGCGTGTGCCAGAAGTGCTACGGCTGGGATCTTTCCACCCGTCGTCCGGTCGCCATCGGTACCGCGGTCGGCATTATTGCCGCCCAGTCCATCGGCGAGCCCGGTACGCAGCTTACGATGCGTACCATTCACTCCGGCGGCGTCGCTGGCGTCGACGATATTACGCAGGGTCTGCCTACGGTCAGCCGTATGTTCGATATCGTCGGCAACGTCAACGAGAAGATTCTGGGTCGCGAGGCCGAGCTGGCTCCGTACTCCGGTCACCTCTCGATTAAGCCCGAGAAGTCCGAGTACGTGCTGACGCTCACCGACTCCGAGGATCACACCCGTGTCCTCGACGAGCGTCGCGTCCCCGCTTCGGTGCGCTTTATGCCCGAGATCGAGGACGGCTGCGAGGTTCGCGCCGGCGACCAGATCACCAAGGGCTTCGTCAACTTCCGCAACCTGCGCAAGCTGACCGACATCGAGTCGACGATGCACACCTTCGTCGAGAGCGTCAAGGACGTCTACACCAGCCAGGGCGTCGACCTGAACGACAAGCACATCGAGGTGCTCGCACGTCAGATGCTGCGTCGCGTTCAGATCACCAACCCCGGTGACTCCAAGTACCTGCTTGGTCAGTACGTCGACCGCTACGAGTTCGCCGACGAGGTCGAGCGCGTTGCCCGTCTGGGCGGTCAGGCCCCCGTGGCCGAGCCCGTCATCCTGGGTACGCTCAAGGTCGCGTCCAACATCGACTCCTGGCTGTCGAGCGCTTCGTTCATCCGTACCGCCGGCGTCCTTACCGAGGCTGCCATCGAGGGCAAGGTCGACCACCTGCTCGACCTTAAGTCCAACGTCATCGTCGGTAAGAAGATCCCGGCCGGTACCGGCCTCAAGCCGTACGCCAACGCCAAGCTGACGTATCGCACGGCCGACGGCTACGTGGACATCGACGGCCCGGCTTCGCCCAACGCCAAGTCGCTGCCCGAGTGGGCTCCGGTTGAGCTCAAGGACCTGGACGAGCAGCTCCCGCAGCAGCTCGACTGGGCCGGCTACGACGAGTTTGGTGGTGCTGACGGTTCGTTCACCCGCAACGGCCACACCATCTCCGCCGAGAAGGCTCGCCTGTACTTGTTCGACGACCTGGGCGTGTCGCAGCGCTGGACCAACAAGTTCAGCGAGGTCGGCATCGAGACGGTCGGCGACCTGGTCGGCAAGTCCGAGGAAGATCTGCTGCGCATCGATGGTATCGGTGCCAAGGCGATCGAGGAGCTCCGTGACGGCCTCGAGGCCCACGACCTGCTCTACATCCTCGAGAACAACGACGACGTTGCCGACGAGGAAGACCTCTCGCAGCTGCTGCAGATGGTCTTTAGCCCCGACGGTCCGGACGATATCCTGCTGGGCACCTCCGCCGCGCCGACGCATCACGCCGACGCCGACGAGGAGCTCCTGGGCGCCCCGATCGACGACAAGAAGGCTCCCGCCAACGGTGCCATCAACGAGGACATGGCGTCCCTCGACGAGCTACTCAACCAGCTCGTGGACACCGACGATGCCGAAGAGGCCAAGGACAACGACGAGGAGTAACTAGTTCCGCCGTTCTAACGAACGGCGGCGACCTCCGTCGCTGCGCGGCCCCCAGAGCTACAATCTGTCATTCAAAAGGCAGGGCATGACCAAAAGGTCAATGCCCTGCCTTTTTCATGCCACCTTGTACGCTCTGGGGGCCGCTCGCTTGCGTATGCTCAACCTGTTGCGTTCCATTGATCCCTTGCCAATAAAGGACAGGTTTTTTTGGTAGGTTTTTCCTGCTTGAATTTGAAACATTTCGTCCGGCAAGAGCGTATCTATGGTGAGGGCCTCATCAAGAATCATTAACGTCACCGGGAGGTGATTATGGAAGAACAAGCTTTTAGACAGGCGGTCGAAGATCACAGGGATGTCGTGTTTCGAATCGCATTGACGTATCTGCGCGATCGTGCCGATGCCGACGATGTCGCTCAAGACGTCTTTCTGAAGTTACTCAAAAGCGATGCGCAATTTGAAAGCTGGGAACATCTTCGTCGATGGCTTATCCGGGTCACGATCAATGAATGCAAATCTCTCTTTCGAAAGCCATGGAGGCGTGTGGAGGATATTGAGAACCTGGCCGATTCGCTTTCGACGGCGCAGGAGGAGACCAAGGCGGTCCTGTCAGACGTTATGCGACTTCCGGAACGATTCCGTGTTCCCATCATGCTCTATTACTATCTGGGCTTTTCGACCTCAGAGATTGCCGAGTTACTGCATGTGCCAGCCGCGACCGTTCGAACGCGTTTAGCTCGCGGTCGAACGAAGCTCAAATTCATCCTAGAGGAGGGCGACCGTGAAATCCAATCAAATCAAGCAGGCCTTCGAGTCCGTCCAAGCCGATAGCGATCTTGCTGACCGTGTTCTTTATGCCGCTGCTGGTGAGCCGCTTCGCCGAAAGGGTCACGCGAAGCCTCTGTATGTTGCCGTGATCGGATGCCTTGCCGGAGTGCTGGCGACCGGAGGGGTCGCCTACGCCGTCGTCAATTCCAGTTATTTTGCCTCTGCCTGGGGAAACCACGGCAACGGGGATTCCATTACCTGGACCAACGGCGGCTCATCGGGAACTAAATATACCTACACCAGAGAGTTTGGCGATGGCATCGCGCCCCAAAGCCTGGAAGGCGCAGTCCAGGAGGTTAATCTGTCCGTCGAGGGCAACGGCTATACGCTTGATATCCATGAGATGGCAATCGACCAAAACGGCTGCGGAGCCGTGACGTTTACGTTGTCCAATCCAAATGGAGTTAACTACTACAAGCCAGCAGCAGAGATTGGCGAACTTGTTCTCTATGGTGAAGAAGAGCAGGGCATCGGCACGCCCGATATGAAGTTCGGCGAGGAATGGCCTGACACACGCAGCACAATTGATAAGGACACATCAAGCGATACTGTCATTAATGGCACGATGTACTTTGCCGCTATGGATCGCGAGCGAGATTTGCAACATGCTGTCACCTGGAATATCCACTGGACCGAGGGTGAAGGTGAGAGTGCGAGGCGGTTTGAGGCGTCGACACCCGAGTTCAATATTGGAGCGTACGTCGATACAAAGGAACTCCGCTCCGGTGACTCGCCTCTTGAGATTAGTCCGTTTTCCATCCAGACGCACATCGATGATTTGGGCTATGAAGCAGTTGATAATAAGCTGACCGTCAGCTACAAGGATGGATCGGAGCAGATTATCGAAGATGACGACGCAGGGGTGTTCAACTTATATTTTTCTTATGCGCGCAATAGCGGAGAGAACATCTGGGTGCCAACGAAGTTGATTGATGTCGACCAAGTGGTCTCAGTAACGCTTGAGGGCACGAGGTGCACGTCAACAGGAGAGACCGAAACAGAAGTACCCTTTACCATCATCTATTCGTAAGATTTGGGGCCGCTTCCCAAGAGGGGAAGCGGCCTATTTTGCGTTATATGGACGGTTATTTTGAGCGATATTCGCCTGAATTTCGGAAGTATGCGGCAAAATCTCGATGGGTCGACCACACCGCATATGCTCAAGCGCTCTGCCCGCGGGTTTATTATCGCAAAACCCCGGCGTGCTCGGCAGGTCCAGAATTTACCGCATACTTCCGAAAGCGCCGCCGATTTCCATGCGACAGGTGAGAGCAGATCACCGCTGGAGCGCGACATTTTCCCAGATAAAACCGACCAAAATAAACCTGTCCCTATTTGCCAGGGAACGTTGCCCCAACGATCACGTCGGATTCCCGGGCCGGGCGGCACAGGGGATTAAGTTTGTCGCGAGTTCCGCACGAGCCGGAGGCCACTTAATGTGGCCTCCGTGCGAGCCAGGACTGTAGAGCAGCAAACTTAACCCCTGTGCCGCCCGGCCCGGGAATCCGCCCCCGCGCACAGGAGGGGATTCCTTTTGTGTAGGCTTTGCGGAAATGTGCCAATTTTGGGATACGCCCGGCGGCGTGGTCTGTTGACGGCACAGCTAACGCCACGTATCCTATCGAACTGCGTGTTTCGTAGGGGGATGCTGACCCCTCGATTCAAGCCGTTGCACTTTACAGAAAGCTGGAATCATTCGAGAAGGAGTACGCTTTGCCTACTATTAACCAGCTGGTTCGCCAGGGCCGTCGTTCCGTGCCCAAGAAGTCCAAGAACGCTGCTCTGCAGCACAACTCCCAGAAGCGCGGCGTGTGCACCCGCGTCTTCACCACGAGCCCCAAGAAGCCGAACTCGGCTCTTCGTAAGGTTGCCCGTGTTCGCCTTGTCAACGGCATCGAAGTTACTGCTTACATCCCGGGTGAGGGCCACAACCTGCAGGAGCACTCCATCGTGCTCGTCCGCGGCGGTCGTGTCCGTGACCTCCCTGGTGTCCGTTATCACGTCATCCGTGGCGCCTACGACGCTGCTCCGGTCCAGAACCGTATGCAGGCCCGTTCCAAGTACGGTGCTAAGCGCCCCAAGGCTAAATAAGCCAGATAACGTTTTGATACTTTCGCCGTGTGCCGCCTAAGCGCCGCACGGTAGACACTTAAGGAGATTTCACATGCCGCGTCGTGCAGCAGCTAATCGTCGTGAGGTTCAGCCTGACGCCGTTTACAACAACCGCCTGGTGACTCAGCTCATCAACAAGGTCCTTCTTGACGGCAAGAAGGCCACCGCTGAGCGCATCGTTTACACCGCTTTCGAGATCGTTGCCGAGAAGTCCGAGGGTGGCGACGCTCTCGCTACCTTCAAGAAGGCTATGGACAACGTCAAGCCCACGCTCGAGGTTAAGCCCAAGCGTGTTGGTGGCGCTACCTATCAGGTCCCGATGGAGGTCAACTCCCGTCGTTCCACCGCTCTGGGCATCCGCTGGATTGTCAACTTCTCCCGCGCTCGCAAGGAGAAGACCATGGCCGAGCGTCTCGCCAACGAGATCCTCGACGCTTCCAACGGCCTGGGCGCTTCCGTCAAGAAGCGTGAGGACGTCTTCAAGATGGCCGAGGCCAACCGCGCGTTCTCTCACTATCGTTGGTAAGTTAAGGTAAGGAACTAACATGGCTAAGCCTAAGTACAAGCTTTCCGATACCCGTAACATCGGCATCATGGCCCACATCGATGCTGGTAAGACCACCACGACCGAGCGTATTCTTTACTACACCGGTAAGACCCACAAGATCGGTGAGGTCCATGAGGGCGCTGCCACCATGGACTGGATGGTTCAGGAGCAGGAGCGCGGCGTAACCATTACCTCCGCTGCTACCACCTGCTTCTGGAACAAGGACGGTAAGGACTACCGCATCCAGATCATCGACACCCCGGGCCACGTTGACTTCACCGCTGAGGTCGAGCGCTGCCTGCGCGTCCTCGATGGCGCTGTCGCCGTCTTCGACGCCGTTGCCGGCGTTCAGCCCCAGTCTGAGACCGTTTGGCGTCAGGCTTCTACCTTCAACGTCCCCCGCATCGCCTTCATCAACAAGTATGACCGCGTGGGCGCTGACTTCTTCAACGCTATCGAGACCATGAAGGATCGTCTCGACGCCAATGCTGTGGCCGCTCAGGTCCCGATGGGCGCCGAGGACAACTTCTGGGGCGTCATCGACCTCGTTACCATGACTGCATGGGACTTCAAGGCCGACGAGAAGGGTATGACCTACCCCGAGCCGATGGACGAGATCCCGGCCGAGTTTGCCGACATTGCTGCCACCAAGCGCGAGGAGCTCCTCGACGCTGCTGCCAGCTTTGACGACGAGCTCATGGAGAAGATCCTCATGGAGGAGGACTTCACCGTCGAGGAGCTTAAGGCCGCTCTGCGCAAGGGCGTTCTGGCCAACGAGCTCAACCTCGTCTTCGTGGGCTCCGCCTACAAGAACAAGGGCGTTCAGGAGCTGCTCGACGCTGTCGTCGACTACCTGCCCAGCCCGCTCGACGTTGAGGCCGTCACCGGTACCGATCCGGACACCGGCGAGGAGATCCAGCGTCATCCTTCCTTCGACGAGCCCTTCTCCGGCCTGGTCTTCAAGATCATGACCGACCCGTTCGTCGGTAAGCTCACCTACGTCCGCGTTTACTCCGGCCGCGCCGAGTCCGGCTCCTACGTTGTTAACGCTTCCAACGGTCAGCGCGAGCGCCTCGGCCGCATCCTCGAGATGAACGCCGCCGAGCGTATCGACCGTGACGACGCTGCCGCCGGCGACATTGTCGCTTGCGTCGGCTTCAAGAACTCCACCACCGGTGACACCCTGTGCGCCGAGGGCAAGGAGATCGTCCTCGAGAAGATCGAGTTCGCTAAGCCCGTTATCGACGTTGCCATCGAGCCCAAGACCAAGGCCGAGCAGGACAAGATGTCCCTGGCTCTGACCAAGCTCGCCGAGGAGGACCCGACCTTCCAGGTGTCCACCAACCACGAGACCGGCCAGACCATCATCGCCGGCATGGGCGAGCTGCACCTCGAGATCATCGTCGACCGTCTGCTCCGCGAGTTCAAGGTTGACGCTAACGTTGGTAAGCCCCAGGTTGCCTACCGCGAGACCGCTGGTCACGACGTCGAGAAGGCTGAGGGCAAGTTCGTCCGTCAGTCCGGCGGTCGCGGTCAGTACGGCCACGCCGTCATCAAGCTCGAGAAGATGGAGGAGGGCTTCGGCTACGAGTTCGTCAACGCTATCGTCGGCGGCGTCGTGCCCAAGGAGTACATCCCGTCCATCGACAAGGGCATCCAGGAGGCCCTGAACACCGGTGTTATCGCCGGCTTCCCGGTCCTCGACGTTAAGGTCACCCTGTTCGACGGTTCTTACCACGAGGTCGACTCCTCCGAGGCCGCCTTCAAGATCGCCGGTTCCATGGCTATCAAGGACGCCCTCAAGAAGTCCGATCCGCAGCTGCTCGAGCCGATCATGGCTGTCGAGGTCGAGACCCCTGAGCAGTACATGGGCGACGTTATGGGCAACCTCTCCGGTCGCCGCGGCAAGATCGAGGGCATGGAGGATCGCAAGAACAGCAAGCTCATCCGTGCCAAGGTGCCGCTGGGCGAGATGTTCGGTTACGCTACCGACCTTCGCTCCCAGACCCAGGGCCGTGCATCCTACACGATGCAGTTCGACTCTTATGAGCCCGCGCCCAAGTCCATCGTGGACGAGGTCATGAGCAAGAACGCCTAAGTTCGAGCTCCCTGTTACGTAATCCGCGAGAACATCTCTCGCACTCTTTGGAGGTTTAAGTTGGCTACCCAGAAGATCCGCATTCGCCTCAAGGGCTATGATCACGAGGTCGTCGATCAGTCCGCGAAGCTCATCGTCGAGACCGCTCAGAAGACCGGCGCTCGCGTTTCCGGTCCTGTCCCCCTGCCCACCGAGCGCAACCTGTACACGGTTATCCGCTCGCCGCACGTGAACAAGGACTCCCGTGAGCAGTTCGAGATGCGCACCCACAAGCGCCTCATCGACATCCTCGACCCCACCTCGGGCACCGTTGATTCGCTCATGCGTCTCGACCTCCCCGCTGGCGTCGACATCGACATCAAGCTCTAAGCGATATCGCTCATAGCTTATAGAGCCCCGCTGCCATCTTGGTAGCGGGGCTCTTTTGTTTTGAGTTTAGATTTTGGGATAGCGAATTCGTCTGCCGAGCTGATGGCTGCGGCGCCCTATTCGCTCAGGGGGCGCAAGGACGCTTCTTCGAAGTGGAAGACGCACAAGCCGCTCTCGGTCTCAATGCTTGCGCGGCCGCAATCGTCGACCGTTCTAAATATGCCGCGTGCCAGCTCGTCTCCAGCGGGGGAGCGGGCGATAACGTGCTCCCCAATCCAATTGAGGTGTGCGACATATTCGTCGTGGACGGGCGCGAGCGGTCCGGCGTTTTCTTCCATGGCGTTGAGGCGCTCTGCCCAGGTATCTACAGCGTCTATAACTGCGTGATAGACCTCATCGAGGAGCATGTCGACGGCGGGAACGCTCTCGTTGAGGTCCGAGAGGCCAATTGCCGCCAGGCCGCCATCGGGCACCTCTTGGGGCGTGTAGTTTACGTTGACACCAATGCCGCAGACGGCGAAAGGTTTGCCTTCGTTATCGCGTGCGGCCTCGACCAGAATGCCGCCGAGCTTGCGTCCTCGCGCGACCAGGTCGTTGGGCCACTTGAGGGCTATTTCGCTTGCAAGGCCTTGCTTTTCGAGTGCTTCGAGCACCGCTAGGCCGCTGACGGCGGCAAGACCAGAGTACTTTGCGGGATTAACGCATGGACGCAGGACAATCGAAAGCAATAGGTTGCCGGCGGTTGAATCCCACTTGTGGCCGCGCCGGCCGCGTCCTGCCGTTTGCGCGCGGGCGGCAAGTCCTGTGCCGTGCGGCGCACCCTGTTTTCCTGCCTCGAGCAGGTCATCGTTGGTCGATCCGGTTACATCGACAATCGTTAATTGGGCATCCATAGCGGCTGCTACCTCCTTATTGAATAAGTGAATGACGCAATGGTGTCGAGAGATAGACACAATGTGAAGCCTTTGTCGCATTTGGACAATTTAATGTTAACACGTCAACAAAGACTGAAATGCGTTATCCTCTCTTGGTCGATGTAAACACGTCAACAACTCAAAGGAGGTTAGTGATGGGTTTCACGATTCTTGGAACAGGTTCGGCACTTCCTGAGCGCAGTGTTTCCAATGACGAGCTGTCTGAGTTCCTCGATACCTCGGATGAGTGGATTTTTACTCGCACAGGTATCAAGAGCCGCCACGTCTGCACCACCGAGTCACTTGACGACCTTGCCGTAGCAGCGAGCGAGCGGGCACTCCAGGTGTCCGGAATCGACGCGAGCCAGCTGGATCTGATCGTCTGCTCGACGACGACGGGTGACCACCTTGTTCCCGCCGAGGCGTGTGCCGTTGCTGAGCGACTTGGCGCGACGTGCCCTGCCTTCGATGTCTCGGCGGCTTGTGCCGGCTTCGTATTTGCGCTCGATGTCGCCGAGGGCTATATCGCCCGCAGCCGTGCCGAGCGCGTGCTTGTTGTTGCTGCCGAGCAGATGACGCGCGCGCTCGACTGGACCGACCGTGCCACCTGCGTGCTTTTTGGCGATGGGGCAGGCGCCGCAGTGATTGAAGCTGGGGGAGACAACCCCCTTGCCGTTGAGCTTTCGACGGCGCCCGACGTCGAGACGTTGCGCGTTCCCGGTCTGGTCGGTACCTCGCCGTTTAGGGCTTCCGCAGATAGCGCGAGCGTGCTGTCCATGAACGGCCGCCGCGTGTTCAAGTTCGGCGTCAACGCCATCTGCGACACGGTCCATAAGCTTGCGATCGATGCGGGCATTTTGGTCGAAGACATCGATCATTTTGTATTCCATCAGGCTAACGAACGAATCCTGAGCCAGGCGGTCAAGCGCCTGGGCGTGCCGGACGAGCGCGTGGTTCGCACGTTGCGCGAGACCGGCAACATTTCGAGCGCATGCATTCCGCTTGCCCTCGACCGGCTGGCAAACGCCGGTGCACTTCACACAGGCGACACCATCGCCTTGGTTGGATTTGGCGCCGGTCTGGATATAGGTGGCTATCTGCTTCGTTGGAAGTAGTCGCACATAGGAAATAAAAACGCCCCTAGGGCACAAACAAAGGAGAACTACCATGGCAGATCAGAAGACCTTCGAGCGCGTTTGCGACGTTATCCGCGAGACCGCCGGTCTTGACGATGTCGAGATGAAGCCCGAGTCCACGCTCGAGGAGATTGGTCTCGACAGCCTGGGCACCGTCGAGATCCTCGTTGCCGTCGAGGACGAGTTTGGCATCCAGCTCGATACCGAGGAGAACCCCAAGACGGTCGGCGAGTTCGCCGATACGGTCGAGGCGGCATTGGAGAAGTAGAGATGCTCAAGACTCCTCTCTGCGATCTGCTCGGCATCGAAAAGCCCGTGTTCCAGGGCGGTATGGCCTGGATTGCCGATGCCTCGCTGGCGTCCGCAGTGTCCGAGGCGGGTGGCTTAGGCATCATCGCGGCCATGAACGCCGACGCCAACTGGCTTCGCGACCAGATTCATGAGCTGCGCGCCAAGACGGATAAGCCCTTTGGCGTCAACGTCATGCTCATGAGCCCGTTTGCCGACGAGGTTGCACAGGTCGTGATTGACGAGCGAGTGCCGGTCGTCGTGACGGGCGCCGGCAATCCCGCCAAGTACATGAAGGCGTGGAACGAGGCGGGCATCAAGGTCATCCCGGTCGTTGCCTCGGTGGCGCTGGCGCGCCTCGTGGCACGTCGTGGAGCCACGGCGGTTGTTGCCGAGGGTACCGAATCGGGTGGCCACATTGGCGAGACCTCGACGATGGCACTGGTGCCGCAGGTCGTCGATGCGGTTGACATTCCCGTCGTGGCCGCCGGCGGTATTGCCGACGGCCGCGGCGTGGCGGCCGCCTTTATGCTGGGCGCCGAAGGCGTGCAAGTGGGTACGCGCTTTCTGGTCGCAGACGAGTGCACCGTCTCGGAGCAGTACAAAGAGATGGTCCTGAAGGCCAACGACACTTCAACGCGTGCGACCGGTCGGTCGACGGGACATCCAGTGCGCGCCCTCAAGAGCCCCTTCACCAACGCCTATGCCAAGAGCGAGGGTTCCGGCGCGAGTGCCGAGGAGCTCGGTACTATGGGAACCGGTGCGCTGCGTAAGGCCGCCAAGGACGGCAACTACGAAGAGGGTTCGTTTTTGTGTGGACAGATTGCCGGCATGGTCAACGAGCGTCAGAGCGCACGCGAAATCGTTGACGATCTGGTCGATGGCGCCGAGCGCGTCCTGAAGGGTGCGTCCGCATGGGTAGCGTAGCGTTTCTGTTTGCCGGCCAGGGTGCCCAACACCCCGCGATGGGCGTCGACCTCATCGAGGCATCGCCGGCGGCTGCCGAGGTGTTCGCGATCGCCGACGAGGTGCGCCCGGGGACCAGCGAGCAGTGCCGGAGCGCCTCCAAGGAGGAGCTCTCGCAGACCGAGAACACGCAGCCTTGCGTGTTCGTGCACGACTTGGCTGTCGCCGTCGCCCTGCGCGAGCGCGGCGTGGTGCCTGCCGCCTGTGCGGGATTCTCGCTGGGCGAGGTCGCTGCACTCACCTTTGCGGGGACATTCGATACGCGAGCGGGTTTTGAGCTTGTGTGTGAGCGCGCGGCATTGATGGCCACGGCGGCCGAGCGTCACCCCGGCGGCATGCGCGCCGTCATCAAACTTGATGCTGCGCAAGTCGAGAACCTGGCTGCGCAGGCCGGCGAGGACTGCTGGCCGGTCAACTACAACAGTCCCCAGCAGACGGTTGTGGCCGGAGCGCCCGATGCGCTGCAGACCCTCGACGTCCTAGTAAAAGAGGCTGGCGGCCGCGCCATGAAGGTCGCGGTGTCGGGTGCATTTCATAGCCCCTATATGGCCGAGGCGACAGAGGGGCTGGCGATGTATATCCAGGCCGGCCACGCGCCGTCTCCGCTGCTGATTCCGGTCATGGCAAACATGACGGCGGCGCCCTATCCGGCGGACCCGCGAGCGGCATCGGATGTCTTGGCCAATCAGGTGAGCCATGCCGTGCGCTGGGTCGATACGCTGCATGCTCTGCAGGATCAAGGCATCGACACATTTATTGAGGTCGGCCCCGGCAAAACGCTGTCCGGCCTGGTCAAGCATACGTTGAGCGACGTTCGTGTGTATTTGTGCGAGACGGCCGAGCAGGTCGCAGCTATTGCCGACGAGCTCGCATAGTCCACAGGGCTGTAACCCGAAAGGAATGACATGGGCAACTTGAACAATGGCGCGCTCGAGCGCAACGACTCACGTCGCGTGGCACTGGTCACGGGCGGCTCGCGGGGTATCGGCCGCGCCTGCGCTATCGGTCTGGCGGAGGATGGCTACGATATCGCCGTCGTCTATGCCGGCAGCGTCGATGCGGCGCGCGAGACGTGCGACGCCTGCGAGGCGGCTGGCGCCACGGCGCGCTCATATCAATGTGACGTGGCCGACCCCGCTGCCGTCAACGCGTGCGTGGAAGCGGTCCTCAACGACTTTGGCTCCATTTGGGCGCTCGTCAACAACGCTGGCATCACCCGCGATGGCCTGCTCATGCGCATGGGCGATGACGCCTTCGATCGCGTGCTCGATGTCAATCTTAAAGGAACGTTTAACACGACGCGCGCGCTCACCAAGACCTTTATGCGCCAGCGCGGCGGCTGCGTCGTCAACATGAGCTCGGTTGTGGGCCTGATGGGCAATGCCGGGCAGGCCAACTACGCTGCCTCTAAGGCGGGCGTGATCGGCCTGACCAAGGCGGTAGCGCGCGAGCTTGCGCCCCGCGGCGTACGAGTGAACGCGGTCGCACCCGGGTTTGTCGAGACCGATATGACGGCAAAGCTATCGGATAAGGTGCGTGCGGCATGCGAGGAGCAGATTCCCCTGAGGCGCATGGCGCGTCCCGAGGAAGTGGCCGGCGTGGTGCGCTTTTTGGCGAGCGACGCGGCTGCCTACATTACGGGCGAGGTCGTACGCGTCGACGGCGGAATGGCGATGTAGAAACCAGGGCCGAAGAACGGCTTGGATGAGGAGACCATGATGGAACAGAGAGTTGCAATCACCGGCATCGGTGCCGTATCGCCGCTCGGCAACACGGCGCTTGCCACCTGGGCGGCCATGTGCGCCGGCACGTGCGGCATCGGCCCGATCACGCACTTCGATACCGATGCGTTTGCCGTCAAGGTGGCGGCCGAGGTCAAGGGCTTTGACGGCAACGAGTACTTTGGCAAGCGTGATGCAAAGCATCTGGACCCCTGCGTTCAGTTTGCGATGGCGGCTTCGGACGAGGCTATGCACGATGCGGGCTTTGATGTCGAAGGCGCCATCGATCGAGAGCGCCTGGGCGTCTACGTGGGCTCGGGTGTGGGCGGCATGCAGACACTCGTCGACAACGTCCACACGATCGCCGATCGGGGGCCTCGTCGCGCATCGCCTTACATGATCGCGATGATGATTCCCAACATGGCTTCGGGCAACATCGCGATTCGCCATAAGGCAAAGGGCCCGACCCTGCCCGTCGTGACTGCCTGCGCGACTTCTGCCCATGCGGTGGGTGAGGCGTTCCGCGCCATCAAGCACGGCTATGCCGACGCGATCCTCGCGGGCGGCGCCGAGGCCGCAATTATCCCCGATGCCGTTGCGGGCTTTACGTCCTGCCGCGCATTGACCACCAACCCTGATCCCGCGACGGCTTGCCGCCCGTTCGATGCAGGCCGCGATGGCTTTGTGATGGGCGAGGGCGCCTGCGTGCTCGTGCTCGAGAGCATGGAACATGCGCAGGCGCGCGGTGCGCACATTTATGCCGAGGTCGTGGGCTACGGCAACGCCGATGATGCCTATCACATCACGAGCCCTGATCCCGAGGCTGCCGGCATTGCCCGCGCGATATCGCTGGCGGTGACCGAGGGCGACGTCAGGCCTTCCGAGGGTCTCTACATCAATGCTCACGGCACATCGACCAAGCTCAACGATTCGTCCGAGACGGCGGGCATTAAGCGTGCGCTCGGCGAGGACGCGGCGCGCGCCGCGCACGTCTCGTCGACTAAGTCGATGACCGGCCACATGATCGGTGCCACGGGCGCCATCGAGGTCATGGCCTGCGCCATGGCGCTCGAGCAGGGCGTGGTGCCGCCGACCATTAACTACCGCACGCCCGATCCCGCCTGCGATCTTGACTACACGCCCAATCGCGCAGTTCGCGCCGACCTTACCTGGGCGCTTTCGACCAACCTAGGCTTTGGCGGGCACAACGCCGCCATCGCGCTGCGTAGATATACGAGGAGCTAGAGCATGGATTCCAAAAGACTTGCCGAGATAGCCGATGTGATGGAGGACCGCGGCCTCACGCGCGTGCGCGTTGAGGGGCCCGATGGCACCGCGGTCGAACTCGAGCGCGCGAGCGCCGCGCAGCCGGTTGCCGTGCCCATGCCTATGCCGAGCGCTATGACCGCTCCAGTTGCAGCTCCCACAGTCGCGCCTGCCGCACCGGAGCCCGCCGCGCAGACACCTGCCGCCGCACCGGAGCCCAAGGGCACCGAGGTGACCGCTCCCATGGTCGGCGTTTTCTATGCTGCCCCGGCGCCGGGCGACGAACCGTTTGTGCACGTGGGCTCCAAGGTCAAGGCTGGCGAGACCCTTTGCATCATCGAGGCCATGAAGGTTCTCAACGAGGTGACGGCCGAGGCAGACGGTGAGGTGCTCGAGATCTGCGTGGCCGACGGCGACCTCGTGGAGTTCGGCAGCTGCCTCATGAGGATCGGATAGGTGATATCCATGAACAAAGAAGAGCTCAAGAAGCTGTTACCGCATCGCGAGCCGATGCTTTTGCTCGACGAGGCCGAGCTGGTGGGCGACGAGGCCCACGGCAAGATCACGATCACGGGCGACGAGTACTTTTTGCAGGGGCATTTTCCGGGAAACCCGGTCGTCCCCGGCGTGATTCAGTGCGAGATGCTCGCCCAGAACTGCTGCGTGCTGCTGATGGGCGATGAGGAGGCGCGCGGCGCGACGCCGTTCTATACGAGCCTCGATAAGGTGCGCTTTAAGCGTCCGGTGCGCCCGGGCGACACGGTTGATCTGGTGTGCACCATCACGCGTGCGCGCGGGCCGTTC
Source organism: Collinsella sp. TF05-9AC (assembly GCF_003438495.1). GTDB lineage: Bacteria > Actinomycetota > Coriobacteriia > Coriobacteriales > Coriobacteriaceae > Collinsella. Next base: position 130,147 of record NZ_QSSH01000002.1, read on the forward strand.
CGCTTTGCGACGGGTACTGCGAGCGTCAACGGTGAGGTTTGCTGCCGCGCCGATATGTCCTTTGCACTCATGCACGAAAGTTAAGGAAGGCTTCATGTTCGACAAAGTGCTCATTGCCAACCGTGGCGAAGTCGCGGTCCGTGTTATCCGCGCGTGCCGCGATATGGGCATCAAGACCGTCGCCGTCTATTCCACGGCCGATGCGGACGCGCTGCACGTGCAGCTTGCCGACGAGGCATATTGCATCGGTGGCCCGCGTCTTGCCGAGAGCTACCTCAACGACGATGCCGTGCTCACCTGTGCCGTAAAGTCGGGAGCTAAGGCAATTCATCCCGGCTATGGCTTTTTCTCCGAGAAGGCGAGCTTCGTACGCGACTGCGACAAGTATGGCCTGGCGTTTGTCGGTCCTTCGGCCGAGGTGATCGACAGCATGGGCGATAAGGACGCCGCGCGTCGAACGGCTGCCGCGGCGGGCGTGCCCATCGTGCCGGGCTGCGATTTGCTCAAAAGCCCCGAGGAGGCAACGGCCGAGGCCGAGCGCATTGGCTGCCCCGTGCTCATTAAGGCGCGTGCAGGTGGCGGCGGTCGCGGCATTCGCAAGGTCGATCGCGTGGAAGATGCGGCAAAGGCCTTTATTGAAGCACGCGCCGAGGGCGAGGCCGTTTTTGGCGACGGCGAGTGCTACATGGAGAAGTTCGTCGCGCCGGCGCATCACGTTGAGGTACAGATTATGGCCGATAAGCAGGGCCATGTGTTTTCGCTCGGCGAGCGCGAGTGCTCGGTGCAGCGGCGCAACCAAAAGCTAATCGAGGAGAGCCCCGCGCCGTGCCTCGACGGACACGACGACATTCGTGCTCGCATGCACAAGGCAGCGCGTGACTTGGCTCGTGCCGTCGGCTACGAAGGGGCCGGTACCATCGAGTTCCTGTATTCGGACGACGGCAATTTCTACTTTATGGAAATGAACACGCGCTTGCAGGTGGAGCATCCGGTTACGGAGTTTGTGACCGATACCGACTTGGTCAAGTGGCAGCTGCGCGTGGCAGCCGGCCAACCTCTGCCCTTTGAGCAAGAGGACGTACCGGTCCGCAACCACGCCATGGAGTGCCGCATCAATGCCGAAACGCCGGACTTTCTGCCGTCATGCGGAACGGTCACCGCGTTGCGTGTGCCGGGTGGTCCGCGCGTGCGCTGGGATTCCGCCATGTTTACCGGGGCTGCCGTTCCGCCGTACTACGACTCCATGCTCGGCAAGCTCATCGTGTGTGCGCCCACGCGTGACGGCGCCATTCGCAAGATGCGCTCGGCCCTGGGCGAGCTCGTGATTGAGGGCGTGAGCGAAAACAGCGAGCTTCAGCTCGACGTGCTGGCAAACGACGAGTTCTTGTCGGGCATGTATCACACCGATCTGATGGGGCATCTCTATGCTGATGAATAGAAAAGCGAAGACGGTCAATGTCCTTGAGGGGCCGATAACCGAGTCGTGCGCCGAGTTTCCCGCGCGCCACGTGTTTATCAAGTGCCCGGAGTGCCGCCGTGTGATCGATGAGGCACGCCTGCACGACAACCTCGAGGTCTGCCCTCGTTGCGGCAAACACTTTCGCGTGAGCGGTCGCGCGCGCATGCGCATGACGGTCGACGAGGGCACGTTTGAGGAATGGGATGCCAATCTGGCGTCGGAAGACTTCCTCTCGTTTCCCGGCTATGCCGACAAGCTCAAGAGCGTGAGCGAGCGTTCGGGCGAGCGCGATGCCGTTGTGTGCGGCAGGGGCAAAATCTGCGGTTGCGATACCGCGCTCTTCTTTATGGACGCCAACTTTATGATGGGCTCGATGGGCTCCGTGGTGGGCGAGAAGATCTGTCGCGCATTTGAGCGTGCGACCGAGCTGGGATTGCCGGTTGTCGGTTTTACCGTTTCGGGCGGTGCGCGCATGCAAGAGGGCGTGACATCGCTTATGCAGATGGCCAAGATTTCTGCGGCGGTTAGGCGTCACAGCGAAGCGGGCGGCCTGTATATCACGGTGCTCACCGACCCCACGACCGGAGGCGTAACCGCGAGCTTTGCCATGGAGGGAGACATTATCCTGGCCGAGCCAGATGCCCTGACGGCATTTGCCGGCCCGCGCGTGATCGAGCAGAACATGCACAAGCGCCTGCCCAAGGGATTCCAGCGCTCAGAGTTTTTGCTGGAGCACGGCTTTTGCGATGCCGTTGTTCCGCGTGGCGAGATTGCGCTTACGGTAGGCGAGCTGCTGGCGCTGCACGAAGGGCACGCGCCCGGCCTGGGGGCACCGCACGAGATCGTGCATGCGGGTCGCCGCGGTAAAAAGCTGGGACACTTATTCAAGCGCTCGACGGCACCAAAAACCGCGCTCGAGATTGTCAAGCAGACCCGCTCGGCAGATCGCGCCACGGCGGGTGAGATAATCTCGCTGGGCCTGGATGGATTTGTGGAGCTGCACGGCGACCGTTACTTTGGCGACGACGCCGCTGTGGTGGCTGGCATTGGCTGGAAAGACGGACGCCCCGTAACGGTCATCGCCATCGAGCGCGGCACCACGACCAAAGAGCGTATGCGCCGCAACTTTGGCATGGCGCATCCCGAGGGCTACCGCAAAGCGCGTCGCCTGATGCGCCAGGCCGAAAAGTTTGGTCGACCGGTTCTGTGCCTGGTCGATACTTCGGGCGCGTTTTGCGGCATCGGTGCCGAGGAGCGCGGCCAGGGCGAGGCGATTGCCCAGAATCTCATGGAGATGAGCGGCCTTAAGACGCCGATTGTCTCGGTGGTGACAGGCGAGGGCGGCTCTGGTGGCGCGCTGGCGCTATCCGTGGCCGACCGCATCCTGATGCTTTCGAGCTCGGCCTATTCGGTCGTGAGCCCTGAGGCCTGTGCGTCGATCCTGTGGAAGGATACCGAGCGCGCGAATGAGGCCGCCGAGGCGCTTAAGCTCACGGCTCCCGACCTGTTGGCGCTCGGCATCATCGACGGCATTGTTGACGATAGGGGTCTGTCGCATGAGGAGATCGCCGGTGCCGTCATGTCCTCGGCATTTGATGCCTTCGATACACTTGGGCGGCTCGACGACGCGACCCTCACAAACCTCCGCTACGAAAAGTACCGCGCAATCGGTCAGTACCGCACGATGTGACAAGGGGACAGCCCGCATGTCACATTGGGAAAGGCGTTCCATGTCACAAGTTTCTAACACCTCGTTTACAACGACGGTTTCATCAAACGCCATGGCCGTGGTGGACTATCTGTCCAAAAGCATGATGTCGGCGCTGCCGTTTATTGTCTGCGCGGCGTTGTTCCGCACCGTCGCCGTCATTATGGGCGAAGGCATGCTGGGCCTATGGTCTGCCGATTCCGAAATCTATCGCCTGTTCTACAGTTGGCTCTATAACGCCGGCTACTACTTTTTGCCCATTTATCTTGGTTGGGCGGCCGCCCGCCAGCTCGGTTGCTCGGAGCAGCTGGGCATGATGCTGGGCGGCGTATTGATTGCGCCCGATCTGCTTAAGCTCGTCGATGCCGCATCGACGACGGGGGCATCGATGACTTCCGTGTATGGTCTGCTTCCCGCGCCGGTCAATGATTACACGACGACTGTTATTCCGGTTCTCATCTCGGCGCCCGTGCTATGGCGAGTGGAGTGTTTCTTTAAGCGCGTTATCCCTAGGGCCGTGGCGTTTTCGTTTGTTCCGTTTGCGACCATGCTTGTCATGGTTCCGGTTTCGCTGTGTATTACGGCACCGGCGGGCAGCTATCTGGGCATGCTGTTGGGCCAGCTTATGTTTATGCTTGGCAATTCCGGTGGCATCGTGTCGCTGCTCACGCTCATGGGGCTTGCTGCGGGCTGGGAGTTCCTAAAGATCGCCGGCGTCAGCAACGTTGTCCTATCGCTCGCCTATGCGCAGTTTATGAGTGTGGGAACGGATTCGTGCATCCTGATCGCCGCGACGATGGCAACGTTCGCCGTTTGGGGCATGCCCTTTGGCGCGTCGCTTCGCGTTGCGGATAAGGACGAGAAGGCGCTCATGCTGGGCTATTCAATCTCGGGTGTTCTTGGCGGCGTAAGCGAGCCGGCGCTGTACGGTTGCGGCTTTAAATATGGCAGGTGCCTGACGTGCATGGCCATTGGCGGCGCCGTCGGAGGCCTTGTTGCGGCCGTGGGCCACGTTACGGCCTATACCATCGGCATGACGAATGTCCTTATGGTCATTGGCTTTGCCACGGGCGGCATCTCGAACCTGCTGTGGTGCTGCGCTGCCGGCGGTGTGGCATTTGCGGTGTCTGCGGCGCTGAGCTACTGCTTTGGCGTGGTGCCGGCGAAGGGGCGGGCGGCAGAAGACGGAGCCGATTTGCCCGAAACCTCGAAGAGCGCGGCCGAAGCAAGCGCATAAATCGATCGACAAAGGGACAGTCCTGCATGTCACATTCCAAGGTCGTGGCCCATGTGGGTTGCGGCCTTTTTGTATCTGGGGGACAAAGTGGCTACACTACAATCCGTTTGAGCAATAGATATATAGGTAGTACCGTGGGGGCGGATGTAGATGGTCGAGTGGATTGTTAAGCGTGCGCAGGGCGACCGTGCGCGCGTGGGCACGTTGACGGGCGTGGTGTGTATTCTCGCCAATGTGGCACTATGCGCTGCGAAGGGCGTAATTGGCGTGCTGTCGGGATCGGTTTCGATTGTGGCGGATGCCATGAACAACCTGTCCGATGCAAGCTCGAATATCGTGAGCGTGCTGGGCTTTAAGCTGGCGAGCAAGCCGGCCGACCCCGAGCATCCTTACGGCCACGGTCGCTACGAGTATCTCTCGGGTTTGGTCGTGGCGGCGCTCGTGCTGCTTATTGGCATCGAACTGGTGAAGTCCTCGGTGGAGCGTATTGTCAACCCGGAGCCTGTCGAGTTCTCGCTTGCCCTGGTGGCGGTCCTGGCACTTTCGATGGTTGTAAAGCTGTGGATGGCGGCCCTCAACCAAAAGCTCGGCGATCGCATTGAGTCCGAGACGCTGCATGCGACCGCGCAGGATTCCAAGAACGATGTCCTTGCCACAGGCGCCGTGTTGGCGTGCGCAATTGTTTCGCAGGTGACGCACATCAATCTTGACGCATGGGTCGGCCTTGCCGTTGGCGCCTATATTGGCTGGAGCGGTTTTGAGCTCATCCAGGATACGGTGAGCCCGCTTTTGGGCCAGTCGCCCGATCCTAAGCTGGTCAAGCACATTCGAGACAAGATCATGAGCTATCCCGGCGTTTTGGGCGTTCACGATTTGATGGTTCACGACTACGGCCCGGGCAGGAAGTTTGCAAGTGCGCATGCCGAGATGGCGGCCGAGGACAGCCCGTTGGAAAGTCACGACACGCTCGATAACATCGAGCAGTCGTTTAGGGACGAAGACGGCATGATCGTTACGATTCACTACGATCCCATCGTGACCGATGACCCCAAGCTGGCGAGCATGCGCTTGCGCATTCACGCCATGGCCCAGGAGATCGATAGCCGCCTCTCGATTCATGACCTGCGCTGCGTGCCGGGTCCTACGCACACCAACGTGATCTTTGACTGCGTGCGTCCCTCGGATCTGCAGATGAGTGCCGAAGACGTAAAGCACGCGCTGACACAACGGGTCGAATCAGAATATCCCAAGTCGATTGCCAAGATTACGATCGACGAAGACTACGTAGGGCATACCCACGAGTAAGGCTATGCCGGCAAAGCAGGTTATGCAGAAGGGGAGAGCATGAAGAAGCTGTATCTACTCCGCCACGGTCAGACGGAGTTCAACGTCAAAAAGCTGGTCCAGGGCCGCTGCGATTCACCGCTCACCGACTTAGGCCGTCAGCAAGCCGGGATGGCAGCCGCATGGCTCAAAGCCCACGGCGTCGTCCCCGACAAAGTGGTCTCATCACCCTTAGGCCGAGCCATGGACACGGCAAGTCTCGTCGCATGCGAGCTCCTCGGCCCGGACGCAGCAGCCGAGCCCTGCGAAGGCATTATCGAGCGCTGCTACGGCTCCTTCGAAGAAGGCCCGCACGGCGCGCTGCCCACCGACGTCTGGGATCCGGGCGAGGACCTGGTCCCCTTCGGAGGAGAAGGAAGCCAGGCGCTGCAAGAACGTATGGTGGATGCGCTTACCAATATCATGGGCTCCGAGGGCATCGAAACCCTTCTAGCAGTAAGCCACGGCAGCGCCAGCCGCCAATTTATCAAGGCCGCAGCCCCAGAGGGCTTCGAGCTTCCAACAAAACTCCCCAACTGCGCCATCATGATCTTCGATTTCGATGAGGCAAAGCCACAAGCAGAAGGCGAACCGTCCCAATGCAAGTTCACCCTCCAGCAAATAGTGGACCCCCAACAAAGTCATTAGCCTGAGCGAGCAAGGTTTAGCAGACATCAACGTGGCGTTCCCAGTGTGCGGCGGAGGGGGCGGGCCTGAGACATATTAAGGTTGTCGCGAGTTCCGCACGAACAGGAGAGCACTTAATGTGCTCTCCGTCGTGAGCAGGACTGTAGAGCAGCAACCTTAATATGTCTCAGGCCCGCCCCCTCCGCCGCACACTGGGAACGTGCCACACACTTTACCTGCGTAAACAATGTGAGTGAAATATGAATCTCGATGGATACGCCCGCAGCCGTGTATACTAAACAGCTGTGTGTAACCAGGGGAGTATTCTGGCTGGACAAAATGCCTGCTTAATAGGGTTGTCAGGTAGTCCGGGCGAAATACAAGGCTGGGGAGCACGTCGTGTAAGTAGTGGTCCTCTAGGGGCGTACGCTCGGTGGTGTACGCATTGTCCCAAGACCACGCGAGAGTTGGGATCATATCTTGATCAGCATGATTCTCGGCCGCAAGATTGGCATGACCCAGGTTTGGGACGAGGACGACAACGTCGTTCCCGTCACGGTCATCCAGGCTGGCCCCTGCGCTGTCTCGCAGGTTAAAACTCAGGCAACCGACGGCTATGACGCCGTCCAGATCGGTTTCGGCGACATCAAGGCCAAGAACGTGAACAAGCCCATGGCTGGTCACTTCGCCAAGGCTGGCGTCGAGCCTGTCCGCTTCCTTCGTGAGGTCCGCGTCGAGAACGGCGAGGAGCACAAGGTCGGCGAGGTCGTCACCGTCGCTGATTTCGCTGATGTCGAGAAGGTCGACGTCATCGGTACCTCCAAGGGTAAGGGCTTCCAGGGTCGCATCAAGCGCTGGGGTCAGCGCCGCGGTCCTATGACGCATGGTTCTCACTTCCAGCGTCACCCCGGTTCTATCGGTCAGTGCGCCTATCCTGCGCGCGTCCTCAAGGGCGTCAAGATGGCCGGTCACATGGGTAACGAGCGCGTTACCGTCAAGAACCTTTCCGTTGTCCGCATCGATGCCGAGCAGAACCTCATCTTGGTCAAGGGCGCTGTCCCGGGTGCCAAGAATGGTCTCGTCGCCATCCGTATGGCCTAAGGGCCCAGCCCATTTAGCCCAGCGTCATACCAAGGAGAACACTTAAATGGCAAAGTTTGAAGTAAAGAACAGCGAGGGCAAGAAGGTCGCCGAGGCCGAGCTCGCCGCTGAGGTGTACGGCATCGAGCCGAACATCCACGTTATGCACCACATCGTCAAGTGCCAGATGGCCTCTTGGCGTCAGGGCACCCAGTCTGCTAAGGGTCGCTCTGAGGTTTCCGGTGGCGGCAAGAAGCCTTGGCGTCAGAAGGGCACCGGCCGTGCCCGCCAGGGTTCCATCCGTGCTGCCCAGTGGCGTCACGGTGGCGTTGTCTTCGCCCCCAAGCCCCGTTCCTACGCTAAGCGTATGAACAACAAGGAGGTCAAGCTGGCTATGCGCTCCGCGCTGTCCGCCAAGCTGGCCGATGGCGAGCTCGTGCTCGTCGACGACTACGGCTTCGAGAAGCCTTCCACCAAGGCTGCCGTCGCCATGCTCAAGGCTCTCGGTCTTGAGGGCAAGCGTCTGACCATCATCGTTCGCGATGAGGACGTCAACGCCTACCTGTCGTTCCGCAACATTCCCAAGACGTTCATCATCACCGCTGACGAGGCCAACACCTACGATCTCGTCAACAACAACGCCGTGTTGATGCCCGCCGACATCGCCGCTCACTTCGGGGAGGTGCTTGCATAAATGACCGCCCACGAGATCATCATCCGTCCGATCGTGTCCGAGCGTTCCTTCTCCGGCATGGAGCTGAACAAGTACACGTTCGAGGTCGCCAAGGATGCTAACAAGTATCAGATCAAGGACGCTGTCGAGGAGATCTTCGGCGTCAAGGTCGTTCGCGTGAACACCCTGACGGTCAAGCCCAAGACCAAGCGCGTGCGCTATGTCGCCGGCAAGACCCGTTCTTGGAAGAAGGCCATCGTCACGCTGGCCGAGGGCGACACCATCGAGGTCTTTGGCAACCAGGCCTAAGACTCGCTGCTGTTGAGTGAGCTCATGCCTCCCAAATAGGGGAGGCGGGAGCTCAAGGTTTTGGGCGTATTAAATGGACACGCCCGGAACCGTGTATACGTCCGGTGTCATCGCACCCGAGGCAGAACCTCGAATCCCTGTCTGCGATGGCTAACGGATTCCTATTGAAAGGGATTGTAATGGCTGTAAAGCACCTTAAGCCGACCTCCGCTGGTAGGCGTTGGCAGACGATCTCCGACTTCTCCGAGATCACCTGCACCAAGCCCGAGAAGTCTCTTCTCGAGCCCCTGCCCAAGAAGGCCGGTCGTAACAACAACGGCCGCATCACCACCCGCCACCAGGGCGGCGGCGTGAAGCGTCGTTACCGCGTGATCGACTTCAAGCGCAACAAGGACGGCGTGCCCGCCAAGGTTGCCACGATCGAGTACGATCCGAACCGTTCCGCTCGCATCGCTCTGCTGCACTACGCTGACGGTGAGAAGCGCTACATCCTGGCCCCCAAGGGCCTCGAGGTCGGTCAGACCATCATGTCCGGTTCTGACGCCGACATCAAGCCGGGCAACGCTCTGCCCCTCGCCGACATCCCCGTCGGTACGCTCATCCACGCCGTCGAGTTCCAGCCGGGCAAGGGCGCTGCTATCGCCCGTTCCGCCGGTAACTCCTGCCAGCTGATGGGTAAGGAGGGCAAGTACGCCATCGTCCGTATGCCTTCCTCCGAGATGCGCCGCATCCTCGTTACCTGCCGCGCCACCGTCGGTGAGGTCGGCAACGCCGATCACTCCAACATCGTCATCGGCAAGGCCGGCCGTAAGCGTCACATGAACGTGCGCCCGACCGTCCGCGGTACCGTCATGAACCCTGTCGACCACCCGCACGGCGGTGGCGAGGGCAAGAACCACACCTCTGGTCGTCCCTCCGTTACCCCCTGGGGTAAGCCGACGAAGGGCCTTCGTACGCGCAAGAAGAAGAAGGTCTCGAACCAGCACATCATTCGTCGCCGTAAGAAGTAATTTCGGATACCGAGTTTTAGGAGAAAGCACTTATGAGCAGAAGTCTCAAAAAGGGCCCGTTCGTGGAGACTCGCCTTCTCTCGCGTATCACCGCGATGAACGAGGCTGGCAAGAAGGACGTCGTGAAGACCTGGTCCCGCGCGTCCACCATCTTCCCCGAGATGGTTGGTCACACCATCGCCGTCCACGACGGCCGCAAGCATGTGCCCGTGTATGTTACCGAGTCCATGGTTGGTCACAAGCTCGGCGAGTTCGCGCCGACTCGTACGTTCCGTGGCCACAAGGCCAAATAGGGGGTTAACCGTAAATGGCAACTAAGTCTATTGAAACTGAGGCCACCGAGGTTCGCGCCGTCGCTAAGTACGTGCGTGTTTCCCCCAGCAAGGCCCGCCTGGTGGTCGATCTGATCCGCCGCAAGCCTGTCGCTCAGGCCTTCGACATCCTCCACTTCTGCGACCGCGCCGTCGCCGTGGATGTCGAGAAGGTTCTCCGTTCCGCCGTTGCGAACGCCGAGAACAACAATGGTCTGCGTGCCGACAACCTGGTTGTCGCCGCTGCCTATGTTGACGAGGGTCCGACGCTTAAGCGCATCCGTCCCCGCGCCAAGGGTTCCGCTTCTCGCATTCTGAAGCGTACTTCCCACATCACCGTCGTCGTTGCTCCTCGAAAGGAGGCGTAAAGCTGTATGGGTCAGAAAGTCTACCCCACCGGCTTCCGTCTTGGCATCACCGAGAACTGGCGCTCCCGCTGGTTCGCAGAGAAGGATTACGCTAAGACCCTCGGTAACGATCTCGAGATCCGCAAGTACCTCGAGAAGCGTCTTTCCCGCGCAGCTGTCTCCCGCGTCGAGATCGAGCGCGCTGGCGACAAGGTGAAGGTCATCATCCTCACCGCTCGCCCCGGCGTTGTCATCGGTAAGAAGGGTGCCGAGATCGATACCCTCCGCACCGAGCTCGAGAAGGTCGCTGGCGTCTCCAAGGGCCAGCTCTCCGTCGACGTTGTCGAGATCAAGCGCCCCGAGCTCGACGCCAACCTCGTTGCTCAGTCCATCGCTGAGCAGCTCGAGGGCCGCGTTGCCTTCCGTCGCGCTATGCGCAAGGCTGTCCAGTCCGCCCGCAAGGCCGGCGCCAAGGGCATCCGTATCCAGTGCTCCGGTCGTCTCGGCGGTGCCGAGATGGGCCGTCGTGAGTGGTACCGTGAGGGTCGCGTGCCTCTGCACACCCTCCGCGCCAAGATCGACTACGGCACGGCTGTCGCCAGCACCACCATGGGTGCCTGCGGCGTGAAGGTCTGGATCTACCTGGGCGAGAAGCTCCCGGGCCAGCCTGTTCCCAACCCTGCACTCGAGGGCTCTTCCCGTCCTCGTCGTCGTAACTCCGAGAGGAGGGGTCAGTAGTGCTTGCCCCTAAGCGTATTCTTCACCGCAAGGTGCAGCGTGGCTCCATGAAGGGCCAGGCCAAGGGTAATACCGAGCTGCATTTCGGCGAGTTTGGTATCCAGGCTCTCGAGGCCCATTGGATCACCAACCGTCAGATCGAGGCCGCTCGTATTGCCATGACCCGCTACATGAAGCGTGGCGGTCGTGTCTACATCACGATCTTCCCCGATAAGCCCATCACCAAGAAGCCTGCCGAGACTCGCATGGGTTCTGGTAAGGGTAACCCCGAGGAGTGGGTGGCCGTCGTCAAGCCCGGCCGCATCATGTTCGAGGTCAAGGGCGTGCCCGAGGAGGTCGCTCGCGAGGCTCTGCGTCTTGCACAGCACAAGCTTCCCATCAAGACCAAGATTGTTGCTGCCAAGAACGCTGAGCAGCGCATCCAGAAGGAGATGGCTGAGGAGGCCGCTCTCGAGGCCAAGTGGGCTGCTGAGGACGCCGCCGCCGCCAAGGAGGAGAACTAATGAAGCCCGCAGAGATTCGTGAGCTCTCGGACGCTCAGCTCGTTGAGAAGCTGAAGGAAATGCGCGCCGAGCTCTTTAACCTTCGTTTCCAGATGGCCACCAGCCAGCTGGACAACACCGCTCGCGTCAACACCGTGAAGAAGGACATCGCTCGCGTCCTCACGGAGCAGCGCGCCCGCGAGATCGCAGCGGAGAAGTCCGCTGTCGCCGAGTAGGACCTAAGGAGAGAACATGACTGATTCGCGTAACTCGCGTAAGGTCCGTACGGGTGTCGTTACCTCCGTCTCCGGTGCCAAGACCATCGTTGTCACCATCACCGAGCGCAAGCGTCACCCCAAGTACGGCAAGATGATGACCAGCTCCAAGAAGCTGCACGCTCACGACGAGGAGTGCACGGCTGGCGTGGGCGATACCGTCCGCGTTATGGAGACCCGTCCTATGTCCAAGATGAAGCGCTGGCGCCTCATCGAGGTCGTCGAGCGCGCTAAATAAGCAGTCGCTCTTACGACTTGTACGTTTCCGAAGATGTGCGTATGCCTGGCTTGCATACCACGGGCCGTATAAAGGCTGCGCACCTCTCTTCGGTTCTTAGTTCGGAGGAACATCTACCATGATTCAGATGCAAACCATGCTGAACGTCGCCGACAACTCCGGCGCTCGCAAGATTCGCTGCATCAAGGTGCTTGGCGGTTCCAAGCGTCGTTATGCAGGCATCGGCGATGTGTTCATCGGTGCTGTCCAGGAGGCTACCCCTGGCGCCAACGTCAAGAAGAAGGACGTTGTCCGTTGCGTCGTCGTTCGCACCGTTAAGGAGATCCGCCGCAAGGATGGCTCCTACATTCGCTTTGATGAGAACGCCTGCGTTGTCATCAACAACGATGGTTCGCCCGTCGGCACCCGTATCTTCGGGCCCGTCGCTCGCGAGCTTCGTGACAAGAAGTACATGAAGATCGTCTCGCTCGCTCCCGAGACCCTGTAGTTAGGGGAGATATATGTATATCAAGAAGGGCGATAAGGTCCAGGTTCTCTCTGGTAAGGATCGCGGCAAGCAGGGCGTTGTCCTGCGTGCTCTCCCCGCCGAGAACAAGGTCGTTGTCGAGGGCGTTTCGGTCGTCAAGAAGGCCGTCAAGCCCAACGCTGCCAACCAGCAGGGCGGCATCGTTTCGCAGGAGGCTCCCATCGACGCCTCCAACGTCAATCTCGTTTGCCCCGAGTGCGGTAAGGTTACCCGCGTCGGTCACGAGAAGGACGGCAAGAACAAGCTGCGCGTCTGCAAGAAGTGCGGCCACAAGTTCTAAGCTGCCCGCAACAGTTAAGTTGCTAGCAAAGGCCCGGATGCCACGGCACCCGGGCCTTTTTTCTATCCCTACTCATTGGGCACTCATTGGGGACAGCCTTAAATGAGTGGTTGCGCGCGCGAAAGGCTGGCGTGACAGTCGGTCAGCTCGTGCGTTGTTGCGAACTCGGTGAGGCAACGGTTAAAAGGGCAACTGCTGGCTGGCGCGACGCCTCAAATGATCCGTTTTCCTCCGTCCCCAGGGGATCAGGTGATGCGCGTCTGTGCGCAGCTGCGTGCGTATGATTGCGTGAGTATACGTGTATATGCGCCGTTAACTCCTGAATTTTGACCATTTAGCGGTAATACACGCAGAAGCACGCACATACACGCGCATTTGTGCGAATATAGAGCTGTCAGAAATGAAAGACTTTTCACGATGTAGGAGGCACATATGGCAGATTCCAAGCAGGCTCCACTCGACTCCGCGGCAGCCGCAAAGGCAGCGTTCGCTTCGGTCCAGGGCAAGCCGTTCCCCGATGATATCTTTACGGCTCCCGAGCTTCGTTGGGCTGTGATTGGGTGCGGCGTTATCGCCAACCAGATGGCCCAGTCTCTCGCTCTTGCCGGTCGCAAGCTTGCGGGCGTCGCTAACCGCACGCTGTCAAAGGCTCAAGCTTTTGCCGAGCAGTATGGCATCGAGAAGGTCTATGAAACGGCCGAGGACCTCTATGCCGACCCTAACATCGACGCAATCTATATCACCACTCCGCATAACACGCATATCACCTACCTGCGCGCCGCCCTGGCAGCTGGCAAGCACGTGCTCTGCGAAAAGGCCATTACCCTCAACTCCGCCGAGCTCGACGAGGCACGTGCCATTGCCGACGAGCATAACGTGGTCCTTATGGACGCTACAACGGTGCTCCACATGCCCTTATATCAAGAGCTGCGCCGCCGCATGGATGCCGCTGAGTTTGGCCGCATGAACCTCGCTCAGCTCAACTTTGGCAGCTACAAGGAGTACGGCGATCTGACCAACCGTTTCTACAATCGCAACCTTGCTGGCGGTGCCGTGCTCGACATTGGCGTCTATGCTCTGTCCGTTATGCGCCTCTTTATGGCAAGCCAGCCCGCTGAGGTTGTCTCGCTGGGTAACACCTGTGAGACCGGTGTCGACGTTGCGGGCGGCATCGTCTGCCGTAATGCTGAGCAGCAGCTGGGCGTTGTGAGCCTTACGCTTCACTCCAAGCAGCCCAAGCGCTCGGTCATCAGCTTTGACAAGTGCTATATCGAGGTCAACGAGTATCCGCGTGCTGATCACGCGACCATTGTGTGGACTGCGGACGGCCACCGCGAGGAGGTCCACGCCGGCACCGAGGCTTATGCCCTGTGCTACGAGATGGCCGACCTCGAGAAGGCGGTTGCCGGCGACGACTCCAAGCGCGAGCTGCTGGATTATGCTTATGATGTTATGGAGCTTATGACCAAGCTCCGCGCCGACTGGGGAGTCGTGTACCCCGAGGAGGAGTAAGCGATGCTTGCGGAAGATAGGCTCAACGCGATTGTGTCGATGGTGCAGCAGGCTGGCTCGGTTACTGTGCCAGAGCTTGCCGATACCCTGGGCGTGACGGCGTCTACCATTCGGCGCGACCTGCAGACGCTCGATCGAGCGCACCGCATCGCCAAGGTCCACGGCGGAGCGACGAGTCTTGAACGCGCGCACGTGACGCGCGACCTAACGCTCAATGAGCGCAGCGACCTCCATAACGACGACAAGGAGCGTATCTGCGCCCGTGCGGCGGCGCTTGTGGAGCCCGAGAGCTTTGTATACATCGACTCGGGCTCGACGACGCTCAAGCTCATCGAGCATCTTCCACACCTTGAAGGTGTCACCTACGTGACCGACTCCGTGCTCCATGCTCAGCATCTCGCCCTGCGCGGCATGCGCACTGTGGTGTTGGGTGGCGAACTCAAGCCCGAGACCGAGGCGCTCGTTGGCCCCGATGCCTTGGCAACCCTAGACCACTACAACTTCAACTGTGGCTTTTGGGGTTCTAACGGCATTGCTGCCGAGCAGGGCTTCACGGCGCCAGATATCGAGGAGGCGCAAGTAAAGCGCATCTCGATGCGCCATACGGCCAAGCGCTTCGTAGTCTCGGACGCCAGCAAATTTGGCATGGTGGCGCCCGTCAAGTTTGCGGACTTCCGCGACGCAACGATTATTACCGCAGGCGAGGTCCCCGCCAAGTACCGGGCAATGGACAACGTCATCACGGTCTAGCAAGCAGAGGCAGGTTAAGGCCAAAACCACCGCAAAGGTGCCTGTCCCCATTGTGGTGGTTAGTAACGAAAACCGAGTAGTTTTCCCAATAGAAAAGCGGCAACGTCCATCACGGGCGTTGCCGCTTTCGTTGTCTGCCGGCTTGTCTAAGTCTGTAACAACTGGACCGTTAAAAGTGGGCTAGGTGTTACAGATTGAGATACTTCCGAACCGCGCCGTCCCTTTGTCTCAATCTGTAACATCTGGGACGGATTTTGCCGAGTTACTGTTACAGATTGAGATTTTCCCTTGAGGGGGATTCGAGTGTCTCGATCTGTAACAGATAGACCGGAAAATGGGATCTAACTGTTACAGATCGAGACGTTTTGGGACCGCGGCTGAGCCATTGGGGCAAAACCACCACAAAGGTGCCTGTCCCCATTGTGGTGGTTTAGGGTTCCCAGGGGCAGGGGGCTTCGATGTGGATGTGCTCGCCGGTAACGGGATGCGTAAAGGACACGCTGTGGGCGTGGAGCATCAATCCACAGGGGCGAGCAGTGCCGTACAGGTCGTCGCCGACCAGGGGGTGATGCTCGCTGGCCAGGTGGACGCGAATCTGATGCTTGCGGCCGGTGAGCAGCTCGACATCGATATACGAACGCGTGGGCAGACCTCGGCGGCTCTTAAGGCGCTTGAGCACCTTCACGCGCGTCTGCGACGGCTTGCCGCTGGCGCCGACGCGCATCTTGCGGCTGTCGTGGCGGTCGCGGGCGATGGGCTTGTCGATGAGCTTCTCGTTCCAGTCGATCTTGCCCTCGGCCAGCGCCAGATAGTGCTTTTCGAAGGCGTGGTCGTTCACCATCTGGTCAAAGGCGGGCTGCGTCTGCTTGTCGAGCGAGAACAGCACCACGCCGGTGGTGTTGCGGTCCAGGCGGTTGAGCGGCTGCATGTCGGTCGCGGCAAAGCCGTCGCCCATCGCCAGCAAAAGGTCGCTGGCGTAGTCGGTAAGTGTGCGCTCTCCGGTGCCGTCGCCGTGGACGATCATGCCGGCGGGCTTGTCGATGGCCATGAGCCAGGCGTCGCAGTAGAGGACTTGAGGTTCTTCGTTCACGTGTTAGCCTTTCGGTTAGCTGATTCCCACAAACATGCAGCCCGAGGTCGCCCCGCGTAGGCGGGCGGCGGGCTTGCGGCCGGTCTGCGCTGCTTCGACGGCACGACGGGCGCGGGCGACGGCACGGCCCACCTCATCCGTCTCGAGCAGCGTTCCGTCCACCATGAGACGACGCACGCCGGCATCGAGCAGCTGAGGAACCTGAGGCGTGAGGTCGATGGGGTAGGCGTCGTACAGGCGAGAGCGGCCGTGGATGTCGGTGCGGACGGGCATGACCTTTCCGTCGATATTCTTGAGTGACAGCTTGCGGGCACGCAGGCGGCAGTTGGCACAATCGTGGATGCAGCCGTTGGCAACCTGCAGAATGCAATGCTCGCTTGTCATAACGCGCGGGCGGCCAAAGACGGTGATGCCCAGAGCCGCGGGCGCGGCGGCGCCGAGCGAGACAATCTCGTCGAGCGTGATCTCGGGCGAGAGCCAAAACGCACCGGCTCCACGCTCGGCAAGCGCCTCCATGCAGGGCGTGTTGTGCACCGGCAGGCAAGAGCGAATCTCGGCCGTGGCGCCGGTCTGCGCGGCTACGGCGAGCTCGGAGATATTGCCGACGGCGACGGTGGCTCCGGCATTGATCCAGGGGTCAACGCGCTCGTGGTCAACAGCACGGCAGACCTCGTCGAGTACGGGCACGATACCCTGCTCAAATGCATCGGCAGGGGAGAGTCCGACAGCCTCGAGCACGTCGGTGGTCATGTAGAGGCGCGTTGCACCCTCCGCGCGGGCTGCCTCGACGGCCTCGAGCGAGGTGACGGTGGCGCAGATCTGCGGCTCATCGCGGTAATGCTCGGGTATGGCGTGCGTACATTTGTCGAGCCCCGGAATCTCGAGCGTTTTCGCACGCTTCTCATACGGTGCCAGAATGGCCTCCTCCAGCGCCTTGCAGGCGGCAGCGCGCACCTTGTGCACAGCGGAGAACCCCATGCCGCAGCCCTCATCGAGCGTCACATCAAAGCTCGCAGCCTCAAAGGGCGAGGAGCCCATGCGGCCCACATGCTCAACCAGGTCTGCCGCCTCGACGGCGCGGGTCTTGGCGGCCTCGACGGTGAAGCCCGTGGCGGTGGCGATGAGCGCGGGGTCGTCGCAGCAGGTGAGCGTAACGGTAAACGGCTTGCCCAGACGCGCCACGACGGACACATCTACGGCGCGGCGGCGCAGCACATCGCGCTTGAGCGCGGCGCCGGCGGCGTCAATGGCACGCTGACTGCGAATCACGCGGACGCGGCAGCCCTCGGGCATGCTGCGGGGCACGCGGCACTCAATGATGTCACCGGCGGCGGCATCATCGGCGGCGATGGTGGTCAGGAACTGATCAAACTCGTTATCGTGGCGAAGCTCCAGCAGGTCGCCCTTGCCCACGGGCTCAAACAGCTCAATGCGGGCGATGGCGGCGCGGCGACGGCGGTCGTCGGGTTTGAGCCCACGCACGTCGCGGTTGGCCAGACGGCTGCCCAGCACCGTGCCAACGATCTGGCCGCGGTTGTTGGAACGCTCGTAGCTCATCATCTCGTCGCCCGAGGTGCCGTCTTGGTAGGCGTGCGTGAAGTCGCGGTTAAAGCAGCGCTTGAGCTGGCGCTGGCGGGCGGCCTCTTCATCCTTGGAGGTCGAAACATCGGCCAGCATGTCATTAATCTGATGGCGATACACGTCGACGATGGAATACACGTAATCGGGGGCCTTCATGCGGCCCTCGAGCTTGAGCGATGCGGCGCCGGCGTCATACAGACGGCGAACAAGCTGCGAAGTGTTGGTGTCGCGTGGGCACAGCGCGCGCTCGCGACCGGCAGGGGAGAGCACGCGACCGTTCTCGTCGATCAGCTCGTAAGGCAGGCGGCAGGGCTGGGCGCACATGCCACGGTTGGCCGAGCGGCCCGCCATGGCAAAGCTCGAAAGCAGGCACAGGCCCGAGTAGCAAAAGCAGATGGCGCCATGGCTAAAGACCTCAAGGTCCACATCGGGTGCGGCGTCGTGGATGGCAGCGATCTCGTCAATGGAGAGCTCGCGCGAGAGGGTCACGCGGTCGGCGCCCTGCTCGCGGCACCAAAGGGTTCCGCGGTCGTCATGGATGTTCGCCTGGGTTGAGATGTGCGTCTCGATGCCGGGCATCGTGCGCTTGACCTCAAAGAACAGGCCCCAGTCCTGGATGATAAAGGCGTCGGCGCCCAGCGTGGAGCAGCGATGGATGAGTTGCAGCGCTTCGCCCATCTCGGACTGCTTGATGACGATGTTGACCGTGACGTAGACGCGCGACCCGGCTAGATGTGCGGCGCGGCAGGCTTGCTCAAAGGCCTCGTCGGTAAAGTTGGTGGCCTTGCGGCGGGCGTTGAAGCTGCCCATGCCGCAATAGATGGCGTCTGCCCCGGCGGCGAGTGCGGCGGCAAAGGGCTCGGGTCCTCCGGCGGGCGCCAAAAGCTCGGGTCTGCGGTTGGTGGTTCGACTGGCGGTTGCGGTCATATCCTGCCTTTCAAAATGCTCAGATACTCAAAAGTATAGTGGTGCTGTTGCGGCGGACGAGCCCTGTGGCCCAAGCAGGATAAAGTCTTCAGCAGCCCTTGCAGCAAAAATGATCCGCTTCCCTCTGTCCCCTATGGATCGCCTGATCCGATGGGGACGGAGGGAAACGGATCATTTTGAGCTTCACTGTCCGGTCGTGCCGTTCAGCGGCCGACAGGCACCGTTGGGCGATAAAATATTCTCGCAACGTGATAATAATCTTGCATCGCGCGGAAACCTTGAGTACTATCCCAAATCAAGCGCGGTGTTCAGACCGAATTGTGCCTCCCGGTGTGAACGCCGCGCTCACGCTCTCTATCTGATCGTAAGGAGAAAAACATGAGCAAGACCGTCGTGTCTTCCGATAACGCACCTGCAGCCATCGGCCCGTATTCCCCCGGCATCCAGACCGGCAACATGGTGTTCCTGTCCGGCCAGCTGGGCATCGACCCCGCAACCGGCAAGATGCCCGAGGGCGTCGAGGCCCAGGCTAAGCAGTCCCTTGCTAACGTCGAGGCCCTGCTGACCACTGCCGGCGCCACCTTTGCCGATGTCGTTAAGACCACGGTCTATCTGGCCGACATTGCCGACTTCGCTGCCGTGAACGAGATCTACGCCTCCAAGTTCGAGGCTCCGTTCCCCGCGCGCAGCGCTTTCCAGGTTGCCGCCCTTCCGGCCGGCGGTCTGGTCGAGATCGAGGTCGTCGCCGCTCTCTAAGGGGTTGGCAACAACTAAACATGACATGCAAAAAGACCCTGCAGTGCGTGTGAACTGCAGGGTCTTTTGTCAAGCGATGCGACAAAAATGATCCGTTTTCCTCCGTCCCCAAGGAGTCAGCGGGTTAGCCTTCCTTGCGGACTTTTTGCAGGTAGCGGTAGACGCTGGGCTCCGAGATGCCCAGCGCGGTGGCGGCGCAGGCTACGGCGCCCTTGAGCATGAACACTCCGTTGCCGTTGAGGTGGCGAATGACGTCCACGCGGTCGCTTTGACCAAGCGACGTCACATCCAGCCCGCGAGCGCTCAGCAGCTCGGAAATACTGCGGTCGATGAGCTCCTGCGTGGACTCCGAAAGGCTTTCGACCTCGATGGGGGAGGGCTCGGTGCGTGCGGGAGCGGCGTCAAAGCAGGCCATAAGCTGCTGGGCCATGGCACTGATGTTGCGCACGGCCGAAAGATCGGTGTTGACGCAGAGCATGCCGACGATCTCGCCGTCCTCGCGAATGAAGTACGTCGCCGACTCCAGCGTCTTGCCACCGGCACCGCGGCCTTCGTAGCCCGTAATGAACGGCAGATCGCGATATTTACCATCGTGCATGATCTTGAGTGCCAGATCGGTGGCGGGACCGCCGACCTTACGGCCGCTCACGATGCCGTTGCGAATATCGACGATGGCGTGGTCGGGATCCGAGAAATCGTGCAGCACGATTTCGCTGTTCTTACCGAGTACCTGCTCCAGGAAATCGACCATCGGCAAAAAGCGGCGTACGGTCTCGTTCACGGGCAACTCCTTTGGGTGAAATCGGAAATGTTCATAACAATTTTTTCTCATGGTAACACGGTGTCTATTGACTCGTATATCCGCAGGTACATTGCGTAATGCAGACGAACGGTAGGAATTTGGCGGTAAACGGTTGACCAAAAGAAAAGTTAGATGTTATTTTGAGCAGACACTTTCCTGACCTGCGGAAATGCGTTATCTCAGCTGAAGAATAGTCTGATAACAAAAAATTATTATTGAGAATGAGAATCATCTTTAATACGATATGCAACGAAGGCACAACCTCAACCCCGCACTGCGTCACAATAGAGCGTTAGATGCGAAAACAACTATTTCGAGGATTGGTGGTCAAATGACCCAGGAGACGGTTACGAACGGCACTGAAGCCCTGTTCACTCGCGAAGGCATGCCGCCCGTTAAGGAAATGATCCCGTGTGCCCTTCAGCATGTACTGGCATCGTTTGCCGGCATCATTACCCCGGCGGTCATCATGGCCGGCGTCTACGGCTTTAATAGCCAGCAGAGCACCGACATCATTCAGGTTGCACTCATTCTTTCGGCAATCGACACGGCCCTTCAGGCCTTCGCTCCCTTCCGTCGCATTGGCGGCGGCCTGCCCATCGTCATGGGCGTTTCGTTCGCGTTCCTGCCGGCCCTTCAGGCCATGGGCGCCTCGGGCTTTAGTTTTGGCGCGCTGCTGGGCGGCGAGATCGTTGGCGGTGCCGTCGCGGTCCTCTTTGGTCTGGCCTACAGCAAGATTAAGTGGCTGTTCCCGCCCGTCGTGACCGGCACGGTCATCTTCTCCATTGGTGTCTCTCTCTATCCCACGGCCGTCAAATACATGGCCGGTGGCATGGGCACGCCGTTGTGGGGCACCCCGCAGGCATGGTGCGTCGCTCTTATCACCTTCGCCGTGGTCTTTGCGCTCGCCAACTTTGGCAAGGGCACGCTCAAGCTGGGATCCGTGTTCTTTGGCATGATCGTTGGCATGATCGTTTCGATCCCCTTTGGCATGATCGACTTCTCCAGCGTCGCCACCGCTCAGGTCTTCGCTCTTCCCAAGCTCATGCCCTACGCGCTCGAGTTTGATCCCGAGGTCTGCATTACCCTCGCCGTCGTGTTCCCCATGGTTGCCATCCAGGTTATCGGTGACGTCTCCGCCGCCTGCCTGGGCTCCATCGACCGTATGCCCACCGAGCGCGAGCTCTCCGGCGCTATCGTGTCCCAGGGCCTCACCTCTATGGTCGGCGGCCTGCTGGGCGGTCTTCCCACCAGCGCCCTTGGCCAGAACGTGGGCATCATCTGCTCCAACAAGGTCGTCAACAAGTGGGTCTTTGTGATCATCGCGGCCGTCTTTGCCATCGCCGGTCTGTTCCCGCAGCTCTCTGCCGTCCTTTCCGCTATCCCGCAGCCCGTCATCGGCGGCGCGACCGTCGGCGTCTTTGGCACCATCACCATGAACGGTGTGCGCATGTTCACCCGCGAGGGCCTCACGCAGCGCACCACCACCATCGTCGGCACCTCCGTTGTCTTTGGCTTGGGTATCTGGATGGCCAGCGGTTGCCTTGCCGGCGAGGGCATGCCCACCTGGGTGTCCACCGTCATCGGCTCCAACGCCGTAACCCCCACCGCCATCATGGCCATCGTGCTCAACCTGATCCTTCCGCAGACGCCGGTCGTGGCTCAGCACATCGATGCCGCCAAGGATGCCGCTGTGAATCTGGTCCTGCCCGAGAGCAAGAAGTAACCAATTCGGTGCTATTCGCCGGTGGACGCATCGCCTCGTCCGCCGGCGCCATGCGGCGCCAAGCCGCACTTCAAAGGGCTTGTCCCTTTGGTGAAGCGTTGACGGGAGAGGGCCCGTTTCCGGTGTAGGCCGGCGCTTCGCACTTCCGCCATGTCAGAGGTGTCAAACCCCGCCTCTGATGTTGAAGGGAGCATTTATGCTTCTGGTCGCTAACGGTTCCGTCTTTACCCGCAACGCTCAGACTCCGTTCATTCCCAACGGTGCAGTCGCTATTGACGGAGATACGATCGTCGAAGTGGGCCCCGAGCGTGAGCTCAAGGCCAAGTACCCGGATGCCGAGTACGTCGACGCCCAGGGCAACCTCATCATGCCCGGACTTATCAACTGCCACACCCACATCTACTCGGGTCTGGCCCGCGGCCTTGCCATTAAGGGCTGCAACCCCACCAACTTCCTGGAGAATCTTGAGCAGCAGTGGTGGAAGATTGACGACAACCTGACGCTCGATGGCACCAAGGCCAGCGCCTATGCCACGATTCTGGATTCCATCCGCGACGGCGTCACCACGATCTTCGATCACCATGCGAGCTTCTGCGAGATTCCGGGCAGCCTCTTTACCATTAAGGACGCCGCTCAGGAGCTGGGCATGCGTTCGTGCCTGTGCTACGAGGTTTCCGACCGCCGTGGCCAGGAAAAGTGCGATCAGGCTATTGCCGAGAACGCCGAGTTTGCCCAGTGGGCCGCCAAGGAGCGTCGCGATAACGACAATCACATGATCGCCGCCATGTTTGGCGGTCACGCCACCTTTACGCTGTCGGACGAGACCATGGATAAGATGGCCGAGGCCAACAATGGCCTGACCGGCTTCCACATCCACGTGTGCGAGGGCATGAACGATGTGTGGGACTCCCGCCTCAACCGCGGCGGCATCAGCCCCGTCGAGCGCCTGCTGCAGCACAACCTGCTCGGTCCCGACACCATGCTCGGCCACTGCATCCACGTGACGCCCGCCGAGATGGACATCGTCAAGGAGTCCGGCACCTGGCTGGTCAACAACCCCGAATCCAATATGGGAAACGCCGTGGGCTGCGCCCCCGTGCTCGAGTTCTTCCGCCGCGGCATCCCCGTGTGCATGGGCACCGACGCCTACACCCACGATATGCTCGAGAGCCTCAAGGTCTTCCTGATCATTCAGCGCCACAACGCCGCCATGCCCAACGTGGGCTGGTGCGAGGCCATGACCATGCTGTTCGAGAACAACGCCAAGATGGCGAGCAAGTACTTCGATCGCAAGCTCGGCGTGCTCGAGGCCGGCGCTGCCGCCGACGTCATCGTTATGGACTACAAGCCCTTTACGCCGCTGAGCGAGGAGAACATCGACGGCCACATGCTCTTTGGCATGATGGGCAAAAACTGCCGCACCACCATCATCAACGGCAAGGTCCTGTACAAGGATCGCGAGTTCGTCGGTATCGATGAGGAAAAGATCAACGCGTGGACCATGGCTGAGTCCAAGAAGCTCTGGAGCACGCTCAACGATCGCGCCTACTAATTCACAAGTAGATTCGCGTGCGTCGGATGTTTCGCCGCATCCGACGCACGTATAGGCGGCCTCCGCGGGGTCGCCGGCGCTGTGCTAGCGCTACACCGTATTTGCGCCCGCCGCGCGGTCTCGCCGGGCGTTACAGAGAGGAGCTCATTATGAGCGACATCATGAGGCCGATCCCGTTTTCGCAGCTGATGAACTGGATCATCGAGGAGCACAAGACCCAGGGCGCCGTCTTTGGCGTGCGCAAGATGGTCACGACCAACCAGGAGGGCGCGCTTCCCATTTTTGACGAGCGCATCGAGACCCCGTTTGGCCCGGCCGCCGGCCCCAATACGCAGCTTGCCCAAAACATCGTGGCATCCTACGTTGCCGGTTCCCGCTTCTTTGAGCTCAAGACCGTTCAGGTTATGGACGGCGAGGAGCTCTCCAAGTGTGTGAACAAGCCCTGCATCGTGGCGCAGGACGAGTGCTACAACTGCGAGTGGTCGACCGAGCTCGAGGTTCCGCAGGCCTTTGCCGAGTACGTGAAGGCATGGTTCGCCTGCCACCTGATCGCTCGCGAGTACGGCCTGGGAAGCCCGGACGGCTTTGTCTTCAACATGTCCGTGGGCTATGACCTGGAGGGTATTAAGAGCCCCAAGGTCGATGCCTACATCGAGGGCATGAAGGATGCCAGCGGCTCCGACGTCTGGAACGAGTGCCGCGCATGGGCTCTCGCCAACCTGGACAAGTTTGAGCATGTCGACGCCGCGTTTGTCGAGTCCATCCCGGCACGCGTTTCCAACTCCATTACCGAGTCTACGCTGCATGGCTGCCCGCCGGCGGAGATTGAGCGCATCGCGACCTACCTCATCACCGAGAAGGGCCTCAATACCTACATCAAGTGCAACCCCACGCTGCTGGGCTATGAGTTTGCACGTCAGCGCCTCAACGAGCTGGGCTTTGACTACATCGTCTTCGATGACACGCACTTCCGCGAGGACCTGCAGTGGGCCGATGCCGTGCCCATGTTCGAGCGCCTGATTGCCCTGTGCGCCGAGCGCGGCCTGGAGTTCGGCGTCAAGCTGACCAACACGTTCCCCGTCGACGTGACGAGAAACGAGCTGCCCTCCACCGAGATGTACATGTCCGGCCGTTCGCTGTTCTCGCTGACCATCGAGGCCGCCCGCCGCATTACCGAGCAGTTCGATGGCAAACTGCGCATCAGCTACTCCGGCGGTGCCACGGTCTACAACATCCGCGCCCTGTATGACGCCGGTATTTGGCCCGTCACCCTGGCGACCGACGTTCTCAAGCCCGGTGGCTACGAGCGCTTTAGCCAGATGGCCGGCGAGTTCACCGATCTGGATGGCAAGCCGTTCGCGGGCGTCTCGCTCGACGCCGTGACCGCGATCCAGGCCGATTCGCTCACCAACCCGCTCTACAAGAAGCCGCTGCGTCCGCTGCCCGACCGCAAGGTCGCCGGCAAGAGCCCGCTTTCCGACTGCTTTACCACGCCGTGCCGCACGAGCTGCCCCATCCAGCAGGATATTCCCGCCTATCTGGCGGCTGTTGACGAGGGCCGCTACGAGGACGCGCTCAACATCATCATCGAGCGCAACGCCCTGCCGTTCATTACCGGCACCATCTGCCCGCATCCCTGCGGCCGCGCTTGCGAGCGTGCGTTCTACGAGCCCGAGGGCGCCCAGATTCGCGCCAGCAAGCTCAAGGCCGCCCGCGAGGCCATGACCGCCGTGCTGCCCAAGCTGCGCGCCCAGGCCATCGCCAACGACAGCGAGCGCAACGTTGCCGTTATCGGCGGCGGCCCTGCCGGTCTGGCGACGGCGTTCTTCCTGACGCGCGCCGGCGTGCCCGTCACCATCTTCGAGGCCCGCGATTCGCTTGGCGGCGTGGTCCGTCACGTGATCCCCGAGTTCCGTATCGCGAGCGACGACATCTCCCACGATGCCGAGCTCTGCCTGGCCTTTGGCGCCAAGGTGCAACTTAATGCTCGCGTGGAGTCCATCGGCGAGCTCAAGGCCCAGGGCTTTACCGACGTTGTCGTGGCCACCGGTGCCTGGATGCCCGGCTCTGCGGGCTTGGGCGAGGGCGCCGAGCTCGACGTGCTGGAGTTCCTCGAGGCCGCCAAGAGGGGCGAGAAGCTCGAGCTGGGCGAGGACGTCGTAGTCATTGGCGCCGGCAACACCGCCATGGATGCTGCCCGCGTGGCCAAGCGCCTGGCTGGTGTGAAGAACGTGCGCCTGGTGTATCGCCGCACCAAGAAGCAGATGCCCGCCGACGAGGAAGAGCTTGATCTTGCTCTTGCCGACGGCGTTGAGTTCTGCGAGCTGCTGGCTCCCAAGGCACTCAACGGCGCCGTGCTGACCTGCGATGTTATGGAGCTTGGCGAGCCGGATGCAAGCGGCCGTCGCAGCCCCGTTGCCACGGGCGAGACCGTTGAGCTTCCCGCCACCACGGTGATCTGCGCCGTGGGTGAGGGTATCGATGCCAGCCTGTATGATGCCGCGGGCGTCGAGCACGACCGTCGTGGCCGTCTTGCCGCCACCTCCACCGGCGTTGAGGGCGTCTGGGCTGCGGGCGACTGCCGTCGCGGTCCTGCTACCGTGGTCGAGGCTATTGCCGACGCCGCCGAGGTCGCCCGCGCCATCGCCGGCGTGGACTTTAACAAGTACGCCGACTGCAACGAGCAGGCCGGCCGCGAGGACACCTGCTACGAACGCAAGGGGTCGCTGTGCCGCGACAAGCGCAACTGCACCAAGACTCGTTGCTTGGGCTGCGGCTCGGTGTGCGAGGTCTGCTGCGACGTGTGCCCCAACCGCGCCAACGTTGCCATTAAGGTGCCGGGCCTGGCCAAGCATCAGGTCGTTCATGTCGACGGCATGTGCAACGAGTGCGGCAACTGCGCCGTGTTCTGCCCCTACCAGGAGGGTCGTCCCTACAAGGACAAGCTCACCCTGTTCTGGAGCGAGCAGGACATGGAGAAATCCGAGAACGAGGGCTTCCTGGCCGTGGGCGAGGACCACTTTAAGGTCCGCGTCGCCGGCACGGTCCGCACCGTCTCGGTCGATGCCGTCAACACCGGCCTTCCCGAGGCCGTCCGCCTGACCATCAAGGCCGTGCGCGACAACTATTCGTATCTCCTTAAGAAATAAGGGACCCCTTATGGCCAAATCCATTCAACATAACGTGGCCTACGTTGCCTGCGGAAGCGGTTGTGCCTCCGCAGGCGGCGACGCCCGCTGCAGTGAAGGCTGCATTGGCTGTGGCGCCTGCGTCACGGCCTGCCCCCACGGCGCCATTGCACTGGTCGATGGCATCGCCCGCGTTGATCGCTCAAAGTGCACGGGCTGTGGCCTGTGCGGCATGGCGTGCCCGCAGCGCGTGATCGCCTTCGTCCCCGGCTACCAGAATATCCTGGTGCGCTGCAACAACACCGATAAGGGCGCCATCGCCCGCAAGATCTGCGACACGAGCTGCATCGGTTGCGGCATGTGCGCCAAAAAGTGCCCCGCCGGCGCTATCCGCATCGAGGACAACTGCGCCCATATCGACGGCGCGGACTGCCTGTCGTGTGGCATGTGCGCCGTCGTCTGCCCGCATGGCGCTATCCACGACCGCACCGGCATCGCCGCCGGCGTGTAGAAGGGAATCACCATGGCACAGGAATTCACTTTTACCGTTAACGGCGTTGAGCGCACGACGACCCAAAACAAACCGCTGCTGCGCTACCTGCGCGACGACCTGCACATTCACTCCGCCAAGGACGGCTGCTCCGAGGGCGCCTGCGGTACCTGCACCATTCACGTGGACGGTGCGGCCGTCAAGGCGTGCGTACTGACCACCGCGCTTGCCGCCGGCCGCAACATCGTGACCGTCGAGGGCCTGCCCGAGGACGTGCGCGAGGCCTTCGTGTACGCCTTTGGCGCCGTGGGCGCCGTGCAGTGCGGCTTTTGCATCCCCGGCATGGTCATGGCGGGTGCAGCGCTTATCGCCGAGGACCCCGAGCCCACCGAGGAGCAGATCAAGTACGCCATCCGCGGCAACGTCTGCCGCTGCACCGGCTACAAGAAGATCATCGAGGGCATTTCGCTGGCGGCCGCGGTGCTCCGCGGCGAAAAGCAGATCGACGAGGACCTGGAGCGCGGCGACGACTACGGCGTGGGCAAGCGCGCCTTCCGCATCGACGTGCGCAAGAAGGTGCTCGGCGAGGGCAAGTACCCCGACGACATCGACGAGCTCGATCAGCCGGGCCTGACCTATGCCAGCGCCGTTCGCTCCAAGTATCCGCGCGCCCGCGTGCTCTCCATCGATACCTCAAAGGCCGAGGCCCTGCCCGGTGTGGTGGGCATTCTGCGCGCCGAGGACGTGCCGGTCAACCAGGTCGGCCACCTTATCCAGGACTGGGACGTCATGATCGCGGCGGGCGATATCACCCGCTGCGTGGGCGATGCCATCGTGCTGGTGGTCGCCGAGGACGAAGCGACGCTCGAGAAGGCCAAGAAGCTCGTAAAGATCGATTACGAGCCGCTGGAGCCCGTGCGCAACATTGTCGAGGCCAGGGCTGCCGACGCCCCGCGCCTGCATGACAGCTTCTTTGCCTTTGGCAACACGGTGGAGCTCAAGGACAACGTGTGCCAGAGCCGCCATGTGACGCGCGGCGACGCCGCCAAGGCGCTGGCCGAGAGCGCGTTTACCGTGACGCAGCGCTTTACCACGCCCTTTACCGAGCATGCCTTCTTGGAGCCCGAGTGCGCCGTTGCCTTCCCGTACAAGAACGGCGTCAAGGTGCAGTCGACCGACCAGGGTGCCTACGACACGCGCAAAGAGTGTGCCCACATGTTTGGCTGGGACAACGAGCCCGAGCGCGTGGTCGTCGAGACCATGCTCGTGGGCGGCGGCTTTGGCGGCAAGGAGGACGTGTCCATCCAGCATCTGGCCGCGCTCGCCGCATATAAGTTCCAGCGTCCTGTGAAGTGCAAGCTCACGCGTGCCGAGTCGCTCGCTTTCCATCCCAAGCGCCATGCCATGGACGGTACCTTTACGCTGGGCTGCGACGCCGAGGGCAACTTTACCGGTCTGGACTGCGAGATCAACTTTGACACCGGCGCCTACGCGTCGCTGTGCGGCCCGGTGCTCGAGCGCGCCTGCACGCATGCCGTCGGCCCCTACAAGTACCAGAACACCGACATTCGCGGTTTTGGCTACTACACCAACAACCCGCCCGCCGGCGCGTACCGCGGCTTTGGCGTTTGCCAGTCCGAGTTTGCGCTCGAGAGCCTGATCGACTTGCTGGCAGAGAAGGTCGGCCTGGACCCGTGGGAGATTCGTTACCGTAATGCCATCGAGCCGGGCGAGGTTCTGCCCAACGGCCAGATCGCCGACTGCTCCACGGCGCTTAAGGAGACGCTGCTCGAGGTCAAGGATGCCTACTACGCGCATCCCGGACACGCTGGCATTGCCTGCGCCATGAAGAACGCCGGCGTGGGCGTGGGCCTGCCCGATGCCGGCCGCTGCAAGATTCGCATCGAGGACGGCGTGGCCGTGGTCTATGCCGCCACATCCGACATCGGCCAGGGCTGCAACACCGTCTTTTTGCAGGACGTTGCCGAGGCATGCGGTCTGCCGCTTCGCTGCATCGCCAACGGTGAGTGCTCTACCGAGAACGCTCCCGACTCCGGCACCACGTCTGGCTCGCGTCAGACGGTCGTGACCGGCGAGGCCGTGCGCGGTGCCGCCTTCCTGCTGCGCGATGCCATGCTTGACATCGAAGCCGGCGAGTCTGCGCCCGCCGCTCCCGTGAATGCGCATGGCGACGGCGTCAAGATCGAGTACGACGACGGTCGCGCCTATCAGCTGCACACGCAGGAGCTCGTCGCCGGCCAGGGTATGCATCCTCAGGATCCCGCGGCCGCCATCAAGGCGCTCGAGGGATGCGAGTTTGGCTACGTGTACCTGGAGCCGACCGACAAGCTGGGTGCGGATGTTCCCAACCCCAAGAGCCACATCTGCTACGGCTTTGCCACGCATGTGGTTATTTTGGACGACGACGGCCGCGTGAGCGAGGTCTATGCCGCGCACGATTCCGGCAAGGTGGTCAACCCCATCTCCATCCAGGGTCAGATCGAAGGTGGCGTACTCATGGGTATGGGCTATGCGCTTACCGAGGACTGGCCGCTCAAGGACTGTGTACCCCAGGCAAGGTACGGTACGCTCGGGCTGTTCCGTGCGCCCGAGATTCCGGATATCCACGCCATTTACGTGGAGAAGAACGAGCTGCTGCCCGTGGCATACGGCGGCAAGGGCATCGGCGAGATCGCAACGATCCCCACGGCGCCCGCCGTGCAGAACGCCTACCGCGCATTTGACGGCAAGCTGCGTCCCGATCTGCCCATGGTGGATACGCCCTACAGCCGCGTCCGCAACCGCGGGTAGGGTAGGGCGCGGACGGTCATTGCTGACGAGCTGTTCGCGCTCAACATCAACTGTATATGCTGCGCCTTTGGCCCCAGCTCCATCGCGAGCCGGGGCCTTTTGTTCAAGACTTTAGTCTGCTGGCCGCGCAGCGGCCAGCTTTAAACCACC
>NZ_QSSH01000020.1:0-24066 GCF_003438495.1 Collinsella sp. TF05-9AC
GTGCGGCGGGGGTCCTGCCGTCCTGCGGAAAGATTTGGGGGCAAAGCCCCTGGCCTCCCCTACGTTAGCTTCGCTGACGGCGGCTACAGGGACCTACGCTTTGTAAAAGCGCCGGGCTGATAGTTGCTTTTTATTGGTAGGGGCTCTTGCTAGGTAGGGGCACTTACTAGTGACAGGCTTCGCCTGTGCGCTTGGTTTACGCTGCGCTGGTTTCTTTGTATTCGAAGACTGGCTCTAGGAGATCTTCGATGTTGCAGTGGAGGGCTTTTGCTATGGCTCTTACGCTTGTTACCGAAGCTTCATTGATGTTTCTCTGGCGCTGCTCGTACATTTGGATTGAGCGGAGTGATACGCCCGATTCGTATGCCAGGTCTTGCTGGGTTTTCTTAAGCCTCTTCCTTGCTAGCGCCAGTTTGGTTTGACGAGGTGTTTTCTTCGCTATATCGCAAACAAGACGCGCCACACGCTCCTCTGAGGCTTCGTGCCAGGGGTAATACATATTGCACAGCGCATCGAACGGAACGGCATGCAGCAGGTCTTCGAAAGACTCGCCCAGACGCCATTGCAGATATGCCAATATCCAGCCCGTCCAATACTCCGGCGTCTTCTCAAAACGATAGGTGCGGTCCGGTATAGACCCGCTTTGATATCCCGACCTTTCGGCGATAAGTGCGAACAGCTCTACACCTGATTTTCCCGATACGACCCATGCGTTGCCGCGTTCGAACTCGCGAGCTACACCGCTCAGGCAAAAGAGCTCAGCGACCTCGGACCCTTCCGCTCCATAGTCGTTCACGGCATAGTCAAAGCAGTCGCCAAGGTTGTTCATTGCATCCTCAAGGTAGTAGACGGGATATGTCCTACTCGGCCCACAATCCGTTAACTCTTGGATCATTTAAATCAACCCTCCCTGCCATTAAATCCCTAATGTAGACACCCTCAGAGTCGAATCCATTCACAGTTTCCAAGTACTTGCGCCGCGCGTTCTGCTCTCGCTTAAAGCGCTTGGGATAATGCTCAGATCCCAACGCTTGCTTCCATTCGCAGAATCTGATTGCTGAGAACGCACGCTCACTCATAAGCGCATATTGAATGCCCAAATCCCCCAAAAACATAATGCGCTGCAATTGCCTGAGCGAAATCATGCCGTTGACAAACTGTCTTGCAAACGAGAAATAGGAATCGTCTGCACGATAGCCTCGAATAACGTCATAGGGAGAAATATCAATCAGGCAGTTATCCAGCAGATAACGAAGTCCTTCGCGCGCTAGCGGTGTCGAAACATTGAACTCCCTATTGTTAGCCAAAATCGCAAGCCAATTGAGGATTGAAAACTCCCCGGACTCCAAATCCAAGACCGCGAGACCATCAATATCGAGCTCATATCGATTCGCGATACCATCGGACTCGGTCCGACATGCCCACTCCATTGCCATTTCCTCATGTGGCGTGCAATAAAACCCACACCCATAGTCATTGAATTGTCTGCATTTATCCAACGACGGATGCTCGACAACAACCTCCGACCCGTGCCAAAGCTCCATATCGACCTCCAAACAAAAATATCACCCCAGTGATAGTGTAGCAATAACTATCACTGAGGTGATATAGATAGATGCAAACTATCGCCTGCCAAGAGCCCTTATTAGAGGCAAGCCTCGGCGATGCGGCGCTTGAGTTCGTCGATGCCGGTGCCGGTTTGGGAGCTTGTGATGATTACGTTCTCGGCCGGGACGTTGAGCTGCTTTTTGATGGCTGCTGCCTGGCGGGCCTGCTGGGTGCGGCTGAGCTTGTCGGCCTTGGTGAGGCAGACGATAAAGTTGAATTCGTTGCCCTGCAGGTAGTCGATCATGTCATGGTCGAGCTTGCTGGGGTCGTGACGAATATCCACCAGCGACACGACCAGGTTAAAGCTGCGCTCCGAGTCGAAGAAGTCGCCGATGAGCTCAGCCCAGCGGTCGCGCTCGGCCTTGGAACGACGGGCGAAACCATAACCCGGCAGGTCGACAAAGTGCACGTCGTCAGCCTCAAAGAAGTTGATGTTGCTCGTCTTGCCCGGTGTGCTCGAGACCTTGACGAGGTTCTTGCGGCCAAAAAGCTTGTTCATGATCGACGACTTGCCCACGTTGGAGCGGCCGACGAAGCTCACCTCGGGGCAGGTGGACTCGGGAATCTGCGAAACCTTGCCATAGCTGGCAACGAACTTGGCAAGCTGGTAGTTAATGGAATCGGCCATGGACACTCCTTGGTCGTAGGTTCTTACAAAAGAGCGCGCTAATAGATAGCAGCGATACGGCGAACGATATCGAGCGTAATGCCACTCGCGGTGCGAGCATACTCGAACAGGTCGAACTCGCGGTCGCAAATCGCATCGTACGCCTCATCACAATTATCGCTGATAGCGCGCAGCACCAGGCAATCGACACCATTTTTAGTTGCGACATGGGCAATCGCCGCGCCCTCCATGCCGACACAATCGGCATGCGTCGCCTCGATAGCGTCGTTGCGCATGGCAGCGCCCGTCACAAAACGGTTGCCCGTGGCAATCGTACCGACCAGGAACTGCTTTGCGCCCTCGTTCGAGGCGGCTGCATTTGTCGAAGCGTTGACAAAGCCACGCTCAGAAAGCACATCGGCAGCAATATCGACCAGCGCAGGCGTCGAGCCAAACTCCTCGAGCCCCGGTGCAGACTCGGCGATAAGCGCGGTATCGGTATCCAGATAGCGCAGGCGTTTGCCGATGACCACGTCGTCGATATGGAGCTTGGGGTTCAAACCGCCCGCAATGCCCGAAAACACAACAGCCTGCGGAGCATACTTGCTAATGAGGTGCTGTGTTGCAGCGGCGGCGTTCACCGTGCCCATGCCCGCCGTTGTGGCGACAACTGTCAGGCCGTCGAGCTCACCGCTCACAACGGTCAAGCCTGCCTCCCGTGCCTCGCAAACGTCGCTCAGCTCTTCCTTAATCTGCATGATCTCTTTTTCGAGCGCACCGATAATCGCGATGGTAGCCATACCATTCCCCAAACCTATACGAAATTCTCAACCAAGGTATGGTACCAGCATTTTGTTTGACCTCGCCAAACGAACACGCTAAGCCAGTGCAGCTCGCGTATCAAACAGAGCCTTTGCAATCGCAGCCGTAACCTCGCTCGAACGGTCGCTCGATGGCATCGATGTCATGACGCTCATGACATAGGTACGGCCATCGATGTCGATGAGGCCTGCATCGCATGTCGAATAGTAGCCGTCCTCGCTGATCCAACCCGCTTTGTTGCGCACCAAGACCTGATCGTCCGCAATGCCATCGCGAATAAACGAGCGCGATGTTGATGCCAAAAGGCCTGACAACCACTGTGAAGTCTCGGTATCCATGCTCAGATACTCGCTCATCTCGCGCCATAACCTCGCAGAAGTGCGCGGGCAGTAGGTCGGAAAATCACTCATCGGATTCAGTGCCGTTTCGTCATCAACACCCAGATTGGCAATCCAATCCTCATAGCCATCATGGTCAAACGCCGCGCGTAACGCGATAAACGAATCGTTGTCTGAGTTGGCGACGGCATTCTCGATAAGGTCGCGCACCGTCTGCCAGCCCATGCTGCAACCACCATACGTGGCTAAAGGCCCATCGAGCGACACCCGCCCCGATTCGACCAACGTCTCACAAATATAGAGCGCATACAGCGCTTTGTAGCTGCTCGCTCCATACACCTCGACATCGGCGTTATACGTCACGCCCCTACCGCTCGATAGGTCGTAGAACACTACACCCACGTCGCCCAGCTCCTGCGCCCGACACAGGGCATCCTGGAGCGAGGCAAGGCTCTCATCCTCCAAGGCAGGAGTCTTGTTATCCACCAACGAGAAGGTCCGAACGGTATCACCCGAAGGGATATCGTTGAAGTCCGCCTTCGAAAGTCTCGTCTTGAGATCTGCCGTCGACAGAGCTTGATCTGCCGACGCTTTGGACTTTGAAACCTTCTCGTTTTGCAGCTGTACCGTTGACGCATCTGGGCGCACCGTTCGCTCCGAGGCGTAGGTTTTAACGGTAATTCCGAGGATAATAACCGCCGACGTTAGCATCCCAATGGCGGCAATCTTCCTCACGCGGATGCGAGCGCCGGCAAGGCCACGCGAAGACGTGCCCTTCGTCTTATATCTGCTGCCATGCTGCGGCACATACTCGTCCCGCGATGCGATGTTTCGCACGTGGTCTCCTGACTGCCACCGTTTATATACGAGCAGTATGATACCGAGCAGGCATTTCTTTCCAAAGATATTCAGCGGCGTTTAAGGTGTCTTTAAAGAAACCACAAGCGTATTTATCCAAATGGCACGATTCTGTTGCGCATCTCACCGCAACCCAGAGAGCAGTCTTTTAAGGACGGGGCTCTTTAGCAATCAACTAGGTGCCCAGGGGCACTCATTTAAGTCTGTCCCCAATGAGTGCCCTTGGGGAACGAAAATGGCATGCTATCCGATAGCGTTTTTGAGCTCCGCACGGCGCTTTTTCATGCCGGTCATAACGGCATTGCGCAACTCGGGCATGCGCGCGGTATCCATCTGGGGCACGCCCTCGAGCTTATAGGGAATGCCCAGTTGCTCGTACTTGACGACACCCATCGTGTGATACGGCAGCATTTCCAGGCCCACCACGTTGTGCCATGGAGCGATCAGGCGACCGAGTGCCTCGCACTCCTCCACCGTGTCGGTAATGCCCGGCACCACCACGTGACGGATAACGACCTTGATCCTGCGCCGCGCCAGCTCATCGCCAAACGCCAGGATGCGTGCGGGATCACAACCGGTCAGCTTTTTATGCTCGACCGGGTCGGCATGCTTAATATCGAGCAGTACCATGTCGGTCTCGTTGAGCACGGCATCGAACTTCTCGGGATGCTGAGGGTCGAAGGCGTAGCCACAGCTATCCAGGCAGGTATGCACGCGGCCATCGGGGTTGTTGTGCATTGCACGGAACAGGTCGGCCAAAAACTCAGGCTGTAGGAGCGGCTCGCCACCCGAAACCGTAATGCCGCCGCTGCGATAGAACTCATGGTTGCTCTGGAACTCGTCCATCAGGTGCTCGACTGTCACCATGGTGCCGCCGTTAACAGACCAGGTATCGGGATTGTGGCAATACGCACAGCGCATGGGACAGCCTTGGACAAACACTACGAAGCGGATGCCGGGTCCGTCGACCGTACCCATCGTTTCAATCGAATGTACGCGGCCCAGGGCAAACGCGGAGTCCTCGGGACGAGCGTCCACACCCTCGAGCGTCATCTCAGCCATTCCCGCTACCTTGCCTCTCATTGGTTTTAGTTACATAAATGCCAGAGCCATTCTAGCCCATACGCATGATGGTGAAACGGTTTAGTGGTCAATTGGGTTGTTCTATTTGGCCCCACACAAAAGCGGCAGGAAGGTTGTCACAACCCACCCGCCGCCGAGGCAATAGATATCGATAGACACCAGGCCTTACGCCTTAAGCGTAAGCACCGCGCCGAAGGCGGTCGGGCCGCAATGGCTCGAGATGACGCCGCCGACCTGAGTCCAGGTAACGTCCTTAAAGCCAAGATCGTGTGCATAGACTTCCATGTCGTCGCGCAACTCCTCGGAAAGACCCACCGAATACGCCAGGCCAATATGCGAGTAGTCGATCTCGCCCTTCGCAACCATGTGGTCAATAAAGGCACGGGCGCACTTGAGCATAGAGCCGCGGAACTTCTTGGTCGCCACAAACTTACCGCCCGTTACCTCAATGCAGGGCTTAATCTTGAGCAGGTGGGCGCCAAGGAACGCGACGTTGGACAGACGACCGCCCGCCTTAAGAAAGGCTAGGTCGGTAGGAACAAAGCCCAGCAGCACACGGTCCATGACGGAGTTCGTAAATGCAAAGATCTCGTCGACGGTGGCATCGGGGTGAGCCTCGATGTATTTGGCGGTCTCGACGACAACAAGCGACTGGCCTACCGAGACAAAGCGCGTGTCCATGGAGAACACGTAGTCGCGCCCCTGGGCCGCAATCTTTGAGGACTGATGCGAACAGGTCGTGGCCTCGGAATATGCAAGATGCAAAATAGTCGCGTCGGGCTGCTCAGCGTGAATGCGGTCGTACACGTGAGCAAAATCCGCAGGTGCGCAGCCGCTGGTCTTGGGCATCACGCCAAACTCGTTGCAGCGCGAATAAATCTCGAGCGGATCGATCGAGCCGTCCTCGACGGTCTCGTCACCAATCGTGACATGCATAGGCACGCGCACGATGCCGTAGCGCTCGCAGAGCTCCGGCGTCACATCCGACCCAGACTCAACCACGATTACGTACTTGCCCATTATTATCACGACCCATCTCGACGTTGGCTTTTCAATACATGACACGCGCCGCCGCACTGTTGCACAACGGCGTCCAAGCGCCAAAGAGACGCCGCCCCTTGCGCACAACAAAGGACAGCGTCTCCCTGGAAAACTCCGTGCTTATCTGAGATTCTACACGGTTTATTAAGGAGTGTTACTTATTCCGCAAACGGTCGCTATACGCGATAAGCGGTAGCTGGCCGCGGCAACTGCGACACATTCCGCCCAACAAGTCCAATCGTGCTCCATGCACGGTTAATGAGCGAGGCGGTAGAAATCCATCGACGCCGCACCCTCGGCGTGCAGCTCCATCGCCGGAACCGCCGGCGAATAGGTACGGCTCGTAAGTGCCGCCTCGCCACCGTTGGCAAAAATCTCGACCATCGTAGTGTCCGAAAGCACGCGCAGGTCGCGAAGTTCGCCGAGCTCGATCGACCTCTGGTCGCGTCCATAGCCTTCGTCGCCCATATCGAGGGTAAGCATCCCGTCCGTATAACGCACAAAGACACCCTTGCGGATTTCGAGCTCGATCATCTTGGCTCCCTCGCAGGAAACCACGACATCAAACAGGCGTCCCGGCTCCTCAACGGTCTCACCGCCTACAGCACGAACGCAATCGCCGCGCATCCTCTCAATCTCGTGCGCCGGCCACTGGCAGAGCTTACCATCGCGCATGCTCAGCTCTCGCGGCACCGTCAACGCGCACTGCCACCCGCGCGCCACCGTCGGGTTTTCCGCCGTCGCATCGGGGCAACCCGACCATCCGATCATCAATCGCCGGCCTGCAGCATCCTCAAAGGACTGCGGAGCATAGAAATCAAAACCGGCATCGACCATCGGGGGCATGCCCTTCCCGACGATTTTAAAGCTCGGCGCCTCCCAATCGGCCTCGATGGGGAACCACACGCACTGATGCGGATTGCGGTAACGCCAACCATCGGCAGGCACACCCTGCGGACAGCAAACGAGAATAAGCTCGCCATCAAGCTCAAACAGATCAGGGCACTCCCACATAAAGCCAAACTTCTCGCCCAGCTCAATGCGCGTCGCATAGCTCCAGACCCCTAAATCACGCGAAGTATAGACAAGCACGCAGCCACGGTCGTCTTTCGTACGAGCGCCCAGAACCATGTAGTAGATACCATCGTGCTCAAGGATCTTGGGGTCGCGCACGTGCGTACCGATATCGTCGGGGTAATCGACTGGTCCAACAGCCATGCGCTTCTCGCCCAATTCGTCGGGATTCTCGGCAACCATATGAATCTGGTTTTGCTCACGGCCCGTCAACACGTAGTCGTAATCATCGCGGTCAAAATGCTTGACGTTGCCGGTATAGAAGTAGTGAATCTTGCCATCACGTACAAAGGCAGAACCAGAATACGCTCCGCTCGAATCCAAATCGGAATCGGGGAACAGCACGGGGCCGTGATTCTCGTACGTCACAAAATCCTTTGTCGTCAGATGGTTCCAAAGCACTGGACCGCCATGCGCAGCATCGAACGGATCGTATTGATGATAGATGTGATACGTATCACCAATCTGAACCAAACCGTTGGGGTCGTTGAGCCAGCCAAGCTCAGGCTCCACATGGAACAGAAGCCTATCGGGGTCGGACGCGATGCGAGCCGCCGTCTCATCCTGTCCGACACGCCACTGCTCATAGTCCGCGCGTGTCACCTTGTTTTTTTGATTTAACATCGCCGTTGACTTTCTCGTCTATGGGGAAGGACGCTCGACTCACACGAGTCGAACGCCCTTCCTCAAATGGACTTATCCTCAGATTACACTGAACGGCTCAACTAGAAGCTAACGTCGAAGCCAGCGCCAGCGCCCTCTTCATCGGTGGTCGGCACGCCCTTTGCCTTGTTGTAGGCAAAGATCAAGACGATCGGCACGATAAAGGCGATGAGATTGCCAGCCACATACCACACGAGGGTCTCGGGCGTGACGATGAGCAGGCCAAGCACGCCGGTCAGACCCTGACCGATAGCGCGCACCTCAAAGAGCTTGACGAAGGCACCGCCGCAGCCTGCACCGATGCATGCGCAGATGAACGGAATGATCGAATAGCGCATGTTTGCAGCAAAGATAGCGGGCTCGGAGATTCCGACCAGCGTCGGGATAAAGGACGACATGCAGATGTTGCGCTCTTTGGAGTGCTTCTTGTGAATGAGGTACATACCGATGGCGCCGCCGCCCTGGGCGATGATGGAAACCGACCAGATGGCCTGGATGTAGTTGAAGCCAGTCGTGGCAACAAGGTTTGCCTCGATACCCTGGATGAACTGATGCGTACCGGTAACGACGAGCGGCTGCAGGAACGCGGCGAAGACAAAGGCACCAAAGACGCCCATCCTGTTGTACAGGATATCGATTACGCCGGCGAGGACGTCACCGATCAGGTTGCCGAGCGGGCCGAACACGGTGAACAGGGCAACGTTAGCAAGAATCAGGGTAACGGTCGGGACAAAGACGAACGAAACGACCTCGGGGATGTACTTCTGGGCAATCTTCTCGACCTTGGCCATAAACCAGGCAGTCAGGATTGCGGGGAACACACCGCCCTGGAAAGCAACCATGGGAATGGATAGCGGACCGAAGTTCCAGTACTCAGCACCCGTCGGGTCCATAACGAACGTGTTGCGGTTCATAAGGCTCGGGTGAACCATGACGATACCGACGAGGATGCCCAGGATCGGGTTACCGCCAAAACGCTTGACCGCGCTGTACATAACCAGGACAGGCAGGTAGTCGAACGTGGTGGCGATAATGGCAAAGAAGCTTGCGAGGTTCTTGAGGAACTCGCTGTGATCGGCGAGGCTGCCCTCCATGCCAAAGAGGCCGTTGGCAACGATCAGCGACTTAAGGCCGATGATGATTGCAGCGCCGACGAAGGCGGGAATGATGGGGATAAAGATGTCCGAGAATACCTTGAGGACCGAGAAGAACTTGCCCTTCTTGTCCGCCTCGGCGCCCTTGACCTCGGAAGCACTGATCTCCTTAACGCCCGTCAGAGCCATAAACTCATCGTAAACCTTGTTGACGGTACCGGTACCGAAGATGATCATGAGCTGGCCGCTGTTGTACAGCACGCCCTTGACGCCATCGATGTTCTCGAGCTCGGCCTTGTTGTATTTGCTCGTATCCTTGAGCACCAGACGCAGACGGGTCACGCAATGCGTGGCGCCCTCGATGTTCTCCAGTCCGCCGACGTTGTCGACGACTTGCTGGGACACTGCCTTGTAGTCCATGTTCCTCTCCATTCCTTTTCTAAATCATAAAACGGTTCGTTGCCGCTACAGAGACGCGATCGTTGCGTTTGCGCACTTGAGCGCACCGTCGGTGACGGTAAGCGCCACACCCTGGCCCTGCTTGTTGCAGAAGCGAGCGTTGAGCGCAACATCATCGACAAAGATGGTCGCGATGTCGTCGTCGACGACCAGACGCACATGGTGAGTGCCCTCGCCCTTAAAGAACAACGGACGCTCGAGGCCCATGTTGTTGACCTGGAACCACGGGTACTGGGGAGCCGGCGTGAACTCGAGCTTGCCCTCGCGCAGGTTGGCGCGGAACTCATAGGCAAGACCAGTCTCGGCGTCCTCGGCGAACTTGACCGAGAAGCCGGCAGCGTTACCGCCGAGCTCAATGTCGGCATCGAGCAAGTAGGTGGAGCCGGCATCCGCGGCGAGCACCTGCTCGACCTTGCCCGACTCGCAGGAAAGCTCAAAGGTCTCGACAGCCTTGCCCTCGCCAAAGGCGCCAAGCATGCTGTCGGGGAGCTTGGTGCCGAGCGTTCCGTCGGCACGCTGAACGATCTCGAGGGGCATAAAGGTGCCACCCCACAGGTAAGAGCTGGGGTCACCGCCCTCGTCACGCGTAGGAACCCAACCAAAGAGAACGCGGCGCTCACCATCAAATGCGGTACGCGCGGCATAGTACGCGCGGCCATCGAAGGAATCGTCCGCAGGAGTGATCCAAGGACCGTTGATAGAGCGAGACATGCGGTAACGGGTCTTGTTGCCATCACTGTACTCGGAGAACACCAGATACCACCAGTCGCCCATCTTAAAGAGATCAGGCATCTCGAACATGGTGTACAGGCCCGGATTCCACCAGTCGCCCTGGAACTCCCAGGTATCCAGGTCCTTGGAGGTGAACTTGACCAGACGACCGGTCATCAGACGCTTGTCCTCGCCCACACGCGTGCCGAGGATGAGCATGTACTCTTCGTTCTCCTCATCCCAAAGCACAAAGGGATCGCGCCAGTTGCGGTCATCGTAACCCTCCTGGGGCGGAAGCAGCGTCTCGGCGATGTTCTTCTCCCACTTGACGGCGTCGTCACTCGTTGCGTGAAGAAGAACCTGCTTCATCAAGCGTGCCTTGACCTTATCGCGATTGCAACCAGTGTAGAGCGCATGGTACTTGTCGCCCACCTTAAACACCGTGCCGGCATAAACATACTGGTCGACTTCCTCGTCGCCGCCACGCTCAAGGCTCTCGCCAAAGTCTTTGTAATTGACGAAGTCCTTGGTTGTCGCGAGTGCCCAGCCAAACGGCTCTCCGAAAGGTCCGGGGTTTCGCGTGTCACGCTGATGATAGAGATAGAACGTGCCGTCCTCGCCGTACGGCATGATGTCGCCTACCCAAATTCCCTCAGGCTGGTAATACACCTTGTGCATCCGAGACTTCCTTTCTCACGAGATACTAACTCGGTACAACTGCAAGATATGTCAATCGTTTTCATATGTCAAACGTTTTCACACCAATACGTCTTTTCGCAGTTCCAGTCGTCGGCAAACGGTTGACATATGCCGGCGAACGGTCATCAGAGGTGTTTGAGGAATTCTTTTGGCACGGGATGAACTACGCGGTTTTACCCTCAATGAGTTCAACGGGGAGCTTGATATTCGATTCGGGCTTTTCGCCGTTAATAAGAGCAATGATGGATTGCGCCGCGAGCTCTCCGATGCGATCGATATCTTGGCGTACGGTTGTTAAGTCAGGCATAAACGTCATAGTGCGGCGGGCACCATCCGCGCCCACGACCTTAATATCGCCCGGAGCGCTCAAGCCGCGCTGCTTCATCACGTTAAGACAGATAGCCGCCATCGTGTCGTCTCCCGCAAAGATGCCGTCAATATCGGGGTTCTCATCGAGGATCTTCGCAACGACCGCGCTCTTTTCGTCGTCGGGCTTAACGAACTCAACCTCACGGACAAGCGCGGGCAAACCGGCCTGCTCAACAATATCGAGGTAGGCATCGGTACGCTTATTGGCAGGCATGCGCATGCGGCTATTGCTGCGCAGGCACAGGATGCGTGAACATCCGTCATCGATCAGGCGACGCGTGGCAAGTTCGCCGATGCTATAGCTGTCGCTCGCAATCTGAACAGAGGCTTCGCCAAGGTCGCAGTCGATACCAACCAGACTCAAGCCCATCTCGGCATACGCCTCGGCACCGATATTAAGCGAGTTGACGATGACGCCATCAACCATATTGCGTCGAAGCATGTCGATATAAGAGCGCTCAAGCTCGGGTCGATTGGCGCTATTGCACAGCAGCATCTTAAAACCGTTTTCGGCCAGGGTATGCTCAATGACTTGAACCACTTGGGCATGAAACGGACTGCTGACATAGGGGACGATCATACCGATAAGATTCAGGCGACCGTTGAGCATGGCACGGGCGATATCGTTGGGCGTATAGTTGATGCGCTTCATCGCGGCATGGACCTTATCGCGGGTCTCTTGGCTAATATAGCCGCGATTATTAAGCACGCGAGATACCGTAGTAGGCGAAACCCCCGCCACCGCCGCAACTTCCTTGATGCCAGGCTTAGCCGTATCCTTAGAACGAGCACTCTCGCGAGCCATAGCACCCTCCCCCATCAACATGTCATACGTTTACATACGAACAAAGCATACCCCAACAAGAGCGGGAAGACGGTAACAGTACAAGTAAGTAAACGACTCATCCAAATAATTAGGAGAGTTCCGCCTAAAGGGTGACTCCAAAGGACCCCACATGGCCGGTTTTGGGTTATTTTCCAAAACATCCCGCAGGACGCAAAGGGCTCCGCCGCGCGAAGCGCGCAGCGGAGCCCTTTGCATGTCCGAGGACGTTTTGGAAAGTAACCCAAGACGGCCCGGCGATCCTGCGGGAGTTAAACCCCTTTAGAACTTGTTGTGGAAGGTACGCGCAATGACCTCGTCCTGCTGCTCCTTGGTGAGCGTGTGGAAGTTCACGGCATAGCCGGAAACGCGGATGGTCAGCTGCGGGTACTTCTCGGGGTGAGCCTGAGCGTCGAGCAGCGTCTCACGGTTGAAGACGTTGATGTTCAGGTGGTGGCCACCCTTCTCGGCGTAAGCGTCGAGCATGTGGACCAGGTTATCGGCCTGAGTCTCGGAAACTTCAGAAACCTTCATAATGTGTCTCCTTCGATTGATAGGCGCCGGCCGAAACCGGCGCGCTAATCAGTAATCGTTATTGTTAGTATAGCACTAACAATAGTTACTCGCCCAGCTGATCAAGGTCGATATCGCCAAAGAACACCTGGTCCTCCTTGCCGAGCGCACTCGGGATGATGGAGAAGGTGTTGGAAATGCCGTCCTGAGCATCGCGGAACGGGAGCTTGGAAACCGAAGACAGCGAAGCGATGGCGCCGTGGCTATCGCGCTTGTGCATGGGGTTAGCACCCGGGGCGAACGGCTGGCCAGCCTTGCGGCCGTCGGGGGTGGAGCCGGTCTTCTTGCCGTACACGACGTTGGAAGTAATGGTCAGAACCGAGGTCGTGGGCACGGAGTTGCGGTAGGTGTCGTTCATGCGGATGTACTCCATGAACTGGTGCACAACGTCGTGAGCGATCTGGTCGACGCGGTCGTCGTCGTTACCGTACTTGGGGAACTCGCCCTCGGTCTCGAAGTCGACGATGATGCCGTTCTCATCACGGACAGGGTGGACCTTGGCGTACTTGATGGCGGACAGGGAGTCAGCCACGACGGAAAGGCCAGCGATGCCCGTAGCGAACCAGCGGTGCACGTGCTTGTCATGCAGAGCCATCTGGATGCGCTCGTAGCAATACTTGTCGTGCATGTAGTGAATGATGTTCAGCGAGTTGACGTACACGCCGGCGAGCCACTTCATCATGTCGTTGTACTTGGCCACAACGTCGTCGTAATCGAGGGTATCGCCCTCGACGGCGCGATACTTGGGGCCGACCTGCTTCTTGGAGACCTCGTCGACGCCGCCGTTGAGTGCGTACAGCAGGCACTTGGCCAGGTTGGCACGGGCGCCGAAGAACTGCATCTCCTTGCCGATGCGCATGGAGGACACGCAGCAGGCAATACCGTAGTCGTCGCCATGATAGACGCGCATGAGGTCGTCGT
Source organism: Collinsella sp. TF05-9AC (assembly GCF_003438495.1). Classification (GTDB taxonomy): domain Bacteria; phylum Actinomycetota; class Coriobacteriia; order Coriobacteriales; family Coriobacteriaceae; genus Collinsella. The sequence continues at coordinate 13,744 of NZ_QSSH01000020.1, forward strand.
TCTCGTACTGGATCGAGGAGCTGGCGACAGAAGTCTTGGCGCAGAACTTCTTGAAGTTCTCGGGCAGACGGGTCGACCACAGAACGGTCATGTTGGGCTCGGGGCTGGTGCCCATGTTCTCGAGCGTGTGCAGGTAGCGGTAGCTCATCTTGGTAACGAGCGTACGGCCGTCAACACCCATGCCGCCGATGGACTCGGTGACCCACTGCGGATCGCCGGTAAACAGGGCCTGGTACTCGGGGGTACGGGCAAACTTGACCATGCGGAGCTTCATGATGAAGTGATCCACGAACTCCTGGATCTGCTCCTCGGTGAAGGTACCGTTGGCAAGGTCGCGCTCAGCGTAGATGTCGATGAACGTAGAGGTACGGCCGATGGACATAGCGGCGCCGTTCTGCTCCTTAACGGCAGCGAGGTAGGCGAAGTACATCCACTGGATGGCCTCCTGCGTGTTGGTAGCAGGGTTAGAAATGTCGAAACCATAGGTCTCGGCCATCATCTTGAGCTCGCCGAGGGCGCGGATCTGCTCCTGCAGCTCCTCGCGATCGCGGATGTTGTCGGCGGTCATGACCGTCGGGGTAGAAGCCTTCTGGGCCTCCTTGTCCTTGATCAGGTAGTCGACGCCGTACAGGGCAACACGACGGTAGTCGCCGATGATGCGGCCGCGGCCATAGCCATCGGGCAGACCGGTGATGATGTGAGCCGAGCGGCAAGCGCGCATCTCGGGGGTGTAGACATCGAAGACGCCAGCGTTGTGGGTCTTGCGCTCGAAGGTGTAGCGCTCGACAACGTTCTCATCGACCTTATAGCCGTGCTGGCTGGCAGCCTGGCAAGCGATGCGGATACCGCCGTTGACGTGCAGCGCGCGCTTGAGCGGCTTGTCGGTCTGGAGGCCGACGATGGTCTCCTTCTCGCGGTGGGCGTTATCGATGTAGCCAGCGGGGTGGCTCACGATACCCGTGACGGTCTTGGTGTCCATATCGAGGACACCGCCCTGCTCGCGCTCCTTAAGCAGCAGGTCGAGAACCTCGCCCCACAGCTCCTTGGTACGCTCGGTCGGGCCGGCGAGGAACGACTCGTCGCCCTCGTAGGGGGTGTAGTTCTTCTGGATGAAGTCTCGGACGTCAACCTCTCCCGTCCAGATGCCTTCCTTGAAGCCTTCCCATGCCTCCTGCATTGTGTAACCACGCTCCTAGTTACGTGTAATGCGGCGCTCTCTCACACCGCTGCTTATTGAATTCTTGAATGTTCGGCTTGCACTACCGGCTTCTTCCGTTCTTCACCACACGTTGGTGCAGAGAAAAACGTTTGTCCACCTTGGAACTACAACCCAAAAACCCAAGATTTCACCCGTTTGAGAAGGATAACATAGCGACCCTCTCCATCTGGGCTGTTATATGTTTCTTTTTTTATATCATAAGGGCGTTTTTTACAAACCCGCAGGAAATGCGAGCGCGAACAACTACCGTTCACCGATTTGTATGTTATTTTTCCTTGCCTTTGTACGACGTTCGCTCTAGCTGTTATGCCAGCTTTAGCAGGGTAAAGCGTCCCAGAGACCCTACAGAAACTGCAGGGCGGCCACGGAATCCCCCGTGGTCGCCCTGTGGCATGGCTAGTTTTTAGCTTTGATTGCCGCTTGGCATTAGGCGGCTGCGGCGGCCTTGTCGGCCGTTGCCTTGCTATCGCCGTTGCCCTGGCCCTCAAAATGCTTGTAGCACCAGCTGGTGACCAGCGGGGTCAAAATAGCCGTAACGATTGCGCAGGCAGCAACCTGTGCCGTAGCCGTCGCGAGCACCGCACCGCCGTACATGGCCCCGTTGACGCTTGCCATGGCAGCAGGCGTGGCCACATTGGCTCCGGCGCAGCTCGAAATGGCCGCACCTGCGACACCCGTACCGCCCGTGAGCTTATCGACCGCGATAACGGGAATTGCAAAGACCACCGAGCAGATCACGCCGAGCAGAATACCGGGGAGACCGCCATTAATGAGCTGGCCAAAGGTCATGGTCGAGCCCATGGCAAAGAAGACGAGCACGATGATGGCGGAAAGTGCCGGTGCCATCATCTTCTTAAAGCTGGGGAACAGGTTACCCAGAATAATGCCGACGACGATCGGCAGAATGGCACCCACGAGCGACCAGCCGATCGGGGCCTGGCCGGCAGCGCCGAGCACGATCATCGTGACCGGAGGGCCGACAACCAGCGTGGTGATGGCGACAGCGCCACGCTCAGCCTCGTTGCCCATGGTACCCATCAGCCCAGCGTACATAGCGTTGTTGGCGCCGGTGCAAGCCGCCAGCATCACCATGGCAGAGATGCCAAACAAGTTGTCGTTGAACACATAAAGGATGAGCAGCGACATGGCAACGACCACGATCTGCTTGACGGCGATGATGATGGCGCCGCGGGCAGCGGCGGCAGGAGCGCTCTTAAACGAAATCGTCGTACCGACGATGAGCAAAAAAGCGCCCACGAGCGGGCCAGCGCCCTGCTGGGTCATGCCAAGCGTAAAGCTGCCGAGCGTTTTGAACAGGTCGGGGAATAGCGTGTTGAGCAGACAGCCCAACAGAAGCGGCACCAAGATATTGGCGCCCGGGATGGAGGACATCTTAAAGAACGGCTCCTTTGCCGCCGGCGCCTCCACCGCAGCCGATTCACTCATATATATCTCCTTTGGATGCATGCGAATCGTAGCCGCATGCGCCTATATCAGAAAGAAGGCGACGGTCCCGAGTCGCAGGAGCCGTCGCCGAATAATCGTCGCGGAGTATTACCCGTCCAGAACGATGCCACCGTCGCAGTCACCGATCTCGCCGTTCACGAAGCTGGCGAGGTCGGAAGCGAAGAACAGCACCATCTGCGCAGGCTCGCTGGCCTGGGCGGCGCGGCCCAGAGGAATACCGTTGATGATACGCTGAGAGTTCTCGTCAGAGAGAATCGAGGTCATATCGGTCAACGTGAGCGACGGGCACACGGCGTTACAGCGGACGCCAAACTTGCCGCCTTCCTTGGCGACCGCCTTGGTCAGGCCGTTGACACCGGCCTTAGAGCTCGCGTAGGCCGCGGTGCCGAGCAGGCCGCCACCGATCTTGCCAGCGACAGAGCTCACGTTGACGATAGTGCCGGCATGGGCCGCCTTAAAGTGCGGGTACACGGCGTTCATCATAGTGAAGGTACCGTTGAGGTTGATGTCGATGGTGCGACGCCACTCGGTGTCATCGATCTCGTCGAACTTCTTGGTGCTGATGACGCCAGCGCAGTTGATCAGGATGTTGGTTTGCGGCAGGTCCGTAAAAATCTGCTCGACGGTCTCGCGCGCCTTGGGTGCATCGGCGACATCGAGCTGATAGAACTTGTTGCCCTCGCCAAGCTCGGCCACCGCGGCCTCGCCCTTAGCAGCGTTCCTTGCGATGAGCGCGACGTGTCCGCCGCCCGCAACGATGCCCTTGGCAATCTCGAGGCCAATGCCCTGAGTGCCGCCGGTAACGATCGCGGTTTTGCCCGTGAAGTCAAATGCCATGACTCCAACCCCCTTGATTCAGGTGTCTCCTTGCGGGAAGTTGGAGCATCGCACGTGGCGATAAATGAGTCCCAGTCGTCATGGTGGTGACAACCCCTCGCCTAACCGCGGGCATAATAGTTCTTTGAAACGCTTCAGCGATTGAATTTTTTACTCTTTATGCGCTCTTTATATTGCCCAGCAACCAGGTAGTTTTTGGGACATGCCTAGAGATCTGCCCCTAACTTTGCTGGCACCGACGGTGTACGGAGATCGCCTAAAGGCAGTTTTCTAGGCATGTCCCAAAAATCTTCCGTATAGGGCGCGCGTGCAGGGGTATCATCTTCCACCGAAAATAGTTTCTAGTGTTAGGGGTTTTCGGTGGAAGATACCGATTTCCATGAGCTTGGACGCCAGCTCCTTACCGAGTTTGGCAGCATGCATCAGCGCGTTTCGCGCTTTGCGGACAAAGCTCTCGGCGGCGAGATGGCCGTCATGCGCGCCCTCATGCTCGCTGGCGGTTCGCTCACGCCGAGCGAACTCGCAGATCGCGCCTGGGTCTCGAGTGCCCGCATCGCCAATATCCTACGCGCTCTCGAAGCCAAGGGCTGGGTCGAGCGCGAGCACTCAAAGACCGACCGTCGTCGCGTACACGTCACGGTGACCGACAAGGGATTCCATGATCTCGAAATCAAGCGTCGGGAATTCGAGGACCGCACCGCGGCCTTCCTCGAGCAGTTCGGCGAAACAGATACCCAAGAGATGGTGCGTCTTCTAAGACGTGCCAACGAAATAATCGACCGCAACCAAGAAAGGAGAGATGCCGAGTGAGGATTCTCAAGCTCTTTAAAAAGCATGTCCTGGCACTGTTCGCAGCTATCGTACTTATCGTAATCAGCTGCAACGCCGATCTGGCGCTGCCTACCTATATGAGCGACATCGTCGACGTGGGCGTGCAGCAAGGCGGCATCGCCTCGCCCGTGCCCGACACCATTCGCGCCGAATCGCTCGACGACCTCGAACTCTTTATGAGCGCCAAGGACACCAAGGCTGTGGAGGCCGTGTTTAGCAAGGCTGACAAAAACGGCATTCGAACGTACAAGGGTACCGAGGAAGAGCGTGCCGATGGAGGCAAGATTGCCGGCATTATGAGCCTGCCTGAGACTGTCGTCCTTTCGCTCAACCAGGGCATCGATGCCAACTCCATGGGCGACATGATGGGCACGTCCGGTGAGAAAGACAACAGCGGCGCCCAGGCCATGCCCACGCCCGAGCAGATGGCGGCGATGACGCCCGAGCAACTCGCCGAGATGCAGCAGAAGGCCGCTGCGGCGCAGAACATGCAAAAGCAGATTGATGCCGACGGTGGCAAGATCACCATGAAGAGCCTGCGTCTAGGCGTTGAAGGCGGCCTAATCGACCAGGGCAAGCTCGTTGAGGGCGCCAACCAAATGGCGGACAAAATGGGCTCCATGTCGGGCTCCATCGTCACCCAGCGCGCCGTGAGCTATGTGCAGGACGAGTACAAGGCACAGGGCATCGACCCCGCCGACGTGCAGAACGCCTACCTGGGCCGCATGGCGACCACGATGTTTGGTCTGTGCCTAATCTCGCTGGTCGCCACCATCCTGACCGGTGCCGTGGCTTCGCGCACCGCCTGCTCCATCGCCCGCGACCTGCGCCGCGAGACCTTCAACAAGGTTATGCACTTCTCGCCGGCCGAGGTGGGCAAGTTTAGCCAGGCCTCGCTCATCACCCGCTGCACCAACGACATTCAGCAGATTCAGATGGCCGCAACCCTGTTTATCCGCATGTGTCTGATGGCCCCCGTCATGGGCATCGTCGCCGTCATGCGTGTCCTGGCCAACCACACCGGCCTGGAGTGGACCATCGCCGTGGCCATCATCGCGGTCTCGGCCGTCGTCGGCGTGCTTATGGGCCTCACCATGCCCAAGTTCAAAAAGATGCAGAGCTTTGTGGACCGCGTGAACCTTACCGCCCGCGAGCTGCTCGACGGCCTTATGCCCATCCGCTCGTTCAACCGCGAGGAGCATGAGCTCGAGCGTTTTGACAAGGCTTCGCTCGACCTGATGACCACGCAGCTCTACACCAACCGAGCCATGAGCTTTATGATGCCGCTCATGATGCTCGTCATGAACTGCATCACCGTGCTTATCGTCTGGTTTGGCGCGCAGGGCGTGTCCGACGGCGTGATGCAGGTCGGCAACATGATGGCGTTTATCTCCTACACCATGCAGATCGTCATGGCGTTTATGATCCTCACCATGGTTTCGGTCATCCTGCCCCGTGCCGAGGTCGCAGCCGAGCGCGTGGAAGAGGTCATCACCTGCCCCACGAGCATCAACGACCCTGTCTCGCCCAAACTGCCTGCTGCCAGCGCGCCGCGCGGTGAGCTCACCTTCCGTGACGTGAGCTTCCAGTATCCCGATGCCCGCGCCGACGTCATTAGCGGCGTAAACTTCACCACGCACGCCGGCCAGATGCTCGGCATTATTGGCTCAACGGGTTCGGGCAAGTCCACGCTTGTACAGTTGATTCCGCGCCTGTACGACGTCACGGGCGGCAGCATTTCGCTCGACGGCATCGACGTGCGCGACATGACCCTCTCTGAGCTGCGCCGCCGCATCGGTTATATTCCGCAGCAGGGTCGTCTGTTCTCGGGTACCGTCGAGAGCAACCTCAAGTTTGCCGGCGACATGGTGAGTGACGAGGATATGCGCCAGGCAGCACGCGTCGCCCAGGCGGAGGACTTTATCGCCGAGCGCGAGGGCGGCTACGACTCCCCCATCAGCCAGGGCGGCTCCAATGTTTCGGGTGGTCAGCGCCAGCGTCTGGCCATCGCCCGCGCGTTGGCCAAAAAGCCCGAGGTCGTGGTGTTCGATGACTCGTTTAGTGCCCTCGACTACAAGACCGACGCGCGCCTACGCGAGGAGCTGGCCAAAAACGTTACCGACGCCGCGCTCGTGGTCGTGGCCCAGCGCATCGCGACCATCATGCACGCCGACCAGATCATCGTGCTCGACGACGGCCACGTAGTGGGCACCGGCACGCACAAGGAGCTGCTGCGCAGCTGCCCGGCGTACCTGGAGATCGCACAGTCGCAGCTTTCCGCCGAGGAGCTGGGGCTTACCCAAGAAGAAATTGCAGCCGTCATGGAAGGAGGCGAGCGCTAATGGCAGACGAGACCAAGACTCAGATTCCCAAGCCCACCCGCCAGCGTGGTCCCATGGGCCGCATGGGCGGCATGCGTCGCGGCGAAAAGGCCAAGGACTTTAAGGGCACCATGAGGCAGCTGCTCGGCTATATCGGCCAGCACAAGATTGCCGTGTTTGCCGCCGTCGCCTTTGCCGTGTGCTCGGTCATCTTTAACATTGTGGGACCCAAGGTGCTCGGCCAGGTTACGACCAAGCTGTTCGAAGGCCTGGTCGCCAAGGTCAACGGCACCGGCGACGTTGACTTTGACTGGATCGCCAAGACGCTCGGCTTTTTGCTCTGCCTGTATCTGGCGAGCTCTGTCTGCAGCCTGGTCCAGGGCTGGCTCATGACCGGCGTCACGCAAAAGATCTGCTACCGCATGCGCAAGGAAATCGCCGCCAAGATTGCCGTCGTGCCGATGAGTTACTTCAACGGCCACAGCAAGGGAGACGTGCTCAGCCGCATCACCAACGACGTCGATACGCTGGGTCAGTCGCTCAACCAGAGCGTGACACAGCTCATCACGTCGGTGACGCAGATTATCGGCGTGCTCGTCATGATGCTTTCGATCAGCCTGCCGCTTACCGGCGTCACCGTGCTCACGCTGCCGGCCGCCGCGATTATCCTGACCGTGATGATTCACTTCTCGCAGCCGTACTTCCGCGAGCAACAGCAGGTTCTGGGCGCCGTCAACGGCATTATCGAGGAGGACTTTGCCGGCCAGAACGTCATTCAGGTGTTCGACCGCGCCGAGGCCTCGATTGAAGAGTTCGACCGTCAAAACGACCGTCTCTTTATTAGTGGCTGGCGCTCGCAGTTCCTGTCGGGCCTGATGATGCCGCTTATGAGCTTGGTGGGCAACATGGGCTACGTGGGCGTCGTCGTGGTGGGCGCGCAGCTCGCGCTGACCGGCAATGCCACGCCCGGCGACATCCAGAGCTTTATCCAGTACGTTCGAAACTTTACGCAACCCGTGCAGCAGCTGGGCAACGTGAGCAACACGATGCAGTCGATGGCCGCCGCCACCGAGCGCGTGTTTGAGTTCCTGGCCGCGCCCGAGGAGGAGCAGAAGGCCGACGCGCAGATTCCCGAGAAGCGCCCCGGCCACGTGGTGTTTGACCATGTCAAGTTTGGCTACACGCCCGACAAGATCATCATCCACGACTTTAGCTGCGAGGCGCAGCCCGGCCAGACCATCGCCATCGTCGGCCCCACCGGCGCCGGCAAGACCACGCTCATTAAGCTGCTGCAGCGCTTCTACGACGTGGACGGCGGCTCGCTGCGTGTCGAGGGCGTCGATGTGCGCGACTGGGACCGCGCGGCACTGCGCGGCGAGTTTGCCATGGTGCTGCAGGACACCTGGCTGTTTAACGGCACCATCCGCGAGAACATCCGCTACGGACGCCCCGACGCGAGCGATGCCGAGGTCGAGGCCGCTGCGCGCGCCGCACGCTGCGACCACTTTATTCATACGCTCGCCGGCGGCTACGACTTTATGATTAACGAGGAGGGCACCAACCTGTCGCAGGGTCAGCGCCAGCTCGTGACCATCGCCCGTGCCATTTTGGCCGACCGCCCGGCGCTGATTCTGGACGAGGCGACCTCCAACGTTGACACTCGTACCGAGGAGCTTATTCAGCGTGCCATGGATGCGCTGATGCAGGGCCGTACCAGCTTTGTCATCGCGCACCGCCTGTCCACGATCCGCAACGCCGACGTGATCTTGGTGATCCGCGACGGCGACATCGTCGAGAAGGGCACGCACGACGAGCTGCTCGCCCAGGGCGGCTTCTACGCCGACCTGTACAACTCGCAGTTCGACGAGGCGGCGTAAATTCTGCCGCAGGGAACGAATAACGCCCGGGAACGGGGACGCAGGATAATCTGCGCCCCCGTTTTTGTTTTGCGGCTCTCGAACCGCCTCCCCTGAGACTTCATTGACGGCGCTTTTCAGAACCCGTGGGCATAAAAGGGCAAATATGAGTACCGTTACCTTTTTAGTAGCAGGCAAAAATGCCCCAAACGACCCTTTCGCGCCTAATATGCGCCTTCAAATTGATTACAACGCACTTTGACGAACTTATATGGGCCAACGTTAATGAACAAATTAGTCATTGTGTCTATTATCTCGCTAGACCGATATGTTACTAGATTAGCAACCGTACTCATATTTGGCATTTTCTGCCCACAGGGTGTTCCTGGGGAAGCAACAACAGCCTTAGGGTCCCGCGCGGCGCCGCTCCCTCCCGGCATCCGCCGACGTTTACCCAGATAAAACCGACCAAAATAAACCTGTCCCTTTTTGGTAGGTTTCGGGGTGACAAGGGCTTGCACTTTAGCGTGCGACAGCGGATAATGCCGAGCATTCGACAATACGCTTATTGCTCTTTCTATAGATTGAGGAGGCCCCTATGGCCATGGAATTCAAACGCAGGCTGCCGATACCCATGGAGATCCGCGAGGAAATGCCACTTTCTGCCGACCTTACCGCCAAAAAGCAGGCATTTGACGCCGAGGTCGCCAAAGTCTTTACCGGCGAGGACGCACGTAAGGTGCTCATCATCGGCCCGTGCTCTGCCGACCGCGAGGATTCAGTGCTTGAGTACATGAACCGACTGGCCAAGACCGCCGAGGAGGTCAAGGACAAGCTCATCATCATTCCGCGCGTCTACACCAATAAGCCGCGCACCAAGGGCACCGGCTACAAGGGTCTTCTGCACAACCCCAACCCCGAGGCTCCCGACGACCTGCTCGAGGGCGTCAAGGCCATCCGCCATATGCACCTGCGCGTTATTGAGAAAACGGGCTTCTTCACCGCCGACGAGATGCTCTATCCGTCCAACTACCAGTACCTCGTTGACCTGCTGAGCTATGTGGCCGTGGGCGCACGCTCGGTCGAAAACCAGGAGCATCGCCTGGTGTCGAGCGGCATTTCGGTACCCGTCGGCATGAAGAATCCCACTGCCGGCTCTACCACCGTTATGCTCAACTCCATTTACGCCGCGCAGGCGCACCAGAGCTTCATCTTCCGCAACTGGGAGGTCGAGTGCGACGGCAACCCGCTCGCACACGCCGTTATGCGTGGCTACATCGGTCTCGATGGGCGCACCTACCCCAACTACCACTACGAACACCTGGAACGCCTGGCCGAGCGCTATACCGAGCACGCCGGCTATGCCAATCCGGCAGCGGTCATCGACTGCAACCACGACAACTCGGGCAAGCGTCCGCTGGAGCAATATCGCATTTGCAAGGAAGTGCTCGACAGCTGCCGCCGCAACGAGTCCATCTCCAAGCTGGTCAAGGGCTTTATGATCGAGTCTTACCTGGAGGACGGCAACCAGCCGGTCGACGGCGGCGTCTTTGGTAAATCGATCACCGACCCGTGCCTGGGCTGGGAAAAGACCGACTACCTCATCCACGAGATTGCGGAACGGGTGTAGGTTACGGCGTTTTACCAAACGCCGTAACGGCTCGACGCTGCGCGGGCCGCATTTGGACAATCTGACGTTCAACTTCAAGGGCGCGACCAGAAGGTCAGCGCCCTTTCGTTTCACGTCACCTTGTCTCAAATGCGACCCGCTCGCTGTCCGTCCTCTACCTGC
>NZ_QSSH01000020.1:24076-42145 GCF_003438495.1 Collinsella sp. TF05-9AC
TCCGTCCTCTACCTGCGGCGTTGTCTTACTCCGGATGCGGCAGTTAGGGACGTTCCTTTTCTGCCGGCAGTCTGGGATGTTCCTTGGGGTAGTCATTGGGGACGTTCTTTAATGACTGGTCGTTTAAGAACGTCCCCAACGACTACCCAGAATGAGAGTGGATAATCTCCCGTTTTTGCCCTATACCAGCGCTAAAGGTGGGAGATTATCCACTCTCATCGAGCAAGTGTCCGAAAATCCGCCCTCATTCCTTCTTAGGACCCTCCGTCCCCGAGGATTCGAGGCTCGCCTGCCGAATGGTCGATGCGGCCGTCCTGCGTCCATGTCACACTCAGGGGTGGCCTGACCCAACTTGGAAGGAGCCCCCATGAGCCTTGACAACGTAACTCTGCGTGCCGCCACGCTCGATGACCTGGCCGGCATCGCCGCCATCTACAACCAGCTGTGGTGCAACACGCTGCGCAACCGAGGCGACGTCGAAGCCGCCGATTTCTGTGCGCGCTTTAACATCGCCATGCAGCTGCAGCGCTCCCCCATCGCGCTCGTTGCCGAAGCTGAAGGCCGCATCATCGCCGCTTGCTGCATCGGTATCTTCGAAGACGGCAAACCACGCACCAATCCCACGTGGAAGCCCTGCTACAACGAGATGTTCGTCCAGGCAACCGAGATGGCAAAGACCGCCGATGCCAAGCTCGAAGGCTCGCTCTTTGGCGATAGCCGCGAGAAGGCAACAGCCGACCGCTTTGCCGCCACGGGCAACGAATATGCCCAAGGCCAGCTCAACCTGATCATCATCGTGCCCGAATGGCAGGGCAAGGGGCTCGGCCGTGCGCTCATCGACCTTGCGCGCGCCGAACTCGCCAAAGCCGGGTGCACCAAATTCTTCCTGATGAGCGACTGCAACTCCGACTGGCAGTTCTACGAGCACCTCAACATGAAGCGCATCTTGGAGGATCACAGCCAGGACACCGGCGACGGATTTATCGTCTATATGTACGGAGGCGACACGCAGGATTAACTTGCATGTCGCCTCACGGGCTTTCTACAAGACGGCCCAAACCATCAACCAAGACGAGTCAACAAGGCGCGCTCTCCTCGGCAGCAAGGGCATTCGTGCTGTAACGAGTGGTGGAGATGGCCACGCTTGCACACAACTGTCTCGGATAGATAGCGGTCGAGCAGGCGCGCCCATGTGCGTGCGTCAAGACGCTCCTCCGCCCTGCCATACAGCGATCGACGGAGTGCCTCGCCCATAGTGCCGCTAAAATCATCGAGCTCAAGAGCGTACTTTGGGACAACGTATCCGACCAACGTCCCCACAAACGGGCTGTGCCCATTACACACGCAGCTGTTTATCAATGGTGCAGGCGGAATGTCATCGTCGTCCAGGTCAAATATGTCCAAGTCCAGCTCACCAGAAGCGTATGGGTGTATTCCGCGGTTAAGCATCTTAAAGATATGGACCGCGAGTCCAAAGTCATCCGTCTGTGGCGTAAACACGGGGGCATTCGTGGACGCTGCCAAGCTCTCGAAATCGCTGATGCCGGCTATCTCCATGAGTTGAAGCACCTCGGGGGCAATATAGCCGGGAGCGGCGCACGCAGTCCTATGTGTCACATCCGAAAGCGTAAAGCTATACGAGCGCCTTGATGGTATCCATGCCCGCATGCGCCGAAGCCTCGCAACCCTTCTGCCCGTTGAGCACGCACTCGAGCAGCGTATCGTATGCGCGCTGGGCTTCGGGGGCCAGGTACGCCCTGTTAAACATGCCCTCGGGTCGCACGTTTCCCTTCGAGTCGATCATATAAGGCCCCAATCTGTTTGGTTTCCCCAGATTGTGTGCCCGCACACCCAAGCCGCACGGCCCGCCGTTCAGCTGAAACCACCACACAAAAAGTCCGCCGACCATTGAAGTCGGCGGACTTTCGCGTGCGGACAATCAAGCACTGTTCACCATGGAACTGCTATTTACAGCGCGCCTTGGGCTGCTGCTGGGTGATGCAGTGGATGTTGCCGCCGCCGTAGATAACCTCGCGAGTCATGATACCGATGACTTCACGGTCCGGATAAGCAGCCTGGATATCCTTGAGCGCCTGGGCGTCATTGGGATCGCCGAACTGCGGTACAAGCACTGCGCCGTTGATGGGCAGGAAGTTGAGGTAGCTCGGCTCGAAAGCATCCTCGGGGGTACGCGGCAGCACGCCCTCGACGGGGTCAATCGTGCTGGCCTCCTCCTCGGTCATATATACCGAGGTCGCAGGCATAATCACCTTGTGGATCTTGAGCTTGCGGCCACGGGCATCCGTCGTCTCGGAAAGCGTCTTATACGCCTCTTGGCACTCCTTGTAGAACTTATGGTTGGGATCATCGGTCCACATGCAGCAGACCTCGCCGGGCGCACTAAAGCATGCGACGTCGTCCACGTGCCCGTTGGTCTCAAACGGGTCGATGCCATCCTTGATCCAAATGACCTTCTCGATGCCCAGGTACTCGGCAAGCTTCTCCTCGATCTGCTCCTTGGTGTACTGGGGGTTGCGGTCCTCATTGAGCAGGCACATCTCGGTGGTCACCACGGTGCCCTGGCCGTCGCAGTTAAACGAGCCACCCTCGAGGATATAATCCTCGGGACGATAGCGGTTAACCTGCTCGAGCTGTGCCACCTGCAGGCCAATGGAAGCGTCCTTGTCCCACGGGAAATACAGGCCGTCAATGAAACCGCCGTAAGCATTAAAGTGGAAGTGCGAAAGAGCAAGCTCACCATTGTCATTAACAAGGAACGCCGGGCCGGGATCGCGAATCCAGCTGTCGTTGTACTCCATGTGGATAACGCGCACGTTCTCAACGCCGTCGAAGATCTCACACACCGCGGGGAAGTCTTCGGTGTTGACGCCCACAGTGATGGGCTGAAAACGTGCAACGGTCTTGATGATCTCGGTGAAGACCTTCTGCGCCGGCTTGGCACCGCAGCGCCACACGTCGGAGCGGTGCGGCCACAGAATCCAGGTACGCTCCTGCTCCTCATACTCGCCGGGCATATAGAACCCGTCCTTCTTAGGTGTGGACTCACTCTCGTAGATGGTCTTCATTTCAAGCTCCTAAATTTCGGTGCTTTTGCTTGACGAGACCATGATGCGGCCGCACCGAGATGTTCTCAATGGTCCCTCGAGCCCCTTTCAGCGACCGACGGTATACCATTCGCTGACCTAAAGTTCTATTCAGGCCGAGAACATGACATACTGGGTTTCACAATGGAAAGGACGCCCTATGCCCCCATGCAATAAACAGCAAACTATTGAGCTGGACAGTACGACCTGGACCGCCCTCAACGAGCTCGCACTCGCAATCCACGCATCACACGGTGTCGATATGCTGCAAAAGGAGACCCTCGAGGGAACGACAGGACTCGTGCCTCATCGGATCGCCATGTTCGACCTGATCGAAGCGGCAAGCAGTGATGCGCCACGCTACGTCCACCCCGCAAGCAGCGGAATGGACGACCGCGCGCTGAGCGACTACTACAACCGCTACGCCGCGATGGACTATACAACATGGAGCTTTGACCTACATAAGGTCGGCGTCTACCGCGACCTCGACCTCGTCGACGTCGAGCGACGCGACGCGACGCCCATCTATCGCAAATGGATGGAACCGCAAGGCGTCTACTTTGGCTGCACGGCCACGCTCGCGCACAACGACAGCCCGCTGGGAAGCATCACCCTGTTTCGCGAACGCACGGCCGGGGACTTCACCGACACCGAGCTCGCAATCCTGCTCGAAATCGCTCGGCACGCGAGCCTCGCGCTCGCCAACCTCTATCCTCGGGGCATTAAACTCACCCAGACCGAAGACACAAACCATCTGAACGCCTTCATTACAGAACACAATATCCAACCGCGCGAAGCCGAAGTCATGCGGCTCATGCTCGACGGCAAAACGAACAAACAGATGGCAAACGAGCTATTCATAAGCGAGTCAACCGTCAAGAAGCACGTCAACGCCATCTATCGCAAGCTCGGCGTCAGCAACCGCCTGGGCCTCATGACTGCCACGCAAAACATCCCGCGATAAAAAAGGGCGCCCTCCATGCAGAGAACGCCCTTTGATTTCGCCATTTGAATTAGTGTCGGCTCTGGCTCAAAGAGTAGACAGGTTTATTTTGGCAGGTTTTATCTGGGCAAATGTCAGCCGCCGCGAGGGAGCTGCCTTCCCTCGCGGCGGTCTTCTAGCAGAAAAACCAAGTGAGTAGGCTTTTTGTAGGAGACCAAGCACGCCCCAAAACGCCACAGCTCTGACCTGCGGTTTTATTGAGTATTTGTTGCGATGTGCTCGGCATATCCAAATAAGTCTACTCACTTGCATCTAAGACGCACCAGATAGGCAAAAACCGCCGCAAAAAGGGGGCCGGTTCCCTTCGCGGCTGTTGTTAATGCGCCGAGCTTGTTATCGTAAAAGCCAATCACGCGCCGAAACCACACTACAGTCTTTCGACTCATACGTTGAGTCCACGCGGGCCACAACATAGCGCGCATCTTTTGCAATGTCGATCTCATCGCATACAGTCTGTAGATGGCGGGCGTACTTATCGTGATACGTTCTGGATGATTTTATTTCGATAGCCTTGGGACTCCCTGAGTTTGTACAGTCGAGCAAATCGATTTCACGCTTGCTGTCGTCCCTATAGAAATACAGCTCGGGATTCTCGCCCACGTTGAGATGGCTCTTCGCCGTTTCGGAAACGATGAGGTTTTCGAAAACGGCCCCCAGATAAGGGCTCTCCAATAGTTGCTCCAGTGATCCAATTTTGAGCAAGTAGCAGAGCAGCCCCGTGTCGTAAAAATAGAGCTTGGGCGTTTTAGTTAGACGCTTCTTGGCATTTGCATAATAGGGCTGCAGCGAAAACGTCAGGTAGCTCTGCTCCAGGATGGACAACCAGCTTTTAATGGTCGATACGCTCACGCCCGTATCTCGAGAAAGCGAGGATATATTGATGAGGGCACCGACGCTCTGAGCAATTATGGACAGAAACTTATGAAACTCCGCCTTATTGCGCACATCAAGCAAGCCCACAACATCGCGCTCAACATAGGTATCGATATAGCTGGGAAAATAAACCGAGGACGGCATTCCGGCGGAACGCAGGCGAGGGTATCCCCCTTCGAGCGCGAACAAATCCACTTCCAGCTGCCCCTGCTGGCCCCTCTCCGCTTCTCGAAACGATAATGGCAGCAATTTTAAGATCCCGACTCGCCCGGCAAGAGACTGCCCGATGCTTTTCATCATCAAAAAGTTTTGCGAGCCTGTAAGGATGTATTGACCGGCGTCTCCCCGCTCATCCGAAACAACCTGGATCATTGAAAACAAATCCGGGGCGTATTGCGCCTCATCGATGATGAGTCCGCCCTTTCGGTTGCGGATAAAACTCACCGGATCCTCCAAGGCCGCGCGCCTCGTTTGAGGGTCCTCAAGCGTGACGTAGGAATAGTCGGGAAAGGCATGCCGAACCAGCGTAGACTTACCACTCTGCCTAGGCCCTGTCAACGACACAACAGGAAACCAGCCTGCCATGCGAATGAGCAACTCATGCAAATCCCTGTTAATGAACTCAGCCATATCAACGCCCCTTATTACGCTGTTACCATAATCGAATAGTTTCATTCTCCATAATCTTATAGTAGCGTTTACCATAATCTTATAGTAACCCAGTTCAAAAGCATTATTTATAGAGCCGAAATCTCAGACCCTAAATAACAAAAGCCACCACAATGGGGGCTGTCCCCATTGTGGTGGCTTGCAGGCGAGTTAACTTGTTCGACTATCGTACGCCAGCCATGTCCGAGCCTAGAGCGTGGCAAGGCGCTTGGACTCGTGCGCGGCGAGCGCAATGGAGATGATGCCAGTAATGGCATCGGCCACCACCAGGGCGATCCACACGCCCTCGACACCCATCATGTTGCCGAGGAGGTACATAAGCGGCACCGAGCAGATCACATAGCGAAGCAGGCCCGTAAACGTGGCGACACCCACCTTCTCGACCGCCTGGAAATACATCGACATGGTCATGGCAAGATAGCCCAGGGCAACAGCCAGGATGACAGTACGCGTGGCGTTGGCGGCAACCTCAACGAGCGCAGGATCGCTGCCGGCAAAGAAGGCGCACACCGGGGTGGCGGCAAGCCAGAGCGCGACGGTGACCAGCGCCAGCGTCACAACCTGGTACTTAAGCGTGCAGGAGAGCGTCTCCTTAAGGCGTGCCCAAGCCTTTGCGCCGGCGTTGAAGGCAGCGATGGGCTGCAGACCGTAGGAGAAGCACTGGGCAACCATCATGGTAATGTAGAGGATGTAGCCGTTGATCACGCCAAAGGCTGCGATGTAGAGCGAGCCCATGTCGCCGCCGAGCGAACCCAAAAGCGAGTTGGCAACGGTATTAAAGATAAAGGTCGCACCCTGGACCAGGAAGAACGGGAAGCCGATCTTGAAGATCTGGCCGCAGATGGCGAGGTCGAGCTTAAGGTCGGCCAGGCTAATCTGGAGCTGGGACTTTTTGCCCCCGATGAACCAGAAGATACCGATGGCCCAGATACCGATGGAAAGCCCGTAGTACACGCCGGCGCCCATAACGCCAAACTTGAGCACAAACGTGGAAAGCGCGAGCCAACAGATGGCGACGATGGCCGAAACGGTCATGAGGTTGGCCTGGATCTGAACCTTCTCGTCCACACGCATCACAGCGGTGATCATCTGGCCAATGACCGTGAGCGGCAGCAGCACGGCGAAGGTGCGCACGCCGGCAACGGTATCGGCCATGATGTCGGGCGTGGCGCCAAAGAATGTGCAGATGGGCTCGGTAAACACTGCCATCACCACAGCAAGCAGCACACTCACGATCGTGGTGAGCCAAAAGCCCTGGCTAAAAGCCTTGCTTGCGCCCTTGATGTCGCCGGCACCCAAAAGGTTGCCCACCACGGCGGGCACGCCGGTGCCAAACAGGTTGCCAAAGGCCAGGTTGATGTACTCGACCGACATAATGATCGAGACACATGCCAGGCCGTGGGCACCTAGGCCCCAACCCATCACGAGGCCCTCAAGGACCACCATGATGATCTGGGCGAGCATGCCCTGGCCGGTGACGATGGTGTACTTACGCACCAGACCGGGAATCGGTTGGGAGGCGAGCTCGCGCTCCTCCTCCACGGCAGCGGTTACTTCTTCTGCCATTGTTCTCCCCTTTCCTTGAGAGAGTAGTGCTGAATGGATGTCAGGCGGCTGACAACTGGCACCAAGCCGCCCAATCAAACGATGGCGCTATGCCTCAAAGACCACCTTGCCGGCGATCATCGTGAGGGCTGCGGTAGCCTCGAGCACCTCGGCCGGCTCGCAATCAAAGAGATTGCGGTCGAGCACGCAGATATCTGCCTGTTTGCCGCACGCGAGCGTGCCGATGCGGTCCTCGGCATGCATGGCGTAGGCGCTGCCATAGGTGTAGGCGCGCAGAGCCTCGGCCATGGTAATGCGCTCCTGGGGGAACCAGCCCTCAGGGTTGGAACCGTCCTCGAGCATGCGGAAGACCGCGCCGTACACCTCCTCCATGGGCTCCAAGCCCACAACGGGGAAGTCACTGCCCAGGTGCACCACGGCTCCGCTGGCAAGCAGGCTATGCAGGGGCCACGAAAGCGCGGCACGCTCGGGACCCACGGCTTCGTCCTTGGCAAGGTCAGCCATATCGAGCAGCATGTGCCACGGCTGCATGCCGGGGCAGACGCCGAGCTCGGCATAACGCGGCATATCCTCGGGTTGAACCGTCTCGTTGTGCTCCATGGAGTGGCGACAATCCCGCTTGCCATGCAAGCGCTCGCCCTCCTCAAAGCAATCGAGCACAAAACGCACCGAGCGATCGCCGATTGCATGGATGCGCGTGTCAACGCCCCATTCCTGCGCCCTCAGGATGGCAGCACGGATGCGTTCCGGCTCCTCCGCGGGCTCACCACAGGTGTCGGGTGCGTTGCTATAGGGTTCAAGCATCCAGGCGGTATGGTCGGAGCACACACCATCAAGGAACTGCTTAAAGCCGTGCCACTCCACCTGCGTACCCGGGAAGGCGTATTTCTCCTTGATCTGCTCGAGCGTCAAGGACTCGTTTTCGAACAGGTCGGTGTACAGGAACACGCGCAGCGGCAAGTCGCCCTTGGCATTAAGACCTGCCAACACCGCATACGGGTTTTCCATGCTCACAAACGTAGGATTGACCATGCCGACCGTAGTGATTCCCAGGGCATTGGCGCGCCGGGCGGTTTTTGCAAACGACGCGTCAACAACCTCGGGCGCTGGGTCGTAGACCTCGTCCATAAAGAAGGCGCCGGCGTTGTTGGAAAACACGCCCGTCAGATTGCCGTCGGCATCCTTAAGGATCTTGCCGCCTGCGGGATCGGGCGTCTGCGAAGTTACTCCCACCTTGTTGATGGCGCAGGTATTGGCACTAAAGGTATGCAAGTCAACCTGCTGCAGAAATACCGGGCGGTCGGAGATGTACTCATCGATCATCGCGGCCGTGGGCATCTCGGGGACATCCCACTGGAACTGGATAATCTGGCAGCCCAGAATCCACTCGTTATCGGGATGGTCGGCCGCAAACGCCACGACACGTTCCATCGCCATCTCAAAACTGGTGCAGTCGATGAGGTTGACGGCAAAATCGGGGTCGGTCATAAACGCGCCCTGGGCAAAATGCGTGTGCGAGTCGATCAGGCCGGGCATGACGAGCTGGTCGCCAAAGTCGCGCACCTCGGTATCGGGACCGATAAACGGTGCCAGGTGAGCATCGTCACCGCAGGCAACGATTTTATCGCCCCGCACGGCAACGCCGCCCTTAAACGGCTCGAGCCCATCGCCGGTAAAGACGGCGTCGCTCTTGATAACTACATCAGCCTTGTCCATGCGAGCCTCCTCAGGCATCTTTGGTTGTAACGCGGACGCACCGCCCGCGTGGGCACTCGGTTGGGAGCGTAGCGCTCCCGCATCGGCGCGTGCCTACAAGCCGTGCTCGGACGTCTGTCCCACGTCCGCGGCTTCGCGCTACACCCATTGATACACAGGGGCAAATCCGTGCCAAGGCCAGGGACCGCAAACGGTCAGTTTAAGCAGGTTTACACGCTTTACCTGCAGGTTTATTGTCTGAGATTATTACCGCTTCATTACGCCCAACGGTGTGGCCGCCCACACAGCAAGACCCGCATGCGAGGAAGAATGAGGCTAGGAACGCCAAAAGGTATCTATAAGGTCATCTCGGTTGGAGACGCCGCTTTTAACGTAGATGCGATGCAAGTGTGCCTTGACCGTGCCAGGGCTGATGACCAACTCGCTGGCGATGTTTTGGGCGTCGTTGCCCTTCAGCACCAGCGTGAGCACCTCCTGCTCGCGCCGTGACAGCTTATGGGCGTCGGCATAAATCACCACACGCGATGCGAGATCGTCCTCAGAGCTTGCGCTCTCGGCTGCCACGTCCTCATCGGCACGCGGATGACGGGCATACACACGCAGGATATGGCTAAGCTGGCAAAAAAGCTGAGCCGCGCATACCACGAGCAGCACGTTTTCGGAGATATTGCGCTCGGACAGATACCACAAAAAGAGGCCGATGACGGGGTTTTGGGAGTCGGGGCGGCAGAACAAGATCATGTAGGTGTCCTCGGCGATCACGCAAAACACAAGAACGAAGGCCACCTTCCAAAAGAGCTTTGAGCGGTCGAGGTCGAGTTTCTCAACACGCGTTGCTCTGTACCGGTAATGCCAGGCGGCATAGGCAAGACATCCTACATTACCCAGGTCACGCGTGAGCCAAAAGAGATACTGCTGCACCTCTCCGGCAGCGCCGCTGCGAGGCACCAGCAGCAATTGCAAGATTGAAAACGGCACGATAGCGAGTCCGAGCATGCGCGACGTCGGTCTTTTGCGCAAGCGCGCAAACATCCATAGCACCACGCAGGCATAGATGGCAATACCAAGCACGCAGCGCAGCAAGGGGTGCTGCAGCGGCTCGCTAAAGGTAACGGCGTAGTCGTATTTGAGCCGATTGTACTCGTCAAAAAAGATGACCGACATATCGAGCATATAGAGCAAAAAACCCGCCGCGGCCACGAGGCTGTCGCGACGGCGCGTCATGAGCCAAACCACCAATGCCACGGCACTGGTCACCAGAGCCACACCCATGATAATCGTGGTGTAGATATAGAACGCGAAACTCATGCCCGCCTCCCCTGTCTAGATGCTGTGAGGATGTTGACAGATTCTTTGCCGCAAGATTAGACTCACCGATTAAACGTACTGTATCGTTTAGATAAACAAGCTGTGTCTCACCGATGAAAGGAGATGCCATGACACCGATCGCTCCGCTCAAGATGCTCGTCGCGCCCGCCGCCAAGGCCATCACCCGACTCGGTTCTTCCATGACCTACGACAATGTCCCCTGCGCCGTTGAGGCGCGTTCGGACAGCTGCCCCTACCTGGGCCACGTCCCCTACTTTGCACCCAAGCTCGCATCTGATCCCGAGCAGCGTGAGCAGTAATCCAAGATGCATCTAGCACCGCACAACTCGCGGCGCTACTGTTTTGGTGCAAAGCGACCTGTCCCCCTTGCGCCAACGCCGGGATTGTCGATGCTGCGGCCGCGGCGCGATATGAGGCGCGAAACCTCGCCCAGCAACACGCCGATCACCACACCCATGAGGATCGGCAACTTTGACATCTCGGCGGGCGAGCTGTTAAGCGGCACGATTGTCGCAACAATCGAAAGCACGAGTTCTACCACCGGCACCGCAAGCGCTACCGCAAGCACCTTGCCCTCGAAGGGCGCGCGAAACACGCGCGGGCGGTCGTCGTATTTACGCAGGCGCCAAAACGCCGGGAACATCGGGATATAGCTCATGAGCAGAAAGACGACGTTCATCGAGAAGAAGACCCAAAAGACGTCGGAACCTTCACCCAGCGGAATCTGAAGTAGCAGCACCAAGCTGGCAAAACAACCGTTAATGAGTGCCGAGCCGTTGGGCATGCCGGTCTTCTTGGACACCAGCGCAAAGGGACGCGGCATGTTGCCATGGCGCGCGGCATAGCTCGCCACGTTGTTGACGCCAAAGCTCCAACAGATCATGTTGGCAAACAGCGTTACCAGAAAGGCCACGCCCACGACCATCGTCAGCGGGTGAGCGCGCCCCACCATGGCGGCAACCGCGTCCACAATGCCCGAATCGAGTGAAAGCTGCTCGGTGGGAACCGCGGCTCCAATACCGATGCCACAGATAATGTAGATCGCCGCGATGGCAACGCCACCGGCGATAACCGCCTTGGGGATATCGCGCGATGGGTTCTTCATCGTGCTGGCAAAGGTCGCGACCACCTCAAAGCCCATAAAGTTGAATAGGATGATTGAAAGATACGTCAGTGAGTTAGTGTCTCCCAGATCGGGGACAAATGTCTTAAACGACATATCGTTGGCAAAGCCGTTGTTGCAGGCAAACCAGATGCCGATGATTCCCACCACGGCGGTAATGAGCACCTTGATGACGGCGCCGCCATCCATGACCCAATCGGCCTCGGCCACCGGCTGCATTGCCATGACCGTGACGCCCCACACAAAGGCAAGCTCGATGGCAATTCGGACCCCAAGCGAAAATTCGATGCCCCATACCGCATTGATGACACTGGGGAACATGCAGGCGATACTTGCCACCCACAGTGGAAAGTTGACCCAATAGCACCAGGAGCAGCGTGCACACCAACGGTCTCCCAAGCCCAGGCGAACCCAGTCGTACAGGCCGCCCTCGGAATCGAACGCCGTACCGAGCTCGGCCACCACCAGGCCATAGGGAAGCAAAAACGTAATGATAAGGAAGATCCACCAGAAGAACTGCACGTTACCCATGGCAGATGCCGGAGCAGCCGCCTCGATGGTAAAGACAACGCAGATAACCGAGAGGATGACCTCGAACAGGGAGAACTTTTTACCTGCCATGGCACGCTTCCCCTACAGCAAAAAGGATGGCATCTGTACCGAAGGCGCAGCCCAAGGTAGGGTTGCAGGCCGCGTCACCGGTGCAGGTGCCATCCCAAAGAGAAGAGAGGATGCAATTGTTGGACCAACGCTCGCGGAACAGGCGCGTGTAGATAACGATACGCTGGTACATAGATACTCCGATCAAAACGGCCGCGATTGCGACCGGAATCTTTTGGCAATTGAAGACGCGTCTGACCTGGGATATTCAAGCGAACAATTGGCCTAACCCGCAATAAATCCCAGATCAGACGCGTACTCAATCAAAGAGGCGGGCACTCCGAAGTGGAGGCAACGGAGTGCCCAAAGAAAAACCCAGCCGACCAAGACATCGAATAAACCGACCATCAATGCCCCGAGATGGTCACGGTGCGATTCACCGACTGTCCGATTGATCGGCTGGGTTTCTGAGGTGCGGCAGATTGCCCTGAAAGAGGAGGGCATAGACCTTAAGGGTCATGCCCGACGATTGAAGGGCAAGGTGCCGTGCCTCGGGAAGACAGACAATTACGCGGACGGCTCCTGCTGAGTAATGCAGTGGATGTTGCCGCCACCGAAGACGACCTGCTCGGACTGAACGCCGACGCACTTGTAGACGCCCTCGCCCCAGACCTCGTCGTAGATCTTCTGGAGCGTGTCGACGGCCAGCTGGTCGTTCTCGTCGCCGTACTGCGGGACGATAACGCCGTGGTTGGTCACGAGGTAGTTCATGTAGGAGGCGATCAGCGGCTCGTCGGGGACGCGCGGCTCGGCGTTCTCGTCGGCGTCGATGGTGTCGCAGGAAGCCTGGTCCATGAACAGCGGGTTCACGGGCATGCAGAGCTTGTAGACCTTCATCTTGCGGCCCTTGGCGTCGACGGCGTTGGAGAGGGTCTCGTAGGCAGCGTGGCACTGCTCGTAGAACGGATACTCGGGATCGTCGGTCCAAATGCAGGCCATGACGCCCGGCGCGATGAACGTGGCGACGTCGTCGATGTGGCCGTTGGTCTCCTCGGGGTCGATGCCCTCCTTGACCCAGATGACCTTCTCGACACCCAGGTAATCCTTGAGGTGCTCGTCCATGTAGGCGCGAAGCTCCTCGCTCCAGGGCTCAAACTTCTTGCGGTACTTGGGCCAGATGGACTCGGGATCCTCTTCCTCCTCCAGAACCGCAGAGCAGGTGCGGCCCGGGGAAAGCAGGCACTGGTCGGTCACGACAAGGGTGCCCTCGCCGTCGACGGTGATGGAGCCGCCCTCGAGGATCATGTCGTCGGGACGATAGCGGCGGCAGCCGGAGAGCTCAGCCATCTTGAGGGCGATCTGCTCGTCCTTGTCCCACGGGAAGTACAGGCCGTCGACGAGGCCGCCGTAGGCGTTGAAGTGCCAGTGGTTGGCGCGCTTCTCGCCCTTGCCGTTGATGACGTAGGTGGCGGCAGTGTCGCGGAACCAGGCGTCGTCGGTGGTCATCTCGATGACGGTGACGTTCTCGTCGTTCTCGAAGACGGCCTTGCAGTTGGCGTAGTCGACCTGGTTGGCGCACATATAGACCGGGGTGAACTCGGAGATGGCGCGGGCGATGGCGGCATACTGCTTCTGGGCCGGCTTGGCGCCGTGGGCCCAGGTGTCGGTGCGGTGGGGCCAGCCCATCCACACGCGATCCTGCGGGGCGAACTCGGCGGGCATGAAGAAGCCGTCGGCCTTGGGGGTGGACTCGGACTCGGTGATCGTACGCATAAGATTTCCTCCAAATCGAACGATCGCTTGCTGCGGGCGGGTTACCCGCAGCCTAAAACCAAGAGATGGTAGGCGCCCGTTCCCCGGCAAAGGTCGGGGCGCCCGGTGCCGGTTTTCACGGAATCGCACCGGCAAGCGACGACGTAACCAAGTGCGCGGAGACAAAACGCACGAAGGATACGGAAGAGAGATTGGGGTGGGCGGTGGTTACCGGAGCTATCGCTCACACCCACCCCGGGGGAATGGTTAGCAAACCTGTCGCTTGGACACGCCTCCGAAGAGGCTAGAGTGCCCGGAGTCGGGAGCGACAAGCCCGACGAAGCGCGCGTTGGTACACGAGGAGGGTTGGAGCCCCAGAACCGGGTGCTCTAGTTCTCCTCGGCCTCGGCGGCCTCCTCAGCGAGACGCTGGGCTGCGAGCTCAGGGGTCAGACCCTTGTACTCGGTCTCGCGGCCCTTAGCGCTGACGACGCGGACGACCTCGCCGATGAGCACGAGCACGATGAAGATAACGATCATCGGGACCTTGTCGCCAATTTCAGCAGCGGAGAACGGGATCAGCGTGGCAACGATGGCAAGAACCAGCTCGATGCAGGGGATGGCCAGCATGACCTTCATCATGGCGCCCTTAAACGGGAACGTGAAGATGCGCTCACGGTTGGGGTCGTTCTTACGAAGGTTGAGGAACGCCGGGAACATCGGGATGTAGGTCAACAGCAGGAAGACGACAGAGGTGCCAAAGAGCATCCAGAAGACACCGTTGGAGATGGCGTCGATGGGAACGAGCTGCAGGCACAGCACCAGGGAGGCAACGACAGCGTTGACCAGGTTGGCGCCGTTGGGCATGTCGTCATCCGAGATCATCGAGGCGAAGACCTTGGGCATGTTGCCGTGCTCGGCAGCGTAGCGAGCAACGGAGTTAACGCCGAAGGACCAAGCGGCCATGTTGGCGAACAGGGTGATCAGGAAGGCGATGCAGATGACCTTAAAGATCATGGAGTCGCCCACCATGGTCTGGACTGCGACGATCATGCCGTAGTCGGGATCGATGGAGTCGGCCGGCACGGCGGCGCCGATGCCAAAGCCAGCGAACAGGTAGATCACGGCGATGGACAGGCCACCGACGATGATAGCCTTGGGGATATCGCGAGCGGGATCGGCCATGTCGTCGGTCATGGTGCAGATGACCTCGAAGCCCATGAAGTTAAAGATGATGATCGACAGGTAGCCGAGAGCGTTGGTGTTGGTGAGCTCGGGCAGGAAGGTGGCAGCGGACATGTCGTTCGCAAAACCGTTCTCCATGGCATACCAAATGCCCAAAGCGCCAACGATAACGGCAACGGCGACCTTGATGATGGCGCCACCGTTAAGGACCCACTCGGAGTCGGCCGCCTTGGAGCGGCCCATGAGGTAGACGATCCACACAAAGGCAAGATCGATACCCATCTTGGCGATCAAGTTGAACTCGACGCCAAAGACCATGCCCAAAATGTCGGGGAACATGGTAGCCAGCGAGGCGATCCACAGCGGGTAGTTGACCCAGTAGTAGTACGAGATGCGGGCGCCCCATTTGTCGCCCAGGCCATCGCGTACCCAGTCGTAAATGCCGCCCTCGCCGTCATAGGTGGTACCGAGCTCGGCGACAACCATGCCGTAGGGAAGCAGGAAGGTCAGGATCAGGAAGATCCACCAGAAGAACTGCTGGTTGCCAATGGCAGCAGCAGGAGCGGCGGCCTCGCAAACGAAGACGACGCAGATGATGGTCGAAATGACCGTCAAGAAGGAAAGCTTTTTCTTTCCGTCGCTCATGATGAGCTCCTTCGCTCAGTCTTGGACAGATCCGAGGCCCTAAGGTATTAAGGCAATTGCTTGGGCCTCGGTGAGCGGGCGACAGGAGACGAGCATCCGCCGCCCGCAAACGTGCTTTTAGAAGCCTTGAGGCTTAGAGCTGCTCGAGAGCCTCGAGAGCGGCGTGGAGCTCAGCCTTGGCGGAGTACTCGACACCCTCGTCGTTGAGCGGGGTGCGCTTGCCCAGGGCGGCAAGGAGAGCACGGATGGAGTGCTTGCGGTTCTCGGCCTCGACCCAGCACAGGGAGCGCTCGGGATCGTCCATGACTTCGTCGACGACCTCCTCGTTGCGGGTGGCCGGCAGGCAGTGCATGAACTTGGAGTTGGGGCCGGCAAAGTTCATCATGTCCATGGTGACCTGATACTTGGGATAGAACACGTCCATGTAGTTCTCGCCCGAGACCTCCTCGTCGTACAGGCCATACCACACGTCGGTGTAGATGAAGTCGGCGCCCTTGATGCACTCGATGTCGTCGGAGATGACGACAGAGCCGCCGGAGACCTTGCAGTTCTCCTCGGCGATGGCCATCATCTGCTTGCCGAACTCGGCGCGCTCCTTGACGGTGCCAACGTGCAGGCCGCCGTCGGGAATCTGGTGGCCCTTAGGTCCAAACTGGACAAACTTCATGCCGACCTTGGAGGCGATGAACATGAGGGAGACGCAGACCTGGGTGGCGTCGCCGATGAAGGCCAGGGTGCAGTCCTCGATCTTCTTGCCCTCGGGGAGGTTCTCGAGCATGGTCATGAGGTCGCCCATCTCCTGCGTGGGATGGTTGAACTCGGACATGCCGTTGATGACGGGCACAGCGGAGCCCTCGGCGAGGCCGACGACGTCCTTGTGACGGTCAACGCGAGCCATCATGATGTCGAGCAGCGAGCCCATAACGCGAGCGGTGTCGCCCAGGGACTCGTGACCGCCGAGCTGGATGGTGCCAGGGCCATAGAACTGAGCATGGCCGCCGAGGTCGGTCATAGCGGTCTCGAAGGAAAGACGAGTGCGGGTGGAGACCTGCTGGAAGATCATGCCAAGGCTCTTGTTGCGGAGCAGGTGCGGATAATAACCGTCAACCTTGATGGCCTTCTTCATTGCCAGACCAAGATCCTCGATAGCCAGGATCTGCTCTTTGGTGAAGTCGTTGGTGTCGATGAAATCCTTAGGCAGTGCCATGTCGATTTCCTTTCCGCCGGTCTTGCCGACTATTACTATGAGGCGCTCGAACATCACGCCTCGTGTTGACAAGACCATCATTCACCCGTATGCAATTTTTACCTAGTTTATTCGGGATTAAAGACCGTTCATGGAGTTACACCCCCTCTAAACCAATATAAACCCGCAGGTCAAGAGTTTACAGGGGGTTTACCATCTAGAACCGCGAACGGTATACGGCTATGCTGTATCTCGGCGCCTAATCCGCAATGAAACGAAGGGTTGAGACGTCTATATCCCACAAGGTATACAGAGCTCGGCCATAGAATAAATGAGATGGGACGGTGACAGATGAACACCCTGATGTTCTTCTATACCCTAGCGATACTCGTGATCTGTATTGTGACGGCGGTGCTCTCGCTTGCCGCCTATGCCTCGTCTCGTCGACGCTTCTTTATCTATGGCAGCGGCGTATTTATCTGCTATGCCATCGAGATGACCGAGATTTTCTTTTTTGAATACACGCTGCAAAACCAGAGTTTTCCAGCCAGCGACTATTACTCAATTACCATGCCTGTGTTGCGGACCTTTGTGGCGACCGCTTCGCAGGCTTTTATTTGGCTCATTGCCATGGATTTGCTCGACAAGCATTCAAAAAAGCAGTTTGTCATTCCCGTCGCAACGTTCTTGCTGAGCGAGCTGCTGATTATCGTCGCTGTCCCCTACGGCCCCATTCATCAATGGCTCTACTACACGATGCGTCAGGTATTCCTTGTTTTCGTGGGGCTATATATCTTTTG
Organism: Collinsella sp. TF05-9AC; assembly: GCF_003438495.1. Lineage (GTDB taxonomy): Bacteria > Actinomycetota > Coriobacteriia > Coriobacteriales > Coriobacteriaceae > Collinsella. The sequence continues at coordinate 41,627 of NZ_QSSH01000020.1, forward strand.
GACGGCACGCAAGAGCACGCAAGTCGAGCTGAAGGCACGCGTTAACAACCAACGAAAGCACCTGATTATCGGCGCTATTCTGGTCGGTTGCATCGTTGCCGAGGATTTCTACAACATTCTGATTGTCCCCATGAGTCTGGCGCCCTCTTGGCTGCAACTATATCTGTCCGAGCGCAACTTTAGCGAAAACGTCTTTGCCTGCTACTTTGCGATTCTGCTGATCATCTACTCCTACCACGTGCTTTCAATCCGCATGCAGGAGGCGCCCGAGGAAAAGAACGTCAGCGATCTTGATCGACACATCGAAGAGCAGATGCCCTTCTATCGCAACGCCTACAAGCTCTCCAACCGTGAGACCGAAGTTATGCGTCTGGTCGTACTGGGCAAATCGAACCAAGAGATCGCTGACGAGCTATTCCTTGCCGTGGGCACCGTCAAGACCCACATCCACAACATCCTGGTCAAAACGGTTGATTTCCGATCTCAGCCGAACACATTAGGCGGACAGGCCGTTCCCGC
>NZ_QSSH01000021.1 GCF_003438495.1 Collinsella sp. TF05-9AC
GTCAGCATGGCCCCCGTCCGGGCGTCGAAGCAGTAGGGCACGCCGCCGACGGAAACGGGGCCGCGCGCCAGCGCGCCGGAGCCAGTCGCGTAGTACCAGGTGCCGCCGTCGAGGACCCATCCGGTCGCCATCGCGCCGGAGGCGTTGAACCAGTACATGGAGCCGTTGCACTCGTAGAGCCCGGTGGCCATTACACCGCCCGCGTCGGGGTCGAGCCAATACCAGGCTCCGCCCTGGCGCAACCATCCGGTATACGCTTTGCCGTCAGAGGTTGCGTAATACCAAGTGCCCTCTTTTAACTGCCAGTAATAAAGAGAGACATCAACATACGCGTAATTCATATCAACATTTCCGCTAATACCAGAAACTTTTCCGCGGCTTGTATACTGCCAAAAGCTGTAACTGGCGGTATAGTGACATTGGGAGTTGTATTGAGCAATCCAATGATCCCAAGAACCGCTCTTAAATACAGGGTCGGTCAATATATTGTTAAACCAATTTAGGTTTGCATAAATGCCTGGCTTATATCCAGCACTAGAAATCTTATTACAGAATGTCTGAGCTCTAGATGCAATTCCGGATTGACGACCATCTGCAATAATTGTCTTGTCCTCAAGATCGTAATACACCGGTAGCCTAGGATTGTGCCCCGATAGGCAGTCAATCACCATGGACGCCTCATCGGCTGCCTGTTGATTATCAAAAGCATATGAATAGACATAGACGCCGTAGGGAATTCCGAGTCGCTCGCACTCAGAAATATTTCGATTAAATTGATAGTCAACTCGACCGCCGAAAGACGGAGCGCCAAACCCAACGCGCAGAATAGCGAAATCGATGCCAGAAGCTTTAACTGCGTCCCAATCAATACGCCCTTGGTGCTCGCTGACGTCAATGCCCTGAGCTGTAACCCCATCGGGAAGAGCGTCCATAGACAATAAAGCTATTCCGTCTTCTTCGGAAGAAGCATCATCTGAAACTAATTGTCCACCCTCATAACGCCAAGAATTCTCAACCAGAGTCTGAGCAGCCTCTGCATCCGCAGGGCATACAAACATAGAAACGGGCGCAAAGAGCATCAGCACCAACAATGCCGAAAACAACTTAAGATGTTTGTTCATGTAAACCTCGTCATTCGCTCTTGATTGCGTCTAGCTTACAGCATAGCTATGAAAGATTCCCGAACATCTAACAGGACAAGATGCCATCTAGGACAATAAATAGTTGGGCGCAATGCTGCAAAGAAAAGAAGAACTTACCGGCAGGGTTGAACCCGCAGGCTCATTGCCCCCTCCTCTTGCCCCCAAGAATACCGACTTCAAATAAACTTTCAAATCAGATGTCAAAAAGGTAGGGGGCCCAGAGAGTCCCCTACAACTCGGAATTCTAACGAATCAGTATTACTTTCGATGGGCCCAAAGCGGTCAAACCGGAGATGCGATTTCCATAACCATCACTATGCCAGAACAATTTTTCGCTCGGCGAATTGCCCCAGAAAAAGCCAATGTGGCTATCGTCCGCATATGGGTTGTAAGGATTGAAGAACACAATGTCCCCCTTACGAGCCAAACCACTACGTAACAACTCATCAATAGAGTTGAAATAAGTCACGTTCGCACACGTATCGATAGCGTAGCCGTACCAACGATAAGCGTTTACGCAGCCGCCCCTTCCGGGACCTCCACTCCAAGGGGAATGGCTCTGCTCGGCGGCAATGGGAGCTAAATTCCCGCCCGCCTTCATATATGCATGCGATACAAATCCACCACAATTCATGCCCGTATAACCGTCCCAACGCGGATCACCCTTTGGGTACATGCACGTTTCCTGGCTGAGATGCGTGTCGTAGCGTGTTCCACGGTAATAGCCGTCGTTTTCGTGGCTCATAAGCCAATTGACCAAGCTGGACCTATTGACCCCCAAAACAGAACCAGACGTATTCAACCATGCACCACTTGCATTGAAGTAATAGTCAACGCCATCGATTTTCAGCCACCCGTTAGCAAACATGGCACCCGAAGGCTGGAGCCAGTACCACGTACCGCCGTCATTAAGCCATCCAGTTTTCATCTTGAATGTGGAAGGGTCCATCCAATACCACGCACCGTTGACATATTGCCAACCAGACTTAAGGACACCATTGGAAGATGCGTAGTACCAAGTATTGCCACTTTCGTCAGAAGCGTCTTTCGACATAATCCAACCAGACGCCACGTTAACGACACCATTCGCATCCGCATAGAAAACCGCATCTCCAATATGAATCACACCTGGCAATGAAGACGAGTCAGTACGATCAGCGACTACAGGAGATCCATCAGATGAAGTAGGCAACGGCTCGCTCAGTGCTCCAGACGAATTCGCCCATGCCATACCATCGTTCAAGTTGATCCAGCACGAAGATGCCATTGCACCGGAATCATAAGAAAAATAGCGCTTGCTTCCTACCGCAAATTCACCAGTACGCATTGCGCCGGATACATCATCAAGGTAATACCAGGCGCTTCCGGACTTTATCCATCGCCCTCGTTGAATAGCTCCGTTTGATGCGGCGTAATACCAAGTACCATCAGCAAGTGCCCAGCCTGTTGCCATGGCACCTGAGCTCGTAAGGAAATAGGTGGACGAGCCCACTTGCACAAAGCCCGTGAGCATAATATGGCTTCCTGGATCCAGGTAATACCAAGAATTCCCTAGAAGTAACCAACCTCCATGCAGTAAGCCGTTGGAGTCAGCGTAATACCAGTTGTTGTCAATAAGTGCCCACTGGGAGGATAGCATGGCCCCTGAACTGTTAAAGATATAAGAGGTGCCATTGCATTCATTCAGCCCGGTGGCCATAGAACCGTCTGCAGGATCAAGCCAGTACCAACGACCCCCATCCGAGAGCCAGCCCTTTACCAGAGCGCCAGAGCCGGAAAAATAATGACAGACAGAAGCATCAAGATGCCATCCGATAAGCATTGCACCAGAAGAAGAGAATCCATACGTGGCTCCCCCAATCTGCAGCATCGCATCGTGGACCATCTTGCCCTCATCATCCAGCCAATACCAGTTGCTGCCGTCTGAAAGCCAGCCTTTTACCATGGCGCCAGAACCGGAGAAATAACGCCAAGCAGAAGTGGAGCCCGTAGAATCTAGGTACCAGCCGACACGCATTGCGCCCGAAGAGGAGAAGGCATACGTCGCACCCCCGACTTGAACCAACCCATCCTGAGCCATTCGACCTTCGTCGTCGAACCAGTACCAGCTACCGTCTATATGTCTCCAAGAAGAAACAGCGATTGTTCCGTCGGACAAGCCCCAACGCCAAAAACCAGCCCCTTCTTCGGGTGATATCCACCCCTGATGCCAAATAATTTGATTCGAAACCTCGGAAGGGGTCTCATTATCCACCTGAGAGTTCTGCTCGACAGCGAAGGTCGATTCGCGCTGAGCATCAACGCCTGACTCGACAGAAGCAATAGCAACGTTAGATGCGGGACCTTCGTCAGTGTTATTCGAATCAAGGGCGTATAACATCGAGGGCGAACCCAAAAGGAGCCCAAAAGAAATGAGGCCCGAAAAAGCCAGCACTCCGAATGACCATTTCTTCATAACAGCACGGTATCCAATCACGCAGCGGCCCCGTCGCTTCAGAGCAACGGGGCCTCAATCAAAACTAGCTCAGTAATGTGCTAGCCAATTTGCTGGCAGTTTTTGCACTCTCGTGAAGCGCCACGCCTCTGGGCCTCCTGAATAGAGATCTGCGAATAGCCCTTTGCGTCCTTACCAACGGTACGGCACTTATGCGTATGGTAAACATCGCTACCGTTCTTATACCAAACTAAACCGTAGCCCGGAATCCACTTGCCGTCCTCGCCGACATAGTAGGAGCCAACCCAGGCATTCGTAGCCATGGCACCGGAAGACTGGAGGTAGTAGTCGCCGACCCAGGCGTCGTGAGCCATAGCGCCGGAACCGCTAAAGTAGTACCAGGCGCCGCCGACCTGACGCCAGCCGGTGGCCATCGCGCCGGAATCGTCGAACCAGTACCAAACTCCACCAACGTTAGCCCAAGAGTTAGAGGCCATAGCGCCCGAACCTCCGAGCCAATACCACGTGCCGCCATTGCTGAGCCAGCCGGTTGCCATGGCGCCCGAACCGCTCGCATAGTACCAAGAGCCGCCTGCCAAGAACCAGCCAGTGGCCATTGCACCGGAGTCGCCGAACCAGTACCAGGAGCCGCCGAGGCTGCGCCAGCTGTTAGCGACCATGGCGCCCGAGCCGTCGAGGTAGAACCACGTACCGCCGATGTTGAGCCAGCCAGTGACCATCGCACCGGAGGCATTAGTGTAGTACCAGGTACCCGAATCGTTGATCCAGCCAGTCAGCATGACCCCAGATTCGTTGAAATAGTACCAAGCCCCGCCGAGATTATGCCAACCGGTCAATAGCTCACCGTCGGAGGTCGCATAGGACCACTTTCCGTAGATGGAGTCGTAGAACCAGCCACTATGCTGCATGCGGCCATCGGCGTTGGCACCAGGGGTGTTCAGGAAGTAGTTCTTGCCGTCAATCTGAACTCGGCCGTATGCCATATCATGGTTTTCGGGATAGAAGTAATACTTGTCCCCACCGATAGACTGCCAGCCCGACACCGCGGTCCCGTCAGCGCCAAAATAGTACCAGACAGCTTCGTATTCGTTATGCCACTGGTTCGTGACCATGGCGCCAGTTTCGGGATCGAAATAGCGAAGGTTGCCGTCCTCGCACCGAACGAGTCCAGTCTTCGGACGACCGTCGGAACACCATTCCGTAATCGGTCCACCGCCTCCGCCACCGCCAGCAATATCAGCAAATGAGGGCGCCGGGGCAACCGTCATGCAGGCAGCAGCAAATGCAACAACTCCCAGCACTGTTAGTCCGTGCCATCTTTCTCGAAGGTTTTTCATACGACATCCTTTTTCCGAGATTTAAGGCTCTCTTAAGTTATTTTTAAACTATCAATTCAGTATTTCAACGGGAAATCGATAAAAGGTGTCTTTGTGACTGCAATTTAAATATGAGTCGCCACACCTCAACCGTTACGCTAAATAGCTTCTAAGGCAAACTTAGCGCATGAGCGAACTGATTAAACGAGTGAACTGAATAATAAAGCAACAAAATACAAACCTTGGTCATCAATCACATCTACCGCGGGCCGATAACGCCCGCCTCATGTGCTGCGATATAATCAATCTCACTAGATGCCAAATCAGCAAGCCGAAGGAGCTGACGTGCTAACAATTCACTATGGTGATATGGAAAACGTTATCTACAACACGTCCGTTTACTTCGATAACGTATATTCGCCCCAGTGGTTTCAAGACTCCTTTGCCCAAAGGGTCATAAAATCCATCGACAAAGGCACCGTGGTAGGCCCCAATGCAATCGATACCAAGATTCTAGGCATCATTCCTCCCGAGAAACTATCCAGCGGCACCAAAACGCTACTGCTTATGTACTTTATGCCGCAGAATATATATAACGCCTCAAATTGCGGTGATAATTGCGCCTACTGGATTCTGAGGATCGCCGCGCAAAAGAATCTAACAATCAATCTCTACCACATAATGGATTTTGGAAACGGCAAATTCACGGTAACCATTGCAAATACGGGCGATATAGTCCACACAATGTTTGACCTTGTCCCCATAGCTGGAAAATGCCTAAGGGAGAACTCCTGATGCGCGGATCATACAAGGTAATTATTCAAAATAACCGGGTTCAGTTTAAACTGACCATCAATAGAAATCTGACCATCATCCAAGGTAACAGTGCTACAGGCAAGACAACTCTGCTTGATATGGTGGCAGCTCACGAAGAGCTTGGGGCACAAAGCGGCGTAACAGTAAGTTGCAAAGTGCCCTGTAAAACAATATCTGGAAAATATTGGCGTAGAGATCTCCAAGAGATTTCCAGCAGTATTGTTTTTATTGATGAGGGCAATACTTTTGTTCGATCAAGAGAATTTGCCCATGAAGCAAAGCGTAGCTCAAACTACTACGTAATTGTCGCCAGAGAGTCACTGCGCCAACTGCCCTATAGCGTTGATGAAATCTACGGTCTTAAGAACACCAACCGAACCACAACGAAGTATCCCGTTTACTCTCGTGTCTACACCTCTACATATCGTATTTACGGTGATACTGATTTTAGAGGCGAGAGGCCCGAGCTTGTCATTGTCGAGGACACAAATTCGGGCTACGAATTCTTCAGTTTGCTATGCAAAAAGAGCAGCATTAAATGCATCAGCGCGGGAGGCAAATCAAATATTTGCAACTGCATTATGGACGCACCGGAAAACGACATCCTCGTGATTGCCGACGGTGCCGCCTTTGGACCAGAAATTGCGGAAGCAGCTGCTCTATTGCGCCGAAAGAACATCAAGCTATTCCTACCGGAATCGTTTGAATGGCTCGTGTTGAAGTCGGGATTATTCAACAGCAAACACATTAAGGACATGCTGCTTAACCCCGCTGAACATATCGAAAGCTCAAAGTTCTTTAGCTGGGAGAAGTTCTTTACTGCAGAACTCATCGAATGCTCACGAGACACACGTTTTCGATATGACAAGAGCTGCTTGAACGAGGAGTACCTGAACCCCACCGCTCTTGCAGCTCTGGAGGATACTTTGCCGGACCTTGGCATTACTTCGCACTAAAACGAGAAGTACTCACTGTCGGAGGATAGGTTTGGTCCGAGCCACGGGTCGCCATCGAGGAAGAACTCAGGCCAGTGCTGCATGAACAGCGCCTGCTCACGCTTCCAGCGGCGCAGCTTTTCCTCGTTGGCCTCTTCCCTGCCGCGCGAGGTGAACTCGTAGTGGTACAGCTCGGCATAGGGCGTAAAGATGGTGCGGTAACCCGCCTCCCACACGCGCAGGCAAAAGTCCGCGTCGTTAAAGCCGACGGCGAACTCCTCGTTGTAGCCTCCGACCTGCTCAAACACGTCGCGTCGCACCATCTGGCAGGCACCCGTCACGGCGCTAAAGTTGCCCGGGCGCACGGCACGGGCAAGATAGCCCTCGCGCTTTGCCGAGAAGTCCTGGTTGGCATGGGCAAGTGCGCCACGCACGCCAATCAAAATGCCGGCATGCTGCACCAGATGATCGGCAAAGTAGAGTTTGGCGCCCACCACGCCCGCATCGGGACGCTGCAGATAGCCCATCATCTCTTCGATAAAGTCCGGGCTTATGACCTCGGTATCGTTGTTCAGCAGCAGCAGGTAGTCACCCTTGGCGTGCTTCACACCAAAATTGATGATCTGAGAGTAATTGAACTCGCCCGGCCAGTACACAACGCGCGCGATGCCCTTGCCTTCGGATGCTGCAGCCACGCGCTCTGGCAGGGTTTCGTAATACGCAAACGTCTCCGGGGCTTCACTGTTGTTCTCCACCAAGACGATCTCGTAATTGGTATACGTGGCCTTCTGGGCGATCGACATCACACAGGCATCGAGCGTCTCAATGTGATCCTTGGTGGGGATCACAATGCTCACCAGCGGCGCAGGCTCCGGCAGCGCATGGCGCATGCGGTAGACAAACGGCGTCTCGGTCTCCTCGACCGTTCCGTGAACGCCCAGCGCGTTAAAGTGGCGCTGCAGCGCAAGACGACCCGCTTCAATGGCATACGGCTTGCTATCGGCAGAGCCATCGGCGGTCGATCCCGGATGCACGCGCCAGTGATACAGCACATGCGCAACGTGCTCAAAGCGCGCGCCGGCTGCAAGGCAGCGAAGCGTCAAGTCGTAGTCCTGGGCGCCCGCAACGTCTTCTGGGGACATACCAATGTGATCGATGAGCGCCTTCTCCACCATCAGGAAATGCGTCACGCAGTTATGGCTATAGAGCAGGTCGACGTTGAGTACGGTCTTAAAGACCGGCTGGCCCCACTCCCCCGTTTTCTGGAACATGTCCTCATCACAGAACAGGACCTGGGGACGCTCGCCCTCGGCCGCCTTGTTCAGCGCGGAAACATACTGGAATAACGCGTCCGGTTCCAGAATGTCATCGTGGTCCAAGAAAGCGATGTAGTCGCCTGTCGCTTGCTCGATACCTGCGTTGGTGTTGACCACAATGCCGCCGTTGCCGGGAAGCTCGATGCGACGGATGCGCTCGTCGTTGGCACCTGCCGCAAGGGTGGCCACCGCGTCCCATTCGGGCGAGGCGTCCATAAGCAGCAATTCCCAGTTGTCATAGCTCTGGGCTTGCACCGATTCCAGCAGCTCGCGCAGGTAGACCCGATCAGTCTTGTAGCACGGCACCACAATGCTCACGAGCGGTCTATAGGCAAAGGCCGCCGAAGCGACACGCTGGCACGCCAAATCGCCCGGCTTTGCGCGATGCTGCTCAAACCAACGTCGATAAGCTGCGTCGTCTGCACGCGCGTCCTTCATACGGTTCCAGCTGTCGTCGACCATGCCGTTGTACAGGCGACCATCCATGGCGCAAAACCCGCTTTGGATCCGCTCTGTGGGATCGCTCACGATCGCGACAAAATCTCGTATATCCTGAGGCATCTCAACACTCAGATACGATTTATTGATGCGGCATCCGTTCTGCTGCGGAACATCGACCTGCGATTCAAACACATGCACGGTAACATCGATGGCATTCATATGCGTATCGAAGATCTGGAGCTCAGGCGCGCACTGGGGGTCTCCCGCCCAGGTAACCTCATAGCGCCACACCGCGCCGACGTCTGCCGGCAAATAGCGAATGGCATCGATCTCGTAGCGGCCGCAGTGTTCGCCACGCTGCGCATCGCGGATAAGCGCGCACAGCGCAGGCTTTGCTTTGTAGTTAATCTTGGATTCCAATTTGGCCACGCGGCTATCGAGACGAATAGAGCCCAACCTTTGGCCACCGGATGCAAAAACGGCATCCATCGACGAGCCATCCAAAAACGGAAGCACCAAAACGGCGAGCTCGCGCTCGTAATCGGAAACAGAAGGGCATAGCGCCAGCACACGGCCATGATCGACCGGGAGCACCAGTGACGGCAAACAAGAACCGCTCGTAGTCGCATGGGCAAACGCCTGAGAGGCCTCCCGCTCAATAAGCGCGGCGACATCCTGACCGGCAAAACGAAGCAGCACAAAAAGACGGCCCTGGCTGCGGCAAAGTGCCAAACGCTTGATACTCATCTACACTTCTCGCTTTCCCAGGGCGTTCGCTGCCACGCGCTTGCAGGCACCCAGGCGCCCAAACCTCAAGACATCGTAATCGAACATGAGCTTTTTGCACGCACGGACATTGGGGGCCTTGCTGGTAAGCGCCGCACGCACCATAGCAGCAACAGAAGGAGCGCATTGTGCGAGCGCAGCATCGCTGCCCACGGCAGAACCGGCAAGCGCCGTGGCAACGGCAGCAAACACCTTGCCGCAATCCGTACTCAACAGCCTGAGCGCATCGTACAGCACCAGATCGCAGAGGAAGTACGCCAGGTCATCGGCATGCTGAGCATCGAGACCGTCGCGCTGCCAGTCAGCCAGCACCGCAGAGTAAATCTTCACGTGCTCCAGCAGACGCGTCTCGTCGTCGTAGCGCATGGTGTCCATGAGCGAACCCTTGCGCGCCACGCGGTAATCATACAGCTTGTTCGAGATAAGCGCGGTCTTGTGCGAACGACCGTACACGGCAAAATCGAAGACCTGGTCCTCGCCATACTTAACGGTTTCGTCGAACACGATCCCGTTGCCCAGCAAAAACTCACGCTTGCAGGCGGTGCGCCATGCAAACGGGCGAGATGCTTCCTTAAACAGTAGGTCGGAGCTATAGCCTTCAAACGACACATCGCGCGGGCTCAGCACATAGTTAAGCCACGGATACCCCGCCTCAAGCGGATACGGATTCGCGCCAAAGGTCAAAACGTCGCAGTCCTCGCGCTCAAAGGCATCGACGATCACGCGGCATGCATCGGGCGTAAATCGGTCGTCGGAATCCAAAAACGCAACGATAGGCGCCGTGGACGCGGCGATGCCTGCATTACGCGCACTCGACAGGCCGCCGTTCTCCTTATCGACCAGCGTAAAGCGCGCGTCCTTTTCGCAATAGGCAGCCGCAATATCGCGCGAGCCGTCCGGCGAGCCATCGTTGACCAGCACGCCTTCCCAATCGGGCATGTCCTGCGCAAGCAGGGAGTCCAGGCACCAGGCCAGGCACTCCTCCACTTTATAGATGGGAACGACAACGGAAATCTTGGGGGTAGCCATAGTCACTCGCTCCTACTGTGCGGCCGGAACGTCATCGGGGTGCGGGTTGTCGCCGTAGGTGCACTGATACGTCAGCACACGCCAGACCAGCGGCAGGCCGCCAATCTTAAAGTAATGCTTAAACGTATTGAGCTTGCCCGGCTTCTTAAAGTCAAAGCGCGAATCGATATAGGCGCGGGGCGACTTGACCATCAGGCGCAAGTCGGTCTCGCCACGCGGATCAAACAGCGACAGATCAAAGCGACCGGCATCCCAGTCGGCCTTGAGCTCGGACGAGGCTTTCTTCCAAAACTGCTCGCGCAGTTCATCGACCAGGCGCTCATCGTTCCAACGGTACGTATCGACCTTCATGCGCATTAAAATACCCTGAAGCTGAGCCTTAAGCTCGGGGCGTTCATCCAAAAAGCGCTGCATCTCGGCGTATTCGTCGCACACGCAAAATACCTTGTTGGGCGAATTAACGGAGCTCTTCTCGTTGTCTTGGCGATAGCACAAAATGGGGTCCGCGATAAACGCAGCACGCTCGGCGCATGCCCAGACCTTAAAGTTAAAACCCGCATCCTGATACGAGGCACCCGGCGTGGGAAGGAAGCGAATCTGATTGTCGTTGAGGAACGCGCGCCGATAGATAGCCGACCAAATGGAAGGTTTGCGGTAGAAGATGCCCGGGCGATCGACGGGGCGATACGCGGCGCCCGTCATATGCTCGTCGATAATCCCAAACAGCTCACGTCGCTCGCTGGGCGTGGACCAATACAGATAAAAGTCGCCCTTTACCGCATCGGCATGCTCAGCATCGGCCTTGGCGACCAGCTTTTGAAGCGAATCCTCAAACATAAAGTCGTCGGACTCAAGGATGCCCACGTACTCACCGCGCGCCATCTCCAGGCCACGGTTCATCGAGTCGCCGTAGCCGCTGTTGGCCTTGTCGATCATCTTTACACGGGGGTCGTGCTCCATGTACTCGCGGATGATATCCGGCGAGCTATCGGTGGAGCCGTCGTTGATGCAGATGATCTCGATGTCATTGAGCGTCTGCGCCACGGCGGAATCGAGGCACACGCGCAGATAGCGCTCGACATTGCAAATGGGGACAAGCAGCGAAACTTTAGGGGTATCAGAGTTCTGCAAGAGAACCTCCCGTTGAATAGCGTGTAACAGGGTTATTTTAGCAGCCGAGTTGCGGCGGGCGGCAGCGCTTGGAATTATAGAAAGCGCTCCAGGCAGGCTTTGAGACCGCGAGTCGAAAGATAGAACAGCGTGGCGTCTGCCATCGAAACGCCCGAGGTCGCCGCAACGAGCTTGTGGGCAACACGGCGAACGGCACCCTTAGCAGGCATATCCGCCCACTCCGTTCCCAAAAACGTCGTGAGGTCCATGTTGACGCGAGCCGCCACGCGATGGAAGTCATCGGCATCCAAGCGCGCCAGATCGAACACAATTAGGTCCAAAAACCAAGTTATCAGCTCGCCGGGACACAGGTCCAAAAGACCATAGGCCGCCCAGTCTTCCAAGACCTCCTCGAGCATCTTCATGTGGGCGTCAAGCTTTTTGGCGCGCGCCTCGGCACTGTTGAACTCGTGCGTCGCCGATTCACTCTCCATCACGTAGTGGTAGAACTTGTCCGGCATGACGACGGTCTTGCGGGCAAGCGCATAAGCCGCAAATTGGAAGACGACGTCCTCGCCCAAAGCCAAACCGGGGGCGAAGCGAATGCCTTCGCGATTGAGCAGCTCGCGCGAAAAAGCCGCACGGCAGGCATAGGGCTGCGCATTCGAATGGAACAGCAGTTGGGGATCACGGGCGCCGAAGGTACCGGCTTTGGGGCTCATGAGTTGCTGGACGCGTTTGGGGGCAGCATCGACGGGTTCACAGACACCGCCAAAAACGGCAGCCTCGGCATCTGCAGACTCCATGGCATGCAGCACGCGCTCGACCGTCTGGGCATCGATGTAATCGTCGGCGTCCACAAAAAAGACGGTCTCGCCCTCGGCGACATCGATACCGGCATTTCGAGCACACGAGACGCCCGCGTTTTCCTGGTCAATCACCAGTACGCGATCGTCGGCCTGCGCGATCTGGCGCAACACGTTCAACGAATCATCAGTCGAACCGTCGTTGACGCAGACAACCTGAATCGAGCGCTCGGACTGGGCCAACAGCGAATCGAGGCATCGCTGAATGGAGCGCGCAGAGTTGTAAACGGGGACGACAATGGTAGCTTTAGGACACGAGGCCTCTCCCATGTCGACCTACCCCCTCAGCGATTCGATGAGGAAGGCAGCGACCACGCCTGGGCCTCCAACCGAGGCGTAATACTTAGCACGCCCCAAGGCACCATCCGTCGCGAAACTCGGATGCTCGTCAACCCAGCCCTCAGGATCTTTGAGGATGGCAGCGAGATTTGCGCGCTTCCACGGCTTGAGGTCGTCAAGCGAAAAGTCCCCGGCGTCCAAGGCCGCTTGGAACTCCTTGGCCATCTGAACCAGGAACTCCTTATAGAACTTAGGCGCCAGGCGCACGTAGTTCCACATGTACGAATCGTACTTAATGAGCTGATTGAACTTGAGCATGCGCGCGACGTCATCACTTGCGTGGTCGCGGGCATAATCCTCTCGAATCCAACGCTCAATCTCGGCATACTCGGTATTGACGCAAAAGACCTTAGCCGAAGAATTGACCGAGGAATTCTCGTTGTCCTGGCGATAAGACAACACGGCATCATGAAGGTAAACAGCCTTATCGGCGCACGCGATCACCTTAAAGGCGAATGACGTGTCCTGAAAGGATGCCCCCGGAGTCGGCAGGAACTTAATGCCGTTGCGCTCAAGAAAATCGCGACGGTACACGGCCGACCAAATCGACGGCTTTTGCTTAAAGAACTGCGTCGTATCGCTCGGGTGCACTGGCTTGCCACAGTCCTTGGCTTTAAACATCTCGTGCAGCGAGCGGCGCTCCTCGGGCTTAGACCAGTAGAAATCAAAGTTCGCCTTCGCGAAGTCGGCATTATTGCTATCGGCGGCCGAGACAAGCTTTTCGAGTGCGTCGGGCGCCATAAAGTCATCGGACTCCAAGATGCCAACGTACTTGCCACGCGCCATCTCCAGACCGTGGTTCATCGAGTCGCCGTAGCCGCTGTTGGCCTTGTCGATCATCTTGACGCGCCCATCGCGCTCCATATACTCGCGGATAATCGCTGGCGAGTTGTCGGTCGACCCGTCGTTAATGCAGATGATCTCAATATCCTTGAGCGTCTGCGCCAGGGCGGAATCGAGGCACTCGCGCAGGTAACGCTGAACATTGTAAATGGGAATAAGCAGCGACAGAACAGGGCTGCCAGAGGCGTTAGTAGACAAATGTGCTCCTTAGGAAATACCTGTCGTTTCATGGTATCAAAGGGTCAGCGCGCTAGCGGGCGTTTATATAATCTATGGAGCTCGCAGAGGCAAACCGATAAGAAAGGACGTCATGCAGCCCAAAGCCGCACGCAACATACCCATCGAAGCGCTGCGCTTAATCACGGTCGCTGAAACACTCGTACTCTCAAGCAGTAATCAGCGCATTAATGTCGCGTATAGCAGTCACCTCGCCCATGACAGGTTCCTGCGTTTTATTCAAACCTTGCCAACATGGCACAGCGACCCTTTACAATAGGTGCCGCCCTACGGACGCATTCGATAGCTTCCGCGCAGCGCTCGCCCGCCGCGCGTGAAAGGATATATTCCCCATGACTTCCACCCTTCCCGCCCCCATCGATAAGCTCGCCATCGTTGTCGTTACGTACAAGCGCCAGAAGCTCTTGGCCAACCTGTTCGACTCCATGGCCGAGCTCACGGCAACGCCTTGGCGCATCGTGATTGTCGATAACGAGAATTCGCGCGAGACCGAGGCCATGTGCACCGCATTTAACGAGCGCTTGGCCAAGCTGTGGGGTATCGACACCGATCAGCCCGATGCGAAGGGTGGCACCGACCGCGTTATCTACGCGCCCCAGCTCGAAAACGGCGGCGGTGCGGGCGGCTTCTCCGCCGGCACTAAATGCGCCTACGGCTTGGGGGCCCAGTGGTTCTGGGTCATGGACGACGACGTGCTCGTCATCCCCGAAGGCATCGAGCGCTTGGCCAAGTGGACCGACCGCTACGACGTCATCCAGGGTTCGCGCCTGGACTTTGACGGCGGCGCCTTCTTTTGGCAGTACCAGCTCATCCTTTCGCTCGGCATCCCTAACCCCATCGCCAAGTGGGATCTGGGTCCCGAGGGCTACCGCGCCATGAACCAGCTGTGCTTTGAGGGCGGCATGTTCTCGCGACGCGTGGTCGACAAAATCGGCCTGCCCGACGCGCGCTTCTTTATCTACGGCGACGATGCCTGCTACGGCTACGTAGCCAGCCAGCACTTCCCCGCCGCCGTTGTGGCCGACGTGGTGCTCAAGCGCGCCCGCGCCGTCTCTAACTGGGACATCGCCGGCAAGCGCCAGCTCAACTCCACGAGCGACACCAACCGCTACTACATCATGCGCAACCGCGGTTATCTGGCCCGCTACATGCAAATTTACGGCGACTATCACCCCGTGCTGTTCCGTCTGGGCAACGCCGCGACCTTCTGCAAGGAGTTCATTCGCCTGGCAGCCGTTGACAAGTGCTTTAAGACCGGAATTCCGGCGCTGCGCCGCGGCATGAAGGACGCCCGCAAGATCATCAAGGACCCCAACTGGAAGCCCATGCCGCCCATGAAGGCCACCAAGTAACGGAAGCCGGAAACATCTCAGCGCTTAAAGCCGCTGGCACACCGTAGCCACATGCTGCCCATCAAAACCGAACCCCCAGCGCATGCGACCCACGCCGGGGCGCGGTACACAGATTTCGTCGATGCTACCGCGCTCTATGTCGAGTAGCGACTGCACGGCCAGCAATTCCAGGCCCAGCGCATCCACATCGGGGTCATACATCAAGTTAATCGTTATCAGCGGGCGCTCGTCCAGCATGCCAATCGTATCTGCTACGTCGAACACAGCACCCGTAGGGAAAACCTGGATGTCCCAGCGACCCGCGCCACACTTTCGCCTCGAGGCAGGATTGGCATAGCCCGGCAAGCCAAAGCAGAGCCCCTGCAAGAGCAGATGATATGGCAGCGGCGCATCTGGGTCGGTCGCACCGATTCCCGCATCTCCCAGGATGCGGCTTAGCGCCCGCCTCACCGTATCCTCGTCCCCACGGCACAACCCGTCGCGAAACGCATCGACGTCTCGAATGTCTTCGGCAGCACGCTCAAACCACTCAACAATCACTAGACGCAAGGCCTGGCGAAGCTCGTTATTGGGCAATCGCAAAGCACGGAGGCGATCATCATGCTCTGGCTTCTCAGTCATATCCGTCGTCAGGAAACCTGACAGATACAGCGCCGTCCACAAGTCATCATCAGGCGAGGCCTCTAGCCCCGCAGCGCCCAAACAAAGCGGGACCCCAACGCATCCATGGGCCTCGAGCAAATCAAACAAGACCGAAAGGCGGTCGAGATTCCACCCGGCAACTACCCTACTCAGGCAATCGGCATATCCATACAGATCGGCACGCACAGGCGCCGTGCAGCCTCGGCCCAGAAAACCGATCACACGCTCTGGACTCGAGCAATAGGCCCTACCAAACCGATATCCCTCGAGCCATTCACGCGCATCATCCAGGCATTCCTCGCGTCCAGCATGACTCAACAGAGCCTGGACCTCGGCATCCGAAAAGCCGAACCAACGGTCACACCACGCCGACAGCGGCGTCGTCAGACAATACGAGCAGCCGCGCGAAGAAAGCGCCGCTTCGGCAGGACCGGGGCACTCCCCCATCAGACACGTCAGCCGCAACGAATCGCGCGCAGTGGCAATGGCGTCGAACAGCACGCGATCGAATAGCCCTGCCGGATCGGCGTCGGAAGCGTCCCTCGCGCTCGCACGGCGAGACCACGCCGCATCGTACCCATCAACGAGCAATACAACCTGCTCATCGCAGGCCATCTCCAGCAGCTCAATGAGCACGCCAAGCACCGAGGTGACCTCGTCCTCGCTCGCCACGCCACGCGCAACGCGTTCGATGTGACGCACCTTGTCTCGAGCTAAATCCGGAGCCTCCAAAAGCGCCAGCAGACGGGCGCACTCGCCCGAAAGGGCATCGCGCACGACGCCGGCAATAGCGGCGCCACGCCTCGCAGCGCCAGAAAAGTCCAGCGATATCACCGGATAGCAAGCGTACTCATCCCGATAGCGCCCGCCGTCTGCATCCCAAATCTGAGCATCGGCAAACAAACGCTGACCAGCGCGACCGACCGCTGGACGCTCCAGAAAAGCCCTGAGCATCGACAAGTTCATGCTCTTGCCAAAACCCACGGGTCGACAGCACACCACAGCGGACGCGTCGCAGTCCAACACATCGGCAATAAACATGGTCTTGTCGACCAGCGTGCAGCAACCAAGAGCCTCCGCATAGTCGTGCATGCCAATGGGCAAAACCGCATCGTCGGCACAGCCGATCAAACGCACGCCAAAGCCGGCAGCACAACCATTATTTGCCTGTTCAGACACCAAAACGTTCCCCCTAAATCGCAGCACGATGCCAATTGTAATGACCGCATCGCATGTACCGATGTCGCCGCGCAAACATATCGGGCAACGGTAGTAACAAGAGGTATGAGGGGGCACAATTAATCGTTGCACAACAAAACGGGGCCCGATACATTCGCACCGGACCCCGTCCCGACTATTTAGTTATCTGGCAACTGAGAGCCTACTCCCCCGAGTCGTCCTCCCCAGAAGCCTTCTTCTGCTGATCGAGCTTATGCTTACCACTTACGATAGACGTAGCGCCCAGTGTGGCCAAGCTCGCGCTGGCAAGGCTCGCCATAACGATAAGGTCGCCCGTCTTGGGCATATTACCGCCCGAAGTCTTAGTCGTTGTAGTGGTGGTTGTAGTGGTCACCGTCTTGGAGTCATTTTGCTCCTGGTTCTGTTTGTCGGTGTTGCCCTTACTGCTGTCCTCGCCCTGCTGCTTTCCGTCCTCGGTCTTGTCCTTGTTTTTGTCCTTCCCCTCAGATTCAGACTTCTTACCCTCGTCCTTCTTCTGAGTGGACTTGTCGTCCTTCTCCTCAGAGCTAGAACCCTTATCAGATTCGGTCTTCTCGGAAGCCTCATCCTTGGAGTCGCCCTTTGCGGCCTCGGTCTTTTCCGTGGAAACCTGATCAGAGTTGTCCTTGTTCTGAGTCGAGCCATTATTGACGCCAGCCATCAGCGAAGAGCCCAGCGTAGAACCAAGCTGCACGGAGAAAGAGGGCTTCTTATCCGGCGAAGCAACGGGAGCGTCCGGCGCCTTATTCGAGTCGTCCTTGGAAGCATCGGAATCAGGGGTTGCGTCAGAGCCAGAGCCGTTGTTAGAGCCAGTGTCAATGGACGAATCACTCGAGCCGGTAGATGAGTTAGAGGTGTCAGCGTCGGTCGAACCAGAAGCGTCGCTGCCCGTATTGCCGGCAGAGCTTGAAGACGAATCGCCCGCAGCAGAGCCGTTCGAATCGGAGCCGTTCGAGGTAGAGCCGTCGTTGGTAGTGCCACCAGCAGAGCCATTACCGTCAGCATCGGTCGAGGGCGCATCCATCCTATCATCGTTGGCATCGTCACTCGAGTCGTCATTCGAATCAGGTGTCGGCGAGGGCGCCGGCGTAGGCTCGGGCTGCACGGGCGTCGCAGCGGCAGCCTCATCCTCGGCGATAAAAACCAAGCAGTCCTTCAGCTCATTCTTATAACGATTCTTCCAGCCCTCATGATACTGGGGCTGACTCGAAAACTTAGTGGCGACATTGTTGACCACACTATTGGAGAGCGCCGTCACAAACTCGCGGTCGGACATATCGTTGGAAAGATTCGCCCAGCGGAAAAAGTCCCTGCAGCCACCAGTGCCGCACATGTTGGTAATGCTCCACACCATGCCCTTGACGCAATCGGCGCGGCCCGAAATATCAATACCCAGGCCGCTCTTGAGCCACGCCTCGGTCACCGCATAGTACGAGTTGTACGCATACGCATCCTGCAGAGCCGAAAACTCAGCAGGATCGGTGTTATAAGCACCCTGGAAGGCCTCCTGTGCAATACGGCCCAGCTCGGTAAGCTGGCCGTTCTCGTACATGGCATTGCTCGCGTTGGAAATCTCGCTGCCGCGATCAATCGCATCCTTGAGCATGCCGTACTTGGCAGAATCGTAGTTGTAGACCTGCTTCATAAACGGAATGAGCGACCAACGACGGTCGAACTGGTAATAGCCCAGCGCGTTGTAGCCGTCACCATACGAAAAGCCCTGGTTATAGTTGCCATGGCTCTCGTACTTGGTAAAGTACTTCATCTCGGGAGTCACGTTGACAAACGAAACGCCCTGGACCGACCTCAGCACGCCCGAGAAGGACTGCTGGGTGTAGAGACCTTTGTCGATATCGGTGGCATCCGAGGCAACGCCCGGCGTGGGCTCCTCGGCGGCGGCGGGTGCCGGCGCGGAAACGGCGCCAAACGAAAGCGCCAGCGTCAGGCCCGCGACAATCGCGGAATGCTTGGGCTGCATAAAATCCTCCCTGCATTGGTGTAGTTAAAGTTCAGTTTGCAAAGATAAAAATAAGTATTGCAGCTCGCCCGTTGTTACACAACAACCCCTCGGTAAACGGCAACAACCCTCCGCGAAATCTTAAGGAATTAGACAAACTGGTCGTCGGGCGCCAACAGAAGCTCGCCGTAACGTTTCGTCAGCCCGTCTCTCAACTGACAGAAAGCGGGAATATAGACGTTCAAGATGCGCTGAATCAAATCTTGAGCGAGCTTGTTGTCGTAGATATGGACGTTCGTATTGCGGTCTCTGAGCATATCCAGCCAGGCTGCCTCATCAATAAAGTCGTAGAATCGGTAGGACTCCTTCAAGATGGCACGAGGAGACCCCGACGCGGCAAGCGTGGCGCCCTCATACTCGAGCAGACGCTTAAGGAGCTTCCAGCTCAGTTCAAATTGAAGATTGAACTTATTAATCAATCCACTCTGAACAAAATCATTGTTGAGATCCTGATTGGGCGCATCCTCAAGATTCGCCAAGGCGCTAACAAAGTTCTCATATTTTTTCATACAGAATCACACCATCCTTGGCAATCTCATCGAGCAATTGCTGCGATAGGGACTCGTCGAGATTGACGACATCTACATCTAAAAGAGTATCAAGATGTTCCTCGATCAAATATGAGAAACGGCCGAAATCCCGGCAACCTGCTACGGCGATGTCAATATCGCTCTTGGGCAAGTTGTCGCCTCGAGCACGAGAACCAAACAACACGACCTTCTCGGCGTCACATTCCCGAGCAAAAACTTCGATTTGCTTGTACACTTTGTCGAGAGATGCCATTTGCACCCCTACAGCTTAATGTCAAAGTTGATTTCGGGGACGGCGGCCAGGTCGGCCAACGTCACGCCGTCGACGTACTTTTCGATCACGTCGTCCAGGCCGCGCCAGAACTTGACGGTCGAGCACAAATCGCTGCGGGTGCAGCTGTTGTCGATGCCGTCGCACGCCACGGGCGCCGTGCTGCCCTCGACGGCGCGCAGGATGTCGCCGGCACGCACCTCGGCTGGATCCTTGGCCATCATGTAGCCGCCGCCCTTGCCGCGCACGCTCTTAAGCAGGCCCGCCTTCATAAGCGGACGAACCAGCTGCTCCAAATACTTTTGTGAGATATGCTCACGGTCGGCAACCTCGCGCAAGGCAATCTTGCCCTCGGCGTCGCCCAGCGCCGCGATATAGATCATCAGCCGGAGGGCATAGCGGCCCTTGGAAGAAATGAGCATACCTACCCTCCCATCGCATCTGGGACAACATAACCAGGTCTGTTTGTCCCAAATCTTAAGTAAGTGGGACAAACAGACCTTGTTATTTTGTCCCACATCTAGAAAAGTCGAGTGGATTAGTCGGGTTTTCCCTTGACTAACGCCGAACCCATGGTAACTTTATTCCGAGAAGATTCCTAGGGTTTAGTACACCTATGAGTACACCATATACAGAGAGGGACAGCATGAGCGCAAATCCGCTGCTTTCCATCGATGGTCTCACCGCCTCCGTGGACGAGAAGACCATCCTCCACAATGTCAACCTCAACGTCGCCGCCGGTGAGACCCACGTGCTGATGGGCCCCAACGGCGCCGGCAAGTCCACCCTCGGCCACCTGGTCATGGGCGACTCCGTCTATACCGTCAACGACGGCCGCATCGTCTTTGACGGCCAGGACATCACCGAGCTCACCACCGACAAGCGTTCGCGCGCCGGCCTGTTTCTGAGCTTCCAGGCCCCGGTCGAGATCCCGGGCGTGCCGCTGTCGAGCTTTTTGCGTGCCAGCATCGCTGGCCGCCCCGGCCTGGAGATGAAGGGCAAGGAGTTCCGCCGTCGCGTCAAGGAGCTCGCGGCCGAGCTCAACATGGACACCGCCTACCTCAACCGTGAGCTGGGCGTGGGCTTCTCGGGCGGCGAGAAAAAGAAGGTCGAGATGCTCCAGCTTCTGCTGCTGCAGCCCAAGCTCGCCATCCTGGACGAAACCGACTCCGGCCTGGACGTCGACGCCCTTTCCACCGTCAGCCACGGCATGGACGCCTACCGCAAGAGCTGCGACGGCTCCATGCTCATCATCACGCACAACACGCGTATCCTGGAGCACCTGGATGTCGACCGCGTCCACGTTATGGTCAAGGGCCACATCGTACGCGAGGACGACGCCTCGCTGATCCCCTGGATCGACAAGAACGGCTTTGAGACCTTCGAGCGCGAGGCCGCCGAGCAGCGCGCCCAGGCCGAGTCCGCCGTTGCCGAGCAGCAGGCGTAAAGGGGCGACGCAATGACCAAGAACCGCACCGAGGTCGCGGACATCGACCGCAGCCTCTACGACTTCACCTATGGCGAGGAGGGATTCGAGCGCCTCGACGCCGGCATCACGCCCGACATCGTGCGCGAGATCAGCGCCAAGAAGGACGAGCCGCAGTGGATGCTCGACCTGCGCTTAAAGTCCCTCGAGATCTTCAATCGTTTTCCCGACCCGACGTGGGGCCCCTCCATCGAGGGCCTGGACATGGACAACATCGTCACCTACGTCAAGCCCAACACCGACCAAAAGCACGACTGGGAGTCGGTGCCCGACGACATCAAGAGCACCTTTGAGCGCTTGGGCATCCCCGAGGCCGAGCGCAGCTACTTGGCGGGCGTCGGCGCGCAGTACGACTCCGAGCTCGTCTACCACAACATGCAGGACACCGCGTCCAAGATGGGCATCGTCTACTCCGGCATCGAGGAGGCCCTGCACGACCCGCAGTGGGAGCCGCTCATTCACGAGAAGTTTATGACGCTCATCCCGCCCACCGACCACAAGTTTGCGGCCCTGCACGGCGCCGTGTGGTCGGGCGGCTCGTTTGTCTACGTGCCCAAGGGCACCAAGCTCGATTTCCCGCTGCAGAGCTACTTCCGCCTCAACGCCAAGGGCGCCGGCCAGTTTGAGCACACGCTCATCATTGTCGAGGACGATGCCGACCTGCACTTTATCGAGGGCTGCTCCGCACCCAAGTACAACGTGGCCAACCTCCACGCCGGTGCTGTCGAGCTCTTTGTGGGCAAGCGTGCACACCTGCGCTACTCGACCATCGAGAACTGGTCCAAGAACATGTACAACCTCAACACCAAGCGTGCGCGCGTGGACGAGGACGGCGACATCGAGTGGATCAGTGGCTCCTTCGGCAGCCATGTGGGTTATCTCTACCCCATGAGCGTGCTCAACGGCCGCGGCGCCCGCTCGAGCTTTACCGGCATCACCTTTGCCGGCGCCGGCCAGAACCTCGATACCGGCTGTAAGGTCGTACTCAACGCGCCCGAGACCTCGGCAACCGTCGAGACCAAGGGCATCTCCAAGAGCGGCGGCATCCAGACCTTCCGTAGCTCTATCGTGGCCACGCCCAAGGCCGAGGGCTCCAAGGCAACCGTGAGCTGCCAGTCGCTCATGCTCGACGACCAGAGCCGCTCCGACACTATTCCGGCCATGGACATCCGCGCCAAGAACGTCGACATCGGCCACGAGGCCACCATCGGCCGCATCGGCGACGACAAGGTGTTCTACCTGATGAGCCGCGGCATCTCGGAGGAAGGGGCCCGCACCATGATCGTCAACGGCTTTGCCAACCCGGTCTCCAAGGAGCTGCCGCTTGAGTACGCCGTCGAGATGAACAACCTGATCAAGCTGGAGATGGAAGGAGCGATCGGATAATGAAACAGGAAACCAACACCGCTGCTACCACGCTCGAGCAGGTTAATGCGATGCCGGCAGCAACTTGGGGCTGGCTCAAAATGAACCAGACCAAGCTCGAGCTTTCGGACGAGCTTTCCGCCGCTCCCGCCGAGGCCGTTGAGGTTGAGGGCTTGGAAGAGCAGTTTGCTGGCACGGCCGACGCCTTCGATACCGCCATGGACGCCATGGCCGAGCGCTTCCCCGAGCGCCGTGCCTCCGCCCCCGGCGACGCCGCCGACCGCGCCCGCATCACGCCCGAGACCGAGCTCGACGTGCCCGCCACCTCCGTCTACCAGGCCGGCGCTATCAAGCTCGAGGAGGAGCTCTCCCCTGCCGAAGCCTTCGAGACCGGCATGGGCGAGGCTGCCTGCACCTATCTGATCGACCACGCCACCAAGTGCATCGTCATCGATGTGCCCGCATACCAGCACGCCACGGTTACCGTGCGCGTGAGTGGCGCCGACGCGGCGGCGGCCATCGCCGCTATCGATGTCGTCGCCCGTCCGCAGGCAACGCTCGACCTCGCTCTAGCCCTGGACTCCCCCGTCAGCGGCCAAGGCGTCGTGGGCTCCGTGCTGCGCGTGTGCGCTCACGAGTACGCCACCGTCAACGTGACCTGCACACAGACGCTCGATGACAGCTGGATCGCACTCGATGACACCGGTCTATTCCTAGACGAGGGCGCGCGCGTCAACGTGCAGCACACCGTCCTGGGTGCCGGTGCCAGCGCCACCGGCCTCGCCGGCGATCTGCTGGGCGACACCGCCAAGGTGACCATCGATACCGATTACCTAGGTGCCCGCGAACAGGTGCGCGACTTTAACTACGAGCTGCGCCACCGCGGTCGTAAGACCGAGTGCGAGATCGACGCCAACGGCGTGCTGACTGGCACGTCCAAGAAGGTCTACCGCGGCACCATCGACCTCGTGCACGGCTGCAAGGGCGCAACCGGCACCGAGCGCGAGACCGTGCTGCTCGCCAACAAGGGCGTCGACAACAAAACCGTCCCCGTCATCCTCTGCGACGAGGACGACGTCGCTGGCAACCACGGCGCCACCATCGGCCACGTCCGCGACGAGCAGCTGTTCTACCTCGCCTGCCGCGGCCTTGACCAAAACGCCGCCGAGGACCTGTTCATCCGCGCCAAGCTGGAGGACGCTGCGCTTTCCGCCACCGATGAGCGCACCCGCGCCGCCGTCGTCCGCCTGGGCAACAACTTGATCGATAACTTTGAGGAGGAGCTCGCATGATCGACACCGAGCACGTTAAATGCGATACCTGTACTGCCCCCGAGCCCATGGAACTCGACGCCAGCGACGAGGCCTCGCGCGGCTGGCCTACCGTCGACATCGAGACCAATCCCTACAAGGCGCAGTTCCCGCTGTTCCAGCAGCACCCCGAGATCGCCTTCCTCGATAGCGCGGCCACCGCGCAGCGCCCCGCCTGCGTGCTCGACGCCGAGCGTGACTTCTACCAGCGCATGAACGCCAACCCCCTGCGCGGCCTGTACTCGCTGTCCGTCGAGGCCACCGAGGCCATCGCAAAGGTGCGTCAGCAGATCGCCGACGTCATCGGCGCCCCCCAGGCCAACGAGGTCGTCTTCACCCGCAACACCAGCGAGTCGCTCAACCTGGTCGCCAAGAGCTTTGCGCCCACGGTGCTGGAGGCCGGCGACGAGGTCGTCATCACCATCATGGAGCACCACTCCAACCTGATCCCGTGGCAGCAGGTCTGTCGCGAGACCGGCGCCAAGCTCGTCTACCTCTATCCCACCAAGACCGGCCAGCTCACCACCGAGGAAGTGCTTGCCAAGGTGGGTCCCAAGACCAAGATCCTGGCCGTGAGTCAGGTCTCCAACGTGCTAGGCGTCGAGAACCCGGTCAAGAACCTCGGCAAGCTCGTGCACAAGTACGGCGGCTATCTGGTCGTCGACGGCGCGCAGTCGCTGCCGCACATGCCGGTCAACGTGGCCGATCTGGGGGCCGACTTCTTTGCCTTTAGCGCGCACAAGGCCATGGGTCCCATGGGCATTGGCGTGCTGTGGGGCAAGATGGACCTGCTGAACGCCATGCCGCCCATGCTCACCGGTGGCGAGATGATCGATTCGGTCACCGAGCAGGATGCCGTCTGGGCGCCCGTCCCCGAGAAGTTCGAGGCAGGCACGCAGGACGCCGCCGGCATCTTCGCCACAGGCGCGGCTCTTGATTACCTCGTCAACACCGTTGGCTACGAAAACATCCAGGCACGCGAGCAGGCACTCGTCCACTACCTGATGGGCGAGCTCATGCAGCTCGACTTTGTCCAGATCATCGGCTCCATCTACTGGGACAACCATCACGGCGTCGTCAGCTTTAACGTCAAGGGCATCCACCCGCACGATGTCGCGAGCATCATGGACATGGACGGCGTTTGCATCCGCGCCGGTCACCACTGCGCGCAGCCGCTGCTTACCTGGCTGGGCGTCGAGAACCTCGCCTGCTGCCGCGCCAGCGTGGCTTTCTACAACGACAAGGCCGACATCGATAAGTTCATCGCCGGACTACATCACGTTTGGAGCACGTTCAATGGGTAATCTGTACACCTCCACCACGTTTATGGAGCACAACTCGCACACTGACTACAAGTACGAGATGGATGCCCCCACGCACGAGCACGACGGCATCAACCCCAGCTGCGGAGACGAGCTCACTCTGCAGCTGCGTGTCGAGAACAACGTGATCGAGGAGGCCTCCTTTACCGGCCACGGCTGCGCCATCAGCCAGGCCAGTGCCGACATCATGGCCGATCTCATCACCGGCGAGACCGTCGAGGAAGCTCGCCGCCTGGCAGAGCTCTTCCTCGCCATGATCCGCGGCGAGAAGCTCTCCGAGGAGGACCTGGAAGACCTGGACGAAGCCGCCCAGCTCCAGGACATCTCGCACATGCCCGCCCGCGTCAAATGCGCCGAGCTCGCCTGGCGCACCCTCGACGGCATGCTCGAGGGGCGAAATAATCAGTAGTACTTGTCCCAAATCTTAAGATTTTTGTTGGCCGAATCGCTTGACAAGAGTGGTTCGGCCATTTTCTATTCCGAGAGCTCAGTCTGTGCCTTCACCCGCGCATAAGCGCGCACGATACGAGAGACGGTACTTTTGCCAATCCCGGTATACCGCTCAATCTGACGCACTGTAAAGCCGGCATTGTTCAATCCAACAATAACGGTATCGCGCTGCGCCGGCGGTACAGTTTTAACCCCGTTGAGCGGAACCCCTAGCTCCTTCGCCAACTTGTTGGCAAAGGCGTGGCGTTCCCACTCCGTCTCTTTCATATCGCGCAGCGCCGGTTCGCCGCTGTCGGGCGTCGAAAGCGAATAGGCAGCAAAGGCCTCGGCAGAACCAAAAAGCTCAAGCACGCAAGAAGGATCGGAAAATCCCCTCGTGGCATCTGCCGCATCACTGTCGTAAGCGCGCAGATGCTCCGCAAAGCTGCTCCAGGGGTAACGCTCGATTAGGCTCATGCCCGCCTCCTGCGGATCGGCGTGAACGGAGCGAATAGCCTCCATCACCTGCCAGTCGGTATCGAGCGAGCGCCGGTCAAAACGGTTCTGGAACAGATGCCCTGTGCGCCCCGTGCGTTTATTGAACCGCCGCGCGTACGTCAAAAGCAGCCGGTGCATCGCCGCGCTCATCGCGTCCTCGTAATCTGCAAGCACCAGACGCACGTGATTGCCCATAAGGCACCAGGCGATAACCGTCACGCCCGCCTTGCGGCAGCACTCACGCATCAGCTCCAAGAACTCCCACCGGTCTTCATCGCCCTCAAAGATGAGCTGCTTGCCCGTACCGCGGGCACAGACATGGTAAAAGCCGGTAACCGTTCTCCAAACGCGCTGCATGGCGCTCCCTTCGCCGGGATCTGCTTGCCATCCAATACAGCACGATTGAAGCGTGCCATCAAAACATTCACGCAAAACAATTCGCTCGCGCGGCCAAAGGCAGTAAACAGGCGGCGAACGGCACCGTTGCAACAGGTCAACCCCCGCAACGCTTACAAGAGCTGCCCAAAAGCTTGCCAAAGACGGACCCCCTCTACGGAAGTTCGCGACCACAGAACATAGAGTTAAACCGTTTCAATTAAAACTTCCGGACTTCTCGCTACGAAAACTGAGCCGTTCGCCGAATATTCCGTGCATTTCGCGGTATTATAGGGGCTGCATGTCATGTCCCTTTCGAAGGGTCGCCCGGCAATCGCCAGCCACGGCCCCCAGACGGGACGCCAACACGATAGAGAGGAGAGGCATGCAGTACTCACAGGAAGTGGAGAACATGTGCCCCGTTGCCAAGGGTGCATACCACGGCCCCGCACCCATCCCCGAGGAGGGCAAGTGGGTCCAGGCTAAGGAGATTTCCGACATCTCCGGTCTTACGCACGGTGTGGGTTGGTGCGCACCTCAGCAGGGCGCCTGCAAGCTCACGCTGAACGTCAAGGACGGCATCATCGAGGAGGCCCTCGTTGAGACCATCGGCTGCTCGGGCATGACCCACTCTGCCGCCATGGCTTCCGAGATCCTTCCCGGTAAGACCATCCTCGAGGCCCTCAACACCGACCTCGTCTGCGACGCCATCAACGTTGCTATGCGCGAGATCTTCCTGCAGATCGTTTACGGCCGCAGCCAGACCGCGTTCTCCGAGGGCGGCCTGCCCGTGGGCGCCTCCCTCGACGACCTCGGCAAGGGCCTTCGCTCTCAGGTCGGCACCATGTTCGGCACCAAGGCCAAGGGCGCTCGTTACCTCGAGCTCGCTCAGGGCTATGTCACCCGCATGGCTCTCAACGACAAGAACGAGATCATCGCGTTCGAGTTCCTGAACCTCGGCAAGTTCACCGACGCCGTCAAGGCCGGCAAGACCCCCGAGGAGGCCATCGCTGGCGCTATGGGCCACTATGGTCAGTGGGAGAACGCTGCCAAGTACATCGACCCGCGCACCGACGAGGAGACTCACTCCGTCGCCAGCGTGTTCCCGGTTCACGAGTAGAAAGGGAGGGAAATAACTATGACTGTTACGTTCGAAGGTTACGAGCGCCGCGCTGACAAGATCAACAAGTGCCTCGCCGACAACGGCATCGCCTCCCTCGAGGAAGCTCTGCAGATCTGCACCGACAAGGGCTTCAACCCGCGTGAGATCGTCAACAACACCCAGTCCATCGCCTTCCAGAACGCCGAGTGGGCCTACACCCTCGGTTGCGCTCTCGCTGTCAAGCGTGGCGCCAAGTCTGCTTCTGAGGCTGCCGCCATCATCGGCGAGGGCATCCAGGCCTTCACCGTTCCCGGCTCCGTCGCCGAGGACCGCAAGGTCGGTCTGGGCCACGGCAACCTGGGCGCTATGCTGCTCTCCGACGACACCGAGTGCTTCGCCTTCCTGGCCGGTCACGAGTCCTTCGCTGCCGCTGAGGGTGCTATCGGCCTGGCTCTGAACGCCAACAAGGCTCGCAAGAAGCCGCTGCGCGTTATTCTCAACGGTCTGGGCAAGGACGCCGCTCAGATCATCGCCCGCATCAACGGCTTCACCTACGTGAAGACCCAGTTCGACTACTTCACGGGCGAGCTCAAGGTCGTCGAGACCATCCCCTACTCCGATGGTCCCCGTGCCGCCGTCAACTGCTACGGCGCCGACGACGTCCGCGAGGGCGTTGCCATCATGTGGCACGAGAACGTCGACATCTCGATTACCGGTAACTCCACCAACCCCACGCGCTTCCAGCACCCCGTCGCTGGCACCTACAAGAAGGAGCGCCTCGAGGCTGGCAAGAAGTACTTCTCCGTCGCTTCTGGTGGCGGCACTGGCCGTACCCTGCACCCGGACAACATGGGCGCCGGCCCTGCCTCTTACGGCATGACCGACACCATGGGCCGTATGCACTCCGACGCCCAGTTCGCCGGTTCTTCCTCCGTGCCTGCGCACGTCGACATGATGGGTCTCATCGGCATGGGCAACAACCCCATGGTCGGTGCCACCGTCGCCTGCGCTGTCGCCGTCGAGGAGGCCCTCAAGGCCTAATCGCACCCGCGCGATGCTCATATAGTTGAGCTTTGGAGCCGCTACCTTTCGAGGTAGCGGCTCTTTTTGTTTGCGCTGTCGCAGGGTAGCTAATGCCGATATATCAGTTGGGGCGAAATACAAGATGTGATGAGATGGAGCGTCAGAGCGTCCATGACGCCCACCTGCCATATTTGCCCTTTACCGATTTGCCGAGTCTTTACGGCCCCATTGCCGATCACCCGTGCGACAATGCGCCGGACGAGAAAGGAATCCGATGGAATCGACTGATGTACTGGTAATTGGATCTGGCATTGCGGGCCTTTGCGCCGCCATCGAAGCGGCACGCACGGGTGCAACCGTCACTGTGGCAAGCGCCGGCAAGACTATGAGTGGATCGAGCTTCTTCCCCGGAACCTGGGGCCTAGGGCTTATCGGACCCGTTAACGAAGACGACGAGCAGGACCTCATCGACACCATCCTGGCCGTCGGCGGCGGCGTTGCCGACCCCGAACTCGTCCAAGCGTTCGTCCACGGCATTCCCCAAGCGATTGACTGGCTCGAGCAAGACCTGGGCGTTGAGCTCCAGCGTCCGCAAAGCGCCAAGAGTGCTCAACAAAAGCAATTTATCCCCTGCTTTGACCACAAGACGCGCATGTGGCGCGGCCTCACCCGCAAGCCCCTTGAGGACGCTCTGACGACCTGGATCGAGTCGCTCGGCATTCGTCTGCTCCCCCGCCATGAGCTTATCGACCTTGTTGAGGACACGAACGGCAGAATAACCGGAACCGTACTCTACGACCTTACCGAAAATCGAATCGTGCCCTTTGCTGCCAAGGCCACGGTCATCGCAGCCGGTGGCACAGGCGGCCTGTTCGAGCGCAGCCTTACGTCGGCTGATGTGCTCAGTTCCTCGCAGGCCATCGCGCTGGCGCACGGCGCAACACTTACTAATATAGAGTTCATGCAGATGATGCCCGGCTTCATCGAGCCCAGACGTAACTTGGTCTTCAATGAGAAAACCTGGCGCTACATGCACGTAGACCAGCCGGTAGATATTGCCGACGACAAGCTGGACGACCTGCTCGAGCAGCGCTCTGGATATGGTCCCTTCACGTCACGCTTGGCCTCCCGCGCTATCGATCTCGTCATCGATCAGGCAGGTGTCGAAGGCCTGGCACTCCACTACGACTTCCCCCGCGAGGATGTCCCAGAGTTTGTGCAGACCTTTGCCACCTGGCTGCAAGACGAGCACGGCATCGCGCCGACCGACGAGATGCGCGTTGCGATGTATGCCCACGCTGCTAACGGCGGCATCAAGATCGATAAGACCGCGCACACGGGCGTTGAGGGCCTCTACGCTTGCGGCGAGGCGACAGGCGGCATGCACGGAGCCGACCGCATTGGTGGCTTGTCAAGCGCCAACGGCATCATATTCGGACGTATCGCGGGCGCATCGGCAGCCCTCACAGCGCAGAAAGAGCCTGAAGCGGCCCTGAAGACGGATATCACCCTCCCCCAGTACGGCATTGCCACAACAGATGCCGATCGCCTGACACACAGCCTTAGGCACACGATGAGCACCTATTGCATGATCAACAGGACCGAAACAGGCCTATCCGAGGCCCTGCAACAGCTTGAAAGCCTGCAAGACAAGGCCATGGCGCTGAGCAAGCCGCATGCCGATGACAGCGAGATCGCAGCCCTCGCCCGCCTACAGTCGCAGATTCGACTAGCACAGGAAATGGTCAAAGCCATGCGCAAGCGAACTGAAAGCTTAGGTTCGCACTATCGAGCAGACTAAATCGATTCTCACTTTGAGTTTGATCACAACTTCTCAACATGCATCGAGCCCCGTAAGCATGATTCCCCTAAGGAGAACACGCCTACGGGGCTTTAGCCGTGTTTCCCTAAGGGAATCACGGTGCAGATTACTCAGCTCCGCGCCCTTTCGGGTTCGACCCCATGCGAGGTTAACAAAAAAGCGACCAGCCTAAGCCAGTCGCTTTAACATGCTTTGGGTGGGCCGTCAGGGGGTCAGCCTGCTGTGCAGGCGGTCGCTGCGGCGCTTCGCGCCTTGCGCGCTGCGCTGGCAAATGCTTACGCATTTCCTCAGCTCCGCGCCCTTTCGGGTTCGACCCCATGCGAGGTTAACAAAAAAGCGACCAGCCTAAGCCAGTCGCTTTAACATGCTTTGGTGGGCCGTCAGGGGGTCGAACCCTGGACCTTGGGATTAAGAGTCCCCTGCTCTACCAACTGAGCTAACGACCCAAAGCTAAAGTCCGTTATGACGGACTTTAGAGGAGATATCGTGTGGTGGGCCGTCAGGGGGTCGAACCCTGGACCTTGGGATTAAGAGTCCCCTGCTCTACCAACTGAGCTAACGACCCGATATCAACACGAAGCAAGAACTGGGGTGGGTAAAGGGACTCGAACCCTCGACCTACGGGACCACAACCCGTCGCTCTAGCCAACTGAGCTACACCCACCGTGTCCTATGCGCTTCGCGCTCGACTATTATTGCAAGGAACGCCACGTGATGCAACCCCCAATTTTCAAGAATTTTGAAAAGAGTTTTTCGGATCCATTTCGAGCATTTCCCACCGGTTTCATAGGAGTAAACTTGCCCCACTGCAAATGCTCGAAAGGACAAGCATGAAAGAACTCTCCAACCGCACGGCGACATTTACCGATTCGGTCATCCGCCGCATG
This sequence comes from Collinsella sp. TF05-9AC, assembly GCF_003438495.1. Classification (GTDB taxonomy): domain Bacteria; phylum Actinomycetota; class Coriobacteriia; order Coriobacteriales; family Coriobacteriaceae; genus Collinsella. Next base: position 31,281 of record NZ_QSSH01000021.1, read on the forward strand.
ACGCGCATCTCCAATAAGTACGGCGCCGTCAACCTCTCGCAGGGCTTCCCTGACTTCGATCCTCCGGCGCAGCTGCTCAATAGCCTGGGCACCATCGCCACCGACCCCAAGCCGCTCTACCATCAGTACTCCATCACCTGGGGCTCCCTGGCCATGCGCGAGGCGCTTGCTGCCAAGCAGGAGCATTTTATGGGCATGCCGATCAACCCCAATGAGAACATCGTGATCACCTGCGGCTCAACTGAGGCCATGATGGCCGCCATGATGACGGTCACGAACCCCGGCGACAAGGTTGTCATTTTCTCGCCGTTCTACGAGAACTACGGCGCAGACACCATTCTCTCGGGGGCCGAGCCCATCTATGTGCCGCTCAACCCGCCCACCTTTGACTTCGACCGTGAGGTCCTCGAGGCGGCCTTCCGCGACAACGACCCCAAGGCAATCGTCCTGTGCAACCCTTCCAACCCCTGCGGCAAGGTCTTTACACGCGAGGAGCTCACCTTTATCGCCGACCTCTGCAAAAAGTACGACACCTACTGCATCACCGACGAGGTCTACGAGCACATCGTCTACGCGCCCCACGAGCACGTCTATATGGCCACGCTGCCCGGCATGTTTGAGCGCACCATCAGCTGCAGCTCGCTGTCCAAGACCTACTCCATCACCGGCTGGCGCCTGGGCTACACCATCGCCCCTGCCGAGATCACCGAGCGCATCAAGAAGGTCCACGACTTCCTCACCGTGGGCGCCGCCGCTCCCCTGCAGGAAGCTGTCGTCACCGCCCTCAACTTCGACGACAGCTATTACGATGAGGTCCTTGACCTCTATACCGCCAAACGCGACCTGTTCTGCCAGGGACTCGACAGTATCGGTCTTGAGCATAACGTGCCGCAGGGCGCCTACTACGTCATGATGGACATCTCAGAGTTTGGCTATGACAGCGACCTCGAATTCTGTGAGGACCTCGCGTCTAAAGTGGGCGTGGGCGCAGTGCCCGGCTCGAGCTTCTTCCGCGAGCCCGTCAACCATCTGATTCGTTTCCACTTTGCCAAGCGAGACGAGACGCTTAACGCGGCACTGGAGAACCTCAAGTCGCTACGTGATAAAATCAAGCCGCGCGGGTAAGGACGGCCCGGCAACTAAAGCAACCAAAGAAGCCTCGCACCGCCCGCCGCGTTGCGAGGCTTCTTTCTATAGCGCTTTCTTAAATGGTTTGAGCTCTATACTTTAGTCACGGAGCAACTCGTCCCAGAGAGAGGAATATTATGGCAGAGCAGCAGCTTATCGGAGCGCTCGAGGCCGGCGGCACCAAGATGGTCTGCGCCACGGGCTATGCAGACGGCACGGTCCTGGAGCGTGAGCAGATCGCGACCACGACCCCGCAGGAGACCGTCGAGGCCGTCAACGCGTGGTTTGCCGACAAGGGCATCGCCGCGCTGGGCATTGGCGCCTTTGGCCCTACCGCAGTCAACCCCGCCTCGCCCCAATACGGCAAGATCCTGGAGACGCCCAAAACGGCATGGCGCTACTTTGACCTGCTGGGCACTATCCAAAACGAGCTCAATATCCCCTGCGGCTACGATACCGACGTCAACGTCGCCTGCCTAGGCGAGGTCACGTTTGGTTGCGCCAAGGGCCTTACCGATGTGGTCTACCTGACCATCGGCACCGGCGTGGGCGCCGGCGTGCTCTCGGGCGGTAAGCTCGTGCACGGCATGATGCATCCCGAGGCCGGCCACATCCTGGTCACGCGCGACCCGCGCGACACCATCGGCGAGCATAGCGCCTGCCCCTTCCACGACAACTGCCTCGAGGGCCTCATCGCCGGCCCCGGCGTTAAAAAGCGCTGGGATGGCAAGAGCGCCGGAGACATGGCCGATGACCCGGAGGCCATGGACCTGCTCGCCGGCTATCTGGCACAGGCGCTCATGACCTACACGCTGTGCTACGCGCCGCAAAAGATCATCATCGGCGGCGGCGTGGCCGACCACACCCCCATCGTGCCGCTCGCGCGCAAGAAGTGCGCCGAGATGCTCAACGGCTATATCGTCACGCCCGAGGTCAACGACATCGATAACTACATCGTCAACAACAGCCTCGAGGGCAAGCAGGGCATCATGGGCTGCCTGGCCCTGGGCGCACAGGCGCTTCAGTAGCAGACGCACCCACGGGGCGTGGCACGCCCGGCAAATCCGACCTACGGAACGACGCCACCACGCCTCATATAAGCCCTCAAATAAAAAAGGCCGCCTAGGACCAAACAATACGTCCTAGGCGGCCTTTTTGGCGCACATCAGCGACCGTAAGAGATATCGGGGCACAACGCCCGTTGCCGCTCCACAGCAGTCGATCATCACATCGGTGATCATTCCAGCGCGTCCCGGCACAAAGAGCTGAATCGTCTCGTCGATCGAAGGAATCAGCAGCAGGAACACCGCCGTGGGCAGCAGCACGTCAAAGGTGCGCCGGCCCTCAAAATCAAAGGCGTGCGTTGCCAGGATGCCGAGCACCATATACTCAGTAAAATGCGCGCACTTGCGAACAACGAAGTTGGTCACCCATTCATATGGAAGTCCCACGCCGTGCAGGAAACCGCGGATAGTTTCCATGACCGTTAGACTCAGCGAGCCCGACCCCGAGCCGGGAACCAGCGAATTGCCCCAGATCAAGAGCGCCATCAGGCAGGTCACGACCGCCCATTTTCGATTGATCTTAACCATGCAGAAGTTATGCCTCCGCGCGGAGCGGCGCAAAGCTGGCGGTACCGCCCTCGATAACGCTCAGATAGGCACGGCCCGTACGCTTGGCGGTAGAGGACTGCAGGCGCTCGATCTCTTCCTCGAGGATCTGATTGACGCGCTCGTGACGACGATTTTCCATAATGCCGGCGGCAATAGCCTCGGCCCGCTCGATGCTCTCGCGCGAGATACGGGCGGTATCCTCGGGGAGCACAGCGCTGTGACGGCCGACATAGGCGGGGGCAGCAGACTGAGGGGCAGCGACGGGAGCGGGCGCTACAACAGGAGCGGGCTCGTCAATCTCATCCAGAATCGCGGTGGCGGCGGCCCACATGTCCTCGTGGCCCGAATAATCGGCCATGGGGACATCAACCTCGAGCGAGGCGTCCGGAAGGTCGCCGGTGTCGATGCGATCTTGGGCATCAATCGATGCGGTGATGGCTGCAGGCTCATCGAGGTCATCGAGATCGATGTCCGCGGCACCGGAGATGATAGGCATGCTGGCGAGGTTTGCATTGTACGGCGCAGCCTCGGCCGCCTGCTGCTGGGCAGGAGCGCCCCACAGTGAGCTTTCGGCGGCACGGCGGGCGGCAACGGCCTCCTCGTCCGCGGCCATGGCTTCATCAACGTACGAATTGTCGGCAGAAGCGTTCGCGTCCGCCGAGGTAGCACTGTAGGCGTTATTGGCTGCCGCGTTGGCGACGAGTGCCACGAAAGCCGCCGTGCTGCCCGCAGGGGCGGCCTGGGAGCCAGATACGGCGCGTGCCGCGGCGGCGATGTCGTCGCGATTGAAGGAGCCGGTCTGCCCGCCGTTGGTGAGCTCGTCGATGGCGACTTGATAGACGTCGCGCGAGTGTGCAGGGTCGCAGCTCACCGGCGAATCGTCGTCGAGCATACTGTCGATCATGGACCAAGCCTCGTCCTCGTCCATAGCATCTGCGGCTCGAGCGATGGTAGGGACACCATCATCGGTATGACGGCGCTGGAACGCACCAGTCAGGCCGGAAAGGAATGCCGAGGTAGACTGCTCCGACTGAGCCTGAGAAGCAGAAGCGGTAGCATAAGGAGTCGCATCCTGCTGCTGAGCTGGAATCGAGGCGGTCTTAAACTCGCTTTGATGCTGATTGAGATTGGCGGCACCGCCCATGGCATCGGGCTGGAACAGACGCTCTTCACGCTGCGCATGGTACTCGGAGATACCCAGCGAGGCGGCATAGATACCCACGCCCGCCACCGCGCCCACGGCGAAGGGAACCGCACCCGCCACGACCGTCTCGTTCACCGACGAAAACGGTAGCGTCGCGGCATACATAACCACGGGAGCGGCAAGGCCGATCCCGCACGAAAGTCCGGCAAGGACTGCTCGTTGTGTTGCATCAGAAGAAGCCATGAGCTCTCCCCATCTTCCAGCACCCAAATCGCATCATTCAGTTGGCTGCGCGAGAGAAGATGAAGCGGGGCTATGCCCCAAAGCAACGGTATATGGTTCGTTTCATCTGCGTTATCCGTCGCGAAGCTTAAAAGCTATTATGCGAAACCGCCCAGTCGATTGCAAGCGACGATGTCGGATTGAAACGGGAAACCTGCTGCTTGCCAGTCTTATGGTCAAAAATAAGCGCGGATACGCGATATGGAAAAGGGCCGAGGCGCAAGCCCCGACCCTTTATCGCATTGATGGCTATCGCTGCGCGTGGATGACAGCCTAGAACGTCTGCTCGTAGTCGCTGTGCTTTTTGGCCGAACGCACCAGGAACTCCTGGTTGGTGTTGGTGCCTTTAAGACCCTTAATGAACGACGCGGCTGCGCGCTCGGTGTTGTTCATGCCGGCAAGAATGCGACGCAGACCAAAGACAAACGGACGCATCTGCTCGTCGACCAACAGGTCCTCGTTACGCGTACCGGAGGCAACGGGGTCGATAGCCGGGAAGATGCGGCGGTCGGCCAGTTCGCGATCGAGCTTAAGCTCCATGTTGCCGGTGCCCTTGAACTCCTCAAAGATGACCTCGTCCATCTTGGAACCGGTGTCGATGAGGGCAGAGGCCAGGATGGTGAGCGAGCCACCGTTCTCGATATTACGGGCTGCACCCAGGAAGCGCTTGGGAGGATACAGTGCCGCCGAATCGACGCCGCCCGAAAGGATGCGGCCTGAGGCGGGCGCCGCCAAGTTGTAGGCGCGGGCAAGACGCGTGATGGAGTCGAGCACCACCACAACATCGCCGCCCAGCTCCACGATGCGCTTGGCGCGCTCGATGACAAGCTCTGCCACGCGAGTGTGGTTATCGGCGGGCATATCGAAGGTCGACGCCACAACCTCGCCCTTGATGGAACGCTGCATATCGGTGACCTCTTCGGGGCGCTCGTCGACGAGCAGGCAGATGAGGTGCACCTCGGGGTTGTTAATCGAGATAGACTGGCAGATCTTCTTGAGGATCGTGGTCTTGCCGGCCTTGGGCGGGGACACGATCAGGCCACGCTGACCCTTGCCGATCGGCGACACGATGTCGATGGCGCGACCGGTAATGGAGTCCTTGCCGTGCTCCATGCGCAGCGGCTCATTGGGATAGACCGGGGTGAGGTCGCCGAACTTGGGACGGTTGCGAATCTGCTCGGGGTCCAGACCGTTGACGGTCGTGATTTTGGCGAGGCCGGCGCGCTTGTCGCCGCCGCGCGAAGGACGCAGCGAGCCCTCGATAACGTCGCCCGTGCGCAGGCGCGCGGAGCGGATGAGGTAGGCGGGCACGAAGGCGTCGTCGTTGGACTTCATATAGCCATGGGCGTGGATGATGCCGGAGCTGTCCGGGCGAATCTGCAGAATGCCCTTGATGTCGCGGAAGCCCTCGGCCTTCGCGGCGGTGACGTAGATCTCCTCGACGAGCTCGGCTTTCTTCTTGCCGGTCGTCTCAATCTCGAACTCCTTGGCCTTCTCGCGCAGCTCGGCGACCTTCATGGCCGCGAGCTCCTCACGCGAAAGCGTGGGCTCGGTGGGGGCGGCGTTGCGCTCCTTGTTGCGCTGTTTGCGATCGCGCTGACGGTTGCGACGGTCGTTGTTGCGTTCGTCCTTGCGATCGTTGCGCTCCTCGTTGCGCTTGTGCTGGCGACGGTTGGAACGAGTGCCGTCTTCGGCCTCGGCGGGCGCGGCACCATCGGTTGTGGCGGCGTCGGCGTTAGCCGCAGTATCATCGCTGGCCTCGGCCTTGGAATCGCCCTGCAGCTCGGCCTCGGCCTGCTGCTCGGACGCCTTGGCCTTAGCGGACTTCTTACGACCGCGCTTGGGCTTCTCAGACGCAGGCTGTTCGACGTCCTGGGGCTCGGCGGCGTCAGTCGATGCATCGGCGGTCGTCTCGGCGGAATCCTCGGACGCAACCTTCTTGGCAGCCTTAGCCTTGGACGTGCGCTTAGCAGCAGTGCGACGGCTGCGACCGGGACGGAGGTCGGCGGGCTCGACATCGGCGAGAGCGGCCTCGGAAGTCGTAGCATCCTGGACGGGCGCGTCGGCGGCGGTTGCAGACTCGGCGGTCGCCGCAGCATCCCGAGCGGCTGCAGCTGCGGCTGCGGCCTTCTCTGCCTCGACGAAGGCCTTGGGCTTGCGACCGCGACGGTGCGGGCGCAAAGCCGGATCGACAACGGGAACTTCGCTGGCCTCGACAGGCGCAGCGAGCTCAACAGGCGATGTGCCCTCCCCTGCCGCGGAACGGACCGAAGCCTCAGTGAGCTCGGGGGTTACCTGATCGGCAACCTGCTCGGCCTTAGCAGCCGTGCGACGGCGTGTGCGCGGTACCGGCTTCTCGGTCGGCTGGTCGGCGACAGGGGTCTCGGTGGCGGCAGGCGTCTCGGGCACAGACGGAGCTGCAAGCTCGGTCAGAGCCGCAGCCTCGCGCTCGGCAGCACGACGGCGGGCGCGCACCACCTGAGCCTCGCTAATCTGCGCCAACGCACGTGCCTGCGCGACCTCATCGGAAATCGGCGCCGAGGAGTCAGCTGCAACGGTGCGCTTGACGCGCGTCATGCGCGTGGTACGGCGCTTGGGCTTGGTGACCTCCTCGCCGTCAGCAGCAGGCTTGGCCGTGCGGCGCGTACACTTGGGCTTTGCCGGAGCAGCCTCCTCACCAGTTGCAGGCACGGCCTTCTCAGCCGTTGCAGGCGTAGGCGTCGAAGCAGCCTTAGGCGTCTCAGGAGCCGAGGCATGCGCGGGCGCCGCGACCTGGTCCGACGCAACCGGTGCAGCGGGAGCGGCTTGCGTCGTCGTTATTTCGTTTTCTTGCTGTTGATCAGACACAGTGTTTGCTCAACTTTCTTTTCAAGCCCTGTGATCACATGCTCCCTGCATAAACCTTCAGGGCGGCTAAACAGTCTAGTTCCGTTCAAAACGACGGACATCATTGATCTGTATCGAGATGATTGCGTCATATACGCAGCGTTAGTGTAACACAACCGCCGCCACCTGCAACTTAGTCATTGGGAACGCTCTTAAACGACTAGTCAAAAGGGGCACTCTTTGGTTTAACACCCACAAATCTGACTGCCTCCGCCAAAACTATGGCGGTTTACTACGATGAATCGCTCAACCGCGACCACTCCGAAACTTGTTGAACTAAAACCGCAGGTAGATGCCCTGCACTTTTTTGCGAAAAGCTGGCGTGGTTGGAATTTCTCATATTCATCGTAGTAAACCGGCATAGTTTCGTATTTCCAGCAGTTCCAAATTCGTCAATACGTCGGCGTTTGCAAAAAGCCCGACCTCCGCATGGAGATCGGGCTTATAGGGCTCAGCAAAGCCGAACCTACACGGTCAAATGACCCGTAGCTTACATCTGCTCGGGCGCGGAAACGCCAACGAGGGTGAGCACCAGGGCGAGCGTCACACGGACGGCATCGCAAGCGGCCAGACGGGCACGCGAAAGCTCGGGGTCGACGGGACGGCCCTCGCTCGGCAGCACCTGACAGGCAGCGTAGAAGCTGTGGAAGTCGCCGGCGAGTTCCTCAGCAAAGTGCGTCAGACGGAACGGGGCGCGGTCGCGAGCGCAGCTGGCGATGAGGTCGGTGAGCTCGTTGAGCTTGCGCGAAAGGGCGAGCTCGGTCGGGTCGGTCAGCAGCGAGTAATCGACGTTCTCACCGATAGCCTTGGCGGCGACGGCCTTCATGCCCATCTCGTCAGCCTGCTCGGGCGTAACGTCAGCGGCACGGCGCAGGATGGAGCACACGCGGGCGTGAGCGTACTGCACGTAGTACACCGGGTTGGAGTTGTCGCGCTTCTTGACGGCCTCAATATCGAAGTCGACCATCTGGTTGGAGCTCTTGGAGATGAGGGTGTAACGGGCAGCGTCGGAGCCGACCTCGTCGACGAGCTCCTGCAGGGTCACCATGGTGCCCTTACGCTTGGACATACGGACGGGCTTGCCGTTGCGCAGCAGGTTGACGAGCTGGCCCAGCAGAACCTCAAACTTGCCGGGGTAACCCAAGGCATCGCAGACGCAGCGGACGCGCTCGATGTAGCCGTGGTGGTCGGCGCCCCAGATGTCGATGACGTGGTCGACGCGCTGGAACTTATCCCAGTGATAGGCAACGTCGGAGGCGAAGTAGGTGTACTCGCCGTCGGACTTGATCAGAACGCGGTCCTTGTCATCGCCCAGGTCGGTGGAGCGGAACCACAGGGCACCGTCCTTGGTGTAGAGATAGCCCATCTTGTCGAGCTTCTCAAAAGCGCGGTCGACGGCGGAGGTGCCGGCGGTCTCGCCCTCGGTGTCCTTCACATACAGCGAGCGCTCGGAGAACCAACGATCGAAGTCGCAATTGACGGCGTGGCAGAGGTCGCGCATGTTGTCGACCATCTTTACATAGCCGCGCTCGCGGAAGCTCTCCATGCGCTTCTGCGGATCGGCGTTGACCCACTTATCGCCGTCGGTGCGCCAGAACTCGGCGGCCTCGTCGATGATGTAGTCGCCGCCGTAGGAGTCCTTGCCCAGAGTCTCGGCAAAGTTGTCCTGGTACGGATGGGTCTCGGGGTGCTCGTCGTTCTCGTCGGCAACAAAGGCGTCGCGGTCTGCGATCAGCAGCTTGTGAGCCTCGTCGATATCCACACCCTGCTTGGCGATGATGTCGGCAAGCTGCATATAGCGCGTGCTGATGGAGTTGCCGAAGGTGTTCATCTGAGAGCCGTGGTCGTTGATGTAGAACTCACGCTGGATGTCGTAACCGGCGTGGTCCATAACGCGGCAGAGCGAGTCGCCCAGCGCGGCCCAGCGGCCGTGGCCGATGTGCATGGGGCCAACTGGGTTGGCGGAAACGAACTCAACCTGGGTCTTCAGGCCACCACCGACGTTGGACTTAGCGAAGTCCATACCCTTCTCGCGAGCCTCGCCAAAGATGGCATTCTTGACGGCAACGGAGAGGTAGAAGTTGATGAAGCCGGGGCCTGCGATCTCGACCTTCTCGATCGCGGGGTCCTCGGGCATATGGGCAACGATGGCCTCGGCGATCTTGCGCGGGGCGCAGTGGGCCAGCTTGGCGGACTTCAGGGCCATGGTAGAGGTCCACTCGCCATGAGAAGTGTCAGCCGGTCGCTCGATAGCGCAATCGTCAAGTTCAAATGCGGAAAGGTCGCCGGCCTCCTGGGCCGCAGCAAGCGCAGCGCGTACCAGCTCTTCAATCTTCTCGGGCATAGATCCTCCTTGTGTTAAAGCCCCCGAGCTCTTGGTCACTCGTAGGGCAAAAGCCAGAGTTTGTAGCACTCTATCACAAGCGACGGGCACTGTCGCAGGGTAAAGCCAATAGATATTGCATATGCACAAAAATGACTACAGCTTGTATGGAGTCACTCAAAGATGCCGGTCTGCCTGCAGATTATGCAGGCGTTGAAAATGCGTAAAGGTGTGAATGAGCTGCGTCTGTTATCGAATACTCTTACCTATCAGAGTTGTGTGCTTTTCCTGCATAAAGTAACGGTTTGCGCACGTCAGCGTGTTATTCTAGACATACGTAAATTCGTATAAGTTGGAGGTAGCATGTTCTCAATCGGTCAACACGTCATTCATCCGGGCCAGGGAGTCTGCACCGTCGTCGGTTTTAGGGACGACACACCGCAGCCCATGCTGCTGCTCGAGACCAAGCAGGGACATGCGCAGACGATCCTCATGTACCCCGTGGCGCAGGCCGACCGTTTGCACGCCGCCATCTCGCAGCAAGATGCCGAGCACTTGCTGAGCCACTATGACGAGCTGGAGTGCGACACCTTTACCGAGCGCAACAGCTCACTTGAGGAGACACACTTTAAGCAGCAGCTCAAGCTGGGCGCGCCCGAGACGGTCCGCGTGGCAAAAACCATGATGCACCGCATTCGCCTGGCCGAGGAAGCTGATAAAAAACCCAGCTCCTACTACATGCGCGTACTCAAGGAGGCCAAACGCCGCTCCATCGAGGAGTTCGCTGTGGCCTTGGGCGTCACCGAGGAGGACGCCGAAGCCCGCCTAGCCCAAGCCGCCCTCAACTAACCCATCCGCGCCAAAAACCACCACAAAGGGGACAGGCACCTTTGTGGTGGTTTTCTTGTTCTAGTAGTATTCATTCTTATCGATACCCACGAGCACAAGGAGTCTCCTATGGCAGAGCCGCTTACCGCCGGAATCACCCGCGACCGCGCGTTCGAACTGCTCAACGAGCACAACAAGGACCCGTTCCACATCACCCATGGCGAGACAGTCGAGGGCACTATGCGCTACTTTGCGCGCGAGTTCGACCCCGAGAACGAGGAGTTTTGGGGCATCGTCGGTCTGCTGCACGACCTGGATTGGGAGGAGCATGAGGACGACCCCATTAACCACACCATCTATGCTGCCGAGATTCTTGAGGGCGAAGGTGCGTCTCCCGAGCTCATTCGCGCCATCCAGACGCACACGTCGGACTTCAACACCTCACTACCCAAGCCCGAGCTGCAGATGGAAAAGATCCTGTTTGCCTGCGATGAGCTCACCGGCCTGATCGGCGCTGCCGTCATCATGCGCCCGAGCAAGAGCGTTATGGACTTTACGACTAAGTCGCTCAAGAAGAAGTTCAAGGACAAACGCTTTGCCGCCGGCTGCTCGCGCGACGTGATTTCGCAGGGCGCCGAGATGCTCGGCTGGGAGCT
>NZ_QSSH01000022.1 GCF_003438495.1 Collinsella sp. TF05-9AC
AACATTCCGCAGGACGCAAGAAACCCCCGCCGCACGAAGTGCGCAGCGGGGGTTTCTTGCATGTCCGAGGACGTTCTGAAAAGTAACACCAGGGCGGGCCCGGACAAGTCACCGACTACAGGTCGATGTGTGATTCCTTGATCGGGAACGGCTCCGCAAAGTGGCAGGCGCAGCAGTGACCCGGGGCAACTTCCTTAAACTCGGGAAGCTTCTCGGAGCAGATACCCTGCGCGATCGGGCAGCGCGTGTGGAAACGACAGCCGGTCGGCGGATCCAGCGGTGACGGCGGATCGCCGGCGAGGATGATGCGCTTGCGGGTCTTCTGGATATCAGGATCGGGCACCGGCACGGCAGACAGCAGCGACTGCGTGTACGGATGGTGAGGCTCGCTGTAGAGTGTCTTCCAGTCCGAAACCTCGACCATCTTACCCAGATACATAACGGCAACACGGTCGGAGATATGCTGTACGACAGAGAGGTCGTGAGCAATGAAGAGATAAGCCGTACCGAACTTATCCTGAAGCTCCTTCAGCAGGTTCAAAACCTGGGCCTGAATGGAAACGTCAAGTGCAGAGACAGGCTCGTCGCAGATGATCAGCTTGGGCTTCAGAGCGAACGCGCGGGCAATGCCGACACGCTGACGCTGACCGCCGGAGAACTCGTGCGGATAGCGGTTGATGTGCTCGGGGTTCAGACCGACGACGTCCAGCAGCTCGCGGACACGCTCAATACGCTCCTCCTTGGTGCCCACGCCGTGAATGGTCATGGGCTCGGAGACAATCTCGCCGATGGTCATACGGGGATTCAGCGAAGCATAAGGATCCTGGAAGATAAACTGCATCTCGCGACGCATGTCCTTGATCTCATGCTTGCTCATCTCGGCAACATCTTTACCCTGGAAGAACACCTTACCGGCGGTCGGCTTGGTCAGACGCATGATGGTGCGGCCCGTCGTGGACTTACCGCAACCAGACTCGCCGACCAGGCCAAAGGTCTCGCCCGGATAAATCTCGAACGAAATGTCATTCACTGCAGAGACGACACGCTTGGAAAAACGCTTGGCGAACATGCCGGACTCAGCGGGGAACTCCTTAGAGAGGTGCTCGACCTTCAGCAACGGAGTACGCTCGTTGGTATCTGCCATTACGCCTCGCCTCCCTTCTTGGAATCCTTGCGCGTGCGGGACGTCTCAGGAGCGTTCTTGAGAAACTCGGGGTCACCGGAGTAGTGGCACGCAGAGTAATGACCAGACTCGGTGACAACGCGCTCGGGGCGCTGCTTGCGGCACTTATCGGTCGCATAGGGACAACGAGGCGAGAACACGCAGCCCTCGGGCAGGTTCATGAGCGAAGGCGGGTTGCCGTGAATCGGCGTAAGCGGCTTCTTCTCTTCGATGGCCTGCTCCGGGATGGAGCGGATAAGGCCCCAGGTGTAGGGGTGGCGGCTCTCGTAGAAGATTTCCTCAGCAGTACCGAACTCAACGGGACGGCCGGCGTACATAACCATGATCTTGTCGGCCATGTCGGCGACGACGCCCAGGTCATGGGTAATCATGATGATGGCGTTGCCGTTCTTCTCCTGCATTTCCTGCATGAGCTCGATAATCTGAGCCTGAATGGTAACGTCCAGGGCAGTCGTGGGCTCGTCGGCAATCAGAATATCGGGATCGCAGGCAAGAGCCATAGCGATCATGACACGCTGACGCATACCGCCGGAGAACTGGTGCGGATACTCATTGACGCGCTTCTCGGGCTCGGGGATTCCCACGAGGTCCAAAAGCTCGGTAGCGCGCTTGAGCGCCTCCTGCTTGGAGTAGCCACGGTGCAGACGAAGACCCTCGCCCACCTGCTTGCCAATCTTATAGACCGGGTTCAAGGAGGTCATAGGATCCTGGAAGATCATCGCGATGTCGTTACCGCGAATGTGCTGCATCTCTTCCTCGGTCATTTCGAGGATGGAGCGACCGCGATAGCGAACGTCACCGCCCTCAATCTTTCCCGGAGGCATCGAGATAAGACCCATGATGGTCATGGCGGTCACGGACTTACCGGAGCCGGACTCACCGACGACGCCCAGGGTCTCGCCGCGATCGAGCGTGTAGGAGACACCGTCGACAGCGCGAACAACGCCATCCTCGGTGTGGAAATACATCTTAAGGTCATCGACCTCGAGCAGATGCTGGCCCTCGGGAACCGGCTGGTCCTTCAGGTCCACATAGTTCTTGTTCTTCTTCATCCTTATGCGTCCTTCATCTTGACGTCGAGGGCGTCGCGCAGACCATCACCCAGCAGGGTGAAGGCGAGCACCGTCGAGAGAATTGCCAGACCGGGCATGATCATCATCCAGGGAGCGGTCAGAAGATACTGCTGACCGTCCTGAATCATGGAGCCCCACGAAGGCGTAGGCGGAATAACGCCCATGCCGAGGAAGGACAGAGCGGACTCGGTCAGAATGGCGCCACCAATGTTCATGGTCGCGTAGACCACGATGGAGGCGACGGAGTTCGGGAAGATGTGACGCACGACGATACGAGCATCGGATGCACCCATCGCGCGCGCAGCATCAACATAGTCATTTTCCTTGACCGTCAGGATCGCGGATCGGAAGACGCGCGCAATCGAAGGCCAGCCGAGAATACCGATGGCGATAAAGACGTTCTGAAGGCCACGGCCGATAACGGCGATCATGGCGACAACGAACAGCACGTACGGGAACGCCAGGAAGATGTCCGCACAGCGCATGATGATCGTATCCCAGATGCCGCCGTAGAAACCGGCCAGAGCACCCATGACCAGACCAATTAGCGTGGAGATCGCGGTGGCCATAATTCCGACGGACAGCGAAACGCGCGCACCGTAGATAACGCGGACGAGAATGTCACGACCAAGGGCGTCGGTGCCAAACGGGTGCTCTGCACACGGAGCCAACAGCGACGTCTCGGCCATAGTGGTCGAGTCGGAAGCCGTCGGGGAACCGAGCCAGGGCTTAGCCCACAGATCTGCGGTCAGGGCAACCACAACGACGATGATGATCCAGCAGACACCGATAACGGCGAGCTTGTTCTTACGAAGACGCTTAAAAGCGTCGCCCCACAGCGTGCGGGACTTGGCGGGAGCAGATGCGGCCTTGGTGGCGGTAGCCTGCTCCTGAGACTGAGAATCAGTTTCCTGCATGAGACGTACCTCCCTTAGGCCTTATCCGACGGACCGCCAAGGCGGATGCGCGGGTCGAGGAATGCATAGCTAATGTCGACGAGCAGGTTGATCACCATGACGACGACAACGATGAGCGTAACGCCGCCCATAACGATGGGCCAGTCACGCATGCTAATGGCGCGATAGACCTCATAGCCGATACCGGGCCAGTTAAAGACCGTCTCGGTCAGGATGGCGCCCGAAAGCATGCCGCCAAAGTCGACACCAATATAGGTAACGACGGGGATGAGTGCATTCTTAAGCGCATGCTTGACGATGATCGCACGATTGGAGAGACCCTTGGCCTTTGCCGTACGGATGTAATCCTGGTTCATGACGTCAAGCAGCTGCGAGCGCATAATGCGCGCAGCATAAGCGGTCGAAACCGAAGCCAGCGTAATGGTCGGAAGCACATAGTGCATCCAATCCTGATACTGAGAGCTGGAACCGCCGGCACCCGAGATCGGCATGGAGATTGCACCGCCCGTGGCGTCCTTGAGGATGACGCCAAAGAACAGCTGCAGCAACATACCGAGCCAGAAGGCCGGGACCGCAACGAGGATCGACGTGGTGAGCGTTACCAAAATATCCCAGAAGGAATAACGCTTTACCGCCGAAATGATACCCGCACCGATACCCATAATTGCCTCGAGCACGATGGCGCACGCGGCAAGTTTGACCGTATACGGATACTTCTGGGCAAAGATTTCCGTAACCGGCAGCTTGCGCTGATACGAATTGCCCAGATCGCCATGAAGCAGGCCGTTCATGTAATACAAGTAACGGTCTACGAGCGACGTTTGAACGGGGTCGCCGTTCTCGTCAAGGATCGCGTTGCCGTCCTCGTCCGTCTGGACCAGGTGATAGCGGACGCGAAGCTGAAGCTCCACCTCGGGGGACAGAGCCTTGTCTCCACCGATCAGCTTGATCGGATCTCCCGGCACGATATTCTGGAGGGCGAACAGAATCAGCGTAACGCCCAAAAACACCGGGATGAACTGAAGCACACGTTTAACGATGTACTTACCCATACCACTCCCCTATCTAGGGATTAACCTAAATGGGATGCCGATCGCCAGACCGGCATCCCAAAATTACCATCAGCCAGTTTACCCCAGGTTAGGGAGAACTGTATGTTTCCCATGAGGTCTACGTAAATACTTGACCCTCACGGAAGCTGCAAACTCTTAGGCGAGCTCAGCGGTACCCAGATCGGCGTGCTTCTGCGGATCGACATAGAGGTGCTTAATGCGATCGGAGCCGGCGATGGTGTGCGTGTAGAACATAATCGGGATGACCGGGCAGTCGGCAGCGACCATTGCGTCGGCCTCCTGCATCTTAGCGACGCGCTCCTCGTCGTCAACAATAGTACGGGCCTCGTCGACCTTGGCGTCGAACTCGGGGTTGTTGTAACCGGAGCGGTTGTCGCCACCGAGGGAGTCGGAGTGGAACAGCGGATACAGGAAGTTGTCCATGATCGGGTAGTCGGCAATCCAACCCAGACGACCGAACTGATAGTTAAAGTTCTGATACTGCTCGAGCAGGGCAGACCACTCAGGGGTATCGGAGACAGCGGTAACGCCAACCTTGGCGAGGTCACCGATGATGGACTCCATGATCTCCTTGTGACCGCCGTCCTGGTTGTAGGACAGGGTCACGCTAATGCCACGATCCCCGTTAGCGCCAGCGGGAGCAACCTTGTCGAGGTACTCGTTAGCCTTGTCGACATCGTAGGCGCAGAACTCCCATGCGCCCTCCTTGTAGCCATCGATGCCCGGAGGAACAATGCCGTCGGCAGGAGTACGGGTACCCTTGAAGATGGTCTTGCAGATGGCCTCACGGTTAATGGCCAGGGAGATGCCCCTACGCAGGTCGGCGTTGTTGAACGGCTCGGCCGTGGTGTTGCAAGTCAGATAGTACGTGGAAGGCTCGGCGCCGAGCAGCATGCGCTCGCCGTCACCCATGGTGTAGCCGTCCTTGGACACGCCGCGATCCTTCTTGGCGGCATCGATCTGAGCGACGGGAACGTCGCAGACATCGAGGTTACCGGCCTGGAACTCCTTGTAAGCGGTCTCCATGTCCTTGATGACCTGGAAGTGGATGCCATCGATCTTGGCCTTGTCGCCATAGTAATCGTCGAACTTCTTGACGTTGATCTCCTGGCCATCCTCCCACTTGCCGTCCATCATGAACGGGCCGTTACCGACCGGGGCAAGATAGAAGCTCTTGACATCGGACTCGGCGCACTCGGGAACCGGGGCCAGAGCCGGATGAGAGGCGACGAAGGGGAAGTCAGCGTAAGCGGAAGACAGCTTGACGACGAGGGTCTCATCGTCGGGGCACGTAACACCGCTGAGCTCGGTAGCGTTACCGGCAAGCAGATCGTCATAGCCTTCGACCATGGAGAGGTGATAGGAGACCTCGGAAGGGCCGTACTCGGTAGCGACAGCCGACTTGGTGTTGACCAGACGCTCCCAACCGAGCTTGAAGGACTTGGAGGTAACGTCGTCACCGTTGTGGAACTTGGCCTTCTTGATCTTGAAGGTAAACTCGGTGGCGTCGTCGTTGGACTCAAAGGACTCGCAAGCCAGCGGAACGATCTCGCCCTTCTCGGCGTCATAAGAGGTCAGAGCGTCAAAGAGCTGGTACTCGACCTGAGTGCCCTGGTCCTCCTGGACGTTGTAGGGGTCGATGCAGACCGGGTTGTTGATGTAGAAGTTCAGCGTCGAACCGGACTCAGAACCGGAAGCGTCGCCGCCCTTCTTGCCGCATGCGGCAAGAAAAGCCATGGAGCTCGCAGCAAGGGTACCGCCAACGAAGGCGCGACGACCCATAACGGGCTGGTGGAACATAGAATCAGCCATGCCATCCTCCTTATGAGATAGGACAAAGAAATGTTCAGTCGGACACATGTCGAGACAATCCGATCCGAACCATTAAAACGCCGCCCGTTGCTATGGCTGGTTATGCACAACGGACCAACGTTTCGCAATACAGTAGCGCATTTTATGCACGATTTGGGGCTAATTCCGGTCAACGGTCAAGAATTTCTTTAGTTGGGCGAAGTATATGGGGATATTTTGACTCTGTTACAAATATGTAAACAAAAAGGGTCCCGCACCTGCGAGACCCATTGCAAACGTATATACGCCGATGCTTAGTAGCCGACGATGCCCTGCGGGAAGAAGAACATGCACAGGACGACGCACACGGCAAAAACGACGGCCATAATTACCGTCAGGCGATCGAGGTTCTGCTCCATGACGCCCGTGGCAGAGCTGGAGTTATACAGCGAGCTAGCGATCATATCCGAAACGCCGGTGCCCTTACCGGAATGCATCAGGACGAGAATCGTCAGCGCCACGGCAGAGACAGCCCAAACGACAAACAGAAGAATCTGGAACGGACCCATAGATAAGCTCCTTAATAGAACAATTCAAACTCCAGTACTGTACCACAATCCCCCGCTCTCCCCTACCTGCCACTCGGAGACGGGGCAGATATGGCAGAAATACCAAAAAGGGGTTGCCCGAATATGGACAACCCCTTTTCAAAGAAACGCTTGGCGTTTTCTCTTAGGCCTCGGTGGCGAGCACGCGACCCGTCATCTCGGCGGAAGGCTCAATACCAGCCATGGTGAGCATGGTCGGAGCGATATCGGAAAGACGGCCGTCCTCGATACCGGTGAGCTTGGCCTTCTCATCAACGATAATGAACGGCACACGGTTGGTGGTGTGAGCCGTGAACGGATGCTTGGAACCGTCGGAAGCAACGTCAAACATGTGGTCGGCGTTGCCGTGGTCGGCGGTGATCAGCGCAAAGCCACCCTTGGCGAGAATCGCCGGGACAACCTTGGACAAGGCATCGTCAACAGCCTCGACGGCCTTAACGGCGGCGTCGAAGACACCGGTGTGACCAACCATGTCGCAGTTCGCGAAGTTCACGATGTAGAAATCAGCGCGATCCTCGTTAATAGCGGCGACGAGCTTCTCGGTAACCTCGGGAGCGCTCATCTCAGGCTGCAGATCGTAGGTAGCGACCTTGGGGGAAGCGACGAGCACGCGCTCCTCGCCCTCCTTGGGCTCCTCGATGCCGCCGTTGAGGAAGAACGTCACGTGGGCGTACTTCTCGGTCTCGGCGGTGTGCAGCTGCTTCAGGCCGTTGGCGGCGATAACGTCGGCCAGGACGTTCTCGGGGAACGTCTTGGGGAAGGCGACCTCGACGTCAAACGTCGGATCGTACTCGGTCATCGTCACAAAGTGAGAAAGCTTGATCTGCTCGCGCTCAAAGCCGTCGAACTCCTTGTCCGTGAACACGCGGGTCATCTGACGGGCGCGGTCGGGACGGAAGTTGAAGAAGATAGCCGCGTCGCCCTCGTGGATGCCCTCGTTGTGGGCAGCGAAGGGCTCGACGAACTCGTCGCCGCGCGGATCCTTCTCGTAGTAGGCCTTGATACCGGCAACGGGGTCTGTATCGGCATCGGACGCATTGACCATGACGTCGTAGGCGCGCTGGATGCGCTCCCAACGGTTATCGCGGTCCATGGCCCAATAACGGCCCGACACGGTGGCAACGCGAGCGTCGCAACCGGTCTCCTCGGAGATCTTAGCCAGGAAGGCGCAGAACTCACTCATGTAACCGGCACCGGACTGCGGGTCAACGTCGCGGCCATCCATGAAGGCGTGGACGCGAACGGTCTTGACACCGTGCTCGGCAGCCATCTTGACCAGAGCCTCGACGTGGTTCATGTGGGAGTGAACGCCGCCAGGGCTCATAAGGCCCATGAGGTGAAGGGTCTTGCCCTCAGCCTTAACATCGTCCATAGCCTTGACGAAAACCTCGTTCTTGGCGATGGAGCCGTCCTTGATGGCATTGTTGATGCGCGAAAGCTCCTGGAACACGATGCGGCCGGCACCGATGTTGAGGTGGCCCACCTCGGAGTTGCCCATCTGGCCGTCGGGAAGGCCCACGTCCTCGCCCGAAGCACCGAGCGTGGTGTGGGGGTACTTCTCGTACAGGCTATCAAGGAAGGGCGTCTTGGCAGCGGCGACGGCGTTCTCGCCATCGGCCGGAGCCAGGCCACAGCCGTCCATGATAATCAGGAGTGCAGGAAGATGACGCTGTGCCATATGTCCTACTCGCCTGCCTTGACGACCATAGAGGCGAAGTCGGCAGCCTTGAGCGAAGCGCCGCCCACGAGGGCGCCGTCAACGTCGGGCTTGGCGACGAGCTCGGCAATGTTGCCGGGCTTAGCGGAACCACCGTACAGGACACGGATGCCGTCGGCGAGCTCCTCGCCGAACATCTCCTTGAGGGTCTCACGGATAGCGCCGCAGACCTCCTGAGCGTCCTCGGCGGTAGCGGTCTTGCCGGTGCCGATGGCCCAGATGGGCTCGTAGGCGACGACGACCTGCTTGGGGCAGGTGATCTCAAGACCAGCAAGGCCAGCCTTGACCTGGTTCACGACGTGCTCGACATAGGTGCCAGCCTCGCGGACCTCGAGGGACTCGCCGCAGCAGAAGACGGGAACAAGACCGGCGGCAACGAGAGCCTTGGCCTTCTTGTTCTGGTCCTCATCGGTCTCGTGGAAGTAGTCACGACGCTCGGAGTGGCCGATGATGCAGTAGGTGCAGCCAGCGGACTTGAGCATGTCGCAAGAGGACTCACCGGTGAAGGCACCCTTGGCCTCCCAGTACACGTTCTGTGCACCGAGGGCGATGGGGGCAGCCTGAATGCGGTCATGAACCGTGGTGATGTCGATGGTCGGAGGGCAGACGAGCACCTCGACGCCAGCCGGAACCTCGGGCAGAGCCTGAGCCAGCTCGTCGGCGAGCTTGGCAGCCTCGGCGACGTCGTTGTTCATCTTCCAGTTACCAGCGATAAGAAGGGTGCGATTAGGCATCGAGAAGCGCCTCCACTCCGGGCAGGGCCTTACCCTCGACGAGCTCCATGGAAGCGCCACCGCCGGTGGAGATCCAGCTCATCTTGTCGGCCAGGTTGAACTTGTTGACAGCTGCGACAGAGTCGCCACCGCCGATGATCGAGGTGCAGTCGGCCTCGGCGACAGCCTCGGCGATAGCCTGGGTGCCGTGAGCGAAGTTGTCGAACTCGAAGACGCCCATGGGGCCATTCCAGAACACGGTCTTGGCGCCCTTGACGGCCTCGGCGTAAAGCTCCTCGGTCTTGGGGCCGATGTCCATACCCTCACGGTCGTCGGGGATAGCGTCGGAAGCGACAACCTCGGGGACAGCGTCCTCGCCAAAGTGATCGGCAACGCGGTTGTCGATGGGGAGCAGGATCTTGACGCCCTTCTCCTCGGCCTTCTTGAGCATCTCGCCGGCGCGCTCGACCCAGTCCTCTTCCTTGAGGGACTGACCGACGGACAGGCCCTGAGCCAGGAAGAAGGTGTAGGCCATACCGCCACCGATGATCAGGGTGTCAGCGGAGTCGATGAGGTGATCGAGAACACCGATCTTGGAGGAAACCTTGGAACCGCCGACGATAGCGACGAAGGGGCGCTCGGGCTCGGCGAAGATGCCGGTCAGCGTGTCGACCTCCTTCTCGAGCAGGAAGCCGGCGACGGCAGGCAGGTAAGCGGCGGGGCCCACGACGGAACCCTGGGCGCGGTGAGCGGTGCCGAAGGCATCGAGAACGAAGACGTCACCATAGGAAGCGAGCTTCTTGGCGATCTCGGGATCGTTCTTCTTCTCACGCTTGTCAAAACGGACGTTCTCGAGAACGAGGACCTTGCCCGGCTCGACGGCGGCGACAGCCTCGGCGGCCTTCTCGCCATACGTGTCGGCAACAAAAGCAACGTCAAGGCCAGAGAGCTCAGCGAGCTTCTTGGCGACAGGCTCGAGGGAAAGCTCGGGCTGGAAGCCAGTGCCCTCAGGACGGCCGAGGTGGCTCATGAGGATGACGCGAGCGTTGTGCTCAACGAGGTAGTTGATGGTGGGCAGGGCAGCCTTAATACGGGTGGTGTCGCCAACGACGCCATCCTTGATAGGCACGTTGAAGTCAACGCGGACGAGAACGCGCTTGCCGTCGACATCGATGTCGCGGACGGTCTTCTTGGTAAAGGCCATGTTTGCTTCTACCTTTCGTACGTGTCTGCCTTCCATTACGGCAGACGATTTCTTATAAAAAGGACGCGACCCTAGGGTGTAAGCCCTATAAGGCCGCGCCCTTCTTTAGACGCTCAACGAGCTATTCGCTAAAAGCTAAATTAAGCAACGAACTTCTCGAAGTACTTGATGGTGCGGACCATCTGAGAGGTGTAGGAGTTCTCGTTGTCGTACCAAGAGGTGACCTGAACGAGGGTCTGGCCGTTGCCGAGGTCAGAGCACATGGTCTGCGTGGCGTCGAAGATGGAGCCGTGGGTCTCGCCGACGATGTCGCGGGAGACGATCTGGTCCTCGTTGTAGGCGAAGGTATCGGGGATGGTCTCGGCGTAGGCCTTCATGGCAGCGTTGACCTCGTCGACGGTGACCTTCTTGTCAACGACGGCGTAGAGGTTGGTCAGCGAGCCGGTCGGCGTCGGGACGCGCTGGGCGGCACCGATGAGCTTGCCGTTGAGCTCGGGGAGAACCAGGCCGATGGCCTTGGCAGCGCCCGTGGTGTTCGGGACGATATTCTCGGAGCAGGCGCGGGAGCGACGGAAGTTGCCCTTGCGCTGCGGGCCGTCGAGCGGCATCTGGTCGCCGGTGAAGGCGTGGATGGTGGTCATGATGCCGGACACGATGGGAGCGAAGTCGTTGAGACCCTTGGCCATCGGGGCAAGGCAGTTGGTGGTGCAGGAAGCAGCGGAGATGATGTTGTCCTCAGCGGTCAGCGTCTCATGGTTGACGTTGTACACGATGGTGGGCAGATCGCTGCCGGCCGGAGCGGAGATGACGACCTTCTTGGCGCCAGCGTTGATGTGGGCCTGAGCCTTAGCCTTGCTGGTGTAGAAGCCGGTGCACTCGAGAACGACGTCGACGTCGAGGTCGCCCCAAGGCAGGTTGTTGGCGTCGGCCTCCTTGTAGATCTTGATCTCCTTGCCGTCAACGGTGATGGAATCCTCGCCAGCAACGACCTCGTGATCGCGAGCGTAGTTGCCCTGCGTGGAGTCGTACTTCAGCAGGTAAGCGAGCATATCGGGAGAGGTGAGGTCGTTGATAGCGACGATCTCGGAGCCCTCATGACCGAACATCTGACGGAAAGCCAGACGACCGATGCGACCGAAGCCGTTAATAGCAACCTTTACTGCCATTGTGTCTCCTTTCGTAAGGCCCCCGCGAGCTACAGCGCCCGCCGTTGAGGCCCACAAACTAACCACTCGCCTAATATACCTTTTTTTTGACTTGAATTTCACGAGAATGCTCGAAATTGAAAATCAAATTTACGTTAAAACGTTTTAAAGAATAAAATAGCAGCTAAATCCGTATATAAGTCGATACTTCAAACTACTTGTTTGCTTCAATGAGCTTTTCAAGCCTCAAAACGCGATGGTACAGGGCAGACTTCGACAAGGGAGGGTCAGCCATCTCCCCCAAATCACGCAGCGACAGATCGGGATAGCGCTCGCGCAGGTCGCAAAAGACTGCCAAGGCGTCCGGAAGCGTGTCGCGCAAACCCCGCTGTTCGAGCTCATCGATCAACGCAAGCTGATGCTGGGCGGCACCCGCACTTCTGGTCTGATTGGCCAGTTCGGCATTCACGCGACGGTTTACGTCGTTCTTAACCAATTTGACCGCGCGCGCTTCCTCGATCTCGGCAACGCTGCGCTTGGCGCCGACCAGCTTTAGGAGCTGCTCGATCTCCTCGGCGCTCTTAATGTAGACAGCAAAGGATCCGCGCCGCGCGTTAACGCGCGCATGGACTCCAATCTGCTCCAATAGATCGCAAAGTCCCCGGGCATATTGCTCGCCCTGCACCGCGATCTCCAAATGAAAATCGCCGCGTGGATCGGCCACGAAACCGCCGGCGATGAGCGCGCCGCGGATGTAGGCAAGCCTGCAGCAGGGACGGGCAACGATGTGCCGGGGAACACCGGCGACGAGCCCTCCCCTGCGGTCGAGAATGCCCAGCAGCACCAGAGCCTTGTCCAGGTCGGGTTGATCGGGCAGGGTAATGAGATAGTTACGGACCTTATGCAAGACCGATTTACGAACGGTGAATTCCGTTTTGAGCTTAAGGATGCGATGCGTCAGCGTGATCATCGTGCGCGCGACGGCGCCCGTCTCGGTCGCGACCGTCAAACGATACCGCCCGGAGCCGGCCAGCGAAAGTGTACCGCTCACACGCGTCAGGGCGGCAAGCGTCGACAAATCGCAGTATTCACATTCGGGTTCGCAGCGCGCGAGCTCGTCACGCACCTCGGCGGTAAACGACATGCAGGCCTATGCTTTCGTGTTGGCGCGCGACAGGTCGCGATGGGAAATGCTCACATGATATTGGGCACCTTCTAAATAACGTGCCGTGGCCTCGGCGATGGCAACGCTGCGGTGTTGACCGCCCGTGCAGCCGATGGCAATAGAAAGCTGTGGCTTGCCCTCCGCGATATAGCCGGGCATGACCGTATCGAGCAGCTGCGTCCAGGCCTTCCAGAACTCCTGGGTCTTGGGATGGTCCAGAACAAAGTCGGAGACCTTTTTATCGAGACCGGTCATGGTGCGCATCTCGGAATCGTAGAACGGATTGGGCAGGAAGCGGACGTCGATCATAATGTCCGCCTCGACGGGCATGCCGTGCTTAAAGCCAAACGAGAACACGTGAACGTCCATGAGCTGCTGGTCGGACAACTCGGAGAACGCCATGCGCAATTTGTTGCGCAGGGCAGAGGTACGCAGGCGGCTCGTGTCGATGATCATATCGGCTCGGTCGCGCACACCCTGCAGCTGCAGGCGCTCGCGCTGAATCGCATCGGCCGTAGTCTCCCCCGGCTTGGCAATGGGATGGCGGCGGCGGTTTTCGCTATAACGACGGATCAGCACCTCGTCAGAGGCCTCGAGAAACACGATGTCACAGCTCATCTCGCGCTCCTCGAGTGCGGCAACGGCATCGAGCAGCTCATCGAACAAGCCCTGGCTGCGCAGGTCACAGGTGACGGCGAGATGCCTGCCCACGCCCGTATTGATGCCGACGAGCTCGGCAAGCTGGGCGATGAGACGCGGAGGCAGGTTATCGATGCAAAAATAGCCCATGTCCTCGAACACGTGCATGGCCTGTGTGCGGCCCGATCCGGACATTCCGGTGATGATGACGATATCGGGGATGCGCTCCGAGCGCTCCGCCGCATCCATGGCATCTCCCTTTTGCATGTGCTGCCTCCCGAAAACAAGCGCGGGACCCAGCAACCCGGATCCCGCGCGGTCAATTGCCTATATTGAGTATACCGCCCCGAGCGGATACGAGGCCTGTCTTACGCCTCAAGTGCAGCCTTGAACCAACTCGTAATACTCGTGGGGTGCGTGATGGCGGTGCCGACGACAACGGCCCAGGCGCCAGCATCGATCGCGGCGCGAGCCTCCTCGGGCGTATGCACGCGACCCTCGCAAATGATAGGAAGGCCGGGGAATTCCTCAGTCGCCTGACGCAGGAGCGGCAGGTCGGGGCCATCGGCCATGGTGCAGTCGATGGCGGCGACGCCGTGAGAAAGCGTGGTGGATACCAGGTCAAAGCCCATATCAACAGCACGGCGAATATCCTCGATGGTGGCACAATCCGCCATCAGGAGCACACCCTCCTCGTGCAGCGGGCGGAAGGTATCCTCGACCGTCTTGCCATCGGGGCGCGGACGATCGGTGGCGTCGATCGCCACGATATCGGCACCGGCAGCAACGCAGGCGCGAGCGTGACGCAGCGTCGGCGTGATGTAAACGCCCTCGTGCCCATCCTTCCACAGGCCGATGACGGGAACCTCACAGCGACCCTTAATGGCGGCAATGTCGGCAAGGCCCTGGCAGCGAATGGCGGCGGCGCCGCCGAGCTCGCAAGCGCGAGACATTTGCGCCATGGTCTCGGACGTACGAAGCGGCTCGCCCATATACGCCTGAACGCTCACGACGAGCTTGCCCTTCAGGGACTGGATCAAAGGATCAACGGTCATGTTCGACTCAACCTTTCTCAAAACAGCCTTCTGAGACGCCGCACCTTGACGTTCAAACCGTCGCTCGCGTACCGAAGTACGCTTCGCTCCTCTTTCACGTCAATCTGCGGCACCTCAGAAGGCACACTTGGTAGTTATGTTTACTTCAACGAAGCAAGAAGGTGTTCGGCGGCACCGATGAGCGGAGCATCGCCCTCCAGAGAACCGATGAGGATCGGTGTGTTCTGAAGCGGATCGAGCGCTTGGCTGGCATAGCCCTCGTGCACCGAATCCTTCCACGTCTGCGAACGCCAATCGGGACCTTGGTGAATCACGCCGCCCGAAAGCACGATGACCTCGGGGTCCAGGATGTTAGCGAGCGAGCCCAAGCTGGCACCCAGCGCAAAGCCGGCGTCATGGATGACCTCGGTCGCCTTTGCGTCGCCCGCACGGCACAGGTCGTTCACATCGCGACCGACCGAAGGACGGCTGGGGTCGACGCGGCCAAAACGCTCATCGTACATTCGACCAATGGAAGTGCCCGAAGCAACCGACTCCAGATGGCCGGAACGCCCGCAGGCGCAGGGAATGCCGGCGGCAGCCGAGCACTCGATGTGGCCCATATGGCCGGCAGCACCATGGAAGCCCTGCATCACGCGGCCGTTCTCGACATATGCGCCGCCGATGCCCGTACCGATGCCAAGACACAAGACGGAGAACTTGCCCTTGCCGACGCCCCAGTGGGCCTCGCCCAGAGCATGAGCCTGCACGTCGCCTACAACGGCAACGGGAAGACCGAGGTCCTCGCGCAGACGCGGCCCCAACTGAACGCCGGACCAGCCGGGCATGATCTCGTTGGCATACGCGATGGCGCCCGTCTTGGGATCGACGACGCCGGCGGCACCGATACCGACGCCAAGGACCTCGACATCGGGATTCGCCTCGAGAGCAGCCTTGATGGACGCCTCGATACGCTGGAAGACGGCCTCGCCGCCCTCTTGGGCCTCGGTGGGAACCTCGGCCTCAAAAACGGGATGAGGCACGCTACCGTCAGCCGGGTACTCCATAATGGCGGTCGCAATCTTGGTGCCGCCGATATCAACGGAGCAAATGTACTTGTTCTCCATGTCGCTCTCCTTAGGAGATAAAAAACAACTACAGGAAATGAAGGCTGCGTTATCGCCGCAGCTTGGTAAAGGTTTCCCGGGTGCCCGAGGTTGGGGTGAAAGCGGTCGGGCGTTGACCCAATGGGTCACGCTCGACCGCTTGAGCCCCAAGATCGGGTGCCCGGGGAAGCTTTACAGGAGACCGTTGTCCTGGAGGACCTTCTTAATCGCCTCGACGTTCTCGCCGGTCATGGCCTTCACCGGGCGCGGCATGGTCGGGCTGTCGAAGATGCCCATGAGGTTCATAGCGGTCTTGAAGGCGCCGACGCCACCGGCATAGCCCTGGACGCCCGAGGTGACATCCCAGATGTGCGAAATCTCATTGAGGCGATCCTGCTCGGCCTTGACGGTAGCCCAGTCACCAGCCTGAGCGGCCTTCCACTGACGCACGTAGCCCTCGGGCTCAACGTTGGCGAGACCCGGGACGGAACCGTCGGCGCCACCGAGGTAAGCGCCGTCGACAACAACCTCGTGACCGGTGAGGATGCTCATCGGATGGCCGTTCTTCTCGTTCTCCTGAACGAGGTAGCGGAACGAGATGTCATCACCCGAGGAATCCTTGACGCCGGCCAGAACGCCCTCGGCGCCGAGCTTGGCAAGGAGCTTCCAGGGGAGCTTGGTGTGGACGCACACGGGGATGTCGTAGGCGAAGATGGGCAGGTCGAGTTCCTCATGCAGGATGCGGAAGTGCTCCTCAACCTCGGTCATGCCCTGCAGGGCATAGAACGGGCAGGTGGCGACGAGGGCATCGGCGCCCAGCTCCTGGGCGACCTTGCCGTGCTCGATCATGCGCTCGGTCTCGGTATCGATGATGCCGACCAGAACAGGCACACGGTGGTCGACGATACGGACGGCCTCGGCGATAATCTGGCGACGGCGCTCGTCGGTGGAGAAGACGACCTCGCCCGAGGATCCCAAGAAGAACAGGCCATCGACGCCGGCGTCGATCATGCGGTTGATGCTGCGCTCAAAGGAGACAACATCGAGCTGGTGATCTTCGGTATCGGGAACAACGACGGGAGGGATAACGCCGGTGAATTTCTGAGTTGCCACGAGAATCTCCTTAGTTGTCTGGTGGGCAGCCCTATGCCGCCCACTCTTGTTGGCAGTGTCCAGGCCGTCTAGGCCAAAGAACACGAGCAGAACGTTTGGTTAAAAAAGTCGACGACTTCGTTTTCGAACGCATTGATGCGCTCGTGAGCGTATTTGGCATAGATGATATGCCTCCGGTCACACTCAAGACCGTTGAATACGGCAAACTGATCCTTGGGATCGCTCACGGTATCCATAAGCGATGTGCCCATGAGCACCGATCCGCGCACCCGAGACGACAGCGCCTCGAGGCCGCCAGGAAGCGGATTGGCAACCGCCGTGCAGGCGAGGCCCCGCTCGTCCAGAGCAGAAACCGCCAGCGCGACTCCGCCGCCAAGACCCTCGCCCCATGCAAAGATGCGGTCGGGGTCCATGCCATCAAGATTGCGCGCCACCTTCGCCAGCGCGCAGCCCCAACGGACGCGCTCGACAAAAGCGGGCGAAGAAATCCCCCGCTGCAGGTCGTCCGCACCAGCAACATCGTCATCCAGCGCGAGGACGGCATACC
The DNA here is from genome assembly GCF_003438495.1 of Collinsella sp. TF05-9AC. GTDB lineage: Bacteria > Actinomycetota > Coriobacteriia > Coriobacteriales > Coriobacteriaceae > Collinsella. The sequence continues at coordinate 17,029 of NZ_QSSH01000022.1, forward strand.
CCATGGCGGCAAATCTCGTCATGTGATGCCAGCCGCGCACAGGCCGATCGATGTCGTGGAACATCAGGCACAGCGGCACGCGCTCAGATACTCGGGCACGACCGACAGGCTCAATCAAACGAGCGTGAATCGCATCGTCACCGAGCTCAAAGGAGACCTCCGAGTAACGGGCGCAGGGGTTAACAAAGTCAATCGCCGTAATGATCAGGGCTTGAATCTCAAGATTCGAAGCGCATGTCTCTAAATCAGAAACATCTGCTTGGACATCACCGCGCCAGTCCCGATATTCTGCGAGCCTTGACGAAACCGTTCCAGGAATTCCCGCAAGCCCGGGGACAATCAGCTCGTCAACATTGCTCTCGCACTTAGACATGAGCCTCCCCTCCCTTGCAGAAAAACGGAATGATCAAATCGTCAAAATCCTGAATCTCCTCGTGGCCAAAGCCTTCAAAGAACTCATGACGCTTTTCGCAGGTCAGGTTGTTATAGACCGCAAACTGCGTCGCTGGCGGACAGACGATATCGGCTGTGCCGGTGCCAAACAGCACGGGGCATTTGACCATAGGGGCAAAGTTCTTGGAATCGAAGTACGCCAGCTTGGCATAGGCTTCGTCAATACGAGTCGAGTCCTCGTCAAACCAGCGAGACCAATAGCGCAGGCCCTCGTAGGCAATGTCATCGGCATCCAAATCCCAGACCAGGCGAAAATCTGACAGGAAGGGATAGAGGATGGCGGCGCGATTGATAAGCTCGCTGTTAAGTGCACAGGTCGCAATGCCCAAACCGCCGCCCTGAGACGCGCCGTTCACAAACACACGGGCAAGATCGATGCCCTCGAGCTCGCGAACGATGCGGCACAGGATGCGAATATCTTGGTGCAAGCGGACATAGTAGAGGTTGGCCGGGTCGCCGTCGATACCGGCGACGATATGGCCCGCGACCGTTGTGCCCTCAAATCCACCAATGTCCTCGGAGGGACCTCCTTGGCCGGGGCAGTCGAGGGCGATGAGTGCCATGCCCATGCCCGCAAACGACGCCTGCTCAAACCAGCTGCGGCTTGCACCCGGATACCCATGGAACTGAAGCACCAATGGCACGGGCTCGTCCGAGACGGGCTTAAGGTACTTGGCATGCAGGCGAGCGCCACACATGCCGGTATACCAGAGGTCGAAAAGCTGGCAGGTCGCGGCATCGTTGACCGATGCCGTCTCGATCGCATAGTCAAGCCCGACGGCGTCGGCCTCGGCCATGCGATCCTTCCAAAAGAGATCGAAATCTGATGGACGGGGCATGGCGCCTCGATATTCACCAAATTGATGTTGTAGCTCCTGAGCACTTGGCATGGCTCGTGAACCCAACCTTTCGAAATCGCAACGGAGGTGCGCCCGGCAAGGGAACCGGGCGCACGGGAGGGAAAGCGAGGCTACTCGCCGAGCTTGGGATGCAGCAGCGACGGCGCAGCGCCGAGCAGCATCTTGGTGTAGGGGTCCTGGGGGTGCTGGAAGACCTGCTTGGCCTCGCCCTGCTCGACGATCTTGCCGCCATTCATAACGATGATGTCGTCAGAGATATAGCGGACCGTCTGGATGTCATGGCTGATGAACACCATGGCCAGGCCGAGCTCCTTCTTAAGGTCGGTCAGCAGGTTCAGAATCTGCGCGCGGACCGAAACGTCCAGAGCCGAGGTGGGCTCGTCGGCGATGATGGCATCGGGGTTCAGCGACAGGGCACGGGCAATTGCGACGCGCTGACGCTGGCCGCCCGAAAGCTGGCCGGGAAGAACCTCGGCAGCGGAGCTGGGCAGACCGGTGAGCTCCAAGAGTTCCTTGACGCGCTTCTCCTGCTCGGCCTCGGTACCCAGGTTGTGGACGCGCATGGGGTCGAGCAGCTGCTCGCGAACGACCATGCGGGGGTTGAGCGCCGTGGCCGGGTTCTGGAACACGACCGAGATGACGCGACCCATGTGGCGACGGTCCTCGGCGGTACGTTTGGTAACGTCCTTGCCCTTAAAGTAGACCTTGCCGCTCGTGGGGGCCTGTAGGCCGCACATGACGTTAGCGGTGGTGGACTTACCGCAACCGGACTCGCCGACGATGCCGATCGTCTGACCGGGCATGAGCTTAATCGTTACACCCTGGACGGCGTGAACCAGGTTGGGGTGCAGAATCGAGCCGGTACGGGTCCTAAAGGTGACGTGGACGTCATCAAGGAAGATGATCGGCTCGACGCCGTTGACTGCGGTCTCGCTCATCTACATCACCTCCGCGTGAGGGGTCAAACCATTTGCCTTGAGCACCTCGTCGGGGAGCTCGGAATAGAAGTGCTCGGTGCCGGGCACGCGCTTGAAGACCGGACGGGTGTCCAGGCCAATACGCGGATGGCTCGAGCGGGGCGCGAAGCGATCGCCCTTGGGGAAATCGCGCGGACTCGGAACGGCGCCGGGCACCTGGTGCAGGCGGCCCGAACCGCTCTCGATGGACAGAACGGAGCCCAGAAGACCGCGGGTGTACTCGTGGATCGGGTTAGTGAGCAGCTCCTTGGTGGGCGCCTGCTCGATAACCTGACCAGCGTACATAACCGTGATGTTGTGGGCGACCTCGGCGACCAGCGCCAGGTCGTGCGAAACGAAGATCATGGCAAAGCCGAGCTTGGCCTGAAGATCGTTGAGCAGCTTGATGACCTGCTTCTGGACGGTAACGTCCAGAGCGGTCGTGGGCTCGTCGCAGATGACCAGCTTGGGGTCGCGGGTAAGGGCCATAGCGATCAGGACACGCTGACGCTGGCCGCCGGAAAGCTCGTGCGGATAGCTCTCAAGCGTGCGCTTGGGATCGAGGCCGACGAGCTCCAGGAGCTCCTCGGCGCTGCGGGTTCCGCCGCGCTTGGTGAGCTGCTTCATCTGGGCAGAGATGAGCATGGAGGGGTTGAGCGAGGACAGGGCGTCCTGATAGACCATAGCGATATCGGTACCTCGCAGGCCGAACCACTCCTTCTTGCTCATCTTGAGCAGGTCACGGCCCTCCCAGAGGACCTCGCCGGAAAGGTGCTCGTCCTCATCGGTCAGGCCCATGATGGCCAGCGTGGTGATGGACTTACCGCAACCGGACTCGCCCACCAGACCCATGGTCTGACCAGGACGGACGTCAAAGTTGACATGGTCGACGACGTTGATATCACCGTGATGCTCAAACTGAATGCAGAAGTCACGGACCGAGAGAATCGGTTCGACAGACTCGTCGGGCACATGGCGATCGTCACGCTTGAGCTCAACATCGCGCAGGGCGCCAAGGCGAGCGGAGAGGGACTGGGCCTGCTCCTTGTAGGCGCGAACGGGGTCGGAGACCAGCAGGTCGGCCTCGCGACGCTTGGAGGAATCGGTCGGATCCAGGGCGGCGGAGGGAGCAGCGGCCATGGCGTCGGTAATGCCCTCGGAGAGGATGTTGAGCGCCAGGCAGGTGATCATGATGGCCAGACCCGGGAACAGCGCCTGCCACCAACGGCCGGCAAGCACGCCGCCGCGGGCGTCGGCGAGGATGTTGCCCCAGGTAGCGGTGGGCTCCTGAATACCAGCGCCGATGAAGGTCAGCGAGGCCTCGAAGATGATGGCGTCGGCGACCAGGGTAACGGTGAAGACCATGATCGGGGCGATGCAGTTACGCAGAACATGCTTGATCAAAATCCACGGAGCCTTGGCGCCGGAAACGATGACCGCGCGGACATAGTCCTCGCCGTACTCGGACACGATGTTGGCGCGCACGATACGGGCAATCTGCGGAGTGTACATAAAGCCGATGGCGAAGATAATCGACGGCACGGAGTTGCCCAGGATGGAGACGAAGACGGCCGCGAGGGCGATGCCCGGGATGGACATGATGATGTCCAGGATACGCATGATCGACTCGGAGACGGCCTTGCGCGAAACCGCTGCAAGGGCGCCCACGACCGAGCCGCAGACCAGAGCCATGGCAGTGGCGCCAAAGCCGATAATCAGCGAGTAACGACCACCGTAGAGCATACGCGACAGAATGTCGCGACCCTTATCGTCGGTACCGAAGATAAATCCGTTGCCGGGAGCCTGGCGAGCCGTAAAGATCTCGACCGGGCTATAGGGGGCAAGAAGGGGCGCCAGGATCGCAGTCAGGGCGACCAGCACCAGCACGACGGCGGCAATCTTAGAAGACAGCGTCATCTTCTTCCAGCCACCGAGCTTGAGCCCCTTGGAGGCAGCCTTCTCGAGCTGCTCGGTTTGCTTCTCTCGAATCTTTACCATAATCTACACCGTCCTGATGCGCGGGTTGATGAGCAGGTAGAGCATGTCAACCACGATGTTGATGATGATGAAGGCGAGAGCAACGACGATAACGACGCCCTGAACCAGGTTCGCCTCGTTGCCCTGAACGCCCTGCAGAATCGCGGTGCCCATGCCGGGGAGGTTGAAGATAACCTCGATGACGACAGCGCCGCCCATGAGGTAACCGATCTTAAGACCGAGGGTGGTGACCGGGGTGATCAGCGCATTGCGAAGAACGTTGATGCCGACGACGACCTTCTCGGGAACGCCGGCGCCGCGAGCCATACGGACATAATCCTTGTCGAGCTCCTCGACCATGGCGGTACGCACGATACGAGTCATCTGGCCCGTCAGCGGAAATGCCAAGGCGATGGCGGGCATGATCATACGTCCCAGATAGCCAACCGGATTCGTGGTGAAGTGAGGCAGAGCACCCGATGCCGGGAGCACCTTAAGGTAGGAAGAGAACAGCAGGATCAACAGAACGGCAAGCCAGAACGACGGGGTTGCCAAGCCGGCGATGGAAAAGACGCGGATCACTTGGTCCGGCCATTTGTCGCGATACAGTGCCGCGATGACGCCGAGCAAAAACGAAACGACCGCACCGATAGCAAGACCGATAAAGGTCAGCTGCATCGTGACGGGCAGGGCCGTGGAGATGCGCTTGGCAACGGAGTTGCGAGCAGCACCATAGGTGCCCATGTCGCCATGGATCAAATCGCCCATATAGCGCACGTAGCGCACGGGCCAGGGGTCGTCCAGACCATACTTCTCATGGTACTCGGCAACCGCCTCGGGCGAGGCACCGTCACCCAACGCCGTGTAGGCGGGGTCGGTCTTGGAGAACGACATAAGGAAGAACACCAGGACGGTGACGCCCAATGCCATGATCGGCAGCGCCACAAGACGCCTTCCAATCAAACGTAGCAAGTTGTTCACGTTCTCTCCCCTTTCTTTTGTCGGTAGGACCAACTGGTATATGAGTACGGATACTCATTACAAGACCCGAGCGACATCGTTGCCGCCCGGGTCTTTGTTTCAACTATGAGGATACGGTCCCAACGGCCGACATCCTGCATACAGACTCAAGCGAGTCTTACGCCTTGACGGTCGCAACGCCCCTGAAGGACATGCTCGTCGTGCCGATGCCCTTGAAGCCATCGAGGGCCTCGCCGTTGGGCGCAGTGGACGGATCGTCCCAGAAAGCGGAGACGGTCTTGACGTGGACAACAGGGTACAGAACGGCGTTGTCGGCAATGATGTCGAAGCACTCGTTCCACTTCTTCTGCTGCTCGTCGCCCTCGGCGGCAAGAGCCTCGTCCATGAGACCGTGGAGCTTCTGCCACTCAGCGGACTCCTTCCACGGGCAACGGGTCTGCATCCAGACGTTGTCGCCGTACCACCAGTTGAGCAGCAGGTCGGGGTCGGCGCCGAAGCAGGAAGGATCGCCAGGGGCAAGGAGGATATCGTAGGCCTCGCCGCCGTCGATGGCAGCGTAGGTGGCCGGCGAGGTATCGGTCTGGATGGTCACATCGAAGCCGAGAGCGTCGAGGTCGTTCTTGACCTGGGCGGCCATGCCCTTAATCTGCTCGTTATCGGTGGTGCGCAGGGTGATGGCACCCGGGGTGATGCCAGACTCCTCGATGAGCTTCTTAGCCTTCTTGGCGTCGGTCTTGTACACCGTGGAAGCCTCATGATAGTTGGTGAAGCTCTTGGGCAGGTAGCAGCTGGCAGCGGTGGCAAGGCCGGCGAAGGTGTTGCTGACCATCTTCTCGGTGTCGAGCGCATACATGACAGCCTGACGGACCTTGACGTTGTTCCAAGGCTCCTTGGCGACGTTGAACATGATGAAGCGGGTGCCGAAACCCTGAACGTTATCGATCTTGCAGCCGGCGCTCTCGAGCTGGTCGACGGCGTCAGCGGTAACGAGCTCCATAACGAGCGTGGAGCCCTCCTGCTGAGCGGTAACGCGAGCGGTGGGGTCGGTCAGGATGCTGTACTGAATCTTCTTATCCTCGGCAGCATACTCACCGTTGTACTCGGGGTTGGGAACCAAGGTGATCTCGGTATCGGAGATAGAGTCGTACATCCAGGGGCCGGAGCCGATCGGCTGCTTGGCGCGATCCTCCTCGGTCTGGGTGGCCGGGGTAACGCGGACGATGGCCAGACGATCCTTGAGCAGGGAGAAGTTGGGGACCTTGGTCTTGACCGTCACGGTGCTGGCGTCCTTGGCCTCGATGGACTCGAAGGGCTGGAAGAACGGAGCATAGGTAGCGGAAGCGGCGCAAGCGGTGTAGGAAGCGACGACATCGTCAGCGGTGACCTCGGTGCCATCGGAGAACTTGGCGCCCTTGCGGATGGTGACCTCGAAAGTGGTGTCGTCCACAGACTTAGGATCGTCGGTGGCGAGCTCGTTGAAGGTGCTGTAGTCGTGGTAATCGATGCCGTAGAGGCCCTCGACGACGTGCCAGTTAGCACCCAGGCCCACAGCGGAGCCGGTGCTGGCGGGATCGAAGCTGGACGGAGCGTAAGCGGAACCAGCGGTGATCACGCCGCCGCCACGGTTGGCGGAATCGGTGGAACCGGAAGCGGAACCCTCGTCGCTGGAGCTGCCACCGCAGCCGGTGAGACCAAGGCCGGCGACAGCAGCGACGCTGCCGGTGAGGCCGAGGAACGAACGCCTGGACATACCCTTGTTGATGATGGCCATGTCTTCTCCTATCAATAGAGAATCTTACTCGGGAGCACCTAGACTTGCCCCCGCGCAACTTGCGGACGATATATACCTTACCTACCGACGAACCCAACTGAGGTGCCGCGCTCGGCGACCGATACATACATACGCTTGAACGGTATTTACTACCGTTCACCGAATTCATTGACAAATGATTCGCCAGACAGTATGTATCGACGAGGTGAGATATCAGTCTTCGTCAACCCGCAGGATAGCAGGGTTGTTCACCATGACTAGTCAAACGTTTTAGCGTTAATAAAACCCGAAACCAGCATGCAATCATGGCGAAATAAATGGTTGAAAATCACGCAATCATGTATATCAGTAGTTTAGGCTCGTGTTTAGCTATCGGAATGGCCAGCCGCCGCCTCGGCGCGCTCGGCATTCCACGCAACGAGCGCCTCGTGGACCGCCTTGGCAACATCGGCAGGTATGCCGCGAACTTCCGCGATCTCTTGCTCGCTCGCCGCGCGCAAACGCTTCATCGAACCAAAATGGCGCATAAGGGCACGTTTTCTGGTGGGTCCCACGCCTGGAACGTCATCGAGTACCGAAACTGTCATGGCTTTATCGCGCAACTCACGATGGAATGTGATTGCAAAACGGTGCGATTCATCGCGCACCTGTTTGATTAGATAGAGCGAAGCAGACCCGGTCGGCAGCACGACGGGAGTCTCGTCCCAAGGCACAAAAACTTCCTCATCGGCCTTTGCCAAGCCACAAACTGGTATATCGAGCCCAAGAGCCTCAAGTTGCTTGATCGCAGCGGTCAATTGCGGCTTACCGCCATCGACAACGAGCAAATCGGGGCGCGAGCCAAAACGCTCGTCGGCCATGCGCTCGGGAGCATAGCGTCGTCCCAAAACCTCGGACATCGACACGAAGTCGTTTGCCTCGTCCAATTCGGCCTGAATTTTAAAACGACGGTACTGGCTCTTGTCGGCGCGCCCGTTGGTAAACACCACCATCGAGGCGACGGTAAAGGTTCCGTGCAGCGTCGAGATATCGAAGCACTCGATACGCATCGGCGGCGCTGGCAGCGCCAGCGCGCTTTCGAGCTCCAGGAGCGCCTGATTGGTGCGGTCGTCAGCGTACCCCGTTCGCATCATGTAGCGCATGAGGGCATGGCGCGCATTTTTGGATGCCATATCGAGCAAACGGTGCTTTTCGCCACGCTGCGGCCTATGGAGATGGCAGGAACGCTCGCGCTTGCCCGCAAGCCATTCCCCCAGCGCCTCCGCATCCTCAAGCTCGACGGAAAGGTTGACCTCAGCTGGAATATCAGCCGTCTCGTCGTAATAGCGCTTAAGAAAGCCCGACTGGAGCTCTTCCTCGTCAACATCAAGACCCTTGTCGAGAATGAACTCGCAGGTGCGAACTGTTCGGCCCTCGCGAACGACGAAGACGCAAGCGGCGGAGATGGTCTCCTCGCGATAGAAGCCGATGACGTCGATATCGACACTCGATGGAAAAACGACCTGTTGGCGATCGTCCAGGCCCCTAATGACATCCAGGCGACGCTTGACGCGCGCCGCGCGCTCAAAGTCGAGTGCCTCGGCGGCCTCCGTCATCTCAGACGTGAGCTCGTCGACGACATCCTTGCGATGGCCTGACAAAAAGCGCTCGACTCGCTTGACGTTTTTGGCATAGTCGGCAGGGGAAATCGCGCCGACGCATGCACCCGGTCCACGACCGACATGGTAGTCAAAGCAGGGTCGCCCGTTTTGCGCGCAAATCATATTGACGATGTCTTCTTCGCCCTTATGGGACTCGACAATGCGGCGGCAGCGGCGCCACTCCGCACAGGATGCCGAGCAAATAGGAATGACCTTGCGCAGCGTATCGATGGTCTCACGCGCAGCACGGCTATCGGTATAGGGGCCAAAATAGCGCGTACCGGGCTTATGGCGCTCGCGCGTGTATTTAATAGCGGGAAACAGGTCGCTCTTGGTAATAGCGATAAAGGGATAGCTCTTATCGTCCTTGAGGTCGACGTTAAAGTATGGATGGTACTGGCCGATCAGGTTGCGCTCGAGCACCAATGCCTCGTGCTCGGTCTCCACCACGATATAGTCGAAGCTCGCCACCAGCTGCATCATGAGCGGAATCTTTTGACGTTCATCTTGCAGCGTTACGTATTGGCGCATGCGGGCGCGCAGGCTTTTCGCCTTACCCACATAGATGACATCGCCCTTGGCATCTTTCCAAAGGTAGCAGCCGGGCTGCGTGGGAACACGCGAAACCTGCTCGGCAAGCGTTGGAATGTTATCGTGACCCGCCACGTTTACCTACTTGCGGCGAAGCAGCGCCGAGACCTCGGGCATCTTAAAGGCAACCGCCAGGCCAAAGGTGACGGCGAGCGAGACGATGCCCGCAACGCAAACATAGCCCAAGGTAATCAGAATCGATCCACCGAGGACCCCGACAAAGTGCTCAAGCGCCCACATGACGGCGGCACCCGCGGCAGCGCCCAGGCCGCCGAGCAAAAGGCCAAAGAAGCCGCCATGCAGAATAGATTTGACCTGAAGACCGTGGAGGCGACGACGCAGCCACCACAGTGAGCAGCCAACCAAAATCACGTAGTCGACGACATACGAAAGCGCGATCGCGGGCATACCGTAGCCCAGCACCACGCCAAACAGCAGCACCGAGCCGGCCTGACCGATAGCGGAATACAGGCAATAGCGGCTATAGGGTTTCATGTCGAGCAGAGCCGAGAAGCTCTTCTGCATCAGCACGACCACGCCGTAGAGCGGCAGGGAGAGCGCCAGATAAATTAGAAACTCGGATACCAGTGCCACGCCGGATTCATCGAACTTGCCAGCGCAGTAAATCATGTTGAGCGGACGAGCAAAGACGATCAGGTACAGCGCAAACGGAATCAGGAAGAAAAGCATCTGGGCGACACCGCGCGAAATGCCCATGCGAACGCTGTCGTAATCCTTCTCCTGGGCATCATGGGACAGCTCGGTGTAGAGCGCCGTCGAAAGCGAGGCGGCAATCAGCGCATAGGGCAGCGTGTACCACAGGCGCGCATAGGCAATAACGGAAGGACCCGTCTCGGGCTGAACCACCAGCGCAGCGGCATTGGTGATGGAGGTCGAGACAAACATGCACACCGTGGCAAGCAGCGTCGGGATACCGAGCGCAATCGTCTGACGCAGCGCAGGATCCTTAAAGTCGATATGGATATGAGGATGAACGCCGTGCTTGCCAAGCGCGGGAATCTGGCAGGCCATCTGGACAAAAACGCCGAGGGTTGTACCAGCCGCAATCAAGATGATGCCGGCATGCTCGCCAAATTGCGCGGACACGGGCGCAAAGCCCATAAAGCTTGCAATGACGATGACGTTGTTAAGGACCGGGGCAAACGTCGACCAGAAGTAGTCGCGGTGCGCGTTGAGGACACCCGAGAACACCGAGCCCAAGCCGTAAAACAGAATCTGGATAGCAAAGAAACGGAACATAAACGCAGCGGTATCCATGCTGCCACCGTCGCCCGAAAGAAACGACTGCGTCCAGATAAAGCCCGGGGCGAACACGGTCCCCAACAACGAAATGCCACCCAGCACCAAAAGCAGAATGCCAAGCAGGTTGCCCACGTACTCGTTCGAGGCCTCGCGACCCTGCTCACGCCTCACGCCCATGTACACGGGCAAAAACGCCGTCACGAGCATGCCGCCCATCACGAGTTCGTAGAGCATATTTGGCAGGTTGTTGGCGACCTGATAGGAGGACGAGAGTAGCGACATGCCGATAGCGGCCGCCATTGCCCACGTGCGGATAAAACCGGTGACGCGAGACACGATGGTCAGGATGGTCATAAGCCCGGCGGAACGACCAACCGTGGAGTAGTCCGACGAGCCCATGTCGTCAGTGTCATCTCGCGACGAAGAAGCTTCGGATGAGGGTGTCTGAGGCGCAGATTCTTCTGCAAAATGAGCTCCGCGCTTCAATTCTTCCTGCGGCATCGCTCAGTCCTCTCTCGTAATCGCGGCAACTGTCGCCCCGCAAAATGCAATTAAATCATCAGGTGCAAGCTCGAGCTGATAACCACGCTTGCCTCCCGAAATAAAAATGGTATCCCAAAGGACACATGTCTCATCAATGAGCGTCCGGTAGCGTTTTTTCATACCGACCGGACTGCAGCCGCCGCGAACGTAGCCAGTCGCCGCAAGCAAATCCTTCACATGCATCATGGCCAAGGACTTCTCCCCCGCGGCACGCGCGGCGGACTTTAGATCGAGCTCGTCGGCAACAGGGATGCAGCACACGACGTGGTCGTTGGACGGCGTCACGCAGACCAAGGTCTTAAATCCTTGACCGGGCTCCTCGCCAAGCTGCTCCGAAATCGCGACCCCCAGGCCCGCCGACTCATCACCATCGTCTTCGTACGTATGTAGAACATAGGAAATGCCGGCGCTTTCCAGCTCGCGCATCGCATTGGTTTTTGGCGTCTTTACAGCCTTTGCCATGGCATATCCTTTCCCTCGCATTCGGACGCAAGGATTAAGTATATGTCCAATTCGGCTGCATACGTCACTTCGACACAGCAAGCGCCATCGAATCACAAGGAGTCGATGGCGCCCATAAACTGAATCGCCTATTTATTGAGCATTAAGTTGAGCCTGACGCTCCCGGTCACGCCTGAGCAACGGCGCCAAAAACTTGCCCGTATAACTCTGCGGACAGTCCGCAACCTGCTCCGGTGTGCCCGAAACCACGACGGTTCCGCCGCCGTTACCGCCCTCGGGGCCCATATCGATCAGGCGGTCGGCAACCTTGATGACATCAAGGTTGTGTTCAATCACCAGCACCGTGTTGCCCGCATCGACCAAGCGCTGCAGCACATCGAGCAGCTGGCGGACGTCCTCAAAATGAAGGCCGGTCGTCGGCTCGTCCAAAATATAGAACGTCTTGCCCGTCTGGCGTCGATGAAGCTCCTTGGCGAGCTTCACACGCTGCGCCTCGCCGCCCGAGAGCGTCGTGGCGGGCTGGCCCAGGCTCACGTAGCCCAAGCCTACATCGTACAGCGTCTGGAGCTTGCGCTTAATCTGCGGGATATTCCCAAAGAAGGCCAGTGCCTCGGTGACGCTCATGTCGAGCACGTCCGAGATGGTCTTACCACGGTAGGTGACCTCAAGCGTCTCGCGGTTATAGCGTTTGCCGCCGCAGACCTCACAGGGGACATAGATATCGGGAAGGAAGTGCATCTCGATCTTAATTTGTCCGTCGCCCTTGCATGCTTCGCAGCGACCGCCGCTCACGTTAAAGGAGAAACGTCCCGGCGAGTAGCCACGCGCCTTCGACTCCGGCGTACTCGCAAACAGCGCGCGAAGATCATCCCACAGGCCAATGTACGTAGCAGGGTTGGAACGCGGCGTGCGGCCAATCGGCGACTGGTCGATGTCGATCACCTTATCGATGCACTCGATACCCTCGAGCTTTTTGTACGGGCCCACAGGACGCGTCGAACGGTGAATGGCATTCGTAAGCGCAGGCGCAATGGTGTCGGTAACCAGGGAGCTCTTGCCCGATCCCGACACGCCGGTAACAACCGTAAGCGTACCAAACTCGATCTTGGCGGTAACGTTTTTGAGGTTGTTGGCGCGGGCGCCCGTGATCTTAAGGCAGCCGCGACCGGGCTTGCGGCGTTCATCGGGAACCCGAATCATTCGCTTGCCGGTCAGGTAGGCACCCGTCATCGAATCGGGGCACGCCATGATATCGGCAGGCGTTCCCGCGGCGACCACGTGTCCGCCGTTCACGCCCGCACCGGGGCCCATGTCGATCACATAGTCGGCAGCACGAATCGTATCCTCATCATGCTCGACGACGATGACGGTATTGCCGATATCGCGTAGGCGCTCAAGCGTCTTGATCAGGCGCTCGTTATCGCGCTGATGGAGGCCGATCGACGGCTCGTCCAAAATGTACAGCACACCCATGAGGCCGGCGCCGATCTGCGTTGCCAGGCGAATGCGCTGGGCCTCGCCTCCGGAAAGCGTCGCCGAGGCACGGTCGAGGGTCAGATAGTCGAGTCCGACATCGACCAGAAAGCGCAGGCGCTCCAGGATTTCCTTAACGATGCGCCCGCCGATAAATTGTTGGCGCTCGGTAAGCTCCAAGCCCTCAAAAAACTCGAGCGACTCGCGGCACGATAGGCAGCAGACCTCGTAAATGGACTTACCGCCTACGGTAACGGCGAGCATCTCGGGGCGCAGACGAGCACCATGGCAACTCGAGCACGGCTCCTCGCGGATGTACTTCTCCAAGCGCGCCTTGGTGTTCTCATTCGTCGTCTCGGTATAGCGCTCGTACAGGATATTGCGCACGCCCGAGAACTTGGTGTCCCACTGGCTGCGGCGCCCATCGAGCTTTTGATAGTCGACCGAAATCTTCTGGTCGCCCATGCCGTCTAAAAACGCGCGACGCACCCGCGGAGGCAGATCCTCCCACGGCGTATCGACGCTCACCTTGAAGTGCTTACAAACCGCAGCGAAAATCTGCGGATAGTAGTTAGAGTTGCCAAACAGGCTGCCAAAGACCCCGTCGGCGATCGACTTCGAGGGGTCTTCGATTAGGGCCTCGGCATCGACCGTCTTCTTAAAACCCAGGCCATCGCACTCGGGGCACGCGCCATAGGGCGCGTTGAACGAGAAATCGCGCGGCTGCAGGTCATCGATGGAGTGTCCATGCTCCGGGCACGCTAACGCCAGCGAATACTCCAGCAACTCGCCTTCGGTCCCCTCGGGAGCGTCGCGGTCGGGCAGCAAGTATACGTTCACATTGCCGTGCGCCAGCGCAGTCGCCTGTTCAACGGACTCGGCGATACGGCCCAGCGAGTTCTCGCGAATCACGATGCGATCGACCACGACCTCGATATCGTGCTTGAACTTCTTGTCCAGATCGATCGGATCGTCGAGCGAGCGCACTTCACCGTCGACACGCACGCGGCTAAAGCCCTCGGCGCGAAGGTCCTCAAACAGTTTGGTGTACTCGCCTTTTCGCCCGCGTACCACCGGTGCCAGCACAAACGCGCGGCGGCCCTCCCCCGCCGCCAAGACCTTGTCGGCAACCTGATCGGTCGTCTGACGCTCAATGACACGGCCGCATTCGGGACAGTGCGGGGTGCCCACACGGGCGAACAGCAGGCGCAGATAGTCATAAATCTCGGTTACGGTGCCAACCGTCGAGCGCGGGTTCTTGGATGTCGTCTTTTGATCAATTGAGACAGCCGGCGAAAGGCCGTCGATTGAATCCAAGTCGGGTTTGTCCATCTGGCCCAAGAACTGGCGCGCATAACTCGAAAGGCTCTCGACGTATCGACGCTGGCCCTCGGCATAGATAGTGTCGAATGCCAGCGAACTCTTGCCCGAGCCAGAAAGACCGGTAATGACCACGAGTTGGTCACGCGGAATGGAAACATCGATATCACGGAGGTTGTGCTCACGAGCGCCGCGAATAACGATAGAAGAATCAGACATGGAAGCTCCTTGCCTCCTATTGCATCGAACCATACTGCCGATGAGTTTAGCGCACTCGACGCGCACAGATGTTCGTAATACAAGATTCGCAGACCTTTAGCTTTGCGTATCGGGCGCTTTGTTTCTCGAAATGCCGTGGAAAGGTTACAGTAATCTAATACTGAACTTAATTTGCTGTACCAGAGGAACGTCCATGACCGAAGATATCCCCCTTGAAATCACTTCGAGCGACATGGCCAATCTGCCCATATTCATCGCCGTCCTTATCGTAGCCGCCGTCGTCGTGCGCGTGTATTTTTCAATCAAACGCAACGAAAAGCCACCCATTGCCCGCGTCTTTTGGTGCGCGACGCTCCTCATCCCGCTCGGCGTGGTAGCTGCATGGGTTACGAATCAATTGCTCGTAAATGAGGGCAGCTCCCTATGGGTCCTTTCTTATTCGGCGCTCGGTGCTGCCGCCGTCATGCTTCTTGTCGAGCCCTTGGTTTCGGGACTTATCGACCAAACCGACCTTGCGACGGGAACAGTTGCCTGTATTTGCCGTGACATCCTTGTCATCGCCGCTGTTTCAGCGCTCTCGTTCGTTTCACTCGAAATTGCCTGCAACGAAACGTTCTATCGCATTCCCGCCAACTCATTCGGGTTTTCCGTCGGGCTGCTCGCGACGGTTCTGCTCTCCCTTTATTTGCTGGGACAGCGTCATGGAGGCGTCATGGCCCTCGTGCCCGTCGTCTGTTGCATCCTTGGCATTGCCGAGCACTTCGTCATAACGTTTAAAGGCGAAGCCATCCTGCCAAGCGATATCTTGGCCCTTGGCACCGCAATGGAAGTGAGCGAGGGATACGAGTTTACCTTTACCGCCGGAATCGTAACCTCTCTCGCCCTGCTGGAGATTTCCCTGGGGCTTCTTTCGCTCATCCGACCGCGAAAGCTCCGTACGCCCACCCATGTCTTCCCCGCTATCGCCGCTAACCTCTGTGCTTTTCTGCTAGTGACCATTGTGGGGCTCTCAGGCTTTTCCAACATCGACTTGGAGCAGGCGCTGGATTTTGGATTTGACCGTTGGCAGCCCATCACCACGTATGCGTCTCAGGGTTTTATCACTTCGTTCACCGAAATGGTCAACGAGTTGCCCATTGAGAAGCCCGAAGACTATACGCCCGATGAGGCGCAGAGCATCGAGCAGGAGCTCGCCGCCGTCTACGACAGCACATATGGCTCGAGCGAACAGCGCGCGGCGGCCGTTGCCCAGTTCAATGAAATCAAGCCGACGATTGTTGCCGTCATGAACGAGAGTTTTAGCGACCTTTCGTGCTTTGAGCAGCTCCAGACGGCCGGGTACACCGGCCCCGCATTCTACAACTCGCTTCCCGACACACTTGTTCGCGGCACCATGCTCGCTTCGGTCGCCGGTGGCGGAACGGCGAACTCCGAATTCGAATTTTTGACCGGAGCGACAACGGCCTTTGTCGGATTAGGCAAAATTCCCTATCAGCTGTATCAGATGAATGGCGTCAACAGCCTGGCAAAGGACCTTAAAGAGCTTGGGTATACCGCTACCGCTATGCACCCGCAAAACCCCGTCAACTACCATCGCGATAAAATCTATCAGCAGCTTGGCTTTGGAGACTTTCTTTCAATCGGCGATTTCGAAGGTGCGCCCTATTACCATGCCGGCGTATGCGACTACGCCACCTACGACAAGATACTCGACCTGCTTAGAACCGACGAAGCGCCGCAGTTCATCTTTGACGTCACGATGCAAAATCACGGCGGCTACGACTATGGCACCGTTCCCGCCGAAGAGCTGACAAACTATTGGGTCGAGGGAGCCAGCGAGGGTGCCAACAGCGCGCTCAACACCTATCTCACCTGCATCAACGCATCCGACCGGGACCTCGAGTACTTTATCAACGAGCTCCGCAATATCGGCAGACCGGTTGTTCTTGTCTTTTTTGGCGACCATCAGCCGAGCGCCGCAACGACCCTCAACGACGAGCTGTACCCTCAGGAAGATACGGCAAGCCACGCTTTCCGTATCTATCAGTCGACATATCTCGTCTGGGCTAACTATGAGATCGCCGGCAATACCGAGCTCAACGTCTACGACACCGTCGGGGCAAACGAGATTGCAGCCATTACCCTTAATAAGATCGGCGCCCCGCTCACCAATTACCAAAAGGCCCTGCTTGCGACAAGGTCAGATGTGCCCACCATCAATGTCGCCGGCTATCTCGGTGCCGACGGGCTGCGCTACGACTTGGAATCGGAGGACAGCCCCTACGCCTCGACGATCGACAAGCTGCAGCGCATGCAATACCTCGAGTTCGCCAGCAAAGTTCAGTAAGCCCGCCCATTCGCTTGGGCCCATCGTATTGCAAGCACGCTCGGCCCAAACGCATCGCAAATGACTCCCGCTCGCAAACGAGGGTACAATGACGCTCGTGTCACATCGCGGGGCCCCGGCCCCAGCATATACAAAGGAGTCATACATGGGTTGCGAACACGCACAGGCCGCCGGCGGACAAACGTCGCCGTCGCAATTTGAGGAGAACACGCTGTCCGAGGTCAAACGCGTCATCGCCGTGCTTTCCGGCAAGGGCGGTGTCGGCAAGTCGTTTGTCACCGGTGCCATCGCCACCGAGCTTGCCCGTCACGGCCACAAGGTCGGCGTCCTCGATGCCGACATCACCGGTCCCTCTATCCCCAAGATGTTCGGCATGAGCGGACGCCACGTCCATGCCCTTGGCAACCTCATGCTGCCCGAAATCTCCGAGCACGGCGTCAAGGTCATGAGCTCCAACCTTCTGCTCCAAAACGAGACCGACCCCGTCCTTTGGCGCGGTCCGGTCATCGCAGGCGCCATTAGGCAGTTCTGGAGCGAGACCTCGTGGGGCCCCATCGACTACCTGCTGGTCGACATGCCTCCGGGAACAGGCGACGTCGCGCTCACCGTCTTCCAGTCGCTGCCCGTCGACGGCATCGTCATCGTCACGAGCCCGCAGGACCTGGTCTCGATGATCGTCGCCAAGGCGGTCAACATGGCCGAGAAGATGAACGTCCCCATTCTGGGCATCGTCGAGAACATGAGCTATATCGAGTGCCCCGACTGCGGCAAGAAGATCGAGGTCTTTGGCAAAAGCAAGCTCCCCGAGGTCGCAGAGCGCTATAACCTCGACATCTTGGGCACGCTTCCCATTAATCCGGCACTCGCCGAGGCCTGCGATAAGGGCGAGGTTGAGACCGCGCTGCCCGATGGCATGTTGCCCAAGGCAGTCTCTGCCGTCGAGGCTATTACCCCGCACGAGACCGACGAGGCCTAAGTGAACACGAGCGCCTTCTATGACGTCCTGGTAATCGGCGGCGGGGCTTCAGGCCTCGCCGCCGCCATTACGGCCGCACGTGCTGGCAAAAGCGTCTGCATCGTTGAGCGCGATGTCGCCTGCGGCCTAAAGCTCCTTGCGACCGGTAACGGCCGCTGCAACCTCTCCAACGAATCGATTGATCCTCAGCAGTATAACCACCCCGCATTCGTCGAATCTGTCATGGGCCCCCAACCCGAACAAGAGCTTATGGGTTTCTTCTCCTCGCTGGGCATCATGACAACCTCCGAGGAAGGCCGGCTATACCCGCGCTCCCTTCGCGCAGAATCGGTGCGCGACGCGCTTCTCAACGTTTGCGACCGCCTAGGTATTACCTTAATCTGCGGAGCCAACGTTGCCTCGGCGCACAAAGCTTCCGAAGGCTGGACACTCCAAATAGACCGTCCAGCGCGGGCGCTCAAGGCAAAAAAGCACGACGACCGAAAAACGGAGCTCCGCTCGCTTCGGAAAGCGCTCGCCGATGTCCCTCGCAAGAACGAGGCCCTGGAGGCACATGCCGTAATTATCGCCACGGGTGGCAACCCCACCGGTATCGCCGATACGTTTAGCCTCCCCCTCACTTCGCTGCGCCCCATCCTCTGCCCCGTATCGGCAACGGTCGTCGGCGATCGGGCGGCACTCAAGACGTTGGACGGCCTGCGCGTCCGCGCCCGCTTGACGCTCGCCCGCAATCATAATGAGCTCTGGCACGAAGACGGTGAAGTCCTGTTTCGAGCCTTCGGCATCTCGGGCGTCGCTGTCTTCAACCTCTCCCGTCGTATCCAGCGCGGTGATACGATCCTGCTCGACATTTTCCCCGACCTCTCCAAAGACGAGCTGCTCGATATGCTCAACCGGCGCGTTGAGCTGCTCGGCGGCTTTTCGCCCCGCGATCTCCGTTGGCTCGACGGCATGCTCGCCCCGCAACTCTCCCGCGTCGTCTGCACGGCGTTCGAGCAGTGCCATCCAGGCTCCAACGATGTCATCCACCTGGTCTCGATCCTCAAGCACTTTAAGTTGCTCGTTGAGGGAACAGCCGAGGAGCGCTCGGCACAGGTCACGCGTGGTGGCGTATCTGTCGAGAGTATCTCAACACCCAGTCTACGCGCGCGCAGCGTTGTCGACGCCCCGCTTTACGTCTGCGGCGAAGCGCTCGACATCGACGCCGATTGCGGAGGCTTTAACCTTGCGTGGGCATGGCTCTCGGGCATTCGCGCTGCAAGCAGCCTGTAGCCGCGCAGTCTATAATCAAAAACGCATTCGGGCCGTCTGGGATACCGGACGGCCTCTTTCTTGCCTCTAAGGAGACCTCGATGATCGAAATCACCCAAGTCAACGCTTCGCTCGATGAAGCCGGCGATGAAAATGCCTGCCTCATTGTTGGCAAGCGAGTCGCCAAGCGCGTCCTACGTTGCAAAGACTCCGAGATCAAGTCCATCGAGCTCCACCGCAAGTCAATCGACGCTCGCAAAAAACGAGACGTCCATTTTATCCTGAGCTTTCGTGTTGAGCTGACCAGTCCCCACCTCGAGCGAGAAGCGGTCGACAGCGTTTCCGAACGTGACCGCTCGCTCGTACGCGCGATAGAAGACGATGAGCCTTCATTCCCCTCCCCCATTTCCGACGCATCCAAAGAGCGCCCCGTCGTTGTCGGCGCCGGATGCGCCGGCCTTTTCGCTGCGCTCACGCTCGCCGAAGCAGGTCTTAAGCCCTTGCTTATCGAGCGCGGCGACCCGGCATTTCGCCGCTCGCAGGCGATCGACCTCTTTCTAAAGGAGCGCATCCTCGACCCCGAGAGCAATATTCAGTTTGGTCTGGGCGGCGCGGGGACCTTCTCGGACGGCAAGCTCAATACGGGAACAAAAAATCCCGCCCATCGCCTTATCCTCGAAACCTTCGTCGAGGCGGGTGCGCCCCGCGATATTCTGTGGGATGCCAAGCCGCACATTGGCTCCGACATCCTTCCCAAGGTTGTCACCGCTATATCCCAGCGCACCGAGCAGCTCGGAGGTGTCGTCCGTTATCGAACGAAGCTCGTCGACATTCGCACCGACGCGTCTGGCGCCATCACCGGTATCGATGTCCAATCGTCCCAAGACGCCGCTTACGAGCCAATCGAAACAAAGCACCTCATCCTCGCCTGTGGGCATTCTGCTCGCGATATTTTTGAGCTCCTTAAGGACCACAACGTGGCCCTCGCACAAAAGACCTTTGCCATGGGCGTTCGCATCGAGCATCCGCAGTGCGACATCGACCGAGCCCAATATGGAGCCTTGGCGGGACATCCTGCCCTCGGAGCAGCCCCCTACAAGCTCGTCGCCCATCTTCCCAACGGCCGCAGCGTGTTCTCGTTTTGCATGTGCCCCGGCGGGCAGGTTGTCGCCGCCTCTTCCGAGCAGGGCCACCTGTGCGTCAACGGCGCCAGCCTCAATGCCCGCGACGGACGCAACGCAAACGCCGCCCTGCTCGTTAACGTCACGCCTGAGGACCTTCCCAACGATGACCCGCTCGCCGGCATCGAGCTCCAGCGCGCCTGCGAGGCGGCCGCCTATCGCCTGGGCGGTTCCAACTGGAACGCACCGGCACAACTCGTCGGAGATTTCCTCGCAGGACGCGCCAGCAAGGCGCCCGGAAAGGTAAAGCCCACCTATCCGCTCGGTGTGACCTGGACGACAATTGACGAAGCCCTGCCGCAGCATATCGTCGAGTCGCTCCGCCTGGGACTTCCCCTACTCGGAAAAAAGCTACGAGGCTACGACCGTCCCGATGCCGTTCTTACCGGCGTGGAGACTCGTTCGAGCTCACCGGTCACTGTCACCCGAGACCGAACGTGCCATGCCGTGTCGACCCCGGGCCTCTACCCTTGTGGTGAGGGAGCTGGATATGCCGGCGGCATCATGAGCGCGGCCACCGACGGCATCCGTTGTGCCGAAGCCCTGATCGCGGACCTCTAACGCACGAATTCCAGCGCGCAAAAGACACAGGCCCCGAGCTCCACAGGGAACTCGGGGCCTGTTCGCTATTTCTTAAACCGTGCACCCTGGCGTTTTCTGCCCGATGCGAACGTGGAACCCTTGCGGGCCTGCGAGCGTAAGCGCTCGATCGTCTCGTCCTCAGACGCACCCTCGAGCATCGCCCGAATCTGAACGACGGCATCGCGCAGGCGCGCCGCCTCCTCAAAGTCCATAGCGGCAGAAGCGTTACGCATATCCTCTTCCATGGTTTCGACGATCCGCACAAGCTCGTCATGCGGCAGTTCTTCCAACTGCTCCGCAAGTGTCTGCTCGGGCGCCACCGTTTCCGGCACACCGCCCTCGCCCGACTCATCGGGCGTATAGAATGCGCCATGGCCAAGAGAGTCGCCCTTCGAGCGTCCCTTGGAGCCCACAGTTTTTTCGGCCTCGGCAATAAAACTTGAGATGTCGTTGATGGCCTTGCGCACTGTCTTGGGCACAATGCCATGTTCTTCGTTATATGCCATCTGAATCTCGCGACGGCGCTGCGTCTCCTCGATGGCCTCTTTCATCGAATCGGTCACAACGTCTGCATACATGATGACTTCACCATCGGCGTTACGGGCCGCACGGCCAATCGTCTGAATCAGCGAACGGCGGTTGCGCAAGAAGCCTTCCTTATCGGCATCGAGAATTGCCACCAGTGAGACCTCGGGGAGATCCAAGCCCTCGCGAAGCAGGTTGATGCCAACGAGAACATCGATCTTGCCCTCGCGCAGCGTTCGCAGGATCTCGACACGGTCCATTGTCGCCGTATCAGAGTGCATGTAATTGACCTTAATGCCTGCGTCGAGCAGATGGTCGGTCAGGTCCTCGGCCATGCGCTTGGTCAACGTGGTCACCAGCACGCGCTCCTTGCGGGCAACGCGCTCGCGAATCTCGTCCTCAAGATCGTCAATCTGGCCGCGAACTGGACGCACGTCAATCTTGGGGTCGAGCAGGCCAGTCGGACGAATAATCTGCTCCACATCGTTTTGGCTCACCCGCAGCTCGTAGTCGCCCGGCGTGGCCGAAACATAGATAAACTGGGGTATCCTTGCCTCAAACTCATCGAAACGAAGCGGGCGGTTATCGAGCGCCGAGGGCAGGCGAAAACCGTGTTCCACCAGCGTCACCTTACGCGAGCGGTCACCTTCGTGCATGCCGCGAATCTGCGGCACCGTCACATGGCTCTCATCGATGATGCAGAGCATATCCTTGGGAAAGTAATCGATTAGGGTAAACGGCGGCTCACCCGGCTTGCGACCGTCCAGATGACGCGAGTAGTTCTCGATGCCGTTGCAAAAGCCCATCGTCTCGAGCATCTCAAGATCATAATCGGTGCGCTGCTGCAGACGCTGCGCCTCGAGCAACTTGTCGGTCGCCTTGAGCTCCGCCACGCGCTTCTCGCACTCTTCGCTGATCGATTTCAGAGCCGCCTTGACCTTCGGCTTCTCGGTCACGTAGTGCGATGCCGGCCATACAGGGATGGCCTCGTACTCACGAAGCATCTCACCGGTGACCTCATCGATCTCGGCAATCAGCTCGACCTCGTCGCCAAAGAACTCAAACCGCAACGGATGCTCGGCATAAGGCGGATACACGTCGACAACATCGCCGCGCACGCGGAACGTGCCGCGTGCCAGGTCATAGTCATTGCGATCATATTGAATGTCGATAAGTGCATGGATAAAGTCATCGCGCTCGAGCGGCACCTTCTTGTCGACGTTTGGAGCCAGACCTGCATAGTCCTCAGGAGAGCCAATGCCATAGATACACGAGACCGATGCGACAACGATCACATCGCGTCGAGAGAGCAGCGATGCGGTCGCCTGATGTCGCAGCATCTCAACCTCTTCGTTAATCGAGGAGTCTTTCTCGATATATGTATCGCTTTGCGGCACATACGCCTCGGGCTGATAGTAGTCGTAGTACGAGACGAAGTAGACCACAGCGTTGTTGGGAAAGAACTCTTTGAGCTCGCTCGCAAGCTGAGCGGCGAGCGTTTTATTCGGAGCCATGACCAGCGTCGGCTTTCCCAGGGCCTCAATAGTCTTTGCCATCGTGAAGGTCTTGCCCGAACCAGTCACGCCCAGCAAAACCTGATAGCGGTCTCCGTCCCTCACGCCCCGCACAAGTGACTCAATGGCCTTAGGCTGGGAACCAGCGGGCTCGTATGGAGACACGACCTTAAACGGCACATCAGCGCCCTCAACGCCAAAGCGCTTAAGTTCACCACCAACGCGTTCTACTTCAAATTCCGCCATGGATACTCCTAACTCGTACATCTGCAGTATACGCAGGCGGTGGGCTTAGTCCTATACGAACCGATCGGGATAGAGAGTCTTATATCGAACCCAGGCATTATTGACGCGAATCAGATAAGCCTGAGTTTCAGGGAAGGTAATCGCATTATGGAGTGACGTGTTCTGCTGCGCCCATCCGTCGACATTGCCCATACCGGCGTTATAGGCGGCGATGGCACTATCCGTCGACCCGTTGAAATAGGCGAGAAGATACGAGAGGTATGCGCAGCCAAACTCGATATTCGTAGCCGGATCGTTAAGATTGTCGACCGAATACTCCCCTCCGTCGACAAGGCCCTTGGCGATCATGTCCTGGGCAGTCTCGGGCATCAGCTGCATCAATCCCTGAGCACCCTGATTCGACTCGGCCTCGGGATCCCAATTCGATTCCGACTTAATGACAGCGCACACCAGATACGGATCCAGATTATGCGAAATACTGGATTGCTTTACATACGCCTCGTAGTCAATCGGATACAGCGGCTTAAAGAAAGCGGCAGGAGCACACGAGTAGACGAGCGAAATAAGGCCGAAGACGAACACAACGGCAAGTGGCGCCACGCGATACCACGTAAAGAAACGTGCCTTAGGCATCGGCCTCCTCCTTATCCGGAGTATCTATAAACCCGTGGCATGCAAGCCATGAGTCAAGCTGCTCAAAGAGCGAATTATCGGCTGCCGAATTATCAATCACCGTTGTAGCGAGATTGCACAGCGCAGACTCATCGGGCTGGCAAGCAGAACGGGCATCGAAATCAGATGGCTCCATGCCACGTTGAATAGCGCGCTCGCGACGAACTGACAAAGGGGCGCTAATGACCAGAATTTCATCAGCCAAGCCAAATGCATCCTCAAAACCAGTCGGAGCTGAAACCTCGACCACCGCAAAGGGATAACGGGGAGATGAAACCGTACAACAAACCGGATCGAGAATCCTAAGCGAAAGCTGTTCAATCAGAACGGGATGCACGATGCCATTGAGCCGTGCGACCGAATCAGGAGAAGCGAAAGCTCGAGAAGCGAGGATACTGCGGCGAATGCCGCCTTCCTCATCCAAAATGTCCCAACCGAATTCATCCGCGAGAGCATTGACGATATCAGAGCCCGGCACATACAGCGATTTTGCAAGCTCATCCAGATCGATAAGCATAGCGCCACGAGATTCGAAATAGCGGCAGGCAGTCGACTTACCCGAAGCAATATTGCCCAAGACAAATACGGTAAACATCAAGCCCTCCCTAACGCCAATGCGAGTAATTATCGCTCAAATAAACTAGATGGACTCAAAAAACAGCCAAACAGTAAGAGCGCATACGGGGAAGCTAGGTCCCAAAGCACAACATGTATATAACGCAAAAAGGGGGAGGCCGCGAGGCCTCCCCCTTCTAAGTTCA
>NZ_QSSH01000023.1 GCF_003438495.1 Collinsella sp. TF05-9AC
GGCGCGAAGCACGCGGTTGACAAAACTATAGAGACACGTCCCAGAAAAATCATTTGATGGGAAGAAGGGCAAAAGTAGTCAAAAAGCCCGTCCCGAATGAGCTACCCTTTGCACCAATTACTCCCCTGGGTTGATGTTTGCATAGAATTCAGCCCCGTCGTCCAGACGCAGGATCCCGACGCGGCCGAACTCGGAGCCGGTGGCGGCGGCGCAGTCGATATCGATGCGATCGGGCACGCCGGCGGTATCCTCGCCACCCAGACGCACAATCTGCCCGCGGCCCGACTCCTCATCGAGTCCCGCAAGGCCACCTACCTCGCAATAACGCCCGAGCGACACCGTTGGCGTGTGGCCGCTCACCACGACCGGCCCCTCGCCCTCGGCAGAAAGCAGTCCCGTCGGCGCATCCCAATAGCCGTGACGAATCCACAGCAGGTCATCGGACGACTGCACCGCGAGCATCTGCTGCAGCAGTTCGCGATCGGCACCCACCGCTCCGACGCCATCGGCACAATCGACGCCATGCTCAAGCAAAAACGCGCGCGCCGCCTTCATCTCGATTCCAGCATGTACCAGCAGATACGGGCGTTCCTCGGTCTCGGCCACCGCGTAGAGCGGCAGCGCGGCCATCCATCGCACGAGCTCCTCGTATGCCTCAAATTCCATGTCGTTGAGCTGCTCGCGCGTCGTCCAGCCACCGTTGATATCCCAGGTCTCGGCATCGAGCGGATCCTGGCCAATGATGGCATCGAGCATGATCTGCTCGTGATTGCCCTTGAGCACGTGGGCGTTGGGCAGCGAGCGCACGAGCTTAATAACGCCGACCGGATCGGGCCCGCGATCGATCATGTCGCCCAGCACGTACAGCGTGTCGTCGGACGTCAGCGAGATCTTAGACAGGGCCTCGTCAAGCGCACGCACGTGCCCGTGAGCATCAGATGTCACATAGATTGCCATGGTACGCCTCTCCTTGCATTGCGGCCGAAGCCCGGTGCCGCAACTAAAACTTCAAGTTGAACTTAAACGTTACCCATTGTACTCCGTTGCAATAAAGCTGGAAAGGGTTTCCGAGCAGAGGCAAAGACGGCAGCCGTCTATGACGATATCGCGCACGCCCGCAATCCAACCCCATAAACCCACCATCTTTGGGTACAAACAACCGCAGACAACTGACCGTGCCACGCCAACCACCCAGGAGCGGACACCATCCATGAACCAGATCCTTCTCTTTATCGGCCTCGTTATTATTCTGTGCCTGACCATCAAACCCGTCGGCAAAAAGCTCCCCTTCCCCACCCTGCTTATCATTATCGCACTCGGCATGCTGCTGGGCGTCAACGGTCCGGCGCACATCGACTTTAGCGACTATGCGCTCACCGAAACCGTCTGCAGCACGGCGCTGCTGTTCATCATGTTCTACGGCGGCTTTAACACCAACATCGACCGCGCCAAGCCCGTCGCCGCGCCCGCGGTGTTGCTGAGCACGCTCGGCGTCGTCATCACCGCAGGCATCACCGGCATGTTCGCCCACTTCGTGCTGGGCTTCGACTGGATCGGCGGCCTGCTGCTGGGCTCGGTCGTGGCGTCGACCGATGCGGCAAGCGTCTTTAGCGTGCTGCGCGAGCACAACCTGTCTCTGAGGGACGGCACCGACTCGCTGCTCGAGGTCGAATCGGGCTCCAACGACCCCGTCGCCTACATGCTCACCGCGGTGCTCGCGACCCTCGCGGCGGGCGGCAACATCGACATTCCCGTGCTGCTGGCCAAGCAGATCATCCTGGGCGTGGGCCTGGGCCTTGCCATCGGCTGGGCGGCGGGCCGCCTGATTGAACGCGCGCACGCAACGGCCAAGGACGCGCAGACCATCTTTTTGTTCGCCGTGGCGATCGTCGCCTACGCGCTACCAAGCTATCTGGGCGGCAACGGCTTTTTGGCTGTATACCTGACCGGCATTGTGCTGGGCGCCAGTGACGTCACTGGCAAAGTCGAGATGGCGCACTTCTTTGACACCCTCACCGAGATGGCCGAGATGACGATCTTCTTCTTGCTCGGCCTGCTCGTGACGCCCGCGCGCCTGCCGCAGATGCTGCTGCCGGGCCTGGCGCTCATGGCGTTTATGCTCTTCGTGAGCCGTCCCATCGCCGTCGGCGTGCTCCTGGCGCCCTTTAAGACGAACCCTCGCCAGATCGCGCTCGTAAGCTGGGCGGGTTTGCGCGGCGCCGCTTCGGTCGTGTTTAGCCTCTTTGCCGTGGTAGCCGGTGTTCCCGGCGGTCACGACCTGTTTGACCTGGTGTTTGTGATTGCCGTGTCGAGCATTGTGGTGCAGGGCTCGCTGCTGCCGGCGGTGGCGAAAAAGCTCGACATGATCGATGCGGAAGGCGATGTCCGCCGCACCTTTAACGACTACCGCGACGAAGACGGCATGTCGTTCGTTAAGCTCAAGGTGGGCGCGGGGCATCCGTTTGCCGGACGCTCGCTCGCGGACATTGGCAGCGCGACGAACATGCTGGTGGTCTTGGTGCTGCGCGACGGCGCCCATCCGGTGTTACCCAACGGCGATACCGTAATTGAAGAAGGCGACCTGTTGGTTATGGCCGCGCCGACGTTTGAAGAGCGTGCCGAGGTTACGCTGCGCGAAGTCACCGTGACACCCCACGGTCGTCTGGCCGGCCAGCGCCTGCGCGACGTGCCGCAAGGCAAGCACCCCTTTATCGTGGTGATGCTCAAGCGCGACGGCCAAACAATCATCCCCGACGGCAACACCCTCATATACGCCGGCGACGAAGCCGTCATCGCCACGCTGGAGTCGTAGCCATCCCCACCCATAAGTTGCGGTGAAATAGGGATTGAATAGGCTTCTGAACAGCCATTTCAGTCCCTATTTCACCGCGAGTTATTGAGGGGATGGGTTGAAAAACATTTGAATTGACACCGAAATGAAAAAAGCCGGGGAAAACGTCCCCGGCACTTGGAAGCCCTCTCTTTTGAGATGACCGATTTCTTTATATCACGAACGCTAGTTAGATGCCATTCATTGAGGGCTTTATCAGGCGCGCCATCCCATCCACATGGCGCCATTTGAAAGCCGTCCGATCTCATGCTATAAAGAAATCGGTACCCTCGAATAAAGGGACCTCCAAGAGCCGGGGGATGTCCCCCGGCATTTTTTATGCGAGTCAAGACTAAATACTTCTCGGGAAAACGCCGGCCCATTGCGTCAGCAATTTACGAGCCGCTCTACCCACCTCTGGACGGCTAAGGACTTTTCGCAGGTAGTTTGACGAACATATGTTTGCTTATTATAATATTACTTGAAAGCACCCCTTATCTCATGGTATAAAGAATACGGTTCCCTCCAAAAGAGGGGCCTCCAAGAGCCGGGGTCTTACCCCCGGCATTTTTTTGCAAAAATGGAGGCCCATCATGAGCGAACTCTCCGTCTTTGTTGACGAATCTGGCGACCTCGGAGGCGTCTCCAACTACTACCTCGTCACCCTCGTTTTTCACGATCAAAACGATGCAATCGTTGAACGCATTGACCGCTACGAGCGCGCCCTGTCGCAGTCCTCGCTTCCCAATACGCCTTTTCATGCAGGACCCCTACTGAATGGAAACGGCGACTACAAAGATCTTCCCAAGGAGCAGCGAAGGCACATGTTGAGCGCATTTCGCGCGTTCATTCAGCATCTCCCCATACGCTATCTCTGCCTGCAATACCGAATGAGCGAATTCGCCGGCAATCAAAACGGTCTCGCGGAGAGAATGAGGCGAGACCTCACAGTTGAACTTTTCGACCATCTGGAATTCTTCCAGCGATACGACACCGTTAAGATTTACTACGACAACGGCCAACCGATTGTAACGGAGGTCATTCATTCTGCGCTTGAGTACGTTCTAGCAAGGGATGTCATCGTATACCGAGAAGCCACACCACGAGCCTACCGGCTATTCCAAGTTGCTGACTACATCTGTACGATCGAGCTAACGGCTATCAAGTTTGACAGCAAGGAAGATACAAAGACTGATCGGCTATTTTTTGGAACCCGAAGGACGTTCAAAAAGGGATTTCTCTTATATCTCAGGAAGAAAAGGATGAACTGACCCGGGGTCACCAGTCGTCAGACGCTCCGCAGTCGTCATCGACGGCAAAGTCGCGGAGGTCGAGGCCTTCGCGTTCGGCTCGGGCTAGGAGCTCTTGGGGCGACTCATCCTCGATATCCACTACGTCGAGCA
Source organism: Collinsella sp. TF05-9AC (assembly GCF_003438495.1). Taxonomy (GTDB): domain Bacteria; phylum Actinomycetota; class Coriobacteriia; order Coriobacteriales; family Coriobacteriaceae; genus Collinsella. Next base: position 4,234 of record NZ_QSSH01000023.1, read on the forward strand.
TAGCGGCCGGAAAGCCCACGCCGGAGGCACTCCCCGCATGGTCGATCAGGCTCTCACGCAGCTGATCTACATCGACTTCGATTTTCATGGTGCAACCTCCTATCGAGCCAAGCCCCTACTCACTAGCACCGAGCGCGTCCACAGCAGTAACAAAAGCCGCAACCTGCTTGTCGTCCATCTGCGCAGCCAAACGCCCCACTGGCTCGTCGTAGGCATACTGAACCTTATCGATAAAGCAGTCCCAAGCACGCTCGTCCACACGCACGGCGGCCTCGCAATACTGGCTGAGCTTTTTGAGTCCATACCAAAACGCATTCACATGACGCGCGGGATCCTCATCCAGCACTCCATCATAACGGCGTCCGTTAAACTCACGCATGCGTACCACGGCAACCTCGAGCGAGTCGCCTCCCTCGGCCGAAGCCTCATCCACAAGCTCGGGAATCGGAACCTCACGCCGAACAGTATGCCTGGTTGCACCATCGTACTCGCCCACCAGCACGTCCTCATCAAGCCGAGAATCATAGTCCAAATAGCTGGTGCCACAACAAATGCCGTGCGGGGAGCCCGTGCCAAACGCACAGAACAACCCGCCGTCGGCAACAACGCGACGGTAGGTCTCAAACGCCTTCTTAACCTGAACGAACAGCTCGGAAAGCAAACCGGCATCGCACGCCGTCTCGCACGCAACGCAAGCAGGCTCCGGCAGCCCCGAAAGCTCAACCGTGCTCCCCGCAACGCGGGCGGCGCGCTGGGCCCGATACGCCTGCGCCGCCAAGCGCGCTCGCTGCGCAGCGCCGCGCACGTTCGTAAGTTCACGCTCCAACGCCACGTCACCAGCCACATCGCCAGCCAAATCGCCCGTAAGCCCGTCAGCGTCCTGCGACCCTGTCGCACTCAGCTCGGACTCAAACGTCGCCGTGATCATACCCGCAAGGTCCGTTGCGTCGGCGGCACAACGCAACTGCTCTAGCTGCGTGCACAGCAGATCGGCATCTAGGGGCACGGCATCCACAATGCGCACGTCACTCAGACGCGCCACGTCCAGCAGCACCATAGCCCCCGCAGCATCGTACGCCGCACGAACCCTGTCCGCCGTATTGGCGCGCAGCTTTACCTCGATAAACGCAAGCGTCTGCTCCAAACGGGCCAGCAGCTCGGCCTTGTCCTCCATGCGCAAAAAGGCAGCATAGCGACACTCCATCCGCAGTGGACCAACAATGCCCGCCTGTTTGCGAGCGCGCGCAAGGGCCGCACCCTCAACACGGCGCACGTACGTATCAACAGCCCACACGGCAGACTCGCGCGCAGCGTGCTCGGCGGCCTCGACGCCCCTAAGCACGCCCAGCAGCTCGCGGGAGCGCGCCTTGCGCACCAACTCCCCGCGATCGTACTGCTCAAGCGCCGTCTGGCGCTTGGCTACCGATTCAAAGCCAAACAGCTCGTCGAGCAACTCACCAACCGAACGTTCGTCCGCCATGGCAGGGCCTCCCTACTCGAACACGCCAACACGCCCGCGGGTCTACGCGCACGCAAGCCCGCTCGCCCGTACCCCTACAGATCCAGAGCCTTTTTCGCGGCGTCGACCGGGTCGCCATCCATGTAGAACACCGGGCTCAACCCCGAGATAATCTCGGACGAAACACTCTGTAGGCCCGCGATGGCACTCAGCGGCAAAATCACACGTTTGGCACCGGCGTTTTTGGCCACGCGCATAATGTCCTCGAGCCCGCGGATCTCGTCCATAGAGCCCGACATGCGCAAGATGCCCGGAATCGCCAGCGCGGGCATCACCGGGCGGTTGCACGCCGCGGAGCAGAGGCCCACAAACTCGGCGAGCGAAACTTCCTCGGACAAGCCCTTGCTCTGCAGGTCGTTATAGAACAGCAGGTAATCCTTGGAGCCAATGTGCATGCCCGGCGCCACGCGGTTCGCCAGGTTCACAAAGTTGTCGAACGCGGCTTCCAGCGTATCGCGCACCGGCTTGTTAAAGGCCACGCCCTCGTGCTTAAACTTGCACTCGCCGGCAACGGCCTTGTTCTCCAACTTGTACACGGCAACCTCGCCGCCCTGTGATCTGCCCACGCCAAACACGTGGCCGGACAGCAGCGGCCCATCGGGAATCAGCGTGTCCTCGGACTGCTCGGGCACGCGCACCACGTGAACGTCCTGCGGGTTGTCGGCATCCATATAGCCCAGGTTAACGTCGATAAACTCGACGCCCGCCATAATCTTGAGCTGCTCCTTTACGCGGCGACGGCCCTCGATGGCGTAGTCCAGCAGCCAGCGCACGTCGTCCTTGTCCATGGCCTCGTCGGGGAACAGCAGCTTGGCCAGGCCGCTAAAGGTCTTGCGCACGGCGATCTCGTCGCGCTTGTTAAAGTCGCTGTTAAAGCGGAAATACCGGTCGATATGGTGCGTAAAGTCCTTGCGGCGCATCTCCTTGCAAAATTCCGACAGGCAGTCGGTGATCAGACCGTAATGCCCGGTCAGCAAGCTCGAACGCATCTTGGGAATCTCCCAGCCCGGCAGGTAATAGTGGATACGGTCAAAGAAGGCCGAATCGTTGTTAAACTCCGGCGGGAACGGATCAAACAGGTGCGTGGTCTTAAGGACATTTTGCACGGTGTCGTTGATGTTGCCCTCAAAGACCATGGAGGCATCGGCGTTAATCTGGTCGCGGCCGCGCGCGTAGCTGCCGCTCGCCATATAGTCCTTCATGATCTGCACGGCATTGGTGTCCTTAAAGCGCATGCCGGCGACCTCGTCGAACGTCACGCAGTCCCAGTGACCTACCAAGCCCACACGGTCGGCGCGCATGGAGTTCATGCGGCCGAACAGGTTGGCCGTGGTGGTTTGGCCGCCCGAAAGCAAGATGGCGTAGGGCGAGACCTCTTTGTAGATATGGCTCTTGCCGGTGCCGCGGGGACCCAGCTCGCACAGGTTGTAGTTGCGCTCGATAAGCGGCACCATGCGCTCGATAAAGTGCAGGCGCTCTTTCTCGGAAAGTTCGCTGGGCTCATAGCCAGCAGAGCGCAGCAGCATATTGAGCCACTCGTCGCGCGTAAAGTACTGGCGCTCGTCGATCATGGCATCCAGGTCCAGATTGGGCATCTGGATGGGCGTGAGCGACGCCACGCTAAACGGAGAGTCCTCGGGTCCGCGCTTTTTGCGCTTGGCCTTGGAGCGGCGCGGCGCATCGTCGCCAAAGACCTCCATGCCAAACTCGTCTTCCTCATCCACGGGATGACGATACTCGATGCTCATAATGCACCAAATGCCGCCCTGCAGAATCTTGGAATAGTCGCGCACGTACTCGGCCGGCATCACAAACGGCTCGATGGTCAGGTTGGCAAACGACACCACGTAGATATCTTTGTACTCGTCGAGTTTAGCCGTCACCTTGTCGATAATGGTAAAGCGGCCCAGTTCGCGGATCTTGGACTTAATGCGCTCGGACTCGTCGGGACGCACGTAGTTATCGGTGAGGATCTTGCGGATGCGCTCCAGACCCTCCGCCACAGCATCCTCGTCGTCGGTTGAGCAGTACATGCCCAACAGGTACTCCAACACAAAAGTGGGCACGTTGGCGCCACGCTTCATAAGGGCCGTGAGGTCCTTGCGCACGATCTTGCCGCCAAAGTGCTCGAGCAGCTTGCCGTCCAGTCCATCCATGTCGTAGCCCTCATCCTCGGGAGCCTCGGCCACAGCCTGAGCATAGCCATCGGTCGGGGACTCACCCTCGGCGGGCGCCGCAGGCTCCGCCGGCTCCTCGCCGGTCACCGCGGCCTCAACGGGCTCCGGGGCAGGCGCCGCAGCCTCCACAACCGCCGCAGCATCCACTGGCACGCTCACATCAATCGAGGGAACTTCCCACAGATCGTCGTCATGGCTATCAAACATAGGGCACACTCCTAAAAACCAAAGTCAGCAACAGGGGCAAACGAAACGGCAATGGTATACGTCTCGCGCCAAACGATCTTGCCCGTCTCGCGCTCGCGGCAGACCAGATAGTACGGACCCTTTGCCGAGAATCCATCCGCCGCGCGCAGCGCAAACTTGGCATGCACTACGCGCTCCTGCGAATTAACAGAAGTCTTGTTAGCATGCGCCTTGACCGTATCGCTCACCTCGTTGCCGCTTGCATCGGTAAACACCAGCTCGTATTCGCACGGCAAGACCTTGCCTTGGGCTGGTTCTTCCTGGATCAAGTTGAGCGAGAAGAGCGAGTTGGTCACCCGGCGCCCCTCACTTAGCACGCGCAACGTCGCCGCGCGCGTGTCGACAAAGTCCTTGGAACCCGAGCGCACACGCCAAAATCCAATAACGGGCACGCAAAGCTCCTGCAGGCTCATGCCGCCGTGGACGTAGTTGTTAGTACCACCGGGACGCTTGAAGTGCACGTTCTCGCGCGGGGCAAACCCCTCAAAGCCGGCACCCAAACGTCCCATGCCAACATTAACAAACACCTCGCGTACCTCGTCCGAAAGCTTGGCCACGGCCTCGTTGGGCACCACCAGATGACGCTTGCCGTGCATGACGGGAGCGTCAAGGAAGGGAAGATCTGGCTTGCCGAGCATCTGACACTCGCTGAGCTCCCGGCGCGTGTAGATAAAGCCGTGATCCGCCGTTATAACAACACGCGCGCCCGGGGCGTCGGTGCACACGCGGCGCGCCAACGCGGCAAGCTCCTCTACGGTGTCCGTACAGGCATCGAAGACGTCATCCTGCGTAGCGGCCTTCTCGCCCGTGGCATCAATCTTGTTGTGATAGAGGTAGACAAGTCTTGAGTCCTTGAGCAGCGCCTTACGCTCGGTTCCCGCCATGTTGAGGTATGCGCTCGAGCGCAAAGCGCGGGCCGTAGGCTCAACATGGGTAAGCACGGCCTCGCGTTGCGGAGTCGTTGCGGTGGGCTTGCCGTCAGCCAGCACAAACGAACCATCCGCTGCAAGCCCAAGCGCCTGATGCGGCAGCAGCGCGGGCATGCCCACCTCTGTAATGGAGGGAAAGACCGCCTGCATGCTAGAAACCTTGACGTTGCCGCCGCGCTCGCGCTCGAGCAGCGCCGCGACGTCGCAGGCCACCTCATAGCGCAGCGCGTCGCTCACGATAACGACCGTCGTTTTAGCAGAGCCCACAAAGGTGGGCAGCACATGCCAGTAGAACTCATCCTGCCGTTCGGGACCCTCGATGTAGCCGCAATCGGCCCACTCCCCTTGCGCAGCGGATGTCCAGCAGGCATTGGCATCCGCCAAGAACCAGTTGCTGTAGAGATTCTCCGCCCAGTCCGCCACAGCGCGGGCAGGTTCCTCGAGCACATCGCACTCGACGGAGCGCGCCCGCAGATACGCGGTGCACATATGACGATAGGCGGCATCCATGGCATACCAATCGGACGTGTAGGCATCCCACACCTGCTGGGGCTGCGCCAGATGGAACCCGCCCGCGTGCGCCTGCCTAAACGCACACATATCGGCCACAGCGGCAAGCAGGTCAAAGTAGTTCTCGACACGACGGTACCAGCTTAGGTCGCAACGGCGCGCAGCAAAGGCACGCGCATCCTCAACACGGTCTGCACCTTGCGCAAACGAGCAGAACAGCTGCGAGAGCACAGCCTCATTGACGCACGGAAACACATCAAGCGAGGTCAGTACATCGATCGGCAAGGTCTCGAACCGTGCAAAGAGTCCGCGGGCGTCCTCAACCAAACGGCAAATCTCAAATAGGTCCTCGCTCGATGCCTGGGTATCGGCGGCCTGGTCCCACGTACGCACCGCCTCAAGGCAATAGGGCCCATAGGCGGGAGCCACATGGCTCTCAAGCCCCTTGAGCGCTCCCTCGGGAAGCGCGGTGGATGCCGCCGTAAGAAGCACATGGGATGCAAGCATAAGCAATGAGTCACGCTCGTAAAGCGGCCCATCAAACCCATAGCAACGCACGATGAAGGCAGAGAGCACATCACGCACGCAGTACTTGTCCACCAACTCGGCCAGCGCCTCGGGACCCTCGTGCAGCAGCATGGTCATACAGCCACGCAGCACAAACGCGGGGCGCGCGTCACCAGGCTCTTTACCGCCAAAAATCACCGTAAGGATGCCGAGTTCGATATCGGATGCGCCCGAGGCATGCGGAACACACGCGGCAAACTTAGCGCAGCGGGTCTTGGCATCAAAGAACGTCTTGTGCTCGCGCAGGCTCTCGCGCACGGCGTCGATATTCTCGATGCCCAGCTGATCGGCCAAAAGCGAAAGATAGTCAGCCTGGAACTGATCGGCATACAGCTCAACATCGGCAAGCCAATCACCCTCAAGCCTGCCGCGCGGGCAACGGCGATACAGCAAGATATCGCTCGCAAGGTCATCGCGGTTGATGAGTTTCTTGACGGCAAACATACGGCCCTCGCAGGCCTCAACAAAGCGCACCGGGCGCTCAAAGTCACCGTGAGCAGGCATTACGCCGGCATCGCCCCCCACGCCGTCGAAACCCTCGGCAGCCAATCGCTCAAACTCAGGAGCAAACTCGCCGTCCGCATCGTGCCAAACCACAACACGGCGCGGCGCGCATGAGGACAACGGCTGCAAAAATCGCAGCTTGAGCTGTTCTTCTACATCTATCTTGGGCATGAATATCCTTACCGTATCTGCAGTTACTTAATCTTCGCCAGCACATCCTGAAACTTGGCGTAGTTGACCTTGACGCCGTCATCCAGGTCGATCTTAATCATCTGGTCTGCCAAGTGGTGCAGTTTCTCCTCGTAGGCAATGGTCTCTTTGAGCTGGTCGTTGAGCTTTTTGATGCGCTTATCCAAGCGCACGCGCTCGCCGCGCTCGGCACTGACAAGGGCATCGTTGGCATACCCGATCTGGGCACGGTAGCGCTCCAGCTGCTCATGCACATAGTCGATGCGGATGCGAGCCAATAGGTCAGGCTGGTAGCGATGCATGTAAACAAGGCACTTGAAGCCGTTCTTCTTGCCGCTGTCGAACAGCCAGTAGATGGGGCGCTTCTTATAGGTCTGGCAGTGGTCCTTAAAGAAGTCCTTCAAAAAGTAGGTGCGGATTGCCTCGCGCGAGGTACCCTTGCCGCCGAGTGCCTCGGCAATAAAGGCCAGGTTCTGCTCAAGCGTCTCCTCGCCATACACGGTGCGCACAAAGTCGATAAAGTAGCGCACGATGTCGTCGTCAAAGTACTCGTCATCGGTAATGGGCAGCACGTTATCGCTATCGGGCATAAAGGTCACATGATCAGAGTTGGGCATCTTGGCCAGATAGTCATCGACTGTGGCGCCCTGATCGGCCAGGACCAGCCCGTCCACATCCAGCGAATAGCGGCCAAACATGCAGCCCACGGCATAGCTTATGAGCGAGGTAATCTCATCGCGCTTAGTGCGCACGTATTTGTTGCCCTTATAGCTCTCGGGGATCTCATCGGCGGTATCAAAGATACGCGCCACCGAAACGTACTTATCCTCGACCTCGATGGGCACCTCACCCTCCATGTTGTAGATCTTGGCAAAGATTCGGTTGAGCTCTTCCTCGTTAGTGCGAAGCTGCTCGAAGCGAGCATTGACCTCGGCCTTGCGGGCCTCGTATTTATCTTGAAGTAAAGTGGCCATATTTGACCGCCCTCTCATTTAAAACGCCGACTGATTTCATTTAAAAGGTCACATCCGAGAGACAGCGAGTCTCTTTGCGATAAAAAACATTAGAAGCTCATTCGACACACCGTTCTTTGCAATCAAAGATGAAACATCTCTTACTCATGGATTTGCGTCACCAGTAAGTTCCCATTTTCGATTAGAACGTGAATAAGCAATAAGCCCTTGGGCCTTCAGCTCGCCAAGTAATTCATCTAAATTACGCTTAGATAACTCACAGTCCTTCCCGAGATCATCTTTATTTGAGTAGGACCCACTCGATATTCGAGACAAAACCAATTGACGTTTGTTTTCCCACTCCCGTTCTGAAGCCTCTTTCTTGCGGGCAATTTCTTCCGTCTCATATATGGCCTCGGACTTAACCACAGCAATCCAATCAATGAGAGTGCTGCATTTAAGAAATAAACGAGAACTCACCTCAAATGAATCCGCTCCAATGAGATCTTTTCCTGGTATACCGTTTTCAAAAGCAATGAAATCTACACCGTTCTTTTCGACCAATTGAAAGCGACAATGTGCCAACGAATTTCTAATAATCCGAAATAAATCAAGCACAAAATTGCTGTTGATGAGCGCCACGACGCGATTTGAGATACAGGTTGAAGCAAAATTGCCAGGCATACCAGCTTCAACGAACCTATTTTTCATCTCTTCTTTTCGTGTGGCCGTAAATAGCGTCGACCCATCGCAGAGATTGGCCACTTCCAATAATCTTCGGTGAAGATACCCGAATTTAGGAGGAACACTATCGGCCCATCCATAATCGAGAAGCGATAGCCCTCTGCTACTCACGCCTTTGCAAGGAGATTCAACCAGAAAAAACTGAACAATAGAACCCATGACGTCGTTATGGTCATTAACCTTAACAGCCTTTATCCAGCTTGGCTTAGGTTCGACATATTCAATTTTAGTCTTATCGACAGGCTTGCGCCTCTTCTTTTCAGCCATGACGATCACCTAAATAAGAGGATTACGTTTAAAATCCCAGGAGGTTTCAAACGAATCGTAGTCCGCCTTTGAAATTGAGCGAGAGTCTTCAACGAGCGAGCAGACAGTCGGTTCGGCATCCTCATCTTGGATAATCGGCAACTGACCGATTTGGCCTACCTCAAAGTTTAGAGTCGGCGACATAAACGCCAAATCAATTTCGGCAATGGAACAGTTGCAGAAAGCCTGGATGTATCGAAGCTCGTTCGGCTCCGCAAAAAGACATGCGCCAGCTACCTCAAAAAGCATCCCTCGAGGCGCAAACCTAAAGGAGGCGAGGCTGGAAGAAATTTTTGACCAGGAAACTGCGGGCTTGAAATAGTCGTTCTGGTTCTTGATCACAAAATCAGGTGTAGAGAGATAGGTATACTTGGACAGAATCGCTTCCTTCATCTCCCGACCGTCATCAAACCAATTAACCACCTCGTCGTAGTCACCCCACCACTTTCGATAGGAGCCGCCACGAATAATCGGAAACCAACGAGAACCAGTTTGCTTTGCCTCGGGCCTGCCGCTGCAACCTCGCGATGTGTTGGAAGACACCACTTCCCACCATTTCCTCAAAAAGCGGCCATTATCGCTCGTCGCCAAGCCCTGTCGCGGAGTAGCAATGGCATCAAGCCTCTTTCCTTTTGCGAATGAATCAACAAGAGCGTCGCTGGCCCAGTAGGCTATGGGGGTGCCGGGGATTTGTTTGAAGGTATCCGCGTCGCGACGGTAGAACCAACCACAGTCGGGGTTTTGGATTGCCTCCAGTGCATTGGGAGCCTGAACCGCGGGGCCAGTAAAATCGGCAAGACGAACGTATCCGCCCTTATAGCCATCGATATGCGAATTGTGATAGGTAAATGTGCAGACAGGCACGGTTGCCCCTGCAAAGCCAGAATACTCGAGCTGAATGAGCGTAGTTAGGGTCTTGTCATCGATAAGCCTATTTCGAAGCTTCTCGTAGCTACCGATAAACATCCAAACAAACGGAGTCATCATTCCGATTTCGCCGTGCTCGCCGGCAAAGTCCATAATACGCACGATGAACGAAGAGAACAGGTCACTCTTCACGTCGGGGTAGTTCTTCTTGACCCACTTGCTCATAAAGGGGTTAAAGCTGCTGCTGCCCATATACGGAGGATTCGCAACGGTGCAGGTGAAACGACGGGACAGCTTCTCGCAGATGGCGGCAGCGCTTTCGAGCTTAGTTTTGGTCGTAGCGGCAAAAAGGTCATCGGAACAGATCGCGGCAGCAGCCTTAAGCTCGTCAATCTCGTCCTCTGAAGGATTGAGAAGCGAGCCGATCTCGCCCAAATGGCTCAGTTCCTCGGCGAGCTTCTTGTTACCCGGCAGCTCATCCTCTCCCAGCGGAATGCTCGTGAGCACGATAACATCGGCGCGAACGCCACGCCTAAAGAAGCGGCGGTCGTGCTCGCGAGCACACATGGCAAGCGCCAGCTCGGCGATCTGAGCCGCACGGGGATCGATCTCCATGCCAGCGAGGTTTTTGGTCAGGATGAGCTCCGGGATCTCGCGCTCACGGTAGCCGCGCTCCTCGTACATGGCAAAGAGCAGCTCAAACGCATAAACCAGGATATGGCCCGAGCCGCACGCTGGGTCGCAGAGCGAAATCTCCTCGGGACTCGAGATGCGGATGAAGTCCTCGTGCTCAGCATCGGGCTCGATGTAATACTCCATGCGCTCGCGTAGCGAACTCCCCGGATTGTTGAGCATCCACAGACGGCCGAGCGAGTTCTCGACCATATAGCGCACGATCCACTCGGGGGTGAAGAGCTGCGTGGCGGGCGCGATGTCCTCCGCCGCCGCCTTGCGCTTGGACTTGAAGAACTCGTCTTTAACGTCAGCGTTGTAGTACTGATACATCCAACCCAGAACGGTCACGCCCTCGCGCCAGTCCTCGTCAGCGAGGACGGCGTTGAGTTTGCCCACTACACTGTCAGCCATCATGAGGCCCTGGGGCAACAGCAGCTCCATGGCTCCGCCCACGCGTTCAAAGACGCCCGGCAGGCAATCGGCAAGCTCCTCGCACTGAGCAACAAACAGGTAGCGCCACAACGGTTCATCCAAGCCCGCCATCTTGAGCTCGGCTATGCGATCGGTATCGGCCGTCGTTATTTCCACGTCCAGTGCGTTCTCCACGGCCTCGCTGCCATGGCTGCCGTCCGCACGACTCAGCATGCGCATACGGCTGGGAAGCCATCCGCGTGCATCCATAAAGCGAATGGCCACGATGCGGTTGAACCAGGTGTATGCCGCACGATCGCGGAGCGCCTCGTGACCCACCTCTGCCTGTATGCGCAGCAGTTCATCGCGTTGCTCAACCTCAGCCGGACTTAGAGGCAGGCTGTTGACGGTCTCGGACCCAGCGGGCGCAGGTGCAGGTTCGGTGATGCCGTAGCGCACCATCTGCGCCTCCACGCCTTTGATGAGCTCCGTGCGGGCCCAAGTGCAGAAGCTCTTAAGAGCAGAATCGTTCATGGTTGATGAGCCTTTCTAAACGCATAAGCCACCGGTGCGCGCTTTGGCGCCAGTGGCTCTGCGGGTTAGTTGATACGAATCTCGTCGTTTGCAGCGAGTGCTTGCATAAGGCGGGAGCGCAAGTCGTCCACATAGCGCTCCACGTCCTCTGCGGACAAGAGACGACTCGGCTTGACCAGATCGGCGCGGCGCAAGGCCTTGATCTTGCGCTGGGGCACGGGCGCAGGCACAGGCGCTGACGACGCAGCACCCTTGTTGGAGATCTTCTTGACCACCTCACCCGTACTCGTGACCTCGGTGGTGCGGCGCTCGTTGTCCATACGCATGCGGGCCTCATCCACGGCGTCGTACATCCCGTTGGTTGCCGCGCTGAGCCAATTGCCCCAGTTAGTCGCGGCAACGCTCAGCTCATTAAGGCTTTGAGCACTGTGGGCACGGTTTTTGAATGACTCGTATTTGGCACCGGCGTCCGCTATGGCATCCTTGGCCTGTTTGACAAAGCCCTTTTGGCTCTCAGCCTGCGCCTGCAAGTCTTGCAGATCGCTCTCGATGCGATGCAAAAACTCATTGCGGCGAATGCCCAGCAGCTTCTTCATGTCGTCCTCGACGGGATCCATAAGCGGTTGCAGGTCTTTAATGCGGCCGTAGGGCTTGGGATCTTTGAGGATCTCGCGCACCTTTGCCACGTTCTCCACCGCGCTGGGAATGTCATCAGAGGCATACTCAATACCCTCGGTGCGGCTCAAGAAATCCTTGGCGTGGTCAAACGCTGTTCGTTGGTTGGACTCGAAGAACTCAACCACCTTGTCGAAGTCTTCCTTGGCATCGAGCAAACGGTTCTCATGCTTGGTGAACGTGGTCAAGAACGCCTCGGACTCGTTCTGGTCCTTAAGGACGTCGGCGACCTCCGAGCGCATCTTCTCGCACTCGCTCTCGCCAGGATACGGATAGAGCGGTTTGATACCCGTATAGAAATCGTGCATCATATCGAGGCAGTCTTGACGGAGACTCCCAAGGCGCTCTTTAAGCTCGGCCACGAGCTTATCCTCATCGGAGGGCACGGTATCAAGGTCAAACAGGTCACGCATAAGATCGCCCGTATCGCGCAGCAAACGGTCGCTCATGCGCACGCGTAGACGCACCTGCACCTTATCGGCATCCTTGCGCAAGAACGCCACCATTCGATTGTCGTTGGCTTGAATCGTCTGGCCGCCAAACAGCACTTGCGCGCGTTGCTCAACCACAAGCTGCGCCACCACATTTGCGATATTGACCTCGCGCCAGCCATAGGGCTTTTGCTGGTACTTGCGCTGAATATCGCCCATAGCGGTATCTAAATGACGCTGATGCTGAACTCTGAGGTAATCCTCGACATCCTTGAGGGCACGCGCATTCCCAGCGTCCATGCCATCGATCCCAGTTTGAATATTGCCCGCCAGCGTGGAGCGGATATCGGAATCGCCCTCGACCGGCGCGCCGATATAGCCAGCCTTACCAAAGATTATGTCGCACAACTGCGCGAGCACCTGGTCGAAGACCTGCGCAGGCTTGGTGGCATGGACCTCAACCATGCGCCCGTTGACGGCGCATCGTGCATGGAGCACTGCCTCGGTCAAAAGGATGTCAGCCTCTTTCTCGTTAGAGTCCTTCTCACGCATTTTGGCCTCGACAATCTGGCGGGTACTCGGCGGTAGCTCCTGCAGGTTGCGGGTCTGGGCGTACATGCAAATCTTGGCGGCGTTGACGAGTGGGGTCCAATAATCCACCTCGTCGCTCAAGGCCACGATGGCTTTATCCACAGATTTCAATGCTAACTCGGCATCGTCGGCGCAGCCCAAGTCGCCGTCCATGGTCACCACGGAAAGTTCCATACCGCCCATGCTGGATCCATGAATCGAGCCATCCACGTAGCGGTCAAAGGGGAAGTCGTTGGCCTCGCGGTTGAGCTTGCGCGCAGTGTAGATGCTCTCGAACAAGCGCTTCTTGATAGACTCGATCACCTTTGCGTTGTCGATCGGGGTCTGCGCGATCTCCTGTGCAATTTCCTGCTCCTCATCGGTAAGGAAGCTGTAGGTATCGCCCTGGCGCGCGACGTAGTTCTCGTGCTCCAAGCGGGCGAGGGATTCCTTGACGCGGTCCTTAAGAGCGCGCTTGTCCACGTCAAGGCTATCAATCATGAAGATGGAGATGTTCTCGACCGAAGCCTTAACGTAGCCGATGTAGCGGATCAAGTACAGGAGCTTAAGCACCCGAACATCGTAGCTCTCAAGACCTTCTGCGTTTTCAGCTGCGCGCTCCGCGCGGTCGACGACCTGATTGATGCCATGCTCCAGGTCTTTAGAGATTGTGTCGAAGAAGCGCCAGAACGGCACGAGAGCGCCGGTCTGTTCATGCTGGATAGCCTGAGCACTCTCCTGGAAAGCGCTCAACATGGAGCGCTCGCCCGTGGACATGTGCTTGGCCTTGACGCCGTGCTTGCGCACCTCGGTCATCACGTCGGGCAGAAGCTTAAACTGGTAGCCCACAAACGGGTAGCTGGCCACAAAATCCTTGGAGCTGCCGAAGCCGGCAAGGTCGGAGCGCGAGCCGCCCTCAAAGGTAAAGTTGTTTTTGAGGACGGCGGCGTCTTGCTCGTAGACCTGTGCAAGCATATCGGCCGCCGGCGCGGTCTTCTCGAGCACACGGCGCTGGATGACCTCGTCCACGCTGGAGCTGGAGAGCGAAAGGCGGGTATTGAAGCGGCCTTGGATCTTTGAAAAGTCGTTGCCCACGGGCAGGCTCAGGTTGTCGATGGCCTCCTGGCTCGTGACCATCACCCACACGCGGCCACCGCAGGCGGCACCCAGCTCCTCGACGATGGTCTGAAGACTCAACATAAGGCTTGGATCCCGGTCGTTTGTAATAAACTGACCCACCTCGTCGACCATAAAGAGCAAACGGTAGTTGCCGCCGTGGGCCGCTGCCTGAGCGTCTACGTAGTCCTTGACCTTTTTGGCAAAGACATCGGGGGCCAAAACCTCGTCCTCAGAACCCTCAAGCCAGTTCCATGCGGCCTTTTCGCTCATGCCGAGCACGCTCTGCAGCACCTCGACGACGTCGTCCTCAAAGTAGCTGTAGGTGTCGCGGGTCTGGAGCCAGGACTCGCCGTTGACGCGCTCAAAGGCCTCGCGGAACTCCTGGGTCTTGCCCAGGGAATCGATGTGGTCCTCGAGCTTTGCAAGCTTTAGGTCCTCGCCGTAGAAGCCGCGCGCCTCGTAGAACATGCGCTCAAAGCCGCGAAGCAGCGCCGTGGGAGCCGTATCGCCCTGCTTCCACTGGCCCGCCTTGCTATCGATGTTAAAGAGGATGGCCTGCGTGGACACCGAGCAGGCGCGCTCCATGGCAGCCACGACCATGGGGTCGACGATCTTGCCGTCAAAGTAGCGGATGGCGCTCTTGCCGCCGATCTGGCGATTCTCGAGCAGGTAGCTCAGCATCTTGAGGAAGTGCGATTTACCGGAACCGAAGAAACCACTGATCCATACGCCGATCTTGTCGGTGCGTACATCGATGGCATCGCCGTAGGCCTTGAAGAACGTGGCAAAATGCCTCTGCAACTCGCGCGTCACCACGTACTCGTCAAGCTCCTGGCGGATGGACCCATCTTTTGAATCCTGGACCTTGACCACGCCGTTGATGGAGCGGTTGATGTCTTTTGCAAAGAGGTCGCGAATGATCGTGTTGTCCATGGGTGCTCCTTTGGGTTTGGGAACGTTATGGCAAAGGGTTGTTACCGGCGGCAGGGACTTGTCTGCGGGGAGCCGTGCTTACGAGATATCGATGGCGCGGTAGTAGTTGTCGGCCGGCAGACGGTTAAAGAGCTGGAAAGAAGAGCCGTTGAAACTGCCCGGATAGGCGGCGACCACAGGCACCTCATCAAAATCCGCAAGCATGCAGTGGAGAAGCGTGTGTATGCGAAAGAACGGGAAAACCTCGCCCGCACCGGTGAGGAGAACGACGTCTCCAGGCGCGTGCGGCTCGGTCTGCTCAAGGATGTACGCGGCGACTTTCTCGGGCGAGGCGAACTTGGCCACGTCCCCGAGCACGCGCTGGGTACCGCGGCGCTCCTCTTGGTGCGGGATAGCCTTGAGGACACGGCGCTTTTCGAGAATTGCCAGCACGGCGTCGTAAAGGTTCACGACCTTGAGCGTGCACGGAAGCTTGTCGGCCTCGGCATCGCGTAAAAGGGTGTCAAATAATGCACGCGCCTCAAACTCCAGCGCGGGGTCATAGCAAAAGGTGTGGAAGCCGATCTCATTGCCTATGCCCTTGTTAGCCAAAAAGTCCTCGCTGCACAGGCATTCGCGCAGAAGCTGCGCGCGGCGCTCAAATTCCTGGCAGGCGCGCTCGGAGCGGGAATGCGCCGCCACGACGCTCTTGCGGAAATGGATGCCGATATTGGTGGTGAGATCGGTCGCCGGGGTGATAACGGGGTCGACGGCGCTTTTGACGGGAGCCACGCTACATCATCGCCCTGCCGGTAAGGGCCGCGATAAGCGACTGCTCGCCCAGCTGAACCAAGGCTCGCTCGACATCGGAATCGAGGAAGAGTGGTGACAGGCGCTCGGACTCCGGGCCCTGGCCCTCGCCGATAAGGCCGGCATGGCGGAGCGTCTGGCGGAGCGAGCCCTTGATGCGCTTGACCGTGGCCTCAGTCCAGCGGGCCGCGTCCGGATACTCCGTGGTAAAGCGTGTCATAAAGGCGTTGAGGTCAACCGCCGTAAAGGCATAATCGAAGTTTTGTAGGCGCTCCCCTACCTCGACGAGCACGAGCTCGCGCACGATATCGTAGCGGCAGATCATGCTGTAGAAGATGGCCTGGTCCGCCTGCGTGGGAGTGCCGGATGCCATGAGCCTGGTTAGGGATGACGCAGCCTCGACGGCGGTTTTGGGGTCGATGCCGCGCGCGGCGCATACGGCGTCCGTGGGCACCATGGCGTCAAGGCGGCGAAGGCACACGGTTGCGCGGTTGGCGACCATGCGCTCCGTGGGATATTGAAAGAGGTTCTCGCTCTTTACGCGTACAATGACCTGCTCGTCGCTTGCGCCCTGCATACGAAGGGCAGCGACGATGCGCATCTCATGCGGGAGGAATTGCTCGCGGGTGAGCACCCCCCCCCCGAACGCTTTTTGTGGTTACATCCACAGTACACGCTCCAAGGGTGTCAAAGGCTGTCACAAGTGCGCCGCAACCCGGCAGGCAGGCGCGGCGCACATGACAATAATCATACCTGTTGGTAAAAAAGGTACCACGCCCAGAGTGTCAAATGTTGAGCAACAAAATTAAATCCGGTTAACGGTCATTTTCGCAGCTCAGAAGCTTTGCCGAGGTCGCCCCAAATCACACTTGCCAGACAACCGCGCTTACGAATGCAGGCACGCACACGCCCAACGCCATCCTCCGCTATATTCAACATAGAGTTATACATATGCTTCTATGTAAGGAGTTTCATATGCCTGTCGTAAAGCCTATTTCTGATCAGACGCGCGCGCTAACTACCATTCAGGAACGCGAAGATCACATTCAACGTACCATCGCTCATGGTTACGACGACCTCACCAACGGTCGTGTGCGCCCCTGGAAACAAGCGAAGGCCGAGGCGGATCGGATGCGAGCCTCGAGATAAGCCCTCTCCCCCATGTAACCATCCTGTAAATCATAGCGGCGCACTCGAGTTTTACCGTGATGCAGTCGCGCCTGGCGCTCCACTGTGCTAAAGTATCCCGAACGTTCAAACGACTACGAGGGGGAACTAGAAGATGGCACGTGTGCACAACTTCTCAGCTGGCCCGGCCGCACTGCCCACAAGCGTGCTCGCCGAGATCGCCGACGAGATGATGGACTACCGCGTTTGCGGCATGTCCGTGCTCGAGATGAGCCATCGATCTAGCATGTACCAGCAGATCATCGACGACGCCGAGGCAACCCTGCGCCGCCTGCTGAGTATCCCCGACAACTACCGTGTCCTGTTTTTGCAGGGCGGCGCCACGCTACAGTTTGCGGGCATCCCGATGAACCTCATGCGCCGCGGCCGCGCCGGCTACGTCGTGACCGGCAACTTTGCCAACAAAGCGTACAAAGAGGCCGCCAAGTACGGCGAGGCCGTGCTGCTCGCGAGTTCCGAGGACACCAATTTCGACCGCATCCCCGACATGGCCGACATCAACGCGCACATTGCCGCCGAGGCCGCGGGCGACGGGCTCGACTACGTCTACATCTGCCAGAACAACACCATCTTTGGCACCATGTTCCACGAGCTGCCCGATTGCGGCGACGTGCCGCTGGTCGCCGACGTCTCGAGCTGCTTTCTGTCGCAGCCGCTCGACGTCGAGCGCTACGGACTCATCTACGCCGGCGCTCAGAAAAACGCCGGCGCCGCGGGCGTCACCGTGGTCATCGTGCGCGACGACCTGATCGCCGACGGTCCGGCCTTTGCGCAGACGCCGCAGTACATGGACCTTAAGACCCAAGCCGCCAAGGGCTCCATGCTCAACACGCCCAACACCTTTGGCATCTATGTGTGCGGCAAGGTGTTCCGTTGGGTTGAGCAGACCGGCGGACTTGCTGCCATGGCCGAGCGCAACTGGGCCAAGGCCAACCTGCTCTACGACCTGCTCGAGCAAAGCGAGCTGTTCCATGGCACCGCGCAGGAGGACAGTCGCTCCATCGCCAACGTCACGTTCCGCACCGGCGATGCCGACCTCGACGCCGCCTTTGTCGCAGGCGCGGCCGAGCACCAGATCCAAAACGTCAAGGGCCATCGCCTGGTGGGCGGCATGCGCGCCAGCGTGTACAACGCCGTCACCATGGAGGACGTGCAGGCGCTGGCCACGTACATGAAGGACTTCGAAGCGCAGCATAGTTTGAGTCCGCGATCTAACTAGCCCGCAACCCGCGGGCCGACCAGCCACCTCAGACCACCCTGCTTAGATAAAAACCTGCTAAGGAGTTTTTCCATGCGTAAGATTAAGACCATCGACGACATCACTAAAGACGGCAAAGTCGAGTTTGGCGAGGGCTACGAATTTGTAAGCACCGCCGAGGAGGCCGACGCCATCCTGATGCGCTCGACCGATCTGCACGGCTACGAGCTGCCCGAGGGCATCCGCGCCATCGCCCGCTGCGGCGCCGGCGTCAACAACATCCCCGTCGAGGAGTACGCCAAGAAGGGCGTCGTCGTCTTTAACTCCCCCGGCGCCAACAGCAACGCCGTCAAGGAGCTCGTCCTGGGCATGCTAGTGCTCTCGAGCCGCGGCGTAGTGCAGTCGATGAACTGGGTGCGCGACAACGCCGACGACCCCGAGATCCAGGTCGATGCCGAGAAAGCCAAGAAGGCCTTTGTGGGCCGCGAGCTCAAGGGCAAGCGCATCGGCGTTATCGGCCTGGGCAACGTGGGCTCCAAGGTCGCCAACGCCTCCGTCGATCTGGGCATGGACGTCTACGGCTACGATCCGTTCATTTCCGTTGAGCACGCGTGGGTGCTGAGCCGCGAGGTGCAGCGCGTGGGCACGCTCGAGGATCTGTGCCGCGGCTGCGACTACCTCACCGTGCACGTGCCCAGCAAGGCCGACACCATCGGCATGATCAGCACCGAGCAGATTAACCTGCTGGCACCCGACGCCGTGCTCATCAACTACGCACGCGAAACCATCATTGACGAGGACGCCGTCGACGCTGCCCTGCGCGAGGGTAAGCTGAGCTGGTTTAGCTGCGACTTTGCCACGCCCAAGACCGTCAAGATGCCCAACACGTTTATCACCACGCACTCGGGCGCCGGCACCGGCGAGGCCGAGGCCAACTGCGCCGACATGGCCATCAGCGAGCTCAAGGATTACCTGGAGAACGGCAACATCGCGCACAGCGTCAACTACCCCGCCTGCAGCATGGGCAAGGCGCGCGCCGCGAGCCGCATCGCCTGCCTGCACGCCAACGTGCCCAACATGATCGGCCAGATCACGGCCATCCTGGCCAAGGACAACGCCAACGTGCAGCGTATGACCAACGAGTCCGCCGGCGAGAACGCCTACACCATGTTCGACACCGACGAACACCTAGACAGCAGCACCATCGAGGCGCTCAAGCAGATTCCGTCGATGTATCGCGTGCGCGTGATCAAGTAGCGCCGACTGACCTGACGGGCAGTTCCCCATGTGGCCTGCCCGTCGCTGACATTGAATGCCCGCGGGGGCGCCTTTCGCACGAGAGGCGCCCCCATTTTTGTGAGCGCTCCATTAAATGCACTGAGCCGCTTCTTGGCATACAATCTGTATGTTGACCTAACTATCTGTGAGGTGCCTATGGTTGATACAGATTTTGCTTGGCGGCTTACGCAAGGGCTCGTGCGGATCGACAGTTCAGACCCGGGTGCGTATGAGGACGAGATTGAGCGCTATATCAAAGCGTTGGTTGAGGAACGGTTGGCGCAGCTGAGCTATCCGGTACTCGATGCCGTGCAGATTGCAGAGCACGAAGTACTCCCCGGACGCCGCAATCTAATGGTCACCGTGCCGGGCCAAAGCGACGAGCCACGGCTCGTCTACATCTGCCATTTGGATACCGTCACCTTGGGCGATGGCTGGGACGCGGACATTCCGCCGCTCGGAGCGATCGTGCGCAACGATAAGCTCTACGGCCGTGGTGCCTGCGATATGAAGGGTGGCCTGGCCTGCGCCATTGCCGCGCTGGTCCATACGCTCGAGCGCGTGGTGGCGGATGGCGCGCTGCCGCGTCGCGGCTTTTCGCTCATCTGCTCGGTCGACGAGGAAGATTTTATGCGCGGCTCAGAGGCCGCGATCGATGCTGGCTGGGTCGGCTCGCGCGAATGGGTGCTGGACACCGAGCCCACCGACGGACAGATCCAGGTGGCGCACAAGGGGCGTACGTGGTTCGAGATTGAAATGGCTGGCGTGACGGCGCATGCGAGCCAGCCCTGGAAGGGCGCGGATGCCGTCGCCGCCATGGCCGAGGCCGTGTGCTCGCTTCGCCGCGCATTTGCGGCGCTGCCCGTGCATAATGAGCTGGGGCCTTCGACCATCACGTTTGGCCAAATCGAGGGCGGATATCGCCCCTACGTCGTACCCGACCGCGCCAAAGTCTGGGTCGACATGCGCCTGACCCCGCCGACCGATACGGCCGCCGCGACGCGCATGGTAGAGCAGGCCATCGCCGTCGCCGAAGCCGCCGTTCCCGGTTGCCATGGCAGCTACACCGTGACGGGCGACCGCCCCGCCATCGAGCGCGACCCGAACTCTCCCCTTCTAGCTGCACTCAAGCGCGCAGCAGACGATACGACGGACGCGGACACGACCGTCGGCTTCTTTACCGGCTACACCGATACCGCCGTCATTGCCAGCAAGACGGGTAACCGCAATTGCATGAGCTACGGCCCCGGCTCGTTGGCGCTCGCGCACAAGCCCAACGAATATGTGCCCCACGCCGATATCGTTCGTTGTCAGAACGTGCTCATCGTGCTCGCCGACAACGTGCTCTGGGACGCGAGCGGCCAAGTTGGGGCATAATAAGCCGCGAACAAACCGACTCGTGCGTTAGGACCGCCCATGAAAGCACTTCCGTTTCCCTGCATCCGCCCGGCTCAGGACCGCGTGCTCGAGGCGCTGCCTGCAATGGACAGCATCATGAGCGGCAACGATGCTCTGCGCGGAGCCATTGCCGATGGTCTGATGCTCAAGGACCCGGGTGCGGCGTATTACGTGTACGAATGCTCGGGCGAGCCGGGACGTGTGACGGGTGTCGTGGCGATCTGCCCGGTTGGTGCGCTGGCGGGCGGCGACGCGGTTGCCGCCGATACGACCGCCGCTGCGCGCGCAATCGCCGACCTCAAGGTACAGCCCCGTCCCGTAACGCTTGTCTACGAAGCCTCTCCCGTCATGGATATCATCCTCGGCGCCGCAAAAGAGGGCGCTTCACTCTATGCCGTCACCGACCCCGCCGGCATTACGCACCGCGTGTGGGAGGTCAAGCGCGAGGACGCCGTCGGGGCCATCCGCGCCATGCTCGACCAGGCGCCGGAGCCGGCACTGGCCGACGACCCTGCCTACGCTGTCGCACTAGTCGAGGCATCACAGCTCCTGGCCGACGATGCACGTGCCGCCGGCACCTACACGGGCAAAGAGCCGTTCAACTTTGCCGTAGCTGCGCTCTTCCCCGCCGCGCAGGTCAGCGGCGGCGCGGCGCAGGTTCCGACGGGTCTGCTCACGCACCAGGTCGCGCGGTTCTAGCAAGACCAGACCGTCCAGCACAAAAATCGGCAGCCCAACAAACAGGGGGCGGAGATGCAGCAGGTACATGCATCTCCGCCCCTTTTGCGTCGAGAAGTTATGCCGACGACCCGTGCCGCCGCGCTCGCGTTATCCGCGCTGCGGACCCGCAGTAGCCACGAGCGGTTCAAGCCCCAGCTCGCGCGCGTAGTCTTCCTGCGTAAAGACTTCGACCAGTTCAAACGTATCGGCCGCATCGTCAAACGCAAACTGCAGCACTGAGCAGTTGCCCGGCACGCGTTCGCGCTCGTCGGCCGCCGCGCCCCGCACGTGGTCCAAAAACTCCTTGATAGCCGAGCCGTGGCTCACCGCGAGCACGCACTCGTGGTCCGGACGTCGCATAAGATCGGTTATCGTCGCCGCCATGCGCTCGCGCACCTGCATCTGGCCCTCGCCGCCAAACTGACGATAGAAATCTCGCCACGGCCGCTCGGGCATAAGCATCACGCGCTCGGCCTCAAAGTCGCCAAAGAACCACTCACGCAGACCGTCCAGGCGCTCGTACGCCAAGCCCGGCCACAGGTTGGCGATAGTCTGCTCGGTGCGATGAAGTGTGGAGGTGTAGGCATGATCGGGTTCAATGCCGCGCGCACGTAAGAACATGCCGGCACGTGCCGCCTGGTCGCATCCCAGCTGCGTGAGCGGCGAGTCACTCCAACCCTGAATAATGCGCTTAAGGTTGAATATTGTCTGCCCATGACGAACCAGATACAGGTCTTTATTCATAGGGGTCCTTTCGTTCGTTACCAATCAAGGAGCGAAAACGCACCGTCGCAATAGCCAAAATGAAGCACGGCACCGTTGTCGGGTAGCTCTCCCCCGCCAGTCACATACTCAAGAAACTCCTGGCAGGAAGAGCCGTGGGAGACTGCCAGCACACAGTCGTGCTGCGGCCTGGCCATGATGTGGGACAGCGCCGCGACCATGCGCGACTGGAGCTCGCCTTCAGACTCGCCACCAAAGGCCACCGGATAATCACCCCAGGGCTGCGGCGGCATCTCGCGATTTGATGTACCCTCCAGCGAGCCCAAATGCCACTCGCGCAGGTCATCGACCAGCTCTATCGAGCGGCCCTCACCAGCAATTAGCTCAGCCGTATGCCGCGCCCGGCCCAACGGCGAGGAATACACACGGTCAAAGGTCACGCCACGCGCCTCAAACGCCGCGCGCGTCGCCAGCGCCTGCTCGCGCCCGCGCGCCGTAAGCGGCGAATCGTGCCCACCCTGCAAAATGTTCTGCACATTGAGCTCAGTCTGTCCATGCCGCACCAAATACAAATCTGCCACACGTCCTCCCCTCGCACCACCGCAAAGGGGACAGGTACCTTTGTGGTGGTTTACCGCCGGATCACACCGCGGTGACGCTCAGCTACACCAGTACGTCGGCAAGCGGGCGCTTGGGTACGTGGTGCACCTGCGCCTCGTCGCGCCAGTAATTAATTGAGCCGTCGGGGTTGGAATCGATCGCATCGATCACCTGCGTCTCGGCCGGAACGCCAAACGCCATGATCAGCTTGAGCTCATACTTGTCGCTATCGAGCCCCATGGCATCGATCGCGTGGGGCGTAAAGGCCTTGAACATGCAGGCAGCCACCTCGGGCGTGGCGCTGCGGGCGGCGAGCATCATCGTCTGCGCGGCAATGCCCGTGTCGACCTCGGTAATAGGAGCGGCGGGCTTGCCCGGAACGGCGCGCTCGGCAAGAATCGCGATGTAGCCGGTCGGGCGCTCGCCCTCGGCAGGACCCGACCAGTCCTTAAGCGCGCCGGCCCATGCAAGCTCGTCAAACACGCGAGCGCAGTCCTCGGAACCGCTTACCACATGAAAACGCAGACGCTGAGCATTGGCGCCGCAGGGAGCCAGGTGCGCCAGTTCCGCCAGCTCGAGCAAAAACTCGCGCGGCACGCGCATGGACTCGTCAAAGCGACGGCACGTACGGGCGCGGCGGACCAGCGCGTCAAACGTGTCCAGGCCGAGCTTTTCGCAACCTTGCTTTGCCATCGACTCCGCGCTAGACGGCGCCGCGGGAACTGTTTCGTTCATAGGGACCCCCAATTTCGGGCAATTGTTCTTAGGAAAATCTAACCTAAAACGTAGGCAATAACGAACAGGGCCGCAATGTTCTACACCTGTTGAATAGAAAATCGCGACGTGGGGAACAACGGAAACAATTCGGGGCCTTTGGGTTACGTTTCACCCTCCCCGACCCATACGTCAGCGCCTTTAGGCGATACTGGTCGTAACGATCAAGGCTTACGCCGCACGGAAAGGAGACATTATGGGCATCTTTAAGAATGATGACCAAAAATCGAGCCAGTTTGGATTTGACGAGAAAAGCATGGCAGGCAAGGCCGTCAAGGCCGTGCGCTGGATTTACGCCATCACGGGCGTCTTGGCGCTCGTCGCCGGCATCGCACTGCTGTTTGCGCCCGCCAAGTCCCTCGTCTTCTTAACGACCGTCTTGGGCTTCTACTTTGTGATCACGGCCGCGATCAGGCTGTTTACCGCTGTTTTCGAGCCACTGCTGCCCACCGGCTGGCGCGTGACGAGCATCATCTCCAACCTACTCATTATCTTGGGCGGCGTCATAATCCTGCGCAACCAGGCCTTCTCGACCGCGACGCTCACCACGATGGTGGTTATCGTGGCCGGCTTTGGCTGGATCGTCGAAGGTGTCATGTCCATTCTGGAGTCCGAGCTTTCGTCCAACCGTGCCCTCGCCATCCTGAGCGGCGCGCTCTCCATCATCGCCGGCATGTTCGTGTTTATCTATCCGCTGTGGTCGGCCAAGATGCTCGTCATCTTTAGCGGCGCCGCACTGCTGGTGTTTGGCGTAACGCTGATTGTTCGCGCTATTCAATTTGGCAAACTGGTGCACTAGATGCCGCGAACGCTCTTTATTGATGCAGACGCCTGCCCGGTCACGCGCGAGTCGATTGACTGCGCGCGGCGGGCGGGCGTCGCCGTCGTTATCGCCGGCAACAGCACACAGAACCTGGAACGCCACATTCGCCGCGACGATCCGCGCGACGTCGAGCATGCGCGACGCGGATTTTGGGTCACGACGCTCGATGTGAGCGTGGGCGCCGACAGCGCCGACTTTGCCATTGTCGAACGCCTGCAGGCGGGCGACGTAGTCGTGACGCAGGACATTGGCTTGGCGAGCATGGTGCTCGGGCGCGATGCCGCCGCCATCGGCGTGCGCGGGCGCGTCTACGATAAGGCGACCATCGACATGCAACTGTTTATTCGCCACGAGGAAAAGAAGGTGCGCCGCGCCGGCGGTCGCACTCGCGGTCCGGCGGCATTTACCAGCGAAGACCGGGCCCGCTTTAAGCGCAACCTCACCGAGCTGCTGCGCTAACCAAGGTAGATTTTCGGGACATGCCCGGAAATCTACCTTTTTGTTTTGAGCGGTGTGAGCGCTCGGAATCCATGGCTCAACAAAAAATGGGCTTCAAAATGCCATGCGTCGCCGCATTGCGCAGGCGCCGAGCATGGCTATTTGAAGCCCATTTTTTAGGCCTACTTAGAGGCCGAAGGCGGATAGGATAAGGCCCCAGCCGGCGCCGATGACGTACATCATGACCAGGAACACGGCGTTTTCACGAGCGCTGCGGTTGGTGCGGAACAGGACAAGATAGCCCACGCCAGCGGAAATGAGCGTGCCGGCGAGCATCGGCGCCAGCTGTAGCGCGCCCTCCAGGTACAGCTGCGTAATGACCACGCTGGCCGAGCAGTTGGGGATCAGGCCGACGAGTGCCGAGCCCAAGACGGCGAGCGTCTCGTTGCCACGCAGGAACTGCTCGATCGCGGACTCTCCGAAGGTCTCGAGCACGGCAACTAGAATCAGCGTCACCAGGAAAATAAAAACCGAAACCTGCACGGTGTGCGAGATCGCGCTGCGGATAATCGACAGGACGGGCGCACCTTCGTGGGAGTGACCGTGGTCGTGCCCATGGCCGTGGTGGTGCTCATGCTCGCCTGCGTGACCGTGGTCATGGCTGTGTCCGTGGTCGCGCTCGTGTTCATCTTCATCATCATCGCAACCGCAATGGTCGCGCTCGCACAACTCGTGGATGTGGTCGGCGCTCACGCCCGCCTCGGCCACTTCATCAATGATGTCGCCCCCGGTATGGTCGTCGTGCGCGCAGTTCACATGAGCCGGATTGGCAGCGGTCCCCAGCACGGTACGGCGAATCGCCGCATGCGCGCGGGAATTACGACGAAGGCCGCGGATAGCCGCGTCCACGATAAAGCCCGTGACCAGCGCGATCAGTGCCTTCGAAGCCAAAAGCATCGCCATGGTCTGCACGGGCACCTGCTCGGCGAGCAACAGCGGCAGCATCTCATCGGAGGTCGAGAGGAACACGGCGACCAGCGTGCCCAGCGTCACGACACGGCCGGCGTACAGCGTTGCTGCCATGGCCGAAAATCCGCACTGCGGCACAATGCCCAGCAGCGAGCCAGCCACGGGACCCGCAGCGCCGGCGCGCTTGATAGCGCCGTTGACGCGGTCGCCCGCAACGTGCTCAAGTGTCTCGAGAGCAAGATACGTCACCAACAAAAACGGCGCCAGCGAGAGCGTGTCCTTGCCGGCGTCGAGCAGAATATCAATCAGCAAATCCATGACGGATGGAACCTTTCATGTCTTTCGGCAGCATTGTAAAAGTCCTAGCGGTCAACTAGGGTATTGTAGTTGTCCTAGGCGCGATGCCAATAGTTGCCCATGGTAAACTATCATCTCGCCATAACTCAATGCCACCGAGCCGCGCGACACGGCCCGTCCAAGGAGCAGTTATATGAACGTTTCACAAGCACTCGAATACGAGCGCCAGCCGTTTATTCCCATGTTTATCTATGGCGATCACGGCGCCATGGAGTCCGAGCGCCAGAAGGGCGAGGAGGCCCTTAAGGTGCTCGAAACCGAGTACTTTACCGCCGAGGGCGACCCCAGCTTCGACTTTGCCACCGTGCGCGACCTGGCTGACCGCAACCGCGACCTGTGCGACCAGATTGGCGAGGCGCGCCTGCGCAACGTGACGCCCGCGACGCTTTCGCGCGGCCTGTCCGATGCCGACACCTGCGCCGCCATCGGCAAGATGCAAAAGCGCACCGCCGCGTCGGTCATGCGCGAGATCCGCGGCGACCGCGACGCGCTCGGCGTGGCCTACGCCCGCAAGCCCATCCAGGGCACCGTGCTCGGTATCGACATCGAGACCACCGGCCGTGCACCCGAGCGCGGTTATATCATCAATGTGGGTTGGGAAATCATGGAGCTCACCAGCGACGCCGTCCCGCACGACGCCGAGGCGCACTACTGCGGTTTGCCCGACATCTACCGCGGCGAGGATGTGCCGTTGTCGAATATCCACCACATCACCTGGGACGACATCGACGGCAAAAAGCCATTCCGCGAGAACAAGGAACTGCAGAAGCAGCTGCTCAAGCTTATGAAGAAGTACCCGTACATGGCGCACAACGCCGCCTTTGAGGACAGTTGGTTCAAGATCCACCTGGACGGTTACGCCGAGGCACGCCGCGCCGGCAAGATCATCGTCATCGACTCGCGCCAGATCTGCCGCAGCCTGGATGCCGACGTCCGCTCGCTCCCCCGCGAATCCGCGCCCGCCGCACTCGAGAACTGGGCGCGCCGCCGTGGAACCCTCGCCGCCGACGCCAACGAGCAGCACCTGGGCCTCGACGACACCGACCTCATGCTCCGCACGGTTCAGGCCGAGTTCAACCTCAAGAACCTATTCGCGAAATAACCGATCCATCTGCGGGAGCGCCTGCCAGGCACAGCGCAATCCGTCTGGGCACACCGACACGCAGTAAACTAGGGCGCAGCCTTATGGCTGCACCCTAGTTTTCATCAAAACGAGCAAATACGCGTGCTTCACATAGTCGGCAGGTTGGCCCACCTACATTTTTCGAGTTGTTCGGCCAGCTGAACCACTAGTCAAGGCCCCTTGAACCGCAATCGAAGCTAAAATCGCCTTAATTTCGCAACCAAGCCCCATAAATCTACCTGAATCAATTCGAATAGGACGTTGCGATCGCACCATTTGTATAGGATAAGGCCGAATAACTCAAATTATGTTGGTGAGGCATCTGAGCGGTCGGCAAAAACGCTTAGAAGCTACGAATCCGCAACTAAAGTTCATCAAAAAGGGGCAGCCGGCAGAAACCTCCCCAGCCAAAGCTGCTCCCTCAATACGACAGCTCAAAAACCCACCGTTCGCAGAAGATAAGCCGCGCCCCAATACCGTTGCCCGAAGTTTCGGGCGTATGCGGCGTCCGCTATGCCATCATGCGCGTATGGGAATCATTCTGTCACATACCACGGCACGCGCTGTATACCAAACAGCCAACTCGCTCGCAAGCTACGCGACCGGTCCCATACCTATGGAAAAGATCAGGGTGTCTGCGCCGACCACGTCCGACCTGGAAGCGGCACGAGCATGGCTCAACAGAAAGAATGTCGATTCTGAACGTATCCATGTGCTGACGTTTTCCAATAATGCCAAAAGGCACCGCAAGGGCTGCATCTGCCACTGCACGCGCTATACGTTTGATGCAGAAAGCTACCTAGAACTCGAGCCGAACGTCTACATCGTCGATATCAAGCTGTGCGCGTTAGAAGCAACAGCCGACCTCAACCTTTCGGAGCTCGTTGAGTATTACTTTGAAATCTGCGGCTCCTACGCGCTTGGAACGTCCGACGAAACTCAATATCGCGAGCGCCCAGCCCTAACCAGCGTTGAAGAGCTCAGAGCCTTCTTTTCAGAGGCACCGGGGTATCGTGGATCTAATAAAGCACTTAAGGCACTTTCTTATGTACACGAAGGCTGTCGCTCCCCACTCGAAACGGCGTTTGTCATGATGCTGACAATGCCCAAGTCAATGGGTGGCTTAGCCATACGCGCTATCAAAACGGATTATCCGATCCCAGTCCCCAAAAGATACGCCGCCCTAACGCGACGGACGGTTTTCTACCTCGACGCGCTGCTCGAAAATTCGATGACCGATATCGAATACAACGGCTTTTACCACGACGAACCCGAGCAGCAATCAATTGACGAGGAGCGCCGAAACACGCTGCGAAACATGGGATATGCCGTTATCACGGTTAATCGTCATTCGTTTTTCAAGCAGTCCGCTTTTAAACGGGTCATGGAAGCGATTCGCATTCGCGAGAAGATATGGCCCGGTCGACTCCCGGATAACTTCGCCATCCTGCAAGAAACTCTTCGTCAATTTGTCTTGCGGCGCTACTTCGAATACGGTCGCCGCGTCCTGGAGACACTCAAAGAAGAAGAGGCCGCCAAGCGCGAAATTGCAAGCCAATATCCGCAAGCTGATGACCCGAGCATCAACGATGTGCCCGAACCCGACGACATGCAACACGTCGGGGCCCTTGCTGAGGAAATCAATGGGGCTTGGGAATGCGACATGTTCGCAAAAATCGATGAAAACCGCACGGAAGACGACACGATTATTGATCTAATTGAGAATTCGCTCTTCTAAAGGCGATCTCTGCGGATGTCCACCTACATTTTTCGACTTATTCGGCCACCGATGTGCCAGATTGGCTGCAGCAATGCTCAATATAACTTTAGATAAAACTGATTCTGCAGAAACTCCCGAAGAGGAAGAACTGATTCTCGCGGTATTTGACACGATAAAGTACAAATATGAACAGTTCTAATGCTTCTCAAGGTGGCTTTCTTAGCATGCTAGCCGAACATCTCGAAATATGTTGGCGAGCATTGCGTCGATGTCTCCCAACCCACAGAAAATCGCAGAGGCGGCAAGCAGTCATCGAAATTAACGCAAATTGTATTGACATATGAACATACGCTCATATAATCGGAAGTAAGTTATTTGAGCGTATGTTCATATGAAAGGATATTGCAATGAGCATCCGCGTTGATGAAACGAAACCCGACACCGAGGCCACCGAGCCAGTGATCCCCACCACCTGCTCGCCCGAGGACCTTCCCGACGAGGAGCTTCTCTACGACCTCGCCGACCTGTTCAAGGTCTTCAGCAACACCACGCGTATCAAGATCCTTTACGCCCTCATGGGCCGCGAGCTCTGCGTGGCAGACATCGCCGAAGCGACCGAAACCTCGCAGTCCGCGGTGTCGCACCAGCTGCGCACACTCAAGCAGTCGCACCTGGTTAAATTCCGGCGCGACGGGCGCAATATCCTCTACTCGCTCGCCGACGACCACGTCTACACCATGCTCAACCAGGGCATGAGCCATATCTGCGAATAGCAACCAACCACGGTACCAGCGCGGCCTGCACCCAAGCCGCAAAAACGGGAAAGGAACCCACCATGAAAAAGCAGTACAAGCTCGATGAGATCGATTGCGCCAACTGTGCGCGCGAGCTTCAGGACGAGTTGGCCAAGCTCGAGGGCGTCAAATCCGTTTCGGTCAACTTTATGACCCAGAAGTTGACGCTCGAGGCCGATGACGCCGAGTTCGACGAGGTGCTCAACCGCGTTGTTGAGTTTACGGCCGACGCCGAGCCGGACTGCGAGATCATTCTCTAGCCCAGGTTTACGCCAACCTGCAAGGCCGCGCTTGCCGCGGCCTTTGCTCGCGAAATTATATGAGCGAGTGTTCATTCATTCAAATGGGAGGATACGAGTCATGGCCACCGCCGACCCCAAAAAGAAAAAGAAGAAGCGCAAGAAAAAAGAATCACTCGAGCATAAGCGCAACCGCATCCTGGTAGCGCTGGGCATTTTTGCCGTGGTGTACGCCCTCGATGAGCTCGGCACCCTCACTGCCGCATTCGGCACCCCGGGCGACATCTACGCCAGCTTTGTGCTGTTCCTCGTGCCGTTTTTGATTGCCGGCTACGACGTACTGCAAAAGGCATTCAATAACATCCGCCGCGGCAAGGCCTTCGACGAGAGCTTCCTCATGGCCGTCGCGACCATCGGCGCGTTTGCCATGGTGCTCTTCCCCGATACCGACCCGCACATGGCCGAAGGCGCCGCCGTCATGCTGTTCTACCAGGTCGGCGAGCTGTTTCAGGCGTACGCCGTGGGCAAGAGCCGCAAGTCGATCAGTGCCATGATGGACATCGCGCCCGACTACGCTAACGTCGAGCAGCCCGACGGCACACTCGAGCAGGTCTTCCCCGATGACATCGCCGTCGGCACCGTGATCGTGGTCAAGCCCGGTGAGCGCGTGCCTATCGACGGCGTCATCGTCGAGGGCGAAACCCAGCTCGACACCGCCGCTCTCACGGGCGAGTCAATCCCCCGCCCCGCCAAGTCCGGCGACGACATCATCAGCGGCTGCATCAACATGACGGGCCTCATCCACGTGCGCACCACCAAGCCCTTTGGCGAGTCCACCGTCGCACGCGTCCTGGAGCTCGTGGAAAATGCCAGCGAAAAGAAGGCGCGCACCGAGAACTTTATCACGCGCTTCGCCCGCGTCTACACGCCCGCCGTCACCGGCGCTGCCGCGGTACTCGCGCTCGGCGGCGGCTTGGTCACCGGCGCCTGGTCCGACTGGATCCTGCGCGGCCTGACCTTCCTGGTCGTCAGCTGCCCGTGCGCGCTCGTGATTAGCGTCCCGCTCAGCTTCTTTGGCGGCATTGGCGGCGCATCCAAGCTGGGCGTCCTCATCAAGGGTTCTAACTACCTCGAGACGCTCGCCGATGTGGACACCGTCGTCTTTGACAAGACCGGCACGCTCACCAACGGCACGTTCTCGGTGGTCGCGGTGCACCCCGAGGCTGGCTATACCGAGCAGTCGCTGCTTGAAGTCGCAGCTCTTGCGGAGTCGTTCTCCGATCACCCCATCGCGCAGTCCGTGCGTGTCGCCTACCAGGGCGAGGTCGACCCCAAGCGCGTTAGCAACTCCGCCAACGACGCGGGCCACGGCGTGACGGCAACCATCGACGGCAAGCACGTCGTCGTTGGCAACGCAAAAATGCTCGCCGCGACCGGAGTCGAAGCGCCCGATTGCGAGGTCGTCGGTACGATCCTTCACGTGCTGGTCGATGGCATCTATGCCGGCCACATTGTAATTGCCGACACCGTCAAGGCCGATGCCGAGCAGACGATCAGCGACCTGCACGCCGCCGGCGTCAAGCGCACCGTCATGCTCACGGGCGACCGCGAGGAGGTTGCGGCGTCTGTGGCCAAGCAACTCAGTCTCGACGAGTTCCACGCGCAGCTGCTGCCGGGCGATAAGGTCGAGCGTGTTGAGGCGTTGCTCGCGGCCGAAAGCGGCAAGGGCAAGCTCGCCTTTGTCGGCGACGGTATCAACGACGCACCTGTGCTTACGCGCGCCGATGTGGGCATTGCCATGGGCGCTATGGGTTCCGACGCCGCGATTGAGGCCGCCGACGTGGTGCTCATGGATGACAAGCCGTCCAACATTTCCCGCGCGATCCGCGTGGCGCGCAAGACCATGGCGATTGTTTGGCAGAACATCATCTTTGCGCTGGGCATTAAGCTGCTGATTCTAGTGCTGGCAGCACTCGGCATTGCCAACATGTGGCTTGCTGTGTTCGGCGACGTAGGCGTGGCGATCATCGCCATCCTGAACGCCATGCGCGCGATGGGTGTCAAGAACCTGTAGCGTTCGTGGGCTGTCCGGCCGGGACCGGGCTTGG
>NZ_QSSH01000024.1 GCF_003438495.1 Collinsella sp. TF05-9AC
TGGGCGATGTTGTCGCGAATGTGCTGGCAGCTCTTGTGGAAGCCCTCGAGCTCATACTCGGAAAGGTCGAGCGTGTAGACCTCCTCGACGCCCTCGGCACCGATCACACACGGCAGGGAAGTAAAGATGCCCTCCTCGCCATACTGGCCGGTCATAAGCGTGGAGGCGGAAAGCACGGCGTGCTCGTTGTGAAGCACAGCGGCGCAGACGCGCGCGGCGGAGTTGGCGACGGCGTACTCGGTGCACTGCTTGCCCTGGTAGGTCACATAGCCGCCCTTGCGTGCAAGCTCCTCGACCTCCATGTGGTCGAAGGCGTACTTGTCGGGGTTCTCGGCCTGAAGCTCGTTAAGGCTCTTGCCGGCGATGGTCGCGGCCTTAAAGGCTGCAAGCTGGCTAAAGCCGTGCTCGCCGATCATATAGGCGTCGATGGACTTGGGGCTCACGCCGACCTTCTTGGAGATCTCGGTGCGCAGGCGGGCGGAGTCCAGGCCGCAGCCCGAGCCGATGATCTTCTTGGGATCGTAGCCGGTCAGGTGCCACAGCTCGGTGCACACGACGTCGCAGGGGTTGGAGATGCTCACGAAGATGCCGTCAAAGCCGGCGTCGACGATGCGCTTGGCAAAGGAGCGGGCGGCGTCGGTGGTAAAGAACAGCTCGCCGTCGCGGTTGCCGGCGGCCAGCGCGACCTTGCCGGCGGCGTTGACGATGACGTCGCAGCAGGCAAGCTCCTCGTAGTGGTCGTAGCAGTTGACGATCTTGGTGTTGTACGGGACAAACGAAAGGGAGTCGCGCAGGTCCTGGACCTCGGACGTCACCTTGGCCTGGTTGATATCGCACAGGTACAGCTCATCGGCAATGCCCTGCATGAGCAGACTGTTGGCAACATGTGCTCCTACGTGGCCCTGGCCGACCACACCGATCTTACGCGTCTGGTACATATATGTATCCTTTCGGCCGAGTTTTTCGCGTCGAACCATTGTAGCGTCCTGCTGCCACTTTGCTAGGCTAAAGCGCCATAGATTTTTGGGCATGCCTTAATCTCTACTTTTGGAGTGATTTGGGCCGCTGACGGCATCGCCGGGCGATGTACTCGCGCGGATGGGGCCGGTCGTTGTACCATAACTGCAACTGACTCGTAAGGAGCATTCATGCCCATTCGCATCCCCGACGCCCTCCCTGCCGCCGCGCAGCTCGAGAGCGAGAACATCTTTGTCATGACCGAGTACCGCGCGCTGCACCAGGACATCCGTCCGCTGCGCGTGCTCATCCTCAACCTCATGCCCACCAAAATCGCTACCGAGACGCAGATCATGCGCAAGCTCTCCAACACGCCGCTGCAGGTGGAGGTGGACCTGCTGCGCACGAAAACGCACGAGGCCACGCACGTGAGCGCCGGCCACCTGGAGACGTTCTACCGCACGTTCGACGACATCCGCGACATCCACTACGACGGCCTGATCATCACGGGCGCGCCGGTGGAGCAAATGCCGTTCGAGGAGGTCGACTACTGGCCCGAGCTCTGCCAGATCATGGATTGGTCCACCACGCACGTGCACTCTACGCTGCACATTTGTTGGGGCGCGCAGGCCGGCCTGTACCATCATTACGGCATCCAGAAGTACGACCTGCCGGCAAAGGCGAGCGGCGTGTTCGAGCATTATCTGGTGAAGCCGCAAAGCCCGCTGGTCCGCGGCTTTGACGACCGCTTCTATGCCGTACATTCGCGCAACACCGACGTGCGCCGCGAGGACGTGGAGGCCGAGCCGCAGCTTGAGGTCGTGGCCGTGTCCGACGAGGTGGGCCTGTACATCGTCAAGTCGACCGACAGCCGTCGCTTCTTTGTCTTTGGTCACCCCGAGTACGATACCGACACGCTGCGCCTGGAGTACGAGCGCGACGTGAAGCGCGGCCTCAACCCTCAGGTGCCGGCGCATTACTTCCCGGGCGACGACCCCTCCGCCGATCCGCGCAACGTCTGGCGCAGCCAAGCTCAGCTGTTCTACACCAACTGGCTCAACTACTACGTCTACCAGACCACGCCCTACGACCTGGCCCGCGCCGGCGAGGAGCACTAGGCTGTGGCCGTGGCTGTGCTCGCGGCGTGACGAGCGTGGATTATCGGACGGACGAGCGTGGATTTTCGGACATTTACAAATCGAGCGCGGATAATCTCCCATTTTTGGCCGAGGAACGGGCTCAAAGTGGGAGATTATCCACGCTCATTTTTTAGGTATGTAGATGCCGATGGCTCGGCTAAGAGACGGTGCGTGAAGAGGCCAAGTCGCATTCGGCGTAGTCTCGTATCTTGACGGGTTTTTCTTTCTGATAATCCAATGGACCAAGGCATCTAAATGTGGAGACAGGGACCTCTCGACAACCGCCCTACCTGCAGATATAAGCCATCAACCCAAAACGTCCAAAACCGTCAAGCATTTGGTCGGTGCCTGGATAGCATTTGGTCAGACTTCGCATGAAACCGTCTGGTACGTTTGCGCCGTTCCAAGATCTGGGAGGCGACATGGGAAACATGACGGCGAATCAAAGACTTGCAGGTCACATTAAGGCATGCGAACAGCAGATGAGCTGCGTGTACGCGCGAACGGCGGCGGAGGCAAAGCAGATTGAGCGGCGGGTGGCGGCGGGAAGTCTAGAGGCGGTCATGCCGGTGCTGTATGCGCGTCCGGAATACTGGTCCGAGCTCAAGTTTCGGCAGCGTTATCTGCATCGAGTGCGGGCCCTTGCGCAAAAGCACCCCGACTGGACATTTTGCTCCTATACGGCGGCTGTTATCTATGGTCTTTCGGTTTCGCATGCCAATTTGACGCACATCCATATCGCCGTGGCACCGGCACAATCAACGACGCTGGGCTCTCAGGTCGTTCGCCATCGTTATGTTCGTCAAACACGGGCCACCCAGATGGACATTGCCGTGACCGATATCGATCAAACGATTACGGATTGCCTGGTCGATGCATCGTTTGTCGAGGGCTTGATCATTGCGGACTCGGCGCTCCATGAGCAGCTGTTGTCGAAGGAACATCTCGTTGAGACGGTCGACAAGCTTGGCCTGAATCGACGCGGTGTTGTGACGGCGCGAAGTGTTGCACGGTGTGCCGACGGCCTGTCGGAAAGCGGTGGCGAGTCCAAGGCGCGCGCCCTGATGATTGAGCGCGGCTGGCAGACGCCGGAGCTGCAAATTGAGCTGTTCGACCCGGTTGAGCCGGGACGGCCGTATCGCGTCGACTACTTGTGGCGCGTGGGAGATCGGCTGATCATCGGGGAATTTGACGGATTCGTTAAAAGCGAGAAGGCGGCGGAGGAAGGCAAGCTCGCAAAGGCGCAGTTTGATGAGCGCCAGCGCGAGTCGAGGCTTTCGCTGCTTGATAACTGCAAGATCGTGCGCTTGTGCTGGGATGATTTGAGGGACCCGTCAAAGCTCGATCGCAAACTCAAAGTTGCCGGCGTGCCGCGTGCGTGTTGAGGCGGTTGCAGGACGTTGAGCCGCACGAGCGTGGAAATCCGGACACACGAGCGTGGATAATCTCCCACTTTTGGCTCGTAAGGGGGCTCAAAGTGGGAGATTTTCCACGCTCATCTTGCGGGTGCGATACAGCGGCGATCAGGCGCTGATGATGTGGGGCAGCGGCAGGTCGTGGGCGTCGGTGGGAATGTGGTCGACACGCTGCTCGTCAAAGGCGATGCCGATGATTTGACATGCGGGCGAGAGCGTGGGCAGGTAGCGATCATAGCAGCCGCCGCCGTAGCCCAGGCGCGCGCCGGCGCGGTCGAAGGCTACGAGCGGCACGACGACCATGTCGAGAGCTTCGGCAGGCACGATAGGGAAGCGGTCGCTGTCGATGTCCACGGCCGCGAAGGTCCGCGTGGGGTGGGCGATAAACGGAGCCGAGGACGCATCGCCGGCGGCAACTGCCCGCATGCACATGCGCTGGCCACAAGCCATGGCGTCTGTTGCCGAGAGCATGCATGGATAGGCCACGCGCCAGCCGCGTTTGGCGGCAGCTACAGCAAACGCGGCTGGGTCGACTTCGGAACCCATCGCGGCGTAGACGGCAACGGTGTGCGGCGCCGCGGCACCCAAGCGATCCAACAGCTCGACAAGTCGCGCACAGATAGCGGCGGACTTTGCCGCCCGCACATCCAAATCAAGAGCATCGCGCCGAGCAATCATCGCCCGTCGCAACTCAGCCTTGTCCATCCCAGTCTCCTCTAGCAAACCTGCCAAAAAGGGATAGGTTTATTTTGGCAGGTTTTATCTGGGCAAACGCGATATGGGCAGTAAAGCCACCGCAAATATGCCTGTGAACTGCGCCCTTTGTGGTTGTTTGGGCCTATGCGTTAATGCTATAACGCCGCAGCGATTGCTTTAGTCACAAACTTATTGAGTGACTCACCCTTCTTTGCCGCTGCCAGCGCCGCTTGCTTGTGGAGCTCAGAGCCCGTTCTTACGTTGAACGAGCCCTTAAAAGCCCGCTCGGGTTTCTTGCCTTTCTCGGCGCAAAACTCAAGGTAATCGTCGACGGCGTCGTGGAAGCATTGCTCCACTTCTTCAGTTGTGGAGCCTTCAAATACGATTGCGTCCCTAATGCCGGTGACCATACCTGTTAGCACATGCTGTTCGGCATCGAACTCGACTGGGGCGAAATAACCCTTGTATGCCAAAACGTTACTCATGACTACCTCCGACATCTTGCAGAAATCGAACGATGTTTCGAATGGTCCCCGCCGTCAATTCGTCAGATGGATGTGGCGCGTGCATTACGAACATCCTGCCATCTGATGGCCTGTAGAAGCGAATGCGCGATCCGGATGTCTTGCCTTTGTTGTCCATTTCAAAGCCATATGAAGCCATGACTTTTAAAAAATCGGTATACCGATACGTCGAAGGGCAGCTAAGCAGTTGGGCGATGAGTTTATCGGTCCGAGTCATCCCACCTCACATTCTGCAACTATATCTTAGTTGCAATTTAAGTCCGATGCAAGCACCCCTACTATAGAACATGTGTACGTATAGAACAAGTGTTTGAACCAACGCAAAGGCACCTGCCCCTTCGTGGGGGTTTTGCTGGTGGGGCGGGTGTCTGCGGCGGTTTGTCTCGATCTGTAACAGTAACTCGGCAAAAATGGGCCTAGCTGTTACAGATTGAGACAAAGGGGCGGCGCCATTCGGAAACGTCTCGATCTGTAACATCTGGAGCCGATATTGCTGCCTAGATGTTACAGATTTAGACAAACTGGTGGGACGGGGTGAGCTGCCCCACCCAAGCAGCGGCAAAAGAAAAAGGTAGATTTTCAGGCATGTCCCAAAAATCTACCTTTGTTGTGGTTAGCCCAGCAGGTCGACGACGTTAAAGCCAGCGTTGCTCTTGGCGATGACGTCGCGGCCGCCAAAGACACAGGTGGGCGACGCGGCTGCGATGCGCGTCACGTCGGCGCCGAGCGAGCGCAGCTCACCGGGCGTTGCCGCGAGCATCTGGGCGCGACGCTCCTCGCGCGCGTGCGGATCGAGCCCGGCCAGGTAGGTCGTGTTGCGGCGCTTGGTGAGCGCATAGGGCTTCACCGGCGCATCCATGCCGCTCACGCAGCTCACGATAAAGCCCTCGAAGGCGGCCTCGTCGGGCTCAAAGCTGCCGAGCCATGCGCCCGCGCGTTCCACGCGCTCAATCGAAGGATCGACCGCCGGGTCGCGGTAGGTGTAGAACGCCGCCTGGCGCTCGCCGGCAGCGCGGAATCCGCAGCCGTACGCGCCGCCCTTCACGCGGATCTCGTTCCACAGGTAGTCGTAGGAGAGCGCGTTGGCGGCAACCGCCCAGGCGCCCGTCACGTCGATGCCCAGGCGACGCGGGTCGGACGCGCTTGCCGCAAAGCAGATATCGCTGGGGATGACGAAAGCCTCGTGGCGGTCGCGCGGCGTCGGCACCACGAGAGCGTCGCGGCCGGCATCGGCACCATCGCCCGCACCCAGCCCCAGGTCGCCCGCGGCATCCCAGTATGCGTCAAAGTCCTCGTTGCTGCCGGTAAAGCTCGCCATGCAGCCATCGGCCACAAAGATGCGCTCCGCCAGCTCGGCAAGCTTGGTACGCAGCCCGTCCACGCGCTCGTCAAAGTGGTCGAGCAGATCGCGCAGGAACAGATAGAAGTCCACGCCCGAAAGCTGCTCGCGCACCACGGCCGAAGGCGAGCTGTAGCTCATCGCGCGACCGAGCGCCGCCGAGTGACCGTTGTTGATAAAGCCCTGCTCAAGCCCAATGCGAATCTGCGTGAGAACGTCGCGCACGCGGTCGGCGTCGGCATCGAGCAAAAGCGTGCTCGACCATACCTCGCGCGGCAGACTCGCCAGTGCATCGATCTTCTCGGACAGGGCGCCGGCGCTCACCAGCAGGTAGGGGCGCACGCCGTCTACTTCGGGCTGCGTCATGACTTCGGTCGTAAAGCTCAAAAAGCCGAGCTTGCCGGCGAGCAAGTTATCGAGTTCCTCGGCCGAGTGCTCGCGCGTGGGCAGCTGCTTAAGCAGGCGGCAGAGCAGTGTCACATAGGGCAGGTCCTCAAACGCGACGCAGCTCAGGTCGAAATACTGCATGGCGTAGGCCAGGCGGTTGGTGGGGATGCCGTGGCGCAGGCAGGGGATGGGCGCGGTCGTGTCCACGACCAGCGGCGGCTCGGGGCGCGCCTCGCCAATGTCGGACACGCGCAGGCGCGGCAGCGTGGCCTTGGCCTCGGGTGTGTCTTCCGCCTCCTGCGCGGCACGCAGCGCGGCCGTGCGCTCGACCACGTCGGTCAGCTCGGCATCGGTCATGGCATCGCGCTTGGCTGCCAGCTCGGCGGCCTCGGCACCCTCCGAACCCTCGGCGGCGTCCACCGGCACCAGCTCGACCAGTGCCATGTGGTCGTTTTCCAGCACCAGCTCGCGCAGCAGGTCCTCAAAATAGCTGCCGTCCAGCTCGCTACGCAGCTCCTCGTACACCGGGCCGTACTTGAGCGCCAGCGTCGCGGCGTCGTCATCGTAGAGCCAGGTGCTCAGCGCGTCGCACGCAATGGCCACGCCGTCGGCGATGCCATAGTCACGCTGGCGCAGGTCGTACTCGTTGCTGCTGATGATGGCTTCCAGACGCTCGCGCGGAACTCCGTGCTCGCACAGGTCGCGGCAGGCGTCCTGGAACACGCGACGCAGCTCGCGCGCCACACCGGGCTGTGCGTTTTGCAGCATGATGAGCTCGTAGGGCTGCAGGCTCTCGGCCGCGGTGTAGCTCACCACGTTGCCGCCCAGGCCGGCGGCCAGAATGGCCTTCTTAACCGGCGCTTCGTTGGAGCCCAGCAGCGCCTCGAACAGGATATCCGCCGCGATCGTGCGCTTGCGGTCGAGCGCGCTGCCCAGCACAAGGCCCAGGCCCACCAGGGCGTTCTCGGGTGTGGTGGCCATCTCGATGCGCTTGTACTCGCAGGTCACGGGCGCCTGCGCGTCCAACGGATTGGGCGCCAGCGTGGACGGGTCCTCGCCGGCGGCAACGGCAGCGTCCATGCGGCGGCTCGCGGCACTCGGCTGCGACAGATAGCGCTCGTCCAAAAAGGCCAGTGCGCGGTCCACGTCCAGGTCGCCGTAGAGCGTGATGTAGGAGTTGGAGGGATTGTAGTGTCGCGCGTGCGTGTCCAGGAACTGCTCGTAGGTGAGCGCGGGAATCGCGCGCGGGTCGCCGCCGCTCTCGTGCGCATAGGCGGTGTCGGGATAGAGCGCGGCGTTGACGGCATCGTCCAGCACGCTCATGGGATCGGACAGCGCGCCCTTCATCTCGTTGAACACCACGCCGTTATAACGCAGCGTGCCCTCGTGCAGGCTCGCGGCGCTGCTGTCGCCGTCGCCCTCCGGCAGGTCCAGTTCGTAGTGCCAGCCCTCCTGCTCAAAAATGGTGGGCTTGGTATAGATGGCCGGGTTGAACACCGCGTCCAGGTACACGTCCATCAGGTTGTACAGATCCTGCTCGTTGGTGGTGGCAACGGGGTAGATGGTCTTGTCGGGGTAGGTCATGGCGTTGAGGAACGTCTGCATGGAGCTCTTGATCAGGTCGACAAACGGCTCCTTGACGGGAAACTTGGCCGATCCGCACAGCACCGAGTGCTCAAGAATATGGAACACGCCGGTGGAATCGGCCGGCGGCGTCTTAAAGCCAATGGCAAAGGCCTTGTTTTCGTCGTCGCACGCCAGGTACAGCAGACGAGCGCCCGAGGCAGTGTGTCGCAGCACGTAAGCGTCCGAGTCGAGCTCGGGCACGGTCTCGCGGCGCTCGACGGCAAAGCCGTGGCAGGTAGTGCCGGGCACCAGCAGTGCAGCGGCTGCGGCGCGCGGGTCGGTTGAGGTGGTGGGCATATGCAGTCTCCTTTGACGCCCCAGCGGGGGCGAATCGAGTCGAATCCTCGAGAGTATACCCATATGGG
The DNA here is from genome assembly GCF_003438495.1 of Collinsella sp. TF05-9AC. Taxonomy (GTDB): domain Bacteria; phylum Actinomycetota; class Coriobacteriia; order Coriobacteriales; family Coriobacteriaceae; genus Collinsella. The sequence continues at coordinate 8,449 of NZ_QSSH01000024.1, forward strand.
GCCGCGACCCTGCGGCGAACTGGAGACGATGCCAGCGGATTGGGCGAAGGGCTCGCGTGCCCGCCGCACGAGCGTGGAAAATTGGACACTCGCCAAACGAGAGTGGATATTCGGACGGACGAGCGAGGATTTCCGGATACCTATCGAACGAGAGTGGATATTTGGACGGAATTTGCCGCAAAAGCCCCAAAAACCGTCCAAATATCCACTCTCGATATCCGACCGTCCGAAAATCCTCGCTCGTCCATCACTCGCGTATCTCTCGTCCCTCATTCGTCTCTAATATGAGAGATGACAGGAAGATGAGAGAAAAATATGAGAGATAACTGAGCAGCAAAGAGACAGGCAATCATGGTATTGTCTCAATACCAATTGTTCTACCAGCAAAAATATGTATAAATGAAGCAAATGGTAGACATTCCATCTCTCATCTATCTCTCTATCTCTAAGCCGAGAGATAGAGAGATAGATGAGAGATAATTTCGAGAGATAACTGAGAGACGAGGGAAATCTATCCGCGGCATTCTCCGCAGGACCGAGCGAAAGGACGTGCAGATGAACGAAAACGAGCTGACCGGTCTGCTCGAGTCTTTAAGGCGTATGGGCTCGGATGATCTTAACGTCGAAGTGAAGGAGAGCGCCACGACGCTTTCCCGCGATGTGTGGGAAACGGTGAGCGCATTCGCGAACACTGCCGGCGGAATCATCGTGCTCGGAGTGAGTGAGCGCGCAGGTTTTGTCCCGGTTGAGAACTTCGAGACCGAGAAAGTGCTCAACCAATTTGTGTCAGGCATGGGTGATGCGGGCGGTCGAGGAAAGCTGGCCAATCCGCCTAAATACACGATCGAGCGAGTGGAGCTTCAGGACGTCATCGTTCTCGTCATTACGATTGAGGAGCTCGATCCGTCGAGCAAGCCCTGCTATGTCATAGAGCGGGGCGCCCAGGGCGGCAGCTACAAGCGCATCGATGACAAAGATGTGCCGCTTTCATCGACCGAGGTGCTCGCATTGGCGTCATACGGTCGAGCGACTCCGAGCGATCGGGACGCGGTGGCGGGTGCGGGCGCGGACAATCTCGACGAGACGCTGGTCGACCGTACGATAGATCGGGCTTTCTCGTTGACGCCCCGGGCAATGCGCGGCGCGCCGGACAAACAAACGAAGCTGGAGCGCCTAAATATCCTTGATTCCCAGGGCAATGTCACCAAGGCTGGACTCCTAGTTGTGGGCACCTACCCTCAGCAGTTCTATCCCGAGCTCTTCATTGACGTGGCTGTCCATGCGGGAACTCAGAAGGGCATGGCGGGGTCGCTGAGGTTCATGGACCGCACAATCTGTGAGGGAACGTTGGGCGAGATGATCTCGGATGCCGTCGCAGCCGTCGCCAAGAATTTGCGGCGAACCTCGACCGTCCAAGGCGTCTCGCGTGTCGACTCGCTTGAGATTCCCGAGGAGGTTCTGCGCGAGGCAATCGCCAACGCCGTAATCCATCGAGAATACGGGGATCGGTTCTGTGGACAATCGATTGCCGTCGACGTCTTTGATGATCGTGTCGAGGTGACAAATCCTGGCGGCCTTTACGGGGGAAAGACTCGCGAGAACTTGTTTGACGGCAGCTCCCGATGCCGTAACGCGACGCTTGTGAAGCTCATGTCGATTGTCCCGCTGCCGGATGGCGCAGGTTCGCCGGCTGAGGGCAATGGCTCGGGCATCCCGATGATGATCGATGCCATGCGCGCGCATGGTCTGGCCGGGCCCCTGTTCTGCCCGGGATTCGATCGGTTCAAGGTCGTACTTTACCGTTCAAAGATCGAGCCGGTCGATCATGGCGGGGGCTTAATTGTGACGGCACTCAAACACTACGGCGAGCTGGGGACGCGCGAGCTGGCAGAGCACACAGGGCTCACAATTTCCCAGGTTAGGTCGCGCGTCAACGCGCTCATTGCTCAAGGCGAGCTTGAGCCCACGGCGCCGGCGACGAGCCGCAACCGCAAGTATCGACTGTCGGAGCGCGTGGGATAGATGCGTTAGTGGACGAGGCGACCCAATAATCGACCCTCGATTGGCGTCCATTAAGGTAAAGCGGTTGTTGCCCAGTCGACGGTGATGCTAAAGACTCGGCTTACGCCGGCATGGCCCCGAACCCGTCTATCAGGAACAGCCTAAGAACCAGCTTGATGACATTTCCCGGTTTGACTTCTGCCGCGTCAAAGACGTGGCGCTCGGCGAGCTCGCTGCAGTATGCATAGATGTCGCGGATAAGGTCCGCGCCCGAGAGCGTAAACATGTAGCCTGCGTCCGAAAGCGCATTGGGCGCGGCGGGCAATTTGGTCATGCGACAAAAGGTCAACAGGTCGGGCGCCATAGCGTCCTGGTAGCCAAGATGGCTGCCGTCTTCTTGTGCGACGAGTTCCAGCTGGCGTACTCGATTCAGCGCCGCTGCCAGCACAAAGCTCGGTGTGGGAGCATTGACGTCCTCCGTGCTCGCCACGAGTCTGCCCGCCGCCTGCGTGACAAGCCAAGCGACCTCGCGCTGGCAACGCACGGCCTTGCGCGTAACCGGCTTGATGGACGAAGAAGAAACGCTTCCCTTAGGCGGATTCGAAACAGCCACAAGAACCTCCCATGAACGACCCGGCCCAACAAGCCCGGATGAAACACGTGCTACATCAGTATACAGGGAAGTGGGATGAAAAAAACGGAGTCGACAGCGTGAACTGTCGGCTCCGGATTGCTTGCCTTAGAGGCCGTACACTTCGACCATAGCTTCGCCAATGCGATGGGGCACGCCGGTGACGAGTGCGTTGCCCATGCAGAAGGCTCGATGGCCGTCGGTCATGCCCGTATCGGTCCAGCCTTTCGGGAATCCCTGAAGCTGATCGAGCTCGTCGGGAACAAGACGGCGGAAACGGCCATCGGGACATTCGATGACGTGCTTGAAGCGGCTCGCTCCTGTGCCGCCTTCTCCTGTGAGGATGGTGCGGCTCGGCTTGTCGGTGGCATCCGGGAAGCTCATGGCTCCCTCGGAATACGTGTACGTAAAGCCTGTCTTTTTGTTAGTGCGCTCTTCGCGCTTGCTGCCCTTAAGGTAGCGCCAGTCGGGAAGCTTTTCGTCGGAGATGTAGAACTGCTCCGGGACATCAGCTTCGTCGACAAGCACGTCGCCAAGCACGTGGCGCTTACCGTGATAGTCTTCGGCAAAGTCGCAGGTCAGAACATGACAGCCCTGCATGACGCCAGCATTCTTGAATTGAGAGGTCTTTTGGCCGACGCCAAAACGAGTTGAGTTCTCGTAGGGGTCGGGTAAAACGTCGAGCTCGGACATCTCGTCGGGATAGATGGCGGGGAAGGCTTTAGCCATGACGCCGTTGTGCATGCGATCAACGAGATCAACCTTGCCAGCGTCCTTTTCGCAGAAGATATAAACACGCTTGCGACGCTGGGGGAAACCGTATTCGGCAGAGTTGACCACGCGCCATTCGACCGTGTAGTCGAGGTCGGCAAGACAGCTTAGGATGATGGCGAAGTCGCGACCGCGTTGAGACGCGGGCGACTTGAGCAGGCGGTCGACGTTCTCAAAGAGACCGAACTTGGGCTTCTTCATTTCGAGGAAGTGATAGATGTCCCACCAGAGGACACCCTTCTTTCCTTCGATGCCGTGTGCCTGATTGAGCGGACGCGCGACAGAGTAGTCTTGACAGGGGAAACCGCCAACGACCATTTGGACATTGGGGATTTCGATTTCGCCCGCTTCGGCTTGTTCCAAGACCCTATTAATGTCTTCGTTGACAACGGAATCATCGCCGAAGCGATCCATGTAGCAACGGGCCGCGAACTGACGCGCTTTGGTTCCGGGCGGTTCCCACTGATTTGCCCAAATGGTGCGGAAGGGGCCGGCTGGTTTCATATAAAACTCGGGATGTCGAGGGTCGGCATAGCCTTCGAGACCTAAACGAAATCCACCGACGCCCGCAAAAAGCTCGGCAATATTAATCTCAGACACGTTTCTCCAATCGCTGCTGTGTCCGTTTATGGTGCTCACAACAATAGCCGATCGAGGGGACAAGATCAAGACCTCAATTTTCTGGGCGTTAGTAGTTGCTCTGAACTACTATGGGGTTAGTTGCGAGTTTCGGAGGTATCCCGTGTCCAAGAAGCGCCTCGATTTCAAGCGCATGCTTGACGATACTGATTTTTCTGACCCTTCAAGCATTGAGCGCTACGCTGCCAATCTCGACGGCATGACGTTCCGCGATATTCTCGAGCTCGGTATTGCCCCGGAAGGGGAGAGTGCGCCCAAGGACTTTGGCTCCAAAAAGTACAAAGGCGGTATGGGTACTCTTATCGAGGAGCGCTACTTTGGCTACAAGGCCAATAGCGACGACCGTCCCGATTTTCCCGAGGCGGGCGTTGAGCTCAAGGCAACGTGTTTCGATGTGCTCAAGAATGGCCGTAAGTCTGCGGGTGAGCGTCTTGTCCTGACCATGATCCCTTACGACCGTCCTGTTTCGCTCGACTATGACAATTCTCACCTCAAGACTAAGCTCAGCAATATTCTGTTGATTTATTACGGCCGAGATCGTTCTATCGACAAATATGACCAGCGTATCGAGCGCGCTGTCATGGTGCGTCTTCCCGAAAAAGACATGAAAATCATTCGCGCCGACTACGAGAAGATTATTTCCTATATTCAGGATGGCCGTGCGGACGAGCTTTCAGAAGGCATGACGACTTATCTGGGTGCTTGCACGAAGGGCGCAACTGAGGCCACGATGTGGGCGGACCAGTATTATGAATACTTCAATACCGATACGGGTGAGATTGAGCGTCATCGCGCAAAGCGTCGCGCCTTTTCCCTTAAGCGCTCGTATATGGACTATGTGCTCCATACTTATGTCCTCGGTGCTCCGCGAGTCGGGGAGAGCATTGTTCAGGACGATGGCAAGTCTATCGATTTCGAAAGTTACGTAACTGGACTTATCGAGCAACACTATGGCGAAACTGATCGTCAGATTGCGGAGCAATACGGGTTGGAGTACACGGGCAATAAGGCGCAATGGACAACGCTCGTCTATCGTATGCTCGGAATCAAAAACAATGCTGCCGAGGAATTCGTCAAGGCAGGCATTTCCGTCCGAACCGTTCGAGTTAACAACAGGGGGCACATCGAACAAGCTATGTCGTTCCCACCGTTTGAGTTCAAGCGTTTAATTGAGGAAGACTGGGAAACGTCGCCTTATCATGCATGCCTTGAGACTAATCGCTTCTTCTTCGTTGTGTTTCGCGAGGACCACGATGGCGTGCTGCGTCTCGACCGTTGTTTGTTCTGGGCGATGGGAGAAAACGAAATCGAAGGCCCTGCGAAAGCTTGTTGGGATGAGACGCGAAAGGTAATACGTGAGGGCGTTGAGCTCAATCCGTATCGGGATGCGAGCGGAAAGCTCAAAGTGACTAACAATCTGCCCGGTATGGCGGACAACCCAATTGTTCACGTTCGTCCGCATACGTCAAAAGCGGCTTACAAGTTTGCCGATGGAACAGAGATCGGTGACATCGCAAGGAATGCTTACGAACTGCCCGACGGGCGTTGGATGACGAAGCAATCGTTCTGGTTCAACAAGGGCTACCTGGAGCATATTCTGGGGCTGTAGCGTTTTCGCATGGGATTCTCAACGGCGTTCTGTTCGTAACGTCGCTATTTCTGATCGCGGCTCCGCCTCGCCATTACCTATGACGAGGCGGAGCCGTAGCTTTGATGACTAAATTGCCAGTCAAGATAATCAAATGAGCTGAGATGCACCGCCCTACGCCCGCAGCGCTCCAATGGGGAACGCGTAGACATCGTGCTCGGCGCGTTATGCTTCGCACTTCCTCATTTCTATAAAGGGTTTTCTCCAACTAATTTGAAAATGGTGACGCATATGCAGCTGACGGAAAGTCAATACATGTAATATTACAAGTATCAGACTGTCAGGAGGTAATGATGGATGAAAAGCCGCTATATCTTCAGGTTGAAGACCGTTTAAAGGCGAATATTGAATCGGGTGCCTGGGGGCCTGGTGAGCAAGTCCCGGGAGAACAGATTTTGTGCAAGCAGTTTGGCGTCAGCCGCGTGACGCTGCGACACGCATTGGCGAATCTTGTAAATGAAGGCCTGATGGTAAAAGAGCATGGGCGAGGCACATTCGTTGCAGATAACGAGAGTACGTCTGCTGCTTCTGACGGACATGCACGTTCTTCTGTCAGCTTTTCCGATCTTTGCCGATTGCAGGGAAAGGAGCCGTCTGCACGGATTGTGTCCGCCTCTCTCGAAGCGGATTGTCCAAAGGAAGTGGTTTCATTTCTGGGCCTAGACAATTCGCCTGCTTTTAAGCTCTGTCGCGTTAGGTTTTCTGATGGTAGGCCGGTACTGTCCGAAACCAATTACTTTCGAGCTTCCTTCGCGTTCTTGGCCGAACACGATCTCGAAGGGTCTTTATACGAACTTTTGCAGCGCCATGGCGTGATGCCGGGGGAACTTACTCGTCGTATAGGAATTGTCTATGCGGACGATCGAGACGCTGAGCTCCTCAAGGTCGACCTTGGTTCGGCTCTGCTATTCAATAGGTCCTTCGTTAAAGATTCGGAAGGGCATCCGCTGCATGTTGCCGATCAGCATGCCATTGCCGACGATCCGGGTCTTTATCAGTTTTACGCATAGAAGCGCTTGCCGCTTACGACTCTAAACTGCCGTTCGCGGGAAAACGACAGTTTTTTCTTGACTACGCTGCAGCGTGGATTATTCTCTAATTAATACATGTAGTAGGACATGTATTAATACAAAGGAGTAGCGATGAAAGAAGAGAAAATCGTCCAGGACCTGCTCGCCAAGGATTTCCATCCCAAGAACGTTTACTTCGTGGCTTGCGGAGGGTCTCTCCTTGCTCAGTATCCGGCCTTCTACTTGATTCAGCGCGAGGGCAAGGGTATCGACGCACAGATGATTACGAGTAACGAATTCGTGCACGCCACCCCGAAGGCCCTGGATGAGAACTCCATTGCCGTATTCTGCTCGCTCTCGGGAACCCCCGAGACCATGGTGGCGACCGAGGTCGCGAAGAATGCCGGGGCGATTACGATTGCCTATTGCCATGATCCCAATGCCAATATGAGCAAGATTGCTGATTACCACGTCCCCTTTAACACAATCTTTAATCCCGAGACTAAATATATGGAGAGCAACGCCGCTCCTATTCTCAAGCTCGCCTTTGAGATCCTCTCTGCTTTCGATGGCTATGAGTATCTGAATGACGCTAACGCGGCGTTTGATATGCTGCAGGACGTTGTGAATGAGGCCGTTCGTTATATCGAGCCCCGCGCGCAAGAGTTTGCCCGTTCGCACAAGGACGATAAGATTATCGTACCGCTTGCTGGCGGCCCTGCCCTGGGTGTCGGCTATGGTTTCTCCATTTGCAGCTTGATGGAGATGCAATGGGTCCATGCGCCCCTCATCAATACCGGCGAGTTCTTCCATGGGCCGTTTGAGATTGTGGACCGAACTACTCCCTTCGTTCTGTTTATGAGTGATGGCCGAAATCGTTCCAACGATGAGCGTGCAAAGAAGTTCCTTGATGAATATGCCGACCGCGTCACGGTGCTGGATGCGAAGGAGCTCTATATCAATCAATTCCCGGCAAGCGTCTGCGAGTTCTTCAATCACTTTGTGTTTGATGCGGCACAGCGTAGGCTCCTGTCTGCACTCGGGGATATCAGGAAACACGATCCGATGACGCGCCGTTATATGTGGCATGTCGAGTATTAAACGCCTGGTTTTATCGACTCGCTTTTAGGAATGGGTGACAATTATGATCGTCGCAACGAGGGTGGATGAGAGACTTATCCATGGACAGGTTGCCGTATCTTGGCTGTCTGCATTAGGGGCTGATTGCATTCTTGTTGCAAATGACGAGGTTGCTGCAGATGATGCCCAACGCGCAATACTGAAAATGGCAAAGCCTTCTGGATGCAAGCTTGTAATAAAAGGACTTGATGATTCGATTGCGGCGATCAGAAGTGGCATAACGGACAAATACCGTCTGTTTATAGTCGTCAAAACCGTAAAAGATGCTTGCCTTCTCGCTCAAGGGTGCCCAGATATTAAGGCAATTAATCTGGGAAACGTCATACCGAGAGAGGGAACCCGACAAATTAGTCGGTGCGTTTACGTTTCTCCGGACGAAGAGAAGAGTCTTGTTGCGCTTGTTGAGGCGGGAGTCGATATCGTAATTCGGAGTTTGCCAGGAGATAAGGCATTGCGACTGGCGGAGGCTCTGTAGGCCTTTAGCGCAGACAGATATTTGTGCTAAGGAAAGGAGATGCAATGGACATTCTGTTGATCTTTCTTATTTCATGCTTTAGCTACTCGAATTGGTTTCTTGGTAAATCAATGCTTGATAGACCCCTGATAACGGGAACAATTGTGGGTCTCGCATTCGGTGATTTGGCAAGTGGCTGTATTATCGGCGCCACGATTGAGCTGGCCCTTATGGGCGCTCAGGGAATCGGAGCGGCTGCGCCTCCTGACGTGATTTCCGGTGGCATTTTGGGCACTGCGTTTGCGATCATTTCCCATTCAGATGCTGGCGCCGGCGTTGCTTTGGCAATCCCAATTTCAATGCTCGGAATGGTAATCAGGAATTTTTGCTACATCGTTCTGATTCCTCTTATTAATCGCGCCGCCGATGGATATGCCGAACGAGGAGACGTTGACGGGGTGTGCAGGACCCATCTTATCTCTAGCTTCTTCGGGTTCATTATTCCCCAGGCGCTGTATGTGACCGCAGCTTATGCGCTGGGTGCTCCGGTTATGGAAGGCGTACTTGCGGCTATTCCCGAATTTGTCCAGCATGGCTTGACGGTTGCCGCAGGCATTTTGCCCGCCCTCGGCTTTGTCATTCTGCTTAGGACCATCATGGACCGGAAATTGTTGCCTTATTTGATCTTTGGATTCGTTCTCAGTGCGTATCTGGGCTTGCCAATCTTGGGTGTTTCGCTCATCGCCGCCGGAATTGTGCTGTTGATGGTATTTAAAGATCGCGAATCCGCTGTCGCTGTTACGGCTTCTGTGGAAGGAGACGACGATGAGTTCTAAAGAAGGTGGATCGAAAATCACCAAGTCCGATCTCAATAAAATTTTCCTACGCTCAATGACATTCGAGGGGTCCTGGGATTACGAGCGGCAAATGTACCTTGCGAATGCATTTACGCTTGGCCCAATTATCAAGAAGCTGTATCCGTTGAAAGAAGATCGCGCAGACGCATTGAAGCGCCATCTTGAGTTCTTTAACATCACTCCCTATCTCGCGACACTGGTTTGTGGAATTGTGACAGCAATGGAGGAGGTGAAGGCGAACGGCGGAGAAATTGGTGGAGAAGCTATCAGCAATGTGAAGACTTCGCTTATGGGCCCGTTGTCCGGTATTGGCGATTCGTTGTTTCTAACAACTTGGCGTACGGTTACTGCCGGAATTGGCTGCTCCATCGCAATGCAGGGGAACCCGCTCGGCGCTGTCCTATTTTTCTTACTGTTTAACATACCTGCACAAGCCGTGCACTACATTTGCGCCATTAAAGGTTACGAGATGGGCAGCAAGCTACTCGTTAAGCTGTCCGAGACAAATATCATGAAACGTCTGACGAGACTGACTGGCGTCGTCGGCATGATGGCGGTGGGAGCAATGATTGCCTCAATGGTGAGCGTTACAACTCCGCTGGCTTTCGGTTCGGGCGATGAGGCCCTTGCCATTCAAGGCGTGCTGGATCAGATTATGCCATGCCTGCTTTCGGTAATCGCAACAGCTGTGATTTATTGGGTTATGGGAAAGAAGCCAAATACTGCGGTCGTTCTTGTCTCGATAGTCGTCTTTTCGATTGCATGCTCTGCGGTTGGAATTCTCTAGAGTTGATATCCTTGCTTAGCGTGAGCTGATTGCCATCCGGCTGAGTTTTGATTCAGGCACTGCCCCCCCCCTGCACTGACTCCGATGCGGGGGGGGGTTGTTTCTGTATTTATTCAGTCGGAGTATCGATTATCGATTGTTGGTCAGCTAAGTGTCGGCCTCTCGGTTTCCCGTTAGATATACCTTGCTACCTGCGTATACTCGATTTTCGAGCTTTGCCCTACAGGTAAATTCCCTCGAACAGGCTCTTGTGGAACTCGGCGTGATGGTCGCGTGCCCAGGTAAAGAGCGCCTGGTCAAAGTCGGTGCGCGTGGCCGGGACGCCAAAGACGCCGGCAACTTCGACGCGCACAAACTCCAGTGCCGGCAGCTTGTTGATGGCAGTGAGGGCAAACGGGGACGAGGGCTCTTCGAACAGATAGCGGCTGCCTTGCAACGCGTCACAACTGGTGCACGTGTTGCCGAGCGACGGGGCTTTGGAGGCTCGCGCGCCTACGGGCTTGTAGCCGCAGCGCTTATGAAGGTAGTCGCGGATCTCGCCCGGCACGCAGCCAAGAGCGGGCACGATGGCGAGTGCGTTGGCGTTGGCCGTGTCGATGGCAATGTGCCCGGCTTCGTTGGGCGCGTGCGCGATGGCGATGCTCTCGTCGTTATCGGCTCGATAGGGAATGCCGAAGGCCGCGACCGAGGTCTCTTTGTGACACTTCCAGCACTCGCGCTTGCCCAGTACAAGATATATATACGGCGCTGAGGAGTCGGATCGGTCAACACCGGGCAGCCACTCGGCAAAGGGCTCGGGGTTGACGCCGCTGGGTACATACCAGATCTTCTTGGTCCGGTCCCATTTGGCGCCCAACGCCTTGGCTTCTTCTTTGTGCGAAAAGGGAACATCGAGCTCGGTGCGCATGGTGGCTCCTTGGTGCTGCAGGTGTAAGTGGCTCAAGGATACCGCAGGGTGTGGACGTTGTGGCGTTTTGCCGAGAAGCTGCGGCTCGGATGGGTTCGAGACGCGTTGGTCTCGGCCTCGGTGGCTATTGAGCGGTTGGAGCAGCTTGCGGCGCAGTTTTCTGCCTGGCTATTGTTGCTGTTGGGGTATTGAATTTGTTTGGCAGCCATTCGTCAGGTGAATTGATGTTACGTTGCGATGACGGTTGGAGCTGCCAGCGGATTTGGCGACATAAAACAAAACAGCCCAGAGGACATAGCCTCTGAGCTGCGAACATTTGGTGGGCGTTAGAAGATTTGAACTTCTGACCTCTTCCGTGTCAGGGAAGCGCTCTCCCCCTGAGCTAAACGCCCGATCAAGGGTGCGCAAGCGCGCAAGGGATAATATAACGGAGCCTGAACTCGGTGGCAAGAACATTTTTAAAAATCGCTTACATTGTGGAATTCGGGGGCTTTGTCATATCCATTTCAAAAGAGCCTGCTGCCGCGATTTGGCTGTCGCATAATGCAAGGCCATTGCGGTATTGAGCTATGGAAAGACGCCTGCGGAATTGTCCTACCGATAAGCGGACAAGCCTCCAGCTGGTGACTTCGCCGTGGTAAGGTAAGCCGAATTGTTTCTAGGCTGTTTCGGGGGAGTGGAATGAGCAAAGAGTGTGTCGAGCAGGTCGAAGGCGCAGGGGCTTCGGTGCCGATGACCGATATATCGAACATTGATGTGCCCGAGGGCACCGACGAGCTCAGCCGCAACACCCGTCGCGCCTGGCGCGACCGCCTTAACGATGCGTCGTCGCGCAAGATGATCACGGGCGTCTTGGCTACGCTGGTGGGCGGTTCGTTTTGGGGCTTCTCGGGCACCAGCGCGAGCTTTCTGTTCGATATCTACCACGTCGACACCTTGTGGCTTATGAGCGTGCGTCAGATTCTCGCCGGTCTACTCTTTATGGCCGTGGTTGTTACGCGCGACCGCGAGCGCCTGATTAAGCTCTGGACCACACCCGCCGATCGCAAGCAGCTGCTGCTCTTTACCGCCTTTGGCCTGCTGTTCAACCAGTTTTGCTATCTTTCGGCCGTGCGCCTGACGAACGCCGGAACCGCGACGGTGCTCCAGTGCCTGCAGCTCGTTATCATCATGGGCTACGCCTGCGTGACCGATCGCCGTATGCCGCGTACTCGCGAAGTCATCGGCATTGGCCTGGCTCTGGGTGGAACCTTTTTAATCGCCACCGGCGGCGACCCCACCAGCCTGAATATCTCGCCGCTTGGCCTGGCAGCAGGTCTTATGTGTGCGGTCAGCGCCGCGTGTATGGCGGTGATTCCCGCCAAGATCCTGCCCAAATACGGCAGCCCCATCGTCACGGGCTCGGCAATGCTCACGGCGGGCGTGGTCTCGTGCGTCTTCGTGCAGCCCTGGGCGCATATGCCGGCGCTCGACGCTGCCGGCATCGAGGCGCTCGCGGTGTTCGTGGTTATCGGCTCGTTTTTTGCTTACATGCTTTATATGCAGGGCGTTAAGGACATCGGCTCGGTGCGCGCGAGCCTCATCGGAACTGTGGAGCCGGTTTCGGCGACCATCACCAGCGCCGTTATGCTGGGGACGGTGTTTTTGCCGACCGACCTTATCGGCTTTGTCATGATCATCGTGATGATGTTCCTCACGGTGTAGCTAGCGCCGCTGCCAAGACGGAAAAGGTGTTGTGCCGCATTTTCGCCAATTGATGTCCGTGTCTGGAGTTTAGCTGTCGATGCTCAAAATGCCATAAACTAGTAACGTTATGGACTTTTTCATTGCGACTCAATTGCGAGGATTTCTTTATGGCTGGTAATCACTTTAAGGGCAGCGATAGCGGCCGCCCTGCAGTTCCGCCGCGTCCGAACGGGGCTGGTAAGGCCGGCACGCCGGGCGGCGCTGGACAGGGCGGTTCCGGTAAGCGCGTGTCCCCGGGCGAGACGGCGATGTTTACCGCTCTGTACGAGCAGTCTCAAAAGGCAAAAAAGACCGGCCGTGCAAGAGGAAATGTCTTTGCGGGCGGTGCAACCTCTGCGTCGCAGCCGAGCGGGGCTCCTTCGGTACCTGCGAACAACGCAGGTGCTGCCAACGCCGCGAATGGCGCCGGCAACGTTAATGCCGACAAGGCCGCCAACAATACTCCCTCTGCCGGTGGCGCGGGGCTTACGGGTAACCTTGGCACGATTTACACCGGCGCCTCCGAGACTGGCACGTTCGCCCGCCTGGATGATAACGGTGCCGAGTTTGCGGGCTCGGGTTCCAAGGAAGATTATTACGATTTTGGCTTGAACTACGGTGGCGATGCTTCGCCGAGTTCGACCTCTGACGGTCTGGTCCGTCATCGCCATCGCAAGGGCGAGCGCAAAAAGCGTCACACCGGCGCCATTATTGCCGTTGTAGTCGCGGTGCTTCTCGTTGCGCTTGGCGCAAGCGGCTTTATGCTGCTTAACTCGGCAAAGACCGTAAAGAGCGAAGCGAAGGAGGCTGTCGAGATCGTCGGTGGCCTTAAGGACAAGGTCACGTCGGGCGATTTTTCGACGCTGCCTGACGACGCGAAGAAGATCGATGAGCTCTGCGACAGCATGAAGGCGGAGACCTCGAGCCCGCTGTGGACGGCGGCATCGTTTATCCCGGTGTATGGCAGTGACATCAACGCAGCCCGCACCATGATCGACGCCCTGTCCGATGTCTCGAGCAACGCGCTGGTTCCCATGGCCGACAACCTCTCGCAGGCCACGCCCGGCAAGCTGTTCCAGGACGGCATGATTAACGTGTCCGCGCTGCAGGCGGTCGCCGATTCGCTTTCCAGCAGCTCGAAGGTGTTCAAGAGCGCCAACGAGAAGGTCCAGGGCATTGGCGATACTCATATTTCCCAGGTGACCGAGCTGGTCGATAAGGCCAAGGACGGCTTTGCCACCCTCAACGGTGCGGTTGACGCGGCGGAGAAGGTCGCCCCCGTCCTTCCCCAGATGCTCGGCGCCAACGGCCAGACGCGCAACTACCTTATGTACGCCATGAACAACGTCGAGATTCGTGCCTGCGGCGGCTTTGGCGGTTCGCAGGGTCTGATTTCGGTCACCGACGGCCAGATGTCGATTGGCGAGTTTGTTCCCTGCATTGCGCGCAGCAAAGACGAGGCGGTTGAGAGCGTCGACGAAGAAGATGAGACGCTGTTTGGTGACCACAGCAACCTATACATCTCGGGCAACACCTATTCGCCCGACTGGCCCCGTAATTCGCAGCGTGTCGCCGCGCTGTGGAAGTCTGAATATGGTCAGGACGTCGATGGCGTCATTGGTATCGATCCGGTATTCCTGCAGTATCTGTTGGGCCTCGTGGGTAATGTTTCACTGCCCGACGGTACAGTCGTTGACGGTACTAACGCGGCGAAGGTGCTTATGCATGATGTGTACTGGAACTATCCGGTCGAGGAGTCGGACGGCATCTTTGCATCCGTCGCCAGCGCTGCCTTTGACAAGATCCTTGGCGGTATCGGCGACGTCGATGTTGCGAACCTTGTCAGCGCCGTTGAGCGCGGTGCCGAAGAGGGCCGCCTGATCGCGTGGATGAAAAACGATGACGAGCAGAACGCTATCAAGGAGATGAACATCGACGCCTCACTGCCCGATCCGGATGACCCGAGTGAAGATCCCGTTGCTGGTGTCTACTTTAACAACCTGAGCTTCTCCAAGCTCGACTGGTATCTGAACGCCGATACGCAGATTGGTCAGGGCGTGAAGAACGGCGACGGCGCTTGCTCGTATCGCATCACCGTTACCCTGACGAACATCATGACGCAGGAGGAGGCAGGTAAGCTGCCCGACTACGTAGCGGCCAGTGCGCCTGGGACCTCGCGTGACGATGAGCGCTTGTATGTATCACTGTTTGCGCCGACAGGCGGCAGCATTACCGATCTAACCGTCGAGGGGACTCAGTTTGGACTGTTCGCTGCCACTTGGCACGGAGTTCCCTGCTATTCAGGAACCGTTGACCTGCATGCTGGCGAGACGACGACGATCACGTATACGCTGACCACGTCGGCCGAGGCGGGGGACAAGCCGCTTACGCTGCGTCAGACTCCTACATGCCAGGCGGCTCGCGACAGCGCGTCGGCGTAGGGTTTTTCTGGTAGTGCAGATAATCGAGTACCATTTTGGGGCGGACAGGCAATCTGTCCGCCCCTATTTTGTAAGGAGAGCGCATGAAGTACTTTGGCACCGACGGCTTTCGCGGTGAGGCCAACGTTGGGCTGACGGTAGAGCACGCTTATAAGATCGGCCGCTTTGTGGGCTGGTATTACGGCGCCAACCGCGGGGCCAAGGCGCGCGTGATCGTGGGCAAGGACACGCGTCGCTCGAGCTATATGTTCGAGGCGGCGCTGGTGAGCGGCCTGGTCGCGAGCGGCGCGGACGCCTACATGCTGCACGTGATCCCGACGCCGGGCGTGGCGCATCAGACCGTGGAGGGCTGCTTCGATTGCGGCATCATGATCAGCGCGAGCCACAACCCGTTTTGCGATAACGGCATTAAGCTCGTCAACAGCGACGGCTTTAAGATGGACGAGGACGTGCTGGAGCTCATTGAGGACTACATCGATGGCAAGAGCGAGGTGCCGCTGGCAACGGGCAACCACATCGGCGCCACGGTGGACTACATGCAGGGTCGCAACCGCTACATTGCTTCGCTCATCGCCAGCGCGAACTTTTCGCTGCAGGGCGTCAAGATCGGCATCGATTGCGCCAACGGCTCGGCATCCTCGGTGGCCAAGCCGGTGTTCGACGCACTGGGCGCCGATGTGCGCGTGATCAATGCCGCGCCCGACGGCTTTAACATCAATGTCGACTGCGGCTCTACGCATATTGAGCGCCTGCAGCGCCACGTGGTGGAGCAGGGCCTGGATGTGGGCTTTGCCTACGATGGCGATGCCGACCGCTGCCTGGCCGTGGACGAGCGCGGCCGCGTGGTCGATGGCGACCAGATCCTGTACGTGTGCGGTGTGTACCTGAACAAGCACGGGCGTCTCTCGGGCGGTACCGTGGTGCCGACGATCGCCAGCAACTTTGGCCTGATCAAGTCGTTGGAGCTTGCCGGCCTGAGTGCCGTGACCAGCGGCGTGGGCGACCGTCACGTGTATGCCAAGATGCGCGAGGGCGGCTACAGCCTGGGCGGCGAGCAGACGGGCCATACGATCTTTGGCGATATCGAGCGCACGGGCGACGGCATTATGACCTCGCTGCGCGTGATGGAAGTGATTCGTGCCGAGCGCGAGACGCTCTCGCAGCTCACGGCTCCGTGCAAGCTGCTGCCACAGGCGCAGGTGGCCGTGCACGTGGCGGACAAGGACGCCGCGCTTGAGAATATGGGCGTGCAGAACGCCATCGCCGAGGCCGAGGCGTCGCTGGCGGGCGAGGGCCGCGTGCTGGTGCGCAAGAGCGGAACCGAGTCGGTGATTCGCGTTTTGGCCGAAGCCCCCGACCAAGCAGCCGCCGACGCCGCCATGAAGCGCATCGCCAACGCGCTCGAGGCTCTGTAAGGTAGTCATTGGGGACGTTCTTAAACGACTAGGTGGAAAGGGGACGCTGCGGATTGGTTCCGCGGCGTCCCCTTTGCGTTGGCG
The DNA here is from genome assembly GCF_003438495.1 of Collinsella sp. TF05-9AC. Classification (GTDB taxonomy): domain Bacteria; phylum Actinomycetota; class Coriobacteriia; order Coriobacteriales; family Coriobacteriaceae; genus Collinsella. The sequence continues at coordinate 24,959 of NZ_QSSH01000024.1, forward strand.
TGTCGCCTAAGCTTTACAGCTCGTAGAGCGTGGTGAACTTGTCCTGCAGGTAGCTGCAGTAGTAGCGGGCATCGAACGCCATGCCGCACGCGCCCTTGATGAGCTCCGGCGCGTCCTTGGCGCGGCCCCACTGCCAAATGTGCTCGCCCAGCCAGGCGCGGACGGGTGTCAGGTCGCCGCTCGCACAGGCGCCGTTGAGGTCGACACCGTCGCGGCACATGGCCGGCACAAACATGGCGTCGTAGGCGCTGCCCAGCGCATAGGTGGGGAAGTAGCCAAACGAGCCGCCGCTCCAGTGCGTATCCTGTAGGCAGCCGTGCGTGTCGTCGGGAACGGGAATGCCCAGGTACTCATCCATGAAGCGATTCCAAAGCGCGGGGATGTCCTTGGCCGTGGCCTCGCCGGCAAACAGCATACGCTCGATCTCGTAGCGCACCATAACGTGCAGCGGATAGGTGAGCTCGTCGGCCTCGGTGCGGATCAGCGAAGGCTGCGCGATGTTCACGGCGTGGTAGAGCGTGTCCTCGTCGACGTCGCCGTAGACCTCGGGTGCGTGGCGGCGCAGCACCTCGAGCAGCGGCCCCATAAAGGCACGGCTGCGGCCCACGGTGTTCTCAAAGAAGCGGCTCTGGCTCTCGTGGATGCCCATGGAGGTGCCGCCCTCAAGACAGGTGCGCGCATAGGCGGGATTGACGCCCAGCTCGTACATGGCGTGTCCCGCCTCGTGGATGATGCTGTAGACGTTGGAGATGCAATCGTCCTCGTAGATGTGTGTCGCGATGCGCGCGTCACCCACGGCAAAGCCCTCGCTAAACGGGTGCTCGGTAAAGGCAAGCGTGGTGTCGTTCAGGTTCAGGCCGACGAGCTTCATAAGGTCGAAGCTCATGGCGCGCTGGGCGGCCTCGGGCACGCGGGCGTGCAAAAAGTCGGCAGCGGGCTGCTGGCCGCGCTCGCCGATGGCGTGCACGAGCGGCACGACCGTGGCCTTGACCTCCTCGCAAAACGCGTCGAAGCTCTTGGCGGAAAGGCCGCGCTCGTACTGGTCGAGCCAAACGTCGTATGGGTCGCGCTTGGGGTCCATGAGTTCGGCCTGATGCTTAAGTTGGGCGATGATTCTATCCACATAGGGCTCAAAACTCGCCCAGTCGTTGGCCGTCTTGGCCTTGTGCCACACGGCGTCGGCCTCGCAGGTGAGCCTGGTCCAGGCCTCGGCCTCCTCGGTAGGAATAACGCTTGCCTCGCGCTGGTCGCGGCCGAGCACGCGAATCTCGTCGAGCAGCTGCGGGTCGTCGATCTTTTCGCCCGCGACCGTCTCACGCGCGAGAGAGTGCACGAGCTCAACGGACTTTTTGCTGGTCAGGAGCTTGTGATGTTCGCCGGCAAGGGTCCCCATAGCATCGGCGCGGGCCGCGGCGCCGTTGGCGGGGGCAATCGTCGCGCCATCGAACTCGGCAATCTTGAGCAGGTATTCACGAGTCCACAGCTTGCCCTCGAGCTTGCGGAATTTTTTGACGGCCTTATCGACCTTCATGCCTTTGGGCGTCTTGCCCACTGCGGGCTTGGTCTTCTTATCGTGCTTCTTACCCATACCATATCCTTGATCTCGCGAGCCGAGCGCCATGGATGGGCGCACGGCCAGTTTGCACAGCTACCTGCCTTGTACCCAGCACGAACAAAACGGAACGCGGCGATATGCTCGCAGAATGTGTTATCCTATAACCCAATGCGTTGACGGAGAGGGTTTTGCCCGCCGCGTCGCCGGCAAGAGAGGGAAGGTCATGGGCTGCAAGCCTTCCTGCGGTGACAAGGGCCAAGCGTTCACTCCCGAGCAGCGACCTCAACGGGCGCGCGGCCAGCGGCGGCGATGTCCCCAGTAGGGAAGCCGTGAGCCTCGCGACAAGGGGCACAGAGTGGGCGCGGCGGGCCAGACATCCGCCGGGTCAAACAAGGTGGTACCGCGGAATTCAACCGTCCTTGGGCAATGCACATGCCCGAGGGCGGTTTTTTGTTACCGAACCGGGCCGCACATTCGCAGCGCCGGGTGGCTCCAACCGCCGCGGCAAGTGGATGCGCGAGAGACGAAAGGGAAGACATGAGTCTGATTGATGATCTGGTCAAACTCGAGGAAGAGGCCAAGGAGCTCGTCGCAGGCGCCGACGACGCTGCCAAGCTCGAGGCCGCGCGCGTTGAGCTGCTCGGTCGCAAGGGCCGTATCACCGGCCTGATGCGCATGATGGGCAAGCTCGCCCCCGAGGATCGTCCCATGATGGGCAAACGCGCCAACGAGATGCGCCAGCTGATCGAGGGCATGCTCGACGAGCGCACCACCGAGATGAAGGCTGCCGCCCTCAAGCACGCGCTCGAGCACGAGGCCGTCGACATCACGCTGCCGGGCATCCGTCCGCAGATCGGTCACCAGCACCTGATCAAGCAGATCATCGAGGAGGCCGAGGACATCTTCTGCGGCATCGGCTACACCGTCGAGTCCGGCCCCATGGTCGATACCTCCTACTACAACTTCACCGCGCTCAACGCGCCCATGGATCACCCGAGCCGATCGGCCCGCGACACGTTCTATGTGGTCGACAACAACCCCGGCAGCGTCGCGCATCCCGAGGCTCACGCTCACGGCGAGTCCGACGTGCTGCTGCGCACCCAGACCTCGGGCGTGCAGATCCACACCATGGAGTCGCAGAAGCCGCCCATCTACATGATCTGCCCGGGCACCGTCTATCGTCCCGACACGGCCGACGCCTGCCACCTGCCGCAGTTCAACCAGATCGAAGGCCTGGTCGTCGACGAGGGCATCACCTTTGGCGATCTTAAGGGCACGCTCGACTACTTTGTTAAGTGCATGTTTGGCGAGGACCGCAAGACGCGTTATCGCCCGCACTTCTTCCCCTTCACCGAGCCTTCCTGCGAGGTGGACGTGAGCTGCCACGTCTGCGGCGGCAAGGGCTGCAACTTCTGCAAGCACAGCGGCTGGATCGAGATCCTGGGCTGCGGCATGGTCGACCCCAACGTCCTGATCAACTGCGGCATCGACCCCGAGAAGTACACCGGCTTCGCCTTTGGTATTGGCGCCGAGCGCGTCGCGGCACTGCGCTACGACTTGCCGGACCTTAGAACGCTCATGACGGGCGATATGCGTTTTCTGAATCAGTTCTAGGCTGCGGCTTGCCCAAGCACGGCACCTCGGCGCTCATTCGTCGCTTGCGTACCAAAGTACGCGGCGCTCCTCTTTCGGGCCGATCTGCCGCACTTGGACAACCCTCGCTTTGTAAGGAATGTTCACAAAGTTGAAGTTTCCACCTGCATCTCTTCGCAGGCTTTCAGTATGAAAGGAGAGCTAGATGCGTGTTTCTTACGACTGGCTCAAGACCATGATCGATATTCCGGAGGATCCCAAGACCCTTTCGGACGAATATATCCGTACCGGCACCGAGGTCGAGGCGATTGACACTGTGGGAGAATCCTTCGACCACGTGGTGACCGCCAAGGTGCTCACCAAGACCCCGCACCCCGATAGCGACCACATGTATGTGTGCTCGGTCGATGTGGGCGACAAGAATCTCGACGCCGACGGTAACCCCGCTCCGCTGCAGATCGTCTGCGGCGCGCAGAACTTCGAGGCCGGCGACCACATCGTCACGGCCATGATCGGCGCGGTTCTGCCCGGCGACGTCAAGATCAAGAAGAGCAAGCTTCGCGGCGTCGTGTCCATGGGCATGAACTGCTCCGCGCGCGAGCTCGGCCTGGGCGGCGACCACTCCGGCATTATGATCCTGCCCGAAGATACGCCCTGCGGCATGCCGTTTGCCGAGTACGTGGGCTCGAGCGACACCGTGCTCGACTGCGAGATCACGCCCAACCGTCCCGATTGCCTGTCCATGATCGGCATGGCCCGCGAGACCGGCGCCATCTTCGACCGCGATTTCCACGTTGAGCTGCCCGCTATCAAGGCGGAGACCGGCCGCGCGACCGACGACGAGCTTTCGGTCGAGATCGCCGACGAGGGCCTGTGCGACCGCTATGTCGCCCGCATCGTGCGCAACGTGAAGGTCGGCCCGTCGCCCGACTGGATGGTCAAGCGCCTTAACGCCCTGGGCGTGCGCCCGCACAACAACATCGTCGACATCACCAACTATGTGATGATGCTCACCGGTCAGCCGCTGCACGCCTTCGATCTGGACACCTTTGCCGAGCGCGATGGCCACCGTCGCGTGGTGGTTCGCGCCGCCCAGCAGGATGAGAAGTTCACGACGCTCGACGGCGAGGAGCGCGTGCTCGACGCCGGCATGGGCCTTATCACCGACGGCGAGCGCCCCGTGGCGTTGGCCGGCGTTATGGGCGGCATGGATTCCGAGATCGAGGACGACACTGTCGACGTGATGGTCGAGAGCGCCTGCTTCAACGCCGGTCGCACCTCGCACACCAGCCGCGATCTGTCGCTGATCTCCGACGCCTCCATTCGCTTTGAGCGCCAGGTCGATGAGACCGGCTGCGTGGATGTCGCCAACGTTACCTGCGCGCTCATCGAGGAGATTGCCGGCGGCGAGGTTGCTCCCGGTTATGTCGACGTTTTCCCCGCGCCCAAGACCATCGACAGCATTAAGCTGCGCCTGGCCCGCGTGCACGCCATTTGCGGTGCCGACATCGAGCCCGACTTTATCGAGCGTTCGCTTACCCGTCTGGGCTGCACCGTCGAGCGCGACGGCGAGGACTTTATGGTTACCCCGCCGAGCTTCCGTCCCGATCTGCCGCGCGAGATTGACCTGATCGAGGAGGTCCTGCGCCTATGGGGCATGGGCCGCGTGACGGCGACCATCCCGGCCGCCAAGAACCACATCGGCGGCCTGACCCGCGAGCAGAAGCTCACCCGCAAGGTCGGCGAGATCCTGCGTGCCTGTGGCCTCAACGAGACCACGACCTTTGGTTTTGCCGCCCCGGGCGACCTGGAGAAGATCGGCATGTCCACCGAGGGCCGCGGTTGCCCCGTGGTGCTTATGAACCCGCTGGTGGCTGAGCAGACCGAGATGCGTCGTTCGCTGCTGCCGGGCCTGCTGCAGTCCGTTGCCTATAACGAGGCCCACGGCACGCCTAACGTGCACCTGTACGAGGTCGGCAGCCTGTTCCATGGCCGCGAGAACGCCAGCCTGCCCAAGGAGACCAAGTCCGTCGCGGGTGTGCTCTCGGGCCAGTGGAGCGAGCAGTCTTGGAGCATGAAGTACCGTAAGCTGCGTTTCTTCTTTGGCAAGGGCATCGTCGAGGAGTTGCTCGCCCAGCTGCGCATCGAGAAGGTTCGCTTCCGTCCCGTCGAGGGCGAGGGCTACGCTTTCTTGCAGCCGGGTCGTGCGGCCGAGGTTCTGTCCGGCGGTACCGTGCTGGGCTGGGTCGGCGAGATTCACCCCGAGGCGCGCGAGGCGATGGGCATCGATGAGGTCGTCGTTGCCTTTGAGCTCGATCTGGACAAGCTGATCAAGGGCGCCCGCAATCAGGAGAACTACCGTGAGTTCTCGCAGTATCCGGCCGTTGAGCACGACCTTGCCATTGTGGTCGACAACGCTGTGACCTGCGAGGATCTTGAGCGCCGTATTACCAGCGCCGGCGGCAAGCTGCTCGAGGGCGTGCGCCTGTTCGACGTCTACCGCGATCCCATCCGCATCGGAGCGGGCAAGAAGTCCATGGCCTTTGCGCTTACGTATCGCTCCGACGACCACACGCTCACCAGCGAAGAGGTCGAGAAGGCGCACCAGAAGATCGTCACCAAGGTGTGCAAGGGCGTAAACGGCGAGGTCCGCGGCTAGGTCCTGCGCTGGATATAGGCCAGCGTCGGCTGCCGCCGAGTCTTACGTGACTGCTGTTTTCGGTATAAGGCACCGTTGAGCCTTCATATATGACACGCGCATTACATAACGGCGTGCTGCTTTGTCGGCAGTGCGCCGTTTTGCTATGATAGCCCGCGGCGTGTTACGAATCTGACAATGCGTAACACTGACAAGGTGATTCAAGCGGCGTTGCAATTCTGTGCGTCGATAACCGGGAGGCGTATATGCACATTCCAGATAACTACCTGTCCCCGCAGACCGATGCCGTTATGGCGGTGGCGATGGTGCCCGTTTGGGTTTATTGCATCAAAAAGGTGCGCGCCACGCTCGATCGCGAGCACATGGCTTTCCTGGGCATCTGCGCCGCGTTCTCCTTCCTGCTCATGATGTTCAACGTGCCGCTACCTGGCGGCACCACGGGTCACGCCGTCGGCGGCGCGCTCATCGCGCTGCTGCTGGGCCCCGAGGCTGCTGCCATTGCGGTTTCGGTCGCGCTGGCATTGCAGGCGCTTCTGTTTGGCGACGGCGGCGTTCTGTCGTTTGGCGCCAACTGCTTTAACATGGCCTTTGTGCTGCCGTTTGTCGCTGCTATCGTGTTCCGTGCGCTCAACAGCCGTCTGCACGACAAGAGCTGGGGCACCTCGGTTTCTGCCATCGTGAGCGGCTGGGTTGGCCTGTGCCTGGCGGCCCTGTGCGCGGCAATCGAGTTTGGTATTCAGCCGATGCTCTTTACCAACGCCTCGGGCGCGCCGCTGTACTGCCCCTTCCCGCTGTCCGTGGCTATTCCGGCCATGTTGATCCCGCATATGCTGGTTGCCGGCGTGATCGAGGGCGTGGCGACGGCCGCCATCTACGGTTTCATTAAGAAGACGGCGCCGAGCATTATCGTCGGGCCCGAGGCCGTCGATGGCCAGCTTGCTGCCGAGGGCGCTGCTGCTAAGAAGACCTCGCTGGTCCCCACGCTCATCCTGATCGCCGTGCTTGTCGTGGCCACGCCGCTGGGCCTGCTGGCCACGGGTGACGCCTGGGGTGAGTGGGACGCCGAGGGCGCCGCGACCGCCGTTCAGGAGGCTGGCGACGACAGCCTGCAGGCTTCGGTCGGCCTTGATACCCCGACCTTTGCCGACGCTCTGCCTACGGGTGATTACCTGCAGGCCTATTCCGAGGAGCAGGGTCTTGGCTTTGCCGGCCAGGCTGCCATGTATATCCTCTCGGGCGTAATTGGCGTGGCGGTGCTCACCATCGCATTCCGCTTGATCTCGCTTACGGTCAAGGAAAACTGAGCGCATGCAGATGGTCAAGCTGCCTAGCTGGCTTGCGGCCGAGGAGCGATACGAGCCCGCGGGGGCTCGGCATCGTGTGATGCAAAAGAACGTCTTGCACCTGGCGAGCCTGCTTGAGCGGGTTCGCCTGGGTGGAGGCGCGCACGAGGGCGGGTCGATGGTCGACCGCGCCCTTTCTTGCGTTTCGGCTCCGGTGCGCCTGGTGGGGATGTTCGTCTGCGTCCTGTGCGTGTGTCTGACGCAGAGCCCGCTGTACCTCATGTTGATGGCGGCTATCGCGCTGGTGCTGGTCGCGGTGCGCCCCGCACGCGGGCTGCGTGCGACCATTGTACCGGCGCTCGGCGCCACGGGGCTTGCGGTGGTTCTGGCATTGCCTGCCCTGCTGCTGGGCGCGTCTGCCACGGGCGCCATGCTCAAGATCGCGCTCAAGACCTTCATTAATGTGTCGCTGGTGCTGGGCGTTTCGTGGACGCTTACCTGGAGCCGCATGTCGGCGGCGCTCAAAATGCTGCACCTGCCCGACGAGGTCATCTTTACCTTTGATATGGCACTCAAGCATATCGAGGTGCTGGGACGCACGGCGCACAATCTGTGCGAATCGGTCATGCTGCGCAGCGTCGGTTCTGCGCCTGCGGGTTTTTCGCGCACCGACTCGCTGGCGGGTATCATGGGCATGACGTTTATCAAGGCGATGGAATGCAGCCGCGCGATGGACGAGGCTATGCTTTGCCGCGGCTTTGCCGGTGTGTATCCGGCGCCCGCGCGCGCCGGGTTTGGCTGGCGCGATGCGGTCTATGCGGCCGGCGTGGCGCTGCTGGCAGTGTTGTGCGCCGTGCTGTAGGCGCTGCTGGTTTCGACTGGGGATGCAAATGGGGAAGGGCGACGTTTTGACGATCGATATGAATAGTGCGGCGGGCACGAACGGTGCGGGCGGCGCCGAGGTCGCGCCGCTCATCGAGCTGCGCGACGTGGTGTTCTCCTATACGGGTCATACGGTGGTCGACGGCGTATCGCTGCAGGTGGACCGCGGGGAGCTCGTTGCGCTGCTCGGCCCCAACGGCTGCGGCAAGACCACGATCATGAGGCTCATCAATGGCCTTGAGCTCGCGGATGCTGGCACGTATCTGTTTGATGGACGCGTGGTTGACGCAGCGTATCTCAAGGATTCCGCGGCCGCTCAGCGTTTTCATCAGCGCGTAGGTTTTGTGTTTCAAAATGCTGATGCTCAGCTGTTCTGCGCTACGGTGGGCGAGGAAGTTGCTTTTGGTCCGGCTCAAATGGGGCTGCCAGCGGGCGAGCTCGACCGTCGCGTGCGCGATGCCCTGGAGCTGTTTCAAGTTGCCGACCTGGTCGATGCTTCGCCCTATCAGCTTTCGGGCGGGCAAAAGAAGCGCGTTGCGCTGGCTGCGGTGGTGTCGATGAACCCGGATATCTTGGTCCTCGACGAGCCTACCAATGGGCTCGACGAGGATTCATGCGACATTGTGGTCAACTTCTTGCTGGCCTACGTCGCGGCGGGTAAGACGGTCTTGATGAGCACACATCACCAGGATTTGGTGCGACGCCTGGGTGCCCGTGCAATCTATATCGATCGATATCACCATGTGATCGAGGCGCCTTCGCCGTCGTATGGAACCGAAAGCGGTGCTACGGACTAGTTGCTGCGTAGAGCGTGCGTAGCCGCCCGCGCGGCTTTGCCGTGATGGTATAGTTATCCAGGTTTTTTATGGGGGTGGCTATGCCAAGCTGGAACATTCATATCGCTCAGACGGAGCGTTTGCTGGAGCGCACCGGTGCGCTTGCCAATAGCGTGCGCGACCGCAATGCCTTTTTGTTTGGCTGCGTGGTTCCGGATATCTTCGTGGGCTATATGGTCCCTGGCATCGCCGATCCCTTCCCGTACCGCATTACGCACTTTGCAAAGCCCGAGCCTATCCCTAAGCCTCGTGAGCATGAGTTCTGGGATACCCATGTGGCACCGCTGCTCAAAGGGGCGCCTGTTGGTACGCCGGCTGCCGCGACCTCGATTGTCGAGGAGCGCGAGCGACTCAATCGGGTACATTATCCCCAACGCTACAAGGATGCCGAGCCGGTTGCCGGTCCCGGTGCTAGCGAGCTTTCGCTCGCGCCCGATGACGTGGCGCAGTCGTTGCTCGATTTGACACTGGGTGTCTGGTCGCATCTGGTGGCCGATACCGTATGGAATACGCGCGTGAATCAGTACCTGGAGGCGCACGGCGGCAAGCCGTGCGAGGAGTTCCGCATTAAAAAGCAAGGCGACTTTGACTGGTTTGGCAAGACGCTCGGCATTGTTTCCATCCCGCGTGCGACCGATCGCCTGTATACCGCTGCGGCACGTTTTGGGCAGTATCCCATCCATAAAGAATATGTGCTCAAGACCATTGGCGTTATGCACGAGATCGTGCGCGAAAACCCCGGTGAGCCCGATCATCCGCCGTATCGCCTGCTAACCGAGGAGTTTTTCGATGCGACGTTTACCGAGGTCATCGAGCTGACCGAGGCGGGTTTTGCCGCCCGTGTCGAATCGCCCGATGTGCCTGCGCTGCCCCTGATTGCTAGCTGCTAGCTGGCCGGCCCGGCAGTGAATAGCTCAACCCAATCGACAAGTAGCCCTTGCCGTAAGGTATCTTCGGCAATGCGTTCCTGTTTGGTCTTTGGGATGTGGGGAAGCCCGGCCTTTTTATGGATGAGCTCGGCTATGTGGTCGAAGCTCTTCTTCTCCTTGATCTGGTCATAGGTAATTTGGATGACGTCGTAGCCCATGCTTGTGAGTGCGGTGGCGCGCTCGGCATCGGAGAGGCTCGCGGCATCGCTGTCGTGGGCAGAGCGGCCTTGGCATTCCAGAATGACGCCCATGCTGTCGGTGGCGCTTTCGATGAGGATATCGGCGTAGCAGCAGGTTTTGTCATACAGCGAACGTGCGGCTTCACTGAGCGGGATGCGCGCGTTGTTGGCGATCTCGATGCCCTGGCCGCCCTCGTCGCGGGGGAGCGAGATAAGCATGGAGGTCTGTACTTCGAAGGGCGAGGCGGCCTGCCCCGTCATGTGCTCGGCCGCCCAGCGCAGTTGTTTGACGCCGCGCAGGCCTGCGGCTTGCTTGGCGAACGCGGCGACATCCGTTGCGGTAAGAAGCGGCGTGCGCTTCCACAAGTTGGTGTCATTGCCCTTGGTGTCGTTAACTCGCTCCCAGCCGCAGTTGGGTGGAATGAACTTAAGCGAAATAGCTTCATCGAGTTGTTGTTGCGTTCGCTCGCAGGGCTTAAACACTGCAAAGGAGCCGCACATCTCGTAGCACGCCATGAGTAACTGGTTGCGTGAGACCTGCGTGGCAAGGCTGAGCAGCGTGAACTCCGGTGACGTGACATCAAACCCATGTTCAGTCTGCCTAAACGACCCCGGAGGTGGTTCTTGGGTCAGGAGGTGCGATTTAAACAGGCTTCGCGACCCGGATTGTGCCCGAGTGAATACAAGCCTGTGAAGTGGTGCGTGAAGCAGGTCTTTTACAACTGCATGACTTCCGAGGCCACAACATCTGCGATCCATATTGCCAAGGCTAATGGCGGGGTAAAGGCCTAATACCTGCGGCGAGATGCGGTAGTAGTTAAAGGCGGATTGCCCACAAAGCGTCAGGTCCATAATGCCCTCCTGGCCGAAATCATCTCTTTGAAGCGAGTGATGCCAGCGTCAATCCGGAAGTATGCGGCAAAATCTGAACCCTATGAGCGGACCTGGCTTTTGAGGCTAGTTTATCAGGCATTTTGTTGCGAAAAAACAGGGTGTGCTCGGAGGTTCCAGAATTTGCCGCATACTTCCGAAAACCAGGTCGATTTGGTTCTTGCTAAAACGATTTATCAGCCCTGTGTGAGGTGTGGGTTTGCCACCGGGCGAACACTTTTAGCGCTTGGGGCTTTATTTTTGGCTCTGTTAGACCAGGATTGACATACATGTGTCCCCACGGTGCCATATCGTT
>NZ_QSSH01000025.1 GCF_003438495.1 Collinsella sp. TF05-9AC
CGTGGGTTATACCCTAAGAGCAAACCACCCTTTTTAAGGGTGGTTCTGATTTCGACTTTGTAAACTAGAACCTCCAATCTCTTTACGTTCCCTTTACGATTGCCTCCAGTGCAGCAGGTATCCTTTTAGAGAAGTATGACAGCCGTATAAACGCGGGCTGTAGCGGCGATGCCGCGGTACTTGTGTTATTAGGAGGCTTTAGTATGGCAGCACGTGCGGACAACGTTTCGCGTGTCGACCATGATGGAGTTACGTTGGTGGAAGGCGCGACATCCGATGTTCGCTTTGCCTTCACCGAGCGCGCCGGTGGTGTTTCCGAAGATGCGTACTCCTCACTCAATTTGGGCTCGCATGTTGGCGATGACCCCTTTGCTGTTCAAGAAAATCGTCGTCGCGTGCTCGAGGCTATGGGTGCCGCCGAGTGCGAGCACAACTTGCTCGTTCCCAATCAGGTCCATGGTGACCATATCGTTGCGGTGACCTCGAACGGCGCCGATGACCTTGAGGACGTCCGCGAGCAGATTGCCGAGGGCTGCGATGCCATCGTCTGTACGGCGCATAACGTGCCCGTGCTGCTCTGCTTTGCCGACTGCGTTCCCGTGGTGCTGGTGGCCCCTGGCGGATTTGCCGTGGTGCACTCCGGTTGGAAGGGCACGATTGCACGTATTTCTGCCAAGGCGTGCCAGGCGCTTTGCGATGCTGCCGGCTGCGATGCGAGCGACGTTTCCGCCTATATCGGCCCCCATATCTTGGGTGACGAATATGAGGTATCCCAGGAACTCATGGATCGCTTTGCCGCCGAGTTCTCGTGCATCGATGCGAGCACCTCTCGCATGCTCAATCTTTCCGCTGCCATTTGCGAGGCGCTGGTAGATGTCGGTGTCGACGCGGATAATATCGTGGATACCCAGCTTTCGACTGTGCGTCAGAACGACCGCTTTTATTCCTACCGTAACGAGAACGGCACCTGTGGGCGCCATGCTGCGATCGGCGTGATGCTATGAGAAAGATCGTATCGGTCCTGAGCGCTGCTGTGCTTACGCTTACGCTGTGCGCCTGTTCTTCGGGATCTTCGACCTCTTCCATTACCGTGGCCGGCTCCACGACCTGCCTTCCTATCGCCGAGATTGCGGCCGAGGGCTTTAAGGAGGAGACCGGCATCGACGTGCTCGTTTCCGGTTTGGGTTCTTCCGCAGGCATCGAGGCCGTCAGCGCCGGCACGGCCGATATCGCCAGCTCCTCCCGTGGACTCAATGCCGACGAACAGGATCTGGGCCTGACTCCCATCGTCATTGCCCACGACGGTATTGCGGTCATCGTGAACGACGACAACCCCGTCGATAACCTCTCGACCGAGCAGCTCCGCGATATCTACGCCGGCAAGATTACCAATTGGAAAGAGGTCGGTGGCGAGGACCTGAGGATTCAGGTTATCAACCGAGATGAGGCGTCCGGCACGCGTGAGGCCTTTCGTACCATCGTGATGGACGGCACGCCGTTCGATCGCCGCTCGGCCGTTCTTTCGGGCACGGGCCAGGTGCGCGACGTGGTATCTCGTTCGCGCGGTGCCATTGGCTACATTTCGCTGGGCTTCGTCGATAGCCTCAACGCCAAGACCTCGGTCAAGGCCGTCTCGGTCAATCATGTTGAGGCGTCCGAGAAGACGGTCGCGAGCGGCGGCTATCCCATCTCACGCGACCTTTACTTCTTTGTGAAGGGTGCGCCTTCGCAGCAGGCGCAGGATTACATCGACTACGTGACGTCCGAAAAGATGGACAAGCAGATTCGCGAGGCGGGCTTTATCCCCGTCACCAACGACGAGAAGGGGAGTGAGTAGCATGGAAGCACAGGAAAACTCCCAGACTGAGCAGAATGTTCAGGCGCCCAAGAAGCGCGAGCTGGCGCTCGTATCGCGCAGTACTTATATCAAGGAGAAGGCGCTGAAGTGGATCTTCTTTGCCTGCGCGTTCTTGGCGGTCGTTACCGTCATCCTGATTTTTGTCTTTACCACGTACTCGGCGCTGCCCGTCTTTACTGGCATCGGTCTGGCGGACTTCTTTAGCTTTACGTGGGCGCCCTCTGAGGGCCACTACGGCATCATGTCGCTGCTTGCCGGCTCAGGTCTGGTGACCGTCGGTGCGCTCGCCATGGGCGTGCCGCTAGGTGTGGGTACGGCCGTGTACCTGGTCGAGATCGCCGGCAAGCGCGTGCGCAAGCTCATCAGCCCTGCCGTTGACCTGTTGGCCGGCATCCCTTCTATCATCTATGGTTTCTTTGGCATGATCATTATCCGTCCGTTTATCGCGCAACTGACCGGTGGTCTTGGTTTTGGTGCGCTGACGGCGTGGTTCGTGCTCGCCATCATGATCGTCCCTACCATCACTACGCTTACCATCGATGCCCTCAATTCCATTCCCATGGGTATTCGCGAGGCATCGTATGCCATGGGTGCTACTAAGTGGCAGACCATCTATAAGGTCGTGCTACCTGCCGCTAAGCTGGGTATCGTGGATGCCATCGTGCTGGGTATGGGCCGTGCCATCGGAGAGACCATGGCCGTGCTCATGGTCGTGGGTAACGCCCCGGTTATTCCCGACAGCATCGCGAGCCCCATCTCGACGCTCACGAGTCAGATCGCGCTCGACATGAGCTATTCCTCGGGTCTGCATCGCTCGGCGCTGTTCGGCATGGGCGTGGTCCTGTTTATCATCTCCGCCACGCTGGTGGGCATCGTCCGTCTGATTTCCAAGAAGAAGAGGGGGTAGGCTATGTCCGATTCCGTTGACGCGACGGTCAATACGACCTCGTCGCGCGAGCGCATCAAGCGTGCCCTTTCCCACGGCAAGAAGGGCCGCATCAACAAGGACCTGTCCAACAAGATCATGCTTGGCGTGTTCCGTGCCGCGGCATACATCACCACGCTGGTGCTGGTCGCTATCATCGCCTACGTGGTCATCAACGGCCTGCCACACATCTCGCTCGACTTTATCTTCGGTTGGCCCCAGGGCGTCAACGCCGAGGGCGGTATTTGGCCCACGATCGTCTCGACCGTCTACGTGACGGCGCTCGCCATGCTTATCTGCACGCCGATCGCTGTGCTGGCAGCCGTCTATCTGGCCGAGTACGCCAAGCAGGGCAAGGTCGTCGAGCTCATTCGCTACGCTGCTGACGCTTTGGCCTCGGTGCCCTCCATCGTTATGGGCCTGTTTGGCTACGCCTTGTTTGTCGAGGCCATGGGTCTGGGCCTTTCGATGGTCTCGGCCGCTCTGGCGCTCGCGCTCTTGATGCTTCCCATCGTCATGCGCACCACCGAAGAGGCCATTCGCGCCGTTCCGCGCTATATCCGTTGGGGCGCGTACGGCCTGGGCGCCACCAAGTGGCAGGTTGTCTCCAAGATCGTGCTTCCTTCTGCCTTTGGCCGTATTGCCACGGGCATCGTCCTCGCCATCGGCCGTGCCATTGGCGAGACCGCGGTGGTGCTCTACACCATGGGCCAAGCCATCAATCTACCTATTTCGCCGCTCGATTCCGGCCGCCCCATGACGGTCCATCTGTACCTGCTTGCCAACGACGGCATCAACATGAACGCAGCCTACGGCACCGCGCTCTTGCTGATGGTGATCATTTTGGCCTTCAACCTGTTTGCGCGCTTCCTGTCGCGCAAGCGTCGCTAGTTAAGGAGTCCCATGTCCGTTTATCAGTCCGCTCCCACGTTGGAGCAAGCGGCCATTACGGCCAAGGATTTCAACTTTTGGTACGGTGACTTTCATGCGCTGACGGGGCTTGACCTCAACATCGCCAAAAACGCCATCACCTCGTTTATTGGCCCTTCGGGCTGCGGCAAATCGACGTTTTTGCGCTGCATCAACCGCATGAATGACCTGATCGAGGGTACGCGCGTCGAGGGCACCATGACGCTCGACGGCAACGATATCTATGCCGAGGGTGTCGACCCGGTCGATCTCCGTCGTCGCGTGGGCATGATCTTTCAGCAGCCCAACCCGTTTCCTAAATCCATCTACGAGAATGTCGCCTTTGGCCCTCGTCTGCAGGGCGTGACTA
Source organism: Collinsella sp. TF05-9AC (assembly GCF_003438495.1). Taxonomy (GTDB): domain Bacteria; phylum Actinomycetota; class Coriobacteriia; order Coriobacteriales; family Coriobacteriaceae; genus Collinsella. Next base: position 4,063 of record NZ_QSSH01000025.1, read on the forward strand.
GCAAAAGTGACCTCGATGACATCGTGGAAGAATCGCTCAAGCGCGCCAACCTCTGGAAAGAGGTATCCAATCAGCTCAACAAGGATGGTTTGGCGCTCTCGGGCGGTCAGCAGCAGCGTCTGTGCATCGCGCGCGTGCTTGCGGTGCAACCCGATGTCCTTCTGATGGACGAGCCCTGCTCCGCCATCGACCCCACGTCCGTCTCTAAGGTCGAGGATCTGATGGCCGAGCTGGCGCCCGAGATGACGATTATCATCGTCACGCATTCAATGCAGCAGGCAGCTCGTATCAGTGACTACACTGCGTTCTTCTTGCAGGAAGTTGCCGGCGAGCCCGCCACGCTTATCGAGTATGGTCAAACCGACGCGATCTTTACCAGCCCGGTGGACTCGCGGACGGAAGACTATATCACCGGCCGCTTTGGCTGATCGATGCGACTAGTCCCAAGTCGATCGGACCTGGTCCGGTGCGTATTCACTGTGCGGGCGGCATGACCGCACCCAACTGATTGGAGTGAACCATGCGCAAACTGTTTTCCCGTCAGCTCATCGAGGCCCGCCACGAGATGCTGAGCATCTACGAGGCCGTCGATCTGGCCCTCCACGATGCCGTGAAGGCCTATGTGACCGACGACCGCAAGCTCGCCACCAAGACCAAGAAGCGCACGCTTTCGATTGACGCACGCTGCGCCAACCTGGAGGCCGTCTGCTACAACCTGATTGCCACGCAGTCACCGGTCGCCTCCGACTTCCGCTTGCTGCAGACGATCATCTACGTCGACTTTAACCTGCAGCGCATGACCGATAAGGTTCGCCAGATTTGCCGCGCCACGCGTCATATGATCAAGGCCGACATCTCGCTGCCCAAGGAGCTTGTCGGCACGGTCGAGGCCGAGGCTGAGGCCGTCTACCAGGTACTGGGCTCTTCGCTTTCTGCGCTCGTCACCAACGACATGTCCATCATCTGCAACTTGGCCGTCGAGGACGAGCCAGTGCACGCCGCCTACGAGAAGTTCTTCCGCACCTTTAACCGCATGGACACGGGCGATTTTATGGACGACGACAGCAACTATGACGACCTGCGCCGCGCCATCATGGTATCGCGCTATCTCGATCGCATCGCCTCGATTTCCATCGATGCCGCCTGCCGTCTGACCTTCCTGTTGACCGGACAGCGTATGACTGCCGGTGATATCGCCTGCACTGATGAGGATGAGCTCGAGAGCATGCGCGTGCCTTCGGGCGAGGGTGTTATCATGAGGCCCGCCGTCGATGCACGCTACGTTGCCAAGGTGCCCGTTAACGAGGTCAGCGGGGGTCTTCGCTACCTGCTCGATCATCTTGAGGATGAGGACGATGGCGAGGACGACGAGGAGTAAGTAACCCCGTTCGTCGAAAGATTGTAAATACCTAAGTGAGCGCGGCCTTGCACATGCGGGGCCGCGCTCTTGCGTTAGCATGGGACTACTTGTTTGGCTGTCAGCGGAGGCGATTGGCAATGGATAACTATTTGGACTTGATGCGCGCTCGCCGCGAGCAGATTCTGGAACGTTTTTATGCGGCGCTCGATCGCGCGGGCCGTCCCCACGACGCCGCGAGCCTCATTGCCGTGTCCAAGACCGTTGGTGTCGATGAGACCGTTGCCGCCATCCAGGCGGGGTATCGCCATTTTGCCGAGAACCGCCCGCAGGAGCTGGTTCGCAAGCTCACGGGTCTGGCGGAGCATCCGGAGCTGCCCGAGGTGCGCTTCGATATGATCGGCAACCTGCAGACCAATAAGATCAATGCGGTGCTGGGCTCAGCCGAGCTGATTCACTCGGTGGGTTCGCTGCATCTGGCGCAGGCGATCTCGAGCCGTGCTGTTCGCAAGATTGAGGCAGGCGAGCTCGTCGGCCCCCAGCGTGTGCTCATTGAGGTCAATGTGAGTGGTGAGGAGTCGAAGGGAGGCTTTTCACCCGATGAGATTCGCGCCGCCGCGGGTGAGCTTGCAGAACTTGAGGGAATTTGCGTACAGGGGCTTATGACTATGGCGCCCCGGGGGAATAAGGATGTGGCACGCCGCACCTTTGCGGGGCTTCGTGAGCTGAGGGATGAGCTGGAGGCGGCGCATCCCGATTTGAACCTGCCTGAGCTTTCCTGCGGTATGAGCGAGGACTTTGAGTCTGCCCTTGAGGAGGGCTCTACGCTCGTTCGCCTGGGCAGGGTAGTATTTAGCCCGGAGTTTGCAGTAAAATAAGGCTCTGAAGTGCGCACTGATTATCGGGGCGCCTGCACTAAACCGCGAGAGGACACAACCATGGGCTTCCTTGACGAGATTAAAAATAAGATGCACCTGGGCGGCCAGCAGGGTTACGACCAGGGTTATGGCCAGGACGACGACTACGGCTACGATGACGGCTACGACGATGGCTATCAGAACAACGGCTACAGTGGTGCTTCGGGCGAGGGCTTCTACACCCAAGACGAGCCGAGCAACGGCCTGCTTGGCCAGACGCGCCGCGGTGAAGCTGAGTCGGTTGCCGTGTATACGCGCTCCGGTCAGCTGGTCGGCGATGACTCCCGCCATGCCACGACGTATAACCCGCCTTCGCGCTCGCAGGACAGTGTTGCGAGCGGTTATCGTCCTGGTGCCTATGACACGCCGTCGAGCTACGCCGAGAATACCCGCGCCCGTGCCGCCGCTGCACCCGCGCCTGCACCGAGCGATGCCTCGGCCTATGCGAGCAATATCATCAACGCCACGCCGCAGCTGCCGGCCTATGTCCTGCGCCCCGAGAGCTATGACGACGTGGAGACCGTGGTGCGCCGCGTTCGCACCAAGCAGCCTGTCGCACTGATTTTTGTGGGCGTACGCACCGAAGTTGCCAAGCGCGTCTTGGACTTCTCTTACGGCTTTGCCTGCGGTCTGGGTGCCACGGTCAAGGAGGTGGGCGACCGCGTGTTCATGGTGCTGCCCGCCGGTTGCGAGGTCAAAGATTCCGATCTCAAGAAGCTTCGTGCCGACGGCTACCTTAAGTAAAGACAAGACGAGGAGATTCCCATCAACATCTACACTATCGTCCAGCTGGTCAACACGCTGTTCAACTTCTATTCCACGCTCATTGTCGTCTACTGCTTTATGACGTGGATTCCCATGAAGCAGGGTGGTTTGCTTCAGGATATTGCCGCGGTGCTTGATAGCGTGTGCGGTCCGTGGCTCAACCTGTTCCGTCGTTTCATCCCGCCGATGGGCGGTATCGATTTTTCGCCGGTCGTTGCGATTATTGCGTTGCAGTTGGTGCAGAGGCTGGTTCTGCAGCTTCTTATAGGTATACTCGTGTAGAACTGACTTAGTAACTTACGTCGGGCGTGTAGCGCCGAGGCGATGAAAAAGGAGACTTGTTATGGCTATTACCCCTGCAGACATCCAGGCTCAGACTTTCTCTGAGGCCAAGCGTGGCTACGATCCTGCTGAGGTCGACGTCTTCTTGGAGACGCTGTCCTCCGAGGTTGACGCTATGCTCGCTAAGATCGTCGACCTTAAGGGTCGTCTGACTGCTACCGAGCAGCAGCTTGCCGATGCGCAGGCTCAGCTTGCCCAGGCTCAGGATGCCACCGCCCAGGCCGTTCCTGCCGCCCCCGTGGCTGCTCCCGCCCCTGACTTCTCCGCTCAGGAGCGCCAGATTTCCGCTGCCCTGATCGCTGCCCAGCAGACCGCTGAGACCATCGTCAACGATGCCAACGAGAACGCTGAGCGTATCCGCAACGAGGCTGACGCCAAGGCCCGCGAGGTTATCCGCCAGGCTCTGACCGAGAAGCAGGCCGAGCTCGAGGAGATCGATCGTCTCAAGGCTTCCCGTGAGGAGTTCAAGGCCGAGTATCTCAAGCTCATCCAGCACTTCATGGACGATGCCCAGAATTCCTTCCCGACCGATCTGATGGCCTCCACGCCGGTCGGTTCTGCCGCTTCTCCTGCAGTGACTGTTCCCGCCGAGCCGCTGCCCGTCGCTGACCCGGTTGTCCCCGTGGCCGATCCCTTCGCCCCGATCGACAACTTTGCTGCCGACGACCTGGACTAACATTCGGCCTACAATTTAGTGCCTAGAAAGGACCCGCAGCTTGCGGGTCCTTTTTTATGACTGTGCCGGAGTGCGTAACATAAAAAACCGAGCCCTGCACATAATGGCGCAGAACTCGGCGAACGGGTGAGCGGTCAAGGGTAGGTTTTAAGGCATGTCCCAAAACCTACTTGAGGAGGAAGTCGGAGAGGGGAATGGTACGGGCCTCGCGATGCTCGGGATCGGCGATGTGGTCGGCAGGATATCCACAGACGAGCATGTGATAGGGATAGACGCCCTTGGGCAGATTGAACTGCTCCTGTGCCACCTCTGGCTTAAAATGGCATACCCAGCACGTTCCCAGGCCCTGCTCGGTGGCCTCCATCATCATCTGATCGCAAACGATGGATGTATCGATTTCGCTGGAATTCATCTGATCATACGGGCGCACCCAAGCATCATCGGTAACGCTGCAAATAAGGAAGATAAGCGGAGCGCCAAAGATAGACCCATCACGAGCAAACCGAGGCTGACAAGCAGCAGCCTTCTCCAGAAGCTCAGGCGTATCCAACACCATCACACGGGTTGGATGGTTATTACAAGCAGAAGGAGCAATACGCCCAGCCTCAACAATGGCATCCACCACACCCTGCTCCACAGCCCGATCTTCAAACTCACGACAAGAATACCGAGCCCGAGCCAGATCCAAATAAGACATACAAGCCCTCCAACAATTAAAAATCAAACAAACCCAAAGTAACCCAAACAGTACCCAAAGCAGCAATCAGCCAATCGCTCATCGAATACCAAAGTAAAACCCCGAGCAATCAAGGGCCATCACAGCAAAGGCCCCACCACGCTCAACCCCTCAGCCAAAGTTCCCAATGGTGGTACGTAAGGGAGCGGGCCCGACCACTAATACCTTTTGAACGACTCTGCTTGCAGCCGGAGTGAAAAAGGTATTAGTGGTCGGGCCCGCGACCGGTGGGATACGTACCCCCAATTAACTGTTCTTCATGACAATCGAATCCACAACATCGGCCACATTCTCGCAGCAGTCGGCGCAGTACTCCAAGAAGGCGTACACGTCACGCCAAGCGATGACCTCAAGCGGATCCTTGCCATTGACGTGCAGGTTGCGCATGGCGTTGATGTAGAGCTCGTCGGCCTCGGATTCGATGGTGTTGATCTGGATGACGAGCTCGCGCAGGGTCTTGGACTTGCGGTAGTTGGGCAGCTCGACCATCAGGTCCTTCATGGCGCGGCAGGCGTCGGTCACCTTGTGGGCGATGACAATGGCATCGGGGTGGATGCTCTGGATGTTGGTGAAGTAGACGCGCTGCACGACGCCTTCGATACGGTCAAGCACAGTGTCGAGCGCGCAACTCATCAGGTCCAGATCCTCGCGCTCAAGCGGGGTGATAAAGGCAGTGAGCAGGGCATCCTCGAGCTCATGGTGCTTCTTGTCGGCCGCATGCTCAATCGCATGCATCTCCTCGAGCATGTCGTGGATTTGCGCGGGATCAAAGTTCTCAAAAATCTTGGTGAGCAGCTCTGCGGCCTGGACGGCTAGGTCGGCGCAGGCGACGTAGTTGTCAAAGTAGAACGAATCGGGTTTCTTTGCCATGGGTGGTCCTTTCGAGGTGAAGATGGGCGGGCGAGGTAATGCAGTCCGGATGGACGTTCGGTTTGACTAGAGGAACATCATGAACAGCTTGGCCATGACAAAGCTGATGAGTCCGCAGGCGGGGAAGGTGAAGAACCAGGTGAACATCATGTCCTTGACGACACCGAAGTTGATGGCCGAAAGGCGCTTGACGGCACCGACGCCCATGATGGCGCAGGTCTTGATGTGGGTGGAGGACACGGGGATGCCGGTAAGGGTGGCAAGCAGCAGGTTTGCGGCGCCCGCCAGGTCGGCGGAGAAGCCCTGGTACTTTTCGAGCTTGACCATGCTCTGGCCGACGGACTTGATGATGCGCTCGCCGCCCACGCTGGTGCCGATACCCATAGTGGCCGAGCACAGCAGCATAATCCAGATGGGGATGCCTGCATCGCCGACGCTCGTCTGGCCGCTGGCAAAGGCCACGCCTAAAAAGAGCACGCCGATGAACTTCTGTCCATCCTGCGCGCCGTGCATAAAGCTCATGGCCGCAGCGCTCGCGATCTGAGCGTATTTAAAGAAGACATTGGCACGTCGCCTGTTGGCGGCGGCGAAAAGAATCGAGACGAGCTTGCACAGGACCCAGCCCATGACAAAGCCCAGGCCGATGGAGAGCGCCAGGCCGTAGATGACCTTCATCCATTCGTGGACGTTGACGCTGCTCGCACCGCCGAGGGCGATGGCGGCACCGGTCAGGCCGGCGATAAGGCTGTGGCTTTGCGAGGTGGGGATGCCAAAACGCGACGCTGTGGCGCCGTAGACGACGATGGAGAACAGCGCCGCGCATAGGCAGGCGAGCGCCATGGTGCTGTTTCCGCCAAAGTCGACGATATGTGAGATGGTGTTGGCGACGCTCGCGTTAAAGTGCGTCATGATGAGCACGCCGAGGAAGTTGAATGCGGCGCTCATGAGAATGGCGGCGCGGGCGGGCATGCAACGCGTAGTGACGCAGGTCGCGATGGCGTTGGGCGCGTCGGTCCACCCATTGACGAAGATGGCGCCCAACGCGAGGATCACGGTGACGGCAAGGACTGGGTTCGACACAATTTGGCCGAGGAAGGTTGAGAACGTTACGTCCATATATGGGCTTTCTCGAAGTTTGCAGACACGTTACAAAAACATGATAAATCGTATCACCTCCTGCGGGTCTCTTTACCGAGTTCTGATGGGAGAAGTGAACTTTTTGGCACTAAAATTGAATATTAGCCCTGTTGACCGCGGGTGTTCTTTTTGCTAACACGCCATGCGGACACGTGCGATTACTACGACACTCCAAAACCACAGTCTGTTCGCTTTACAACATGCAAACATGCGTTCGATAATAGGAGGCATGGAATATCGACAGACAGACGGCAAAACTCGGCGCGTGCACAAGCAGTATGTGGACGTCGTGGCTCGCATCCTCGCGGGCGGACAGGTCGTGCCGGTCACCGTCTGCTGGGTCGACGGTCGTTGCTTTACGATTGACGAAATTATCTCGACCACCGGGTTTGGCCTGATGGTCCACGGCATCCGTACGGCAACCTATAAGGTGCGTTTTGGCGGGCACGCGACCGAGTTGTATCTGGAGGACCAGACGCGCGAGCGGGCGGACGGCTCGCAGGCACACGTGATGCGTTGGTGGGTCTGGGCCTTTGATCGCACGCTCGAGGGCGAGCGCCGTAGGTAAGGACGTACGGCATTCGGGTACAATGACAGGAATCTTGTCAGCTACTGCGCTGTCGCGGCGCTTCTGAAAGGACGAAATTATGAACGATATTCAGGGCTATCAGAACGGCCCCATCGAGACCGGCGCAAGCCGTGCCAAGGAGATGTCGCCGCGTGCGTATAATCTTGCCATGTCTGCCCTCATCTTCTTGGGCTTTTGTGCCATGGGCGTCGGTGCTTACTTTACGAGCACCATGTCGTTTGCGCGCATGATGATGAGCGGGGCTGCCCTACCGCTGGTTTTTGGCTCGTTTATTTTGACCATCGTCGGCATGGTCATGATGTCGGCCGCCGCCAGCAAGCAGTCCGTGGGCCTGTCCCTTGTGGGCTACGTAATCTTTGCGAGCACCTTTGGCCTGACCGCGTCGTTTGGCCTTGCCAACTACGACCTGCCCACCATCAACACTGCCTTTATCGCCACGGCCGCCATCACCTTTGTCTTTGGCGCCTTGGGCGTGACGTTCCCCAAGTTTTTCCAGCGCGTATATGGCATCGGTTTTGGCATTCTGCTCGCTACTATTCTGGTTGAGATCGTGCTGATGTTCATGGGCGTCTCACAGACCATCACCGATCTGATCGTGATCGTGGTGTTCGCCGGCTTTATTGGCTACGACACCTATGTTGCCACGACGGTGCCGCCTACGCTGCCCAACGCCGTGCTCATGGCGTCCAATCTGTTCGTGGATATTATCAACGTGTTCCTGCGCATTCTGAACATCCTCGGCCGTCGCGACTAGTGGCGAATTGCGGCGGTGCTTGCCGTACGTGCAAATCGATGCGAAAGGCGGTCCTTCGGGGCCGTCTTTTTTGTACGCGGCGGGGTATCATGGATGGGAAAAGCCGATAGCGGCAGAGACCGAGAAAGGTGACCACTTATGGCAGACGTCGACAACAGGAACCGTAACCGCAGGTCCAACCGAGCGGGTCAGCCCAATCCCAAGCGCGAGGCCCGTGCCAAGGCCGCCGAGCGTCACGTGGCAACTGTGTCCGAAGCGTGCGCCAAGGATATCGAGCGTTCGCTTGCCGGCGTGTGCGAGTTCGATGGTATGCCTGCCGGTTTTGTCGCGGCGATGAAGGCCAAGGTTCAGAGTGCTGTGGCCGCCGAAGAACAGGTTGCCGAGGACGTCGAGGGCGCGGAGGCTGCCGAGACCGAGACGGCGCCCGAGACCGAGGCAGCGCCTGAGCCTGCCGAGGAAATCGCCGAAGCTGAGTCCGCGCCTGCTGAGGAGCCCGCTCCGGTTCTGCCTGAGGTCACCGTGCTCGATGCCTCCGCCACGCAGGCCATCCTGGACAACGGTCGTGGCTATGCGCAGTTCTGCGACATGGCCGTGCTCGCCTTTGCCTCGTTCACCAACCCGGGCGGTGGCTACATCCAGGGCTATCTGGGCCAGGAGGCCACGCTGTGCGCCGATTCGTATCTGTACAACGTTCTCGATAAGCAGCGCAAATGGTACGGCGAGAACCGTCGCCGCAACATCAACTGCGAGCTTTACCGCAACCGTGCGCTGGTGGTGCCTGCGGTGCGCTTCGACCGCAACCACGTGCATGCATACGCCGACGTGATCGTGGCCGCCGCGCCCAACGTTAAGCGCGCCCGCCAGGAGTATCGCGTGAGCGACGATGCTCTGCTGGACGCCCTGCGCGACCGCATTCGCTTTGTGCTTGCCATCTGCGACGAGCTGGGTCGCGAGAAGCTCGTACTGGGCGCTTGGGGCTGCGACAACAACGGCTTTGACGCCGAGGCCGTGGCCGAGCTCTTCCGCAAGGAGCTCGCGTCGGGCGACTTTAAGGTCAAGCAAGTCTTCTTTGCCGTGCCTTCTACGCGCTGGGATGAGGATTTTGCCAAGTTCGAGCACGTGCTGGCAAACTTCCCCGAGCGCAACGAGGAGTCCTATGCCCAGGTTGCCGCTCGCGCTGCGGCAGCTCGCGCCGCCGAGCAGACCCAGGCTGCTACCGAGGATGATGAGGACGAGGACGATTGGCGCAAGTACCTGTAATTGGTACGTGCTGACAGATGGGTCGAGCCGGCGGGAGAGGCTGCTTCCGTCGGCTTTTTACTGAGCGAGGGGCTTACGATGAAAAACGTTCTATGCTTTGGCGACAGCAACACCTATGGTTACGATCCGGCGGGCATGCGCGACGGCACCGCGGTGCGCTATGCGCAGGATGTGCGCTGGTGCGGCGTGGCCCAACGTGACTTAGGCGAGGGCTGGCATGTAATTGAAGAAGGCCTCAACGGCCGCACGACGGTACGCGACGACATGTGCCATCTGGACACCAATCTTAACGGCATCCGCGCACTTCCGATGCTGCTCGAGGCCCATAAGCCGCTGGACGCCATTGTGATCATGCTGGGCACCAACGACTGTAAGACGGTCTTTAACGTGACAGCTTCCGATATCGCCCGTGGCGCCATGGCGCTGATTCGCGCCGTCCGCGCGTTTCCGTGGACCGACGCTGCGCCTTGTCCGCGCATTCTGCTGATGGCGCCTATCAAGATCAAGCCGCAAATCGCCGATGTATATATGACCGATTTTGACGAGCGTTCCGTCGAGGCCTCGGAGCATTTTGGCGAGTACTACGCACATGTGGCTGAGCAGTTTGGCTGCGACTTTTTGAATGCAGCGGAGTTTGCCGAGCCGGGCGATATCGATTATCTGCACATGATGCCCGAAAGCCACGAGAGCCTGGGCCATGCCGTGGTAGCCAAGCTCCAAGAGATGCTTGGTGAGTAGCGCGACCCAAAGCCACCGCAAAGGGGACGGGCGCCTTTGCGGTGGCTTTGGACTGCGAATCTTAATACTGCCACATGTGGTTGACGGGGCCGGAGCCTTTGCCCATGTCAAAGCCGGCGGCCAGAGCGCCGGTTAGGTAGGCCTTGCCGGCGTTGACGGCGTCGGCAAGATCCATGCCCTGAGCCAGCGCGCAGGCGATGGCGGACGAGAGCGTGCATCCGGTGCCGTGCGTGTTGTCGGTCTCGATGCGCTTGTGGCGGAACCACGTGGTGAGTGGATCTCCCAGATGGTTGCCCTCGTCATCGAGTGGCGCGGGTTCGGCCAGTACATCGTTGGCCTCGTTGACAAGATGCCCACCCTTAACGAGGGATGCGCAACCAAAGCGGCGGGTGAGGAGCATGGCAGCATTTTGCTGCGTGCGCTCGGAGTCGACCTCATAGTCGAGCAGTGCCATGGCCTCGGGAATATTGGGCGTGATAACCGTCGCTAGCGGGAACAGGCGGCGGGTGAGCGCCTCGGCGGCATCTTCGGCAATCAGCCGCGCGCCCGAGGTGGCGACCATGACGGGGTCGACGACCACGTTCGTTGCGTTCCAGGCGCTCAAGCGGTCGGCGATGACTTCGATAATCTCGACAGAAGAAACCATGCCGATCTTGACGGCGCTGGGGCGGATATCGTCAAAAACGGCGTCTATTTGCGCGGCTACGATATCTGGCGAGATATCCTGCACGGCGGTAACGCCCAAGGTGTTTTGCGCTGTGATGGCGGTGATGGCCGTCTCGGCATACAGGCGGTGCGCCGTGATGGTCTTGATGTCGGCCTGAATGCCGGCGCCACCGCTGGAATCAGATCCTGCGATGGACAGAACGGCAGGTACCCTACTACGATCCATGTTCGCTCCCTTGTTCGGTCGGATTCAAATGGGTCTTTAAGCAAGCATTATAAAGATGCCCGGGCCGACTCTATGTCGAGCCCGGGCGGGCGATGCAATCTTTACGTAAATGTAAGCAAATGTTCACACGTCAACAATTGACGGGCACCGGCTCGCCGCCAGAAGCGGCCGCGGCGACAGGGCTAGTCCTCCATGCCGAGGTCGATCGTGGTGCCCTCGAAGATTTTGTTGACGGTGCGGACGGCGCACATCTTGCCACACATGGTGCAAGTGCCCTCGGTGGCGGCGGGGGACTCCTCGTAGCGCTTCTTGCCCGTAACCGGGTCGAGCGCGCACTTCCACATGGCGTCCCAGTCGAGCTTGCGGCGCGCCTGGCCCATCTTGTCGTCCATGTCGCGGGCATGGGGCACCTTTTTGGCGATATCGGCGGCGTGTGCGGCGATCTTGGTGGCCATGAGACCGTCGAGGACGTCCTGGGCATTGGGCAGGCACAGGTGCTCGGCGGGTGTCACGTAGCACAGGAAGTCGGCGCCGGAGCTCGCCGAGATGGCGCCACCGATGGCGGCTGTGATGTGGTCGTAGCCCACGCCAATATCGGTCACCAGCGGTCCCAGCACATAGAACGGGGCGTTGTGGCACAGGCGCTTCTGCAGCTTCATATTGGCGGCGATCTCGTCGAGCGCCATGTGGCCGGGGCCCTCGACCATGACCTGGACGCCGGCGGCCCAAGCGCGCTTGCACAGCTTACCCAGCTCGATCATCTCGGCGGTCTCGGTGGCGTCGTTGGAGTCGTAGAGGCAGCCCGGGCGGCAGGAGTCGCCGAGCGAGATCGTCACGTCGTACTCGTGGCAGATCTCAAGCACCTCGTCGTAGAACTCGTAGAACGGGTTCTCGTTGCCGGTGACTTCCATCCAGCCAAACAGCAGCGAACCGCCGCGGCTAACGATGTTCATCAGGCGGCCGGTCTCCTTAAAGGTCTTTATGACCGACTTGTTGATGCCGCAGTGGATGGTCATAAAGTCCACGCCGTCCTCGGCATGTGCGCGCACGACCTCGAGCAGATCGTCCTTGGTCAGCTTGACCAGCGGCTTTTCCATGTAGCCGATGGCATCGTACATGGGGACGGTGCCCACCATGAGCGGCGTCTCGTCGATGAGCTGCTGGCGGAACTGGCGTGTCTTGCCCGAGTTGGAGAGGTCCATGATGGCGTCGGCACCAAAGTCCTCGGCGATCTTGACCTTCTTCCATTCCTCGGCGGCATCGGCCTTGTCGCCCGAGATGCCCAGGTTCACATTGACCTTGGTGGACAGGCCCTCGCCAACACCAAAGGCGCGCATGCCCTTTTTGATATGCACGATATTGGCGGGAATGGCGATACGACCGTCGGCCACGCGCTTGCGGATGTACTCGGGGTCGCGATGCTCGCGCTCGGCGACCTCTTTCATCTGCGGTGTGATCTGCCCGGCGCGGGCGAAGTCGATTTGCGTGACGAGCTTGGGCTCGGTCTGTGTGCTCATTGGCACGGCTCCCTTCGTTGGCATTACCCATATCAGGTTTGCGGGTCAGGGCGGGCGCGCCCAGTCTCAGCCTGCCGTCTTGTCCTGCAAGCTCCCCGTTATGTCATGGGCTCAAGTATAGCCTGAATGGGTACGATTGGGCCAACGAGCGTGCCCGTGGGGAGGCGAACATGGAAGACAAGCATCTATATCGAGAGACGCAATGGGATGTATCGGCCGAGGAAAGCCGTGCGCACCATGGGTTGGTCGCGATTGGTTTTGCGGTGCTTGCCGTGTTGGTGATTGCCTGTTGTATCTGGACGTTTGGTGGTCGCGGCGGCGCTGCATGGGAGTTCGAGGCTGATGATAGCCTACCGATTATGACGGTGAGGAGTACTGGCGGTAATGCCAATACGCTCGCCATTCCGGGCGATTATTGGTACCCGCGCGATGAGTTTGTGCAGTTGCAGCTGAGTGGTGGGTCCATTCCAGGTGAAGAAATCGAACGCGTGACGTTTGATGAGGCGCTCAAAACACTGACGGTGGAGCTCAAAGATCAGGGCGATGTGCCCACGACCATGGATATCGCTCTGACGGAGTGGCGTCTGGAACCTCCGTCGGGCGTTACGGTATCCGACGTAGAGCGCGTTAAGGTTACCTACCAAGATGGCTCAACGAGCGAGATTGCAAAGGCCGATGGCTTGGCGGAGTAACGGGGCGTTTGGAAACGGCGGGCCTATTGTGCCTGCGCGTTCATGAATGCCAGGGTGTTTTTGTCTGAAAGCTCGGGGATGTGCCGATAGCCGATGTTGAATGCGGTAAGTTCGCTTGCATCCTCGAGCTTGTTTTCTGCCATCCACCGCACCATGGAGCCGCGCGCCTTTTTGCTGGCGGTCGAGCGCTGGATGGGCTTGCCGTTGCGGATACCCTCGCCAAAAAGGCATGTGACGGCCATGGCGTCGTCCGCGAGGTGGGGCAGAACGGTTTTGGCATACTCTACGCTGGCGAGATTGACGATCGTGGTGTTTGAGCCTGCCGGGGCGATAGCCCGCGCGAGCTTGTCGCTCCAAAACGCGTAGAGGTCTTGGGCATCGTCAACGGCGAGCTTCGCGCCCATCTCCAGTCGATACGGTTCGACGGCATGGAAGGGACGAACGCACCCGTAGAGGCCGGAGAGGATCCACAGATGGTCTTGCAGCCATGCGAGCTGCACTGAATCCATCACCTCGGGTGCCATGCTCTGGTACTGAATGCCGTGATAGGACATGATGGCGGGGGAGAGGTGACGGGCGAGTGCGGGATTGTCGAGATCGCCGTTCCCCAAGATGGGCTCGAACTCATGCAAAATGTCGAGACAAGGGGCCAGCAGCTTGTCGCTGACGTTCCACAGAGCTTGTAGGCCGCTGTCGCCTTCGGTTCGTTCGATGTCCAAGAGCGCATGGTGCAGCTGAGCGGTCTCGCGCGCAAAGGGCGGAATCCCCTGAACTTCAAAAGCATCTTGTGCCGCGCGCATTTGCTTGGCGGGTGAAACGATGACCTGGAGCATGAACTCTCCTCTGCCAAAAAAAGTTGCGGTGGAATACGGTCTGTTTTGGCCGTTTATGGGCCAGTTTAGTCCGTATTTCACCGCAACTGATGAAGGATCGGTTAGGCGCGCTCGAGGAAGGCCTTGTAGCCGCGATAGGCCTCGTAGATATCGGCCTTGTTAGCGACCTCCCACAGGGCGTGCATGGACAGGACGGCAACGCCGGAGTCGATGACGTTCATGCCGTACTTGGCCATGATGTATGCGATGGTGCCGCCGCCGCCAGCGTTGACGCGGCCGAGCTCGCAGGTCTGGAAGTCCACGCCCGCCTCGTCCATGATGTCGCGGACGAGGGCCACGTACTCGGCGTCGGCGTCGTTAGATCCGCCCTTGCCGCGGCTGCCCGTGTACTTGTTAAAGCACAGGCCGCGACCCATAAAGGCTGCGTTCTTGGTTTCGAACTTGCCGGCGTAGCCCGGGTCGAAGCCGGCGGACACGTCGGAGGAGAGCATACGGCTGTGGGCGAGCGCGCGGCGCAGGGCCAGCGGGCTATCCTCGCCGGCGAGCGTCATGATCTCGGCGACGGTGTTCTCGAAGAAGCGGCTCGTCATGCCGGTGGCGCCCACGGAACCGATCTCCTCCTTGTCGACGATGAGTGTGATGCTCGTGCGTTCCACGTTGGCGACGTCGATCTGGGCGAGCATGGACGGATAGGCGCAGACACGGTCGTCGTGGCCATAGCCCAGAATCATGGAGCGGTCGAGGCCCATGTCGCGGGCCGGGCCGGCGGGCACGACCTCGATCTCGGCGGAGAGGAAGTCCTCCTCCTCGACGTCGTACTGCTCCTTGAGGATATCCAGGAACATCTGCTTGACGGGCTCCTTGGGAGCGTCTTTGTCGTCCTCATCGAACTTGACGGGACGGCCGCCCACGATCACGTCGAGGATCTCGGCGTCGACGGCGTCCTTGGCGGGCTTGGCCATCTGCTCGCTCGAGAGGTGGATCAGCAGGTCGGAGATGGTAAAGACCGGATCGTCTGCCTTGTCGCCGATGTTGATGTCGACGGTGGTGCCGTCCTTTTTGCAGATGACGCCCACGAGTGCAAGTGGGGAGGCCACCCAGTGGTAGCTCTTGACGCCGCCGTAGTAGTGCGTGTCGAGGTAGGCCATGTCGCCGGCCTCGAAGGCGGGGTTCTGCTTGAGGTCCAGGCGCGGCGAGTCCACGTGGGCGCCCAGGATGTTAAAGCCCTGCTCGAGCGGGGCGGTGCCCAGGTTGACGAGCATAAGGTCCTTGCCGTGGTTGGCGGCGTACACCTTGTCGCCGGCCTTGAGCGCGCGGCCCTCGGTGATCACGGTCTCCAGATTGACGTAGCCCGCCTCCTCGGCCATCTTGATACCGGTCTTGACGCACAGGCGCTCGGTCTTGTTCTCGCTCAAAAACTGCTTATAGCCGCGGCAAAGCTCCTCGAGCTCCTCGACTTGCTGTGGCGTGTACTTTTTCCATGCGCAGGGACGCTCCATGACGCAGGCTCCTTTCGGATCGATCGTGCTGGTTAATGTACCGTGAGCCATCGTATCACGCACGGGCGCGCGGCGGCAGGGAAGCCTGATGTGCGGTGGCCGCGGGGCGGGGAGCGTGTAAACTGGAGTGAGCAAACCGTGCCCAGCCCAAAGCGAGGTATTCAATATGTCTGACAAGCGCCGCACCTTTGCCGTTATCGACGGCAACTCGCTCATGCACCGCGCCTTCCACGCCGTGCCGCCCACCATGAATGCGCCGGACGGCCGCCCCACCAACGCGATCTTCGGCTTTCTGAACATGTTTCTCAAGATGATCGATGCCTTTAACCCCGACGGTGTGGTCGTGGCGTTTGACAAGGGCAAACCGCGCGTGCGCATGGAGATGCTGCCGCAGTATAAGGCGCAACGCCCGCCCATGGACCCCGATCTGCATGCGCAGTTTCCGATGATCAAGGAGCTGCTCACCGCGCTCAACGTGCCGATTCTGCAGTCCGAGGGCTGGGAAGGCGACGATATCCTGGGAACCATGGCGCGCCTGGGTGAAGAGGCCGGCTGCGACATGCTGCTGGTGACCGGCGACCGCGACATGTATCAACTCGTGACCGAGCACGTCAACGTGGTCTCGACCCGCAAGGGCCTGTCCGACGTGGCGATCATGACGCCCGAGAGCGTGGACGACCTGTATCACGGCATTACGCCGGCGCTCGTGCCCGATTTTTACGGTCTAAAGGGCGATACGTCGGACAACATTCCCGGCGTACCGGGCATCGGCCCCAAAAAGGCGAGCGCGCTCATCGCACAGTACGGCAGCTTGGACGAGGTCATCGCGCATGCCGACGAGGTCAAGGGCAAGATGGGCGAGAACCTGCGTGCGCACATCGACGATGCGCTGCTGAGCCGCAAGGTCGCAACCATTCGCACCGATGCGCCCGTCGAGCTCGACTTTGACGAAACGTCCTTCCCGGCGTTTTCTGCCGACGAAGTGTCCGCGGCGCTGGGCACACTTGGTATCACCGCCATGCAGAACCGTTTCTTGGCGCTGGTCGGCGGCGAGGGCGGGGCTGCTGCTGCCTCCAGTGTGGTTGAGATACCTGCTATGGTTCGCGCAGCCGCCGGCGATGCCGACGCGCTTGGTGCCGTTGCGGCTGAGGTCTCCCGCGCGATTGATGCCGGCGAGTGGGTCGCCGCCGTGGTGGACGACGACAAGGAAGAGGGCGCGCTCTTTGGACTGACGCGCACGCTGTGGTTGGCGACGTCCAAGGGCCTGTTCGCGCTCGAGGAGGGCGACAGCTGTGCGGCGGCTGAGGTTGAGGGCTTCAACTTCGTTCACGGCGTGATTACCGGCGTGCTCGCGCGTCTGTTTATGGAGGGTCGCGTGGCGAGCCCGGATATGAAGGCGCTGTTGCACGAGCTTTCGCCCGTCGATTCTTCTGAGCCCGAGCTCATGGATCCGCTCGCTACCGATTCCACGCGTATCTTCGATACCGTGGTCGCTGCCTATCTGCTGGATTCCGATCGCTCCGAGTTCGATGAGGCATATCTTGCCGATACGTATCTGCAGATGGCGCTGCCTGCGGCGCGCGGCGCAGAGGGTGCCGGTGAGGACGCTCCGGCGCCTGCCGCCCGTACTGCGGCTCTGACGCTGGCGCTCGTGGCACCGTTGCGCGAGTGCATGGCCCGTGAGAATGCCGCCAACGTGTTCGATGGCATCGAGATGCCGCTCGTTCCGGTACTTGCCAAGATGGAGCGCGCGGGCATGCTCGTGGACCCCGACCGTCTGCACAGTCTGTCCGAGGGTCTGGCGACCCAGATTACCGAGGTTGAGCGCAGTATTCGCGACCTGGCGGGTGACGAGACCTTTAATATTGGCAGTCCCATGCAGCTGTCGCACGTGCTCTTTGATGTGATGGGGCTTCCGACCAAGGGCCTCAAGAAGACTAAGCGCGGCTATTATTCGACCAACGCCAAGGTGCTGAGCGACCTTGCGCGTGACCACGAAATCGTGCGTCTGATCTTGGACTGGCGTGAGAAGTCTAAGATCAAGTCCACCTATCTGGACACGCTGGGCCCGCTACGCCGTGGTGACGGTCGCGTACACACTACGTACAACCAGACCATCACGGCAACGGGGCGTCTGTCCTCGAGCGACCCGAACCTGCAGAACATCCCGACGCGCTCGGAGCTGGGTCGTACCGTCAAGACGGCGTTTTCGGCAGGCGAGGGAAGCGTCTTTTTGGCGGTGGACTACTCGCAGATCGAGCTGCGTCTGCTGGCGCATCTCTCAGGTGACGAGCACTTGGTGCGCGCCTTTAACGAGGGCGAGGACTTCCATGCCGAGACGGCGGCGCGCGTGTTCGGTGTGCCGGTGTCCGAGGTAACGCCCGATCTGCGCAGTCGCGCCAAGGCCGTGAACTTTGGCATCGTGTATGGCCAGCAGGCCTACGGCCTGTCGCAGTCGCTGCATATCTCGATGGCCGAGGCACGCGACATGATCGACCGCTACTACGAGGCCTACCCGGGCGTGCGCACGTTCCTCGACAACGTGGTGGCACGCGCCAAGCAGACGGGCTACGCCGAGACCATGTACGGCCGCCGTCGTCATATTCCGGAGCTCAAGGCCAAAAACCCGCAACTCCGCGGCTTTGGCGAGCGCACGGCCATGAACCATCCCATGCAGGGAACCGCCGCCGACATCATCAAGATCGCGATGGCCCGCGTAAGCCGCCGCCTGGAAGAAGAGGGCTTTGCCGCCCACATGATCTTACAGGTGCACGACGAACTGGACTTTGAGTGCCCCGTCGACGAAGTCGAGCGCCTCACCGCCATGGTCCGCGACGTCATGGAACACGTAGTGGACCTCCGCGTCCCCCTAATCGCCGAAGCCAGCACCGGCATAACCTGGGCCGATGCCAAATAAAGGCATATCAACAACCCCAAAGTAACCAAAAGCAGAAGGGGGCTCCTTGCCAACAAGGAGCCCCCTTCGTTCAATTAAATTCAGCCAAGTATCTAGGTGCCAAGACGCCATCCAGGCGGCAAGCAAGTCAACGTAGCCATGCCCGGGGCCGGCCGTTTGATTTTTGTAGATTCCGCACGAGCCGAAGGCCACTTAATGTGGCCTTCGAGCGAGCCCAGGACCTGACCGAGCAAAAATCAAACGGCCGGCCCCGGGCATGGCGACGAGATAGATTAACGAGCCGCCAAGATGGCGTCGATGAGCGTCAGTACGCCCCCGTCGTTGTTGCTCGGAATGCGCCACTTGGCGTGCGCGTTCATGTGCTCCTCGGCATTGTCCACGATAAAGCTATGCCCGACGCGCTCCAGCATGGGGATGTCGTTGTAGGTATCGCCCACGGCGGCAGCATCGGCAATATCGATGCCCAGGTGCTCGCACAGGTGAGCGACGCCGGCGCCCTTGTCGACGCCCAGGTTCATAAAGTCGATCCACTCGCGCCCAGCGTTGGTGACGTAGAGTTTGTCCGAGAACTCGGGGCTATAGGTCTCGCGGAAAGCGGGCTCGGCGTCGTAGCCGGGGAAGAAGACCGAAATCTTGTTGGACTCGAAATCAATGCCCTCAAAGCTGTCTACGTAGTTGATTGTGTTGTAGTAGACGCTGATCTCGTCGTGGTATTGATGGTCGCGGGCAAGCACGTAGAACTCGTCGAAGCAGCACAGGACGGGGACAGCGCGAGGATCCTCCGAGGCACGGTTCAAGACCTGCTGATACAGCTCCACGTCAATATTGCTTTTATAGATATAGCTGCCGCGATAGATCACGCAAGCTCCGTTGTCGGGACAAAAGGCGAGGCGGTTCTTGATGCCCTCGAACATCTCCTCGAGCTTGGGGGCGGGACGTCCGCTGGCGGGGCAGAATACGATGCCGGCGTCGGCGAGCTTGTCCAGGCGCTCATCAAGACCCTGGGGCAGCACACGCTCGTCGGTCAGCAGCGTCTTGTCCATATCGACGGCGAGAATCTTAATGTTGCCGATGTTGGCGTCCGATTCGTAAGTTTGCATAAAAATGCGCCTTTCGTTTCGAGATTGTTTCAGACGTTATAAGCATCAACTAGTAGTCGAGCGTATTTTCGCAGGAATGGTGCGTATTTGCACCACGCTTCACAAAGTAATGAAAAAACTTTTCAGAAATTTGAATTTGTCGCTTGTGCTGTGGGCACTTTAGCGTAATATAGCGACCATCGAAAACGGAGACGGAAAAACAACCGCTTACCGAGTAAAAGGTACCGTTTACGATATTTGAATTGCGCCCGGCGATACGTGAAAGGAGAGGCAGATGCAGTTCGTAAAGATCATCACCACTGCAGACAATGCCATCCGACGCCAGCGCGCAATTTCCCGACGACGATAACAATCGTCTCTGTCCGCATGGGGCGAATTGCCTCAACAGAGTCATTTTGAGGTCGTTGGGTTTTAGCACGACATTGCTGCATGTTTCTAGGGCATGTATGTGCTGATTTTTGCTATTTAACCTGATATTGCACGGTATATGACCTTGAAATGACTTGCAACTGACCGATGTTCTAACTAGCTACCAAGGGCGAAAGGAAACAGCCATGAGCAAGGAAAAAGTCGTTCTCGCATATTCCGGTGGTCTTGATACATCCGTATGTGTCAAGTGGCTCCAGGACGAGAAGAATCTCGATGTCGTTTGCGTCTGCGGCAACGTGGGCCAGGAAGAGACCGGACTGGATGCCAAGAAGCAGAAGGCGCTCGACCTGGGCGTTCTCGATTGCCAGGTGCTCGACCTGCGCGACGAGTTCTCCGATGAGTTCCTGACCAAAGCCATCGCCGCAAACTCCATGTACGAGAATAAGTATCCGCTGCTCTCCGCCCTGTCTCGCCCGCTGCTTGCCAAGAAGCTTGTTGAGGTCGCCCACGAGTTTGGCGCGACCTACGTCGCCCACGGCTGCACTGGCAAAGGTAACGATCAGGTCCGTTTTGAGGCCGCCGTCAAGGCCCTCGACCCCGAGCTCAAGGTTATCGCCCCGGTTCGCGAGTGGGACCTGAAGTGCCGTCCCGACGAGGTCGCCTATGCCCACGCCCACAACGTGCCGGTTCCCGAGGGTGCCAACGACAACCCCTACTCCATCGACGACAACCTGTGGGGTCGTGCCATTGAGTGCGGCCACCTGGAGGATCCCTGGAACGAGCCGCTCGACGACGCCTGGGTTATGACCAAGAATCCTGAGGACACGCCCGACACCCCGACGTATACCGAGATTGAGTTTGAGGCCGGCAAGCCCGTCGCCGTCGACGGCAAGAAGATGAAACTCTCCGAGATCGTCATCGCCCTCAACAAGATTTCGGGCGACAACGGCTTTGGCCGTCTCGACCTGGTTGAGGATCGTCTGGTGGGCCTCAAGAGCCGCGAGTGCTATGAGGTTCCTGGCGCCCTGACGCTCATCACCGCCCACAAGGCGCTCGAGGACATTTGCGTCGAGGGCGACCTACTCAAGACTAAGATTAAGCTCGAGCAGGATTGGGCCACCGCCGTGTACAACGGCCAGTGGTACAGCCCGCTCAAAAACGCGCTCGACGCTTTTATGGCCGACACCCAGAAGTTCGTGACCGGCACCGTCCGTCTGAAGTTCTTTAAGGGCAACTGCCATGTCGTCGGCCGCAAGAGCCCCTTCAGCCTCTACGACTACGGCCTGGCCACCTACGACCGCGACACCACGTTTGACGAGAAGGCCAGCGCCGGCTTTATCGAGATCGATACGCTGTCGCTCAAGACGTGGGCTAAGGTCCAGGGTCCCAGCTCCGCTGCCGTCCAGGCTTAAGCCTTCCTTTCCTTGGTATCCGCGCGGCCCATCCGCGTGATACATAACGGGCGCATGGGGTCCCTACCTTTCGTTATGCTTGCTGACACTTCTTAACATCGGTGGCCCCTACGTTCCGCCCGCATATATGATGCCGCGTCTGCGGCTGAGTCCGAGCCCCGCCGGGGTTGTCCGGCGGGGCTCCTTCTATCAATTTGGCGGCTCTGCGCCTATATATATGAGGAGTATCCATTATGTTCAATGCTGTCGCGCATGCCTTACTTGCCCTCGCGCCCGAATTCGATGCTGCAAAGGTCGAGGACGTCCCTATGAGCCTGAAGGCCTGGATCGATGGTTCGCAGGGCAACATCCGGAGGGGGACGTTGGGCGCCAAGTGCATGGCGCGTCACTTCTTTGCAAATTAGCTACATGGCCCCGCGCACGGTGGGGAATGTGCAAAACTAGCGGTTGAAAAATCGCTTTAGCGACAGGGCGCATTGCTTTGGGCGCTTGTTTTGGGATTTGATGAAAGGAGACGGTTCCATGGCTCTTTGGGGCGGTCGTTTTGAGGCAGGTGTGGCCGAGGTCACGCAGGAGTTTGGCGCGTCGTTGCCGGTTGACAAGCATCTCTATAAGCAGGATATCGCCGGATCTAAGGCACATGCCAAGATGCTGGCGGCCCAGGGCATTATCAGCGCCGAGGACGAGCAGGCGATTGCCGAGGGCCTGACCGGAATCGAACAGGATATCGATGCCGGCAACTTCACCTTCGACATCAACGACGAGGACATTCATATGTCCATCGAGAGCGAGCTGACGCGCCGCATCGGCGAGGCCGGCAAGCGCCTGCATACCGGGCGTTCGCGCAACGACCAGGTTGCGACCGATACGCGCCTGGGCGTTAAGGCGCTGGCCAAGGAGCTCATGGAGGCCAATCTTGAACTGCGCCATGTGCTGGTGGATGCGGCCAAGAAGTACGACAAGGTGATTCTGCCGGGCTATACGCACATGCAGCACGCTCAGCCCGTGCTGCTGTCGCATCATCTGCTGGCGTATTCCTGGATGTTCGCGCGCGACTTTACACGCCTGAAGGCCGCCTTTGATGCCGCCGACAACTGCCCACTGGGCGCTGCCGCTCTTGCCGGTACGAGCTATCCGCTCGATCGTCAGATGACGGCTGCCGAACTTGGCTTTGCGGGTGTGATTCCCAACTCGCTCGATGCGGTTTCCGACCGTGATTTCCTGCTCGATCTGCATTACGCCGGCTCCGTCATGGCCATGCACCTGTCGCGTCTTTCCGAGGAGATCGTGCTGTGGTCGAGCTCCGAATTTGGCTTTATCACGCTTTCCGACTCCTACTCCACCGGCTCGTCCATCATGCCGCAGAAGAAGAATCCCGACTTTGCCGAGCTTATCCGCGGCAAGAGCGGCCGAGTCTATGGCAACCTGGTGCAGCTGCTCGTGACCATGAAGGGCCTGCCGCTTGCTTATAACAAGGACTTGCAGGAGGACAAGGAGGGCGCCCTCGATACCGCCCATACGCTCATGCAATGCCTGTCCGTTATGGCCGGTATGATTTCGACCTGGACCGTCAACGAGGATGCCATGGCGCGCGAGTGCGGTGTGGGGCACCTTGCCGCCACCGATGTTGCCGATTACCTGGCCAAGCGTGGCCTGCCGTTCCGCGAGGCACATGCCGTGGTGGGCCATTTGGTCCTGATGTGTGAGAAGCGCGGCTGCAACCTTGAGGACCTGCCGTTTGAGGTGTTCCAGGAGGCGAGCCCGCTCTTTGAGCGCGACATTACCGAGGCGCTCGACATCCCGTCGATTGTCGCCGCGCGCACGACCGAGGGCGGCACCGCCCCTGCCGCCGTTGCCGTGCAGCTGCAGCGTGCCGAGGCACAGCTTGAGGCCGACAAAGGCGTGTTTGGATCGCTGACCAAGGTCGTCGAAATGGGCCACGGGGTAAAGTAGGGGTTTGGCTGAAGCTGTTTTGGCCATTATTTATTGATAAATCGTTGTTGCTTTACGGACGTCTGCTGATGTGGGCGTCCGTATTTTGTTGCTATGGGGGAGGGGCTTGTCGAGAACTTCTGTAGGACCTTTGGGCAGGTTGTGTAGGGGGCACGTTCACAGACGGCAACCGACCGTCTGCTCTGTTCGATGCGGTTGATGGGCGGTCGGATGGTACTCTAATCGGGCTTCGAAACAGAAGTGACACATATGGAGCGCTTTAATAAATTGTAGCGTTTCAATAAACAGCTTTTTGTTTAACTGCAGCTAAAACTCTGTTACGATGCAGTCCGGGCGGGTGCCGGAATGGGACTTGGGCACGCGCGAACCTACTTGAAAGGCTACCTTATGGCTATCGAGAAGACCTTCATCATGATTAAGCCCGACGCTGTGCGCGATCGTAAGATCGGCGAGATCGTCGCTCGCATTGAGCGTAGCGGCCTTGTCATCGAGCGCATGGAGATGACCACGCTCGAGCGCGCTACCGTCGAGGAGCACTACGCCCATCTGGCCGACAAGCCCTTCTTTGGTGGTCTCTGTGACTTTATGACGAGCGGCCCGGTCGTTAAGATGGTCGTTTCCGGTCTCTCCGCTGTCTCCAAGATGCGCACCCTTATGGGTGCTACCAACCCGCTTGATGCTGCTCCCGGCACCATTCGCGGCGACTTCGCTGTCGATGTCAACGCCAACGTGATCCACGGCTCCGACTGCCTGGAGAACGCCGAGATTGAGATCAAGCGCTTCTTTGGCTAAACCAGCTTTGACTCCTTAAAGCTGTTAGCGTGTGGCTTGGGCGCCGCGGAACTCCATCCGCGGCGCCCTTTTATTCCAAAATCTATGCAGGGGCCCGCTCGGTCATGTGTTCCGAGCGGGCCCCTGCTGTTAGCTTGTGGCACTGAATAGTTTAGGCTTCGTCGACGATCTTAAGGCCGCGCGTGTGATCGATCTCGTTGAGGAGGTTAACGCGACGCTCGTGACGACCACCCTCAAACTCGGCGTCGAGCCACTCGTCGACGATCATCTTGGCGAGCTCGGAGCCCACGACGCGGGCGCCAAAGGCGAGCACGTTGGTATTGTTGTGCATGCGAGAGAGCTTGGCGCTGAAGGGCTCGGAGCACACAACGGCGCGTACGCCCTCGACCTTGTTGGCAGCCAGGCTAATCCCGACACCGGTGCCACAGATGAGGATGCCCAGGTCGACGTCGCCGTTGGCAACGGCCTTACCCACCTTGTAGCCGGCGATGGGGTAGTCAAAGCTCTCGGAGGTGTCGGTGCCAAAGTTCACGACCTCGCAGCCGCGCTCCTTCAGGTGCTCGGAAATGATGTTCTTGAGCTCGACGGCGGCGTGGTCGTTACCGATACCGATCTTCATGGATGGTTCCTCTCTGGTCTGTGCGGCGCAAATGCTAAAGGTGTTTACCGCGTTCGACTGCATGATAGCGCGACTTTTGCGTAAACGCTCGGGCGTTTTTTGGTCAAACGCTTTAGCATGCAACAAGACCGGCTTCTCGTGAATGAATGTCGTCAGTTTGCGCTTGAGCGCCGTCTGCCGGAACCATGGTTGCGGTTTTTGATGCATTGTTATCAAATAAAAGAACTAATTATTTTCGAGAGCCCAGTCCGTTATACAAGTAGGAGATACCTATGCCTACCGATTCCCTTCGTGATGCCGCGTTTTGCGATGTTTTGAACCGCGAGCTTGTCTGTGCGCTCGGCTGCACCGAGCCCATTGCCGTTGCCTATGCAGCGGCACTGGCGAGCCAGACGCTCGGTTGCGAGCCCGATCATATGGACGTTGCCTGCTCGGGCAACATCATCAAGAACGTTAAGAGCGTGACCGTGCCCAACTCGGGTGGTATGCACGGTATTGAGGCGGCAGCCGTGCTGGGTGCCGTGGGTGGCGACGCTAAGAGCGCTCTCGAGGTGCTCGAGAGCGTTAACGATGAAGACCGTGCACGCGTGGCCGAGCTCCTCGCCGACGCCGGCTACTGCGATGTGTCGCTTGTCGAGGGTGTGCCCAACCTCTACATCAAGGTGACTGCCACGGCCGGGGGCCATACCGCGGTCGTCGAGATTACCGATCATCACACCAATGTCACGTGCCATACGCTCGACGGTATTCCGGTATGCGGCAAGTCGGCGGGGGAGTGTGCCGCCTGCGCCGAGCGTGTGGTGGCCGAGCGGGCGGCGGATAAGGCCGACACGCCCATGTCGATTGAGTCCATCATCGACTTTATTGAGGACGGCGACATTGAGGACGCCCGCGCTGCCGTTGAGCGTCAGATTGAGCTGAATGGCGCGATCAGTGCCGAGGGCCTTGCGCACGCTTGGGGCGCCGAGGTGGGCCGCACGCTGCTGGGTGCTCGTGCCGATGACGTCGCCTGCCGTGCCCGTGCCCGTGCGGCCGCCGGGTCCGACGCCCGCATGAACGGCTGCGCGCTGCCGGTCGCCATTGTGTGCGGCTCGGGCAATCAGGGCATTACCTGCGCATTGCCCGTCATGGAGTATGCCGAGTACCTGCGTTGCGACCACGAGCGCCTGGTGCGCGCCGTGATGCTGTCCGATCTTATCGCCGTGCATATCAAGAGCTATATTGGTGCGCTCTCGGCGTTTTGCGGTGCTATTTGCGCCGCGTGCGGCGCCGGCGCTGCGATTACCTGGCTGTGCGGTGGCACGCGCGAGCAGATTGGCGCGACGGTCTCGAATACGCTCGGTAACGTGGGCGGCATCGTGTGCGACGGCGCCAAGGCGAGCTGTGCCGCCAAGATCTCGGCTGCCGTCGATGCGGCGATTCTGGGCCATGATATGGCCATGCAGGGTCGCGGCTTCCGCGCCGGCGAGGGCCTGATCCAAGATACCGTTGAGCAGACAATCGCCAGCATGGGCTACGTGGGCCGTGTGGGTATGAAAGATACCGACGTCGAGATCCTCAACATCATGATCGGCAAGACTCGAGTCTGTTAGTTACGCGGTTTTACCAAACCGCGTAACCAGTCGACGCTGCAAACGTCCCTAAACGGCAATCTGCCTTTCAATCGTCGGGCATGGCCAGAAGGCCTATGCCCTCCTCTTTCAAGGCACATTGCTCGCTTAGGGGCGTTTTCGCTGACTTATGCTCAACCTGCGGCGCTATTTTGTTTGGTGGGAGGGGTCCTATGACAGTTCGTCGGCTACTTGGTGTTCGTAGAAGGCTTCTACTACGGCGTTGAAATCGCGGGCGAAGTCTTCCATGGTTCCGCGCCAGGTGGCTCGGCTGGGCTTGCCTTGGCCCACATAGGCAGTCTGAATGCCGCAGGCGGGGCTGGGGAAGTCGCGTTTGGGATCATTGCCCACCATGAGGACCTCGTGCGGCTCGAGCCCCATCACCTGAAGCTGCTCTAGATAGTAGGTGGCATCGGGCTTGCAGCGGGTGGTGTTTCCCATGTGCGTGACGAGCTCAAAGGGGGCGTCGGCCAGATCGCCCCAACCCATACGGCACTCGATGGCCCCCTGCGGAAAGCTGGGGTTGGTGAAGAGCGCGCAACGCAGTCCTGCATCCTGTACGGCCTGAAGCGCGGCGTGTGCGCCGGGCATGGCGTGGGCGTTGATGACATCGTCGTTCTTGTGCGGAAGAACTTCGCGGTCGTAGTAGGTAAACGCCTCGTAGATAAGTGGGTCCGAGAGGCAAATGCCGCACCGGCGCTCAACCTCTTCTTGGTAAAACTCAAGATTGGTGCGATTATCCGTGCCGCTGCGGCGATTGGCATTGAGGTCGACCAGGATGGTGCCGAGGCGTGCCATCGTGCCACCGCGGCTGCGGCGTCCGATATCCGCGAGCATCGACGAGACATCCTTAAAATAGCGAAGGATGAACGCGTTGAGGTTGATGCTAAGAAGCGTCTCGTCCATATCGAAAACGACTGCTTTGAGCACGCGGGCACCTTTCTCGAAAAATCGTTCCAGAATCGTTGGCTCCGGATACTTTACCGCAAAGCCGTATGCCTAACTGCCTATCGTCAACTTATGGAGACGGTCGTCCACAAGATTGCGAAAAAGTCTCCATACGAGTAAAAAATCGCAGTTCACGCTTGAAATCGAAATGATTTCCCCGTAACCTATACGAACGTGATTGCATAAGCGTCACATTAGTATCTGTCGGCTCCCGAGTGTTCCTAAACGTTGTGTGCTTGTCGCACCCTTCTGTAGGTCCTAGCAATCGGGGCCCCGTAGTTCGAAAGGGGTCCACCTTTGAGTGAGATTCAGAACTCGTCCATTTTCTCTCTTGACGATGTCAACGAGGAGGAGATGAACAACCTCATCGACGGTACGATTACCGACTTTGATGAGGGCGATCTCGTTAACGGCACTGTCGTTAAGATCGAGCATGACGAGGTGCTCGTTGACATCGGATTCAAGTCCGAGGGCGTTATCCCGGTCCGCGAGCTGTCCATCCGCAAGGACGCTAACCCTGCAGACATCGTTGCACTCGGTGATCCCATCGAGGCCCTGGTTCTCCAGAAGGAGGACAAGGACGGTCGTCTGGTCTTGTCCAAGAAGCGTGCCGAGTACGAGCGTGCTTGGAACCGCATCGAGGAGAAGTTCAACTCCGGCGAGAACGTCGAGGGCGAGGTTATCGAGGTTGTCAAGGGCGGCCTGATCCTCGACATCGGCCTGCGTGGCTTCCTGCCCGCTTCCCTCGTCGACCTCCGTCGTGTCAAGGACCTCACCTCCTACATGGGCACCCGCATCGAGGCTCGCGTCATCGAGATGGACCGCAACCGCAACAATGTCGTCCTCTCCCGTCGCGTCGTGCTCGAGGAGTCCCGTAAGGCCGAGCGCTCCGAGATCCTGTCCAAGCTCAAGTCTGGCATGCGTCTCCAGGGCACCGTTTCCTCCATCGTCGACTTCGGCGCCTTCGTCGACCTCGGCGGTATCGACGGCCTCATCCACATCTCCGAGCTCTCCTGGAACCACGTCAACCATCCTTCCGAGGTTGTCAAGGTCGGCCAGGAGGTCGAGGTCGAGGTTCTCGACGTCGATCTCAACCGCGAGCGCATCTCCCTGGGTCTCAAGCAGACCACCGAGGATCCGTGGCGCGCACTGGTCAAGAAGTACCCCGTCGGCGCTATCGTCGAGGGCACTGTGACCAAGCTTGTCCCGTTCGGCGCTTTTGTCGACCTGGGCGAGGGCATCGAGGGTCTGGTGCACATCTCCGAGATGGCCAACAAGCACGTCGATCAGCCTTCTCAGGTCACCCACGTGGGCGACAAGGTTCAGGTCAAGGTCATGGAGATCGACCTCGACCGTCGTCGTATCTCTCTGTCCATGAAGTCCGCTGCTGAGACTCTGGGCGTCGAGATCGAGGTTACCCCGCTGCCTTCCGAGAAGAAGGACGAGGAGACCGACGCCGAGTAAATCGGTTTGACGATCACTTGTTTTAAGGGATCCGTCCGCAATGGACGGGTCCCTTTTTGTATTTTCTGCTGAGGTTCGCGATGCTGCTCGGGCTGGCCACGGGCTATTGGGTTGTTGGTGCATGAAAAATGCCGACATCCCGCCTCGGGGAGGAGGCGGGAACACACCGAGTAGACGGAGGGGTGTGGAGCGCGGTCGCGTCTCGACTGACGACGTTGCCCATCGACAACCCTATTGTACTGCATGGCGTGGTTCTTGGTTTATGGTTGATTTCCGATCTCAGCCGAACACATTAGGCGGACAGGCCGTTCCCGCA
>NZ_QSSH01000026.1:0-5604 GCF_003438495.1 Collinsella sp. TF05-9AC
GCCCCCGACGTGAGAAGTTGTTACCCCGGTAACTTAATACCGCTCGATTAGTACTGCTCGATGCCCATGTAGCGACGAACCTCGGGGCTGTGGTCGAAGACCTTGCCGCGGGCGGCGCGCAGCTCGCAGCTCATGTTGTAGAAGAAGATCGGCTCCAGGTACGAACGCACGCTGGCAGGCACGTCGCCCACGCCGTACTCGAGCGCATCGAGCACCATGACCGTATCGGTATGCGTGTTGAGGAACGCCAGCGCGCGCTCCTCCATGGGACGGCACTCGCCCGATCCGAGCTGTACAAAATAGAATACGCCGGGCTCGGTGGCTTCGAACGGGCCGTGGAAGTACTCGCCGGAGTGGATATAGCAGCAGTGCTGCCACTGCATCTCCATGAGCGAGCAGATGGCCATAGCGTAGGTCTGGCTAAAGTTGGGGCCGGAACCCAGGATATAGAAGAACTCGTGCTGCTGGCAGAGCTCGGCAAAGCGATCGCCCAGCTCGGCGTTGACCTTCTCGCGGGCAGCGGGCAGCAGCGCATCCATCTGCTTAAGGCCGGCGTACATGTCGGCAAGCGCCTCGTAACCCTCTTGCTGGTCGAGCAGCTCGGCAGCCATCAGGGCGCCGATGCCCTGCGGCACCTCGGCCTGCGGCACGCCTTCGCCCCACGGATAGACCCAGGTGGTCCACTTGCCGTTATCGATCTTGGAGCCCTCGCAGTCGGTGAGGGCGACAACCTCGGCGCCGGCGGCCAGCGCCATCTCGCAGCCGTCGACGACCTCCTGCGTGTTGCCGCTGTGGCTGCAGGCGATGACGAGTGACTTCTCGCCAAGACTCTTGGGAGCCATCAGGCAAAACTCGCGTGCCGTGTAGACCGTCGAGGTAAACGTGGTGGCCTCGCGCTTGAGTAGCTCGTTGGCCGGCATGAGGTCGATCATCGAACCGCCGCAGGCGATCCAAAAGACGTTCTCAATCTTGCCCTTGCGCTCGATAATTTCCTGAACCAGATCATGTGCGTTCA
This sequence comes from Collinsella sp. TF05-9AC, assembly GCF_003438495.1. Lineage (GTDB taxonomy): Bacteria > Actinomycetota > Coriobacteriia > Coriobacteriales > Coriobacteriaceae > Collinsella. Next base: position 1,016 of record NZ_QSSH01000026.1, read on the forward strand.
CGGTGATGTTCCTCCTTGTGTGGCGGCTTTGAACGACGACAGCTCGTACCTGCGGTCGTTCTATGTTGTCCTATTTATAGCACGCACGACGATGCACGTGAAGTCATTTCACCAAATTTGTTCTATGTTGTTCTATCTATGGACGTTAGATGTCGAACACGTAGCGCGAGCCCACGATCTTTTGGCGTCCGAGCAGCAGGGGCCGCCCGTCCGCATCGGTAAAGTATGCCTCCATATAGAAGAGCGGCTCGCCGACCGGCACCTCCAGCAGCGGGGCCGCCTGAGCATCAGCAAGCGCAATCTCCACGGTACAGGGGTCGGACTTGAGCGGCGCGCGGCCCGAATGCTCGGCAACGAGCGCAAAGATTGAGTTATCGGTGAGGTCCTCGTCGGCCAGCGTCTGCAGGTAGGGATGGTCGGCGAGCACAAAGGCGTTGTTCTCGAGCATGACAGGGATGCCGTCGGCCGTGCGCACGCGCTCGACCACGATAAGCTCGCAGCCGGGCTCCACGCCAAAGAACGCCGCATCCTCGTGCGTCGCCGCGACCACCGTGCGCGACACCAGACGCGCGCCCGGCACCATGTCGTTGGCAGCACAACCCTCAGTAAAGCTCTGGACGTCACCCTTCTGGCGAATCTTGCGCTTGAGCTTGGGGGCGCACACAAACGTGCCCCTCCCCTGCTGGCGGTTGAGATACCCCGCGCGCGACAGCTCCTCGATGGCACGGCGCACGGTGATGCGCCCCACGCCGTAGGACTTCGCGAGCTCCATCTCGGCAGGAATGCGCGAGCCGGCGGGGTACACGCCGCGCGCGATCTCGCCCTTTAGGTCGTCCATGACCTGCTGGTACAGCGGCACGGCGGGCACGTCAGTGCGGTCGGTTTTATCGTCGAATGCCATCGTTACACTCCATCCCGCGCATGCTCGGACTCAAATTCTTCAATCGCCGCCATAAACTGCTCGCCAAAGGCGTCGGCTTTTTTCTCGCCAATGCCGTTGACCTGGATCAGCTCCTCGCGCGTCTGCGGACGCAGGCGGCACAGGCCGCGCAGGGCCTTGTCGGAAAAGACCATATACGGCGCCATCTCCAGCTCGGTCGAGATCTCCTTGCGGAGGGCACGCAGGCGCTCGAACAGCTCGGCATCGTCGCCAACGCGCGGGCGCTGATCCAGCTCGGCCTCCTCGCGCAGCAGATCGACGGCGCGGCGGGCGCGGGCCGAGGCCTTGCGCTTGGACGCGCGACGCTTAACGGTAAAGGCGAACGCCTCGTCCTCGACCTCGCCGGCACGCGGACCCAGTCCCACGACCGGGTACTGCCCCTGCGAGGTGGCCAAATAACCGCGACCGCACAGCTGGCCGATGATGTCCTTGATGCGCCCGACCGATTCGCTCGACAGCTCACCGTAGCCGCGCTCCTCGTCCAGATGCATCTGGCGAATGCGCTCGGTGTTGCCGCCGTGGAGCACGTCGGCGATCAGCGACTTGCCAAAGCGCATGGGACGCGTGGCCACATAGCGCACGGCGGCGCGGGCCATATCGGTGACGTCCTCGACCTCGAACTGCGTGAGACAGTTGCTGCAGTTGCCGCAGCCCTCGGCGTCGTCTGCCGTGCCGCCCGCGGCGGCTGCCGCATGCTCGGCCGCGGCTTCGTCGCCAAAGTAGCGCAGCATGTATTCGCGCAGGCAGCCGGTGGTATTGCAGTAGCCCTCCATCTGGCTGAGCAGGCGATAACGGTTCTGGAGCGCCCACGCGCGCTGCTCATCGTCAAGCGCCTCGTCGGCCGCATCGCCGCGGTCGATCAAAAAGCGCCGCATGCGGAAATCGTTACCGTTCCACAGCAGATGGCAGCTGGCCGGATCGCCATCTCGGCCGGCGCGGCCCGCCTCTTGGTAGTAGGCCTCGATGCTCTCGGGCACGTTGTTGTGGATCACGTAGCGCACGTTGGGCTTGTCGATGCCCATGCCAAAGGCGTTGGTGGCAACCATCACCTGGATATCGTCGTCGATAAAGGCGCGCTGGCTTTGACGACGGGCGTCGTTGCCCATGCCGGCATGGTAGCGGCCAACGCGAATGCCGATGGGGCCCAGGTCCTCGGCAAGATCGCCTGCCAGCGCATCGACCGTCTTGCGGGTCGAGCAATACACGATGCCGCTCTCGCTCGAATGCGCGATCACATAGTCGCGCACCCACGCGGCCTTGGCCTTGTCGCCCATCTCCTCGCAGCCAAAGTAGAGGTTCTTGCGATCGAAGCCCGTCACCACCGTCGCGGGGTTTTGCAGGCCGAGCATCTGCTGAATGTCCGCACGCACGCGCTCGGTCGCCGTAGCGGTAAAGGCCGCCACGATAGGGCGCTGCGGCAGGGAATCGATGAACTCGCGAATCTGCAGGTAGGCGGGGCGGAAATCCTGGCCCCATTGGCTCACGCAGTGGGCCTCGTCAATAGCCACGAGCGGCACGCCAATGCCGCCGTCCGCCGCGGCCTCCTGCGCAAAGGCTAAAAAGCGCGGCTCGAGCAGACGCTCGGGTGCCACGTACATAAGCTGATAGCGGCCCTCGCGCGCCCGCTTGAGCACGGTGTTTTGCTGGGCCGGGGTAAGGCTGGAGTTGAGATAGCTGGGTCGCGCACCCGCCGCGAGCAACGCACGGGTCTGGTCCTCCATAAGCGACAGCAGCGGACTCACCACAAAGGTGATGCCGGGCAGCATGAGCGCGGGCACCTGGTAGCAAATGGACTTGCCGGCGCCCGTGGGCATAACACCCAGCGCATCGCGACCGGCAAGGATCGCATCGACCATGCGGTCCTGTCCCGGGCGAAACGAGGTGTAGCCAAAATAGGCGCCGAGCGTGTCGAGCGCCATCTGCTGCATGCTATCGGTCATGGTTTCCTAACGTCCAAGTCATCTGCCGCCGATTATACGCCGCCACGCGGACCGGTGCCGCGCCGCTGTCGGCCACGGGCGATGCAATCCGAAAGGAACGAGCGTGGATTTTTGAACACTTTCCGGATGAGCGTGGATTATTTCCCACTTTGAGCCCGTCATCAAGCAAAAAACGGGAGATTATCCACGCTCATTCTGCGACTAGTCATTGGGGACGTTCCTGAATGACTAGTCGTTTAAGAACGTCCCCAACGACTAAGCTCTTGACAAGCGCGGAAACGTCGCTGGTTGAGCATAAGTCAGACACTATGACCCAATCCAGGGGCACGGAAACGACAGGAGCCCCCGCTCGTGACCGCGGGTCGGGGCTGCGACATTGTTGTTGAAGTGCCAGAGGCGCAGCCGCGCCGCAACGAGGTTGGGAGGCTCCCGTGCCTAGATATTCTACCGCCTTCGGAATGGACGTACACCTCAGGTCCACCACCGTCTGCGCGCTCGACGCGGAGACGGGCGAGGCCGTGACGAGGAGGTTCCGCGGCAACCCCTGGGGCGAGGTCGCGGAGTGGATGTCGGGCTTCCCCGGCCCGTCGCTCGCCGCCTACGAGAGCGGCTACCTCGGCTTCGCCCCGCAGAGGGAGCTCTCCGCGCTCGGCGTCGACTGCGTCGTCGCGGCCGTCTCCAGGGTCCCGAGGTCGGCGGCAGACTTCTCGTCCAAGAACGACCGCAACGACGCGGCCAGGATGGCCAAGGCGATACTGTCGCACGATATCTCCCCGGTATGGGTGCCGTCCCCCGAGATCGAGGGGCTCAGGGACCTCGCCGGGGCCCACGACGCGGCGACCGCGAGGCTCGCGGCGGCGAAGCAGCGGCTCCTGGCGTTCCTGGCCCGCCGTGGCTACGCCTACGGCGGCACGACGCCGGCCGGAAACCCCCGGAGGTACTGGACGTACGACTTCCTCAGGTGGCTCGACAAGGTCCGGCCCGCCGACGACGGCGGCATCCGGGCGCTTGCGGCGCTGAGGAGCGAGGTCGAGGCGGCCGCCGAGACGCGCGACGACCTCCTCGCCGAGTACAGGGCCGCCGTCGCGGCGGGGCCCCCCTCTCGGCGGAGGTCGAGGCGCTCCAGTCGATCAAGGGGTGCGGCTTCGCGCTCGCCGCCGCCTTCGCGTCCGAGGTCGGCGACTTCTCGAGGTTCCGCTCCGGCAGGCAGGTGACGGCCTACTTCGGCCTCGCCCCGAAGCAGAGGTCGAGCGCGGACTCCGTGCGCCTCGGCGGGATCAGCGGGGCCGGCAACGCCCTCGTCAGGAGGCTGGCCGTCGAGGGGTCCTGGAGCTACGTCCAGGCGAGCCACCAACCGAAGCTGATGCCCAAGGGCAGCGGCGTCCCGCTCGAGGTGAGGATGCACGGGAGGAAGGGGTCCGAGCGCCTGCTCCGGCGGCGCGAGGAGATGCTCGCCAGGGGCATGCCCCAGGCGAAGGCGAACGCCGCCACCGCCGCCGAGCTCGTGAGGTGGCTGTGGGCCCTCGGCGCGATGTGCCGGGAGGCAACCGAATAGACATAGCCCCCGTCCCGGCGAGCCGGGCAGCCTTCGGGGATACCCCCGCTTTCGCTGGGCGCGCGGCAGCGGCCGCATGCGCGTAGTCAGACTTGGGGAGCCCCGCCGAAGGAGAGGATTGCGGGCCGCCGGAGCGGTATCCGCGGATATGAGA
>NZ_QSSH01000026.1:5614-32386 GCF_003438495.1 Collinsella sp. TF05-9AC
GCGATGTGCCGGGAGGCAACCGAATAGACATAGCCCCCGTCCCGGCGAGCCGGGCAGCCTTCGGGGATACCCCCGCTTTCGCTGGGCGCGCGGCAGCGGCCGCATGCGCGTAGTCAGACTTGGGGACCCCCGCCGAAGGAGAGGATTGCGGGCCGCCGGAGCGGTATCCGCGGATATGAGACTGAGCCGAAGGCGTCGACGACATGCCGGGGGCGGACCGGGACGGGTTCAACGGCAGGCCCCGCCGACCGATTGCAAGCGGTCGGCGGGGCCATTGTGGCTCTTGACAGCGGATTGGGTCATATGAGCGAAAACGCCCCTAGGCGAGCAAGGTGACGTGAAAGAGGAGGGAAGCGTACTTCGGTACGCGACCGACGATTGAACGTCAGATTGCCGCTTAGGGGCGTTTGCAGCGTCGAGCCGTTACGCGGTTTGGTAAAACCGCGTAACCAAAGGAGCAGCGTCGACCGATCCGCCGTTCGTTAGAACGGCGGAACCAACCCTACATCACCATAACGTAGCGCGATCCCACGTAGTACTGCTTACCCATCAAAACCGGCTCGTCATCGGGACCGGTAAAGCCGGCACGCAGGTTGAGCAGCGAATCGTGCGGAGCAATGCCCAGCTCGGCCGCCTGCTCGGCGTTAGCTCGAACGGCCTCGACCGTACGGTAGCCAACCGAGACAATCGGCGTTCCGCCAACACGCTCGACCTCGGCAAAAATCGACTTGTCCTCAAGATCGGCCGTCAACAGCTCACGGTAGGCGTCAAACGGCACAAAGATGTTCTCCTCAAAGATGGGCTCGCCGTCGGCCGTACGCACGCGCTTGATATGCAGCAGCAGCGCATCCTTCTGCAGGCCAAAGAACTCCATCTCGTTTTGGCGCGCCGGCACAATCTGGCGATCGACCACATGTGCACCGGCCTTCATGCCGTTGTTGGCACACAGCGCGGTAAACGTCTGCAGCGTCGAGGCGTGAAACTGGCGATTGATGTGCGGCGTGGAGACAAAGGTGCCGCGGCCCTGCTGCTTAACCAGGTAACCATCGGAGCACAGCTCCTCGACAGCGCGGCGCACCGTAATTCGGCTCACGTCGTACTGCTCGGCTAGCTCAAGCTCGGACGGAATACGCTCCTTGGGTGCATAAACACCTTTCTCGATCGCATCCTTGATTTCGTCGTAAATCTGCTGGTAAAGCGGTGCATTTTTGGGCGTAGGCATATCTAATCACTCTTATCGAAATATCGAAATAACTAATACGTATATAACGTCTAGTTTCATGTTACCTCATAATGATAAAACGATACACCCTCCCTACCAAAAAGCGACAGCTTCATTTTGGTAGGTTTTATCTGGGCAAACGAGAGCCTCCTGAAAGCAACGAGGCTTTCGGGAGGCTCAAGCGGACAGGATTGCGCCAGGCCGGCAAAATGCCAAAACCCTACTTGCCGTCGTCCTGCTGCAGGCTATCCTGCTCGCTGAGGCGCGCCTGCCTGCTGGCCATGCGTGCGGGCTTGTCGGGATCGGGAACGGCCGTGGGCATGGGCTCGTCGACATGACCGCCCCACCAGCCGCCCACAAAGTTGAGCGTGTGGAACACATTGATCACGGCGCCGGGATCAATGTCGCACACCAGCTTGATAATGTCCTGGCTCTCGTAGGTCGATACAACGGCGTGCAGCAGGTACATCTTCTCGCGGCTGTATCCGCCGACGACCTCGGCGCAGCTGATGCCATGCTGAAAATGGTCAACATAGGCGGTCATGACCTCGTCCGCCTTGCGCGTCGTGATCTGCAGCGTCACGCGATCGTAGCGACGATAGAAGCTGTCGATGGTCTTTGTCGAAATAAACTGGAACACGATGGAGTACGCCGCGTTGTCCCAGCCAAACATAAAGCCAAAGATCGCCAGGATAAAGCAATTGAAACCAAAGATAACGCCCCAGATGGTCTTGCCCGTGTGGTTGGAGACCCACAGCGCGATAAAGTCGGTGCCGCCGGTAGATGCACCGGACTTTAGCGCGATGGCAGCGCCCAGACCCGAGACCACGCCGCCAAAAATGATGAGCATAATCTTGTCACCCAAAAATGGAGCGAAGTGAAAGACGTTGAGGAACAGCGACGAGAGCACGACCTGCATCATCGAGAAGATGACAAAGCGCTTGCTAATGCCGCTCCAGCATAGGAGCGCCACGGGGATGTTGAGCGCGAGCATACCGAGCGAGATGTCGATGTGAACGCCGCCCAGCGAGGTAACGCGATCGAGCAGGACCGCGACGCCGGTGAGACCGCTCGGAAGCAGGTCGGCGGGCTGAATGAACGCCTGGATCAGGAATGTCTGGAGAACGGCGGAAATCGTAACCGCCACGGCAGTAATGGCGCGGCGGACGATGGTAAGGCGGCCGAGCATGAGCACGCGGTTCGTGAGCTGATCGATGGCGTTCGCCACGTAGGCTCCTTTCGAAGGCAGATGTAGTTGTGGGGCATGCCCGCGATTGTAGCATGGACCACCACAAAGGTGCCTGTCCCCTTTGTGGTGGTTTTGCTGCTAAATGGCAGGTAGGATGTCGGTCAGATTGTCGATGATAACGTCGGCGGCGGACTGATCTAGGTTGACGCCCTCGTGCGGACGCAGCGCCAGGACGTGGGCACCGGAGCGCTTGCCGGCCTCGATGCCCATGGGCGAGTCCTCGATCACCAGGCACTCAGCGGGCTCCACGCCCAGCGCCTCCATGGCGCGCTGGTAGATCTCGGGGTCGGGCTTAAACGCGCTGCACTCGTGGCCGCTGATGGTGTAGTCCAGCACGTCGGCAATGTCGGCAATCTCCACCAACTCGTCGATAAGCTCACGGTAGGACGAGCTCGCGATGGCGCACTTCACACCACGCGCGCGCAGCGCACGCATTACCGGCGCCGTCTGCTCGTTAAGCAGTTCGGCATACGGAACGGGATGGACCGGGCTGTAGACATGCTTGTACTCTACGCGCAGGCGCTCGCGCAGCTCGACATCGTCGGGAACCAGTGCCTCCCAAATGGCCGGTTCGTTAGACCCCGAAAGATCGGGGATCTCGTCAAAGTGGAACCCCTTCTCCTCCATAAACGCCACGCGGCGGCGGTTGTAGAACCACTCGGTATCGACCAGCACGCCGTCCATATCAAACAGCACTGCCTTGATCATACGCATCTCCTCTCAAGAGCAAAAAAGGGGACGGGGCGCAAACCCCATCCCCTCTCAATCAACCCGTAAGGTTTACTTACTTGTGATTAGTAGGAAAGCTTCCACATGTAGCGACGCATGGTCAGCGGGTGCTGACGGGCCTCGGCGATCTGGTTGCCGTACTCGCGCATAACGGCGAGGTGCAGCAGCGGGTTGAAGTAGGTGATGACGCTCGCCGGCACGGCGTCGGCCAGACCGTAGTCCTTGGAGTCGATCAGAGCGACCTTGGCGCCCATGCGCTCAAGGAAGGTGAGGGCGCGGGCGTCCATCGGACGGGTAGCACCATCGGACATGAAGAAGACGTAGGGCTTACCCTCGGTGGAAACCTCGAACGGGCCGTGGAAGTACTCGCCGGTGTTGTAGGCGGCGGCGTCGATCCACTGCATCTCGGTGAACAGGAAGGCGGCGTGAGAGTAGGCCATCTTCTCGGAGGCACCGGAAGCCATGAAGTAGATCATCTTGTCGTCCTTGAAGTCCTCAGCGAACTTCTTGGCAAGCTTCGTGCAGTGCTGAGCGGCGTTCTCGCACAGGTCGAAGATGTTGGTGAGGCCGGTGATCATATCCTCGTAGTGATCATAGCCCTCGGTCTGCTGAAGGATCTCGAGAGCGAGAGCGATGGCGTAGCCAGGCTTCTCGGCCTTGGCGGCATAGTTGGCGTGGAAGCCGTGGACGATGACGTGGTCGGCGTCGACGGTCAGAGCGGAGCCAGCCTTGTTGGTGAGGGAGACGACCGGGCAGTTGTGCTTCTTGGCGGTCTTGTTGGCCTCGACGGTCTCGGGCGTGGAGCCACCGAGGGAGCAGGTGATCACGAAGGTGTGCTCGTTGACCCAGGAAGGCGTGTCGTAGTTGAACTCGTTAGCGGTGAAGATCTGAACGTTCAGCTTGTCCGTGTTGTTGGCCAGGAAGTACTTGGCGGGGTACAGGTCGGACATGGAAGCACCGCAGCCGACGAAGGCGACACTGTGGATCTCGTGGTTGGACAGGACGTCAGCGACGATCTGCTTAGGGAGGTTAAGGTCGATCTCGTACATCTGACACATTCCTTTCGATTTTTGCGGCGCCACATTGCCGGGCGCTCGCAGGGTTACCGTGGTTTGGACCGAGTCGCCGGTCCGTTGAGGATGCGACAAGGGGACTGTCCCATTGTCGCATTTTGGGGATGGAAGCCTGCCTGGGGTATGGGATGCCAGGCAGGCCCCCGGGGGAAAGCGGTTAGGCGCTTGGTCGCGACTAGGCCAGAATGCCGGCCGCGGAGAGGGCGATGCCGCCCACGATGGCGATCACGAGAAGCCAACCGGTGTTGACGTTCTTCTTGATGAGCCAGTACATAAGGCCGGTGAGGCCAAGGGAAATCATCTGGGGCATCATGCCGTCCAGGATGTCCTGGATAACGACGGTGCCCTCAGCGAACTGCAGCGGGGTGGTGGCGCCGATCAGCGTGGCGATCATGCCGCCCACGGACATAAGACCCACGATGCCGCAGACATACATGAGCTTCTCCATGAGGTCGCCGCCCTGAAGCTTGCTCAGGTACTCGTGGCCGCCCTGATAGCCCATCTTGGCTGCGAACCAAGTGATCAGCACAGAGGGGACGATGGAGATGAGCATAGCCAGGATCGGGCCCATGATGGAGCCCTGCTGAGCCAGCTGAACGCCCAGGCCAAAGGCGATAACGCGGATGGTGCCCTGGAAGAAGGAGTCACCGATGCCGGAAAGCGGACCCATGAGGGAGGTCTTGACCGCGTTGATCGAATCGGGATCGAAGTTCTCGGGATCCTTGGCGTACTCCTCCTCCATGGAGGCGGAGAGGCCCAGGATGAAAGCGCTCGTCTGCGGGGTGCAGTTGTAGAACGCCATGTGACGGTGGTAAGCCTCTTTCTTAGCAGCGAGCTGCTTGGGGTCGGACTCGTCCGGATAGAGGCGATCGAGCGTGGGAACCATGCCGTAGAGGAAGCCCATGTTCATCTGACGCTCGTAGTTCCAAGAGGCCTGGATGGCCCAGGAGCGCCAGAAGAACTGGCTGACCTTCTTGTTCAGGGACACGTCCTTGGTTGCGGTTGCCATAGTGTGTTCCTCCTTAGTCTTCGTCGTCTTCGAGCGGATCGTAGTCGGAATCGACACCGGCGGCTGCATGGGAACCGTTGAACTTGAAGCCCATGAAGACGACAGCCAGGCACACACCGATCAGAGCGACCGCGATGACGGACAGGTTGAGGTAAGCGGCGAGCAGGAAACCGATGAACAGGAACGGGGTCATACCCTTCTTGATCATCATGGTGAGCAGCAGAGCCAAGCCGTAGGCGGTCATGATCTTGGTCGAAACGTTAAGACCAGTGGACAGCCACTCGGGAACCATGTTGACGATGGCCTGAACCAGGTCGGTGCCAACAAAGACGGCGAGGAAGATCGGCAGGAAGTACATGACAGCATACAGACCGGAGCCGGCGCAGATGTGCATACGGTAGGCGGTCTTGAAGTTACCGTTATCGATCGCGTTATCTGCCACATGGGTGAGGGCGGCGATGATGGAACGGAACACGATGCCGAGGAGCTGACCCAGGACGGCGACCGGGATGGCGATCGTCATGGCGGTCTCGGCGGAAGCATCGGTCAGGCACGCAAAGGCAGCGGCCACGATGCCGCCCAGGACCATATCGGGCGGAACGGCGGCGCCGACCTGCACCAGGCCCATGGACACGAGCTCGACGGCGGCACCGACGGCAAGGCCGGTGGGCACATCGCCCAGCAGCAGACCGACGAGTGTGGCGCCAACGAGGGGCTGCTCGAAGTTAAGACGACCGAGCAGGCGGGAGTCCCACATGCAGAACACGCCGACGAGGCCGACGAGCACCGCACTGATGAACGTATTCATACCCTTCTCCTTTCAGTCAGGCAAAAGCCTGGTTGATTACAGCTTGGCGTCGATGTCGACGCTCTGATACGTAGGGGTCTGCTGGACGTAGAGCTTGATGCCCATGTCGAGCAGCTGGTTGACGTCGGCCTTCTGGGTGGCGTCGAGGAAGACGGAGCTGTCCTTGCCGCCGACCTGATCGGCGCCGTCGTGGTTGGCGGTGGCGCCCAGGTTGATGGCGTCGAGCTTGTAGCCCTGGCAGAACTGCAGCATCTCGGCCGTGTTGCCAAAGACGAACATGACGCGCTCGCCGAGGGTGTTGAGCTTGTCCATCTTGGCGAGGGCACGCTCGACGGTGAAGACGTTCAGGCGCACGCCCTGGGGCTTGGCCAGCTTAAGAGCGCCCTTCTTGATGTCATCGTTGGCGGCAGCGTTGTCGACGACGATGATGCGCTCGGCCTGAACCTTGGTGGTCCAGGTAAAGACGACCTGGCCGTGCAGCAGACGGTAGTCAAGACGTGCGAGGACGATCTTGGCGGGACCGGAGCTGTGACGGGACGCCTTGGCCTTCTTGGCGGGAGCCGCGGCGGCCTCGACCGGTGCGTTGGGGTTGGTCAGACCGGTGCGGGCCTCGTTGATGAGGGCCGCGAGCTCGGCGCCCTTGACGGGGACGGGGCTCATAGCGAGCGTGAGCGCCAGCGGGATGTTGAAACCGCTGACAACCGTGAACTTCGTGCCGTTCTTGGAAAGCTCGACCATGTTGTTGTTGACCGAGCTGCCGAGCATATCGGTCAGCACATAGACGGTGTCGTCCGCGTTGAACGTGGCGATCATAGCCTCAACCTTATTGGTGATGGGCTCCTTGTCGTCACGAGCAAGCGACACGACGTGGACGTTCGACACGTCGCCGAGAACCATCTCGAGCGTGTCTTTGGCGCCTGCGGCCAGGCCGCCATGAGATGCGAGAATGATCTGATTCATCTTGCCTCCTCCTTTTCGTTATGGTCATTATAACGTCTTATACGTTGCTTATATTGCTAATTAGTATAAAGACCGTTCGCGGGTGAAAATCGACCGTTGACGGGTTTAACGTACTCGAAACGTTGGGCTGGGTAGGCCGGCGCTAGCTGGATAACCCCAGGTCAGACCCTGCGCGCAATCCCCTATCGCACGAAGTACCAGGGGCTTTCCTGTACGGTGGGTTCCAGCGCAATGCCGGTGCGTTCCTTAAACAGATCCATGTCCTGAGATTTTTCGGTCCACCACGCGTTGGGCTTAAAGGTCATGCTCTCAACGATATGGCCGACAAAGGCGCTGTTGCGCAGCTTGGAGAAGTCGGTGTTCATAATCAGGATGGACGCGAGCACCAGCACGATGCCCAGGACTTTAATCGCGCCGGCGGGCTCGGCGTAGACACCAATGCCCACCAGTACGGTGACGACCGTCTCGAAAGACATTACGACGGGAACTTTCGATGTCTCGAGCCCCATGGACAGACCCTGCATATATAAGATGTAAGCAACGGCTGTGGGGATGAGTCCAAAGCCAAGGAACAGCAGCAGCAGCTGTGGCGACATTGCCGCGGCGACATCCGGCCACGGAGCCGCGATAGCTGCCATAACCGCACCGCCAAAAACAAAGCCCCAAAACGTGACAGCCAGCGGGTGGACCGTCTTGGTTGCTATTCGGCTAAACACCGCGAGCGACGCACCACAAAGGCCTGCAATCACGCCCGACGTGACGCCCCAAACCGAAAAATGAAAACCGGAAAGGTCGCCATTGGTCACTGCAAGCACGCAGCCTACGATGTTAAAGACAATGGCAACGAGCTTGTTGGGGGTCACGTCCTCGCGATAAAGCACGCGGCCGAGCATGACGCCAAACACCGGCGAGGTGTAGAGCAGCACCGAGGCCGTGGACATGCCCACCTCGCCCATGCACTCGTAATAGCAGGTGTTGGCGGCGGCCAAACCGACGATGCCGACAAGCGCACAGGGAACAAGCTCTTTAGGGCTTGCCTTGAACAGGGCCAGCGGACCCTGAGCCACGGTAGACCCCTCACCCGGACGGCAGCCCATAAACATCAGGACCGGCGCCAAGATAAGCGCTCCGACCAACAAGCGAAAGGCAGCCATGCTCTGGGACGAAACGCCCATGGCCGAGATGCCGTTTACAAAGATTCCGATGCTGCCCCACATAAGCGCGGCGATCAGCACCAGCACATAGCCCAGATTGCTCTTCTTCAACGCAGCCTCCTCGGTATTGTTTCCAATATGTTTCGTGCTACGTTATAGTCGTTATATACATTTTTCAAGACACAAATCGGTGAGCGGAAAAGTGATCCGTTTTCCTCCGTCCCCAGCGGATTACTTGGCGGTTGCGGTGAAATAGTTCCTAAATAGAGGCTTCAAACCCCCAAGCAGGAACTATTCCACCGCAACTTATGAGGACATCGAGCTGTTAGGCCGCTCTATCCCCTAGTAGTCCAGCTTCCACATGTAGCGGCGCGTCATGTAGTCCTTGTGCGTGACGGCAGAGAGCGCGCGCATGTACACATTGTTGAGGATCGGGGCGAAGATCAGGTGGTTGAAGTACTCGCTCACGCTGTCCTTGATGTCGTTGAGGCCGAGCTCCTTGGCGTCGAGCTGATAGACGCGCTCGCCACCGTACTGGTTGACGAAGCGGATGCCGCGCTCGTCGTTGCAGCGGCTGCGGCCGACGCTAATGAGCTGGAACAGCGAGGTGCGCTTGTCCAGGATCTCGAAGGGGCCATGGAAGAAGTCGCAGGTGTTGATGGTGCAGGAGTCGATCTGCAGCATCTCCTGCACGTTGCAGATGCTAAAGACGTAGGCGGCACCAAAGAGCGGGCCCTGGGCCATGACGTTGATGCAGGGCTTGTCGGCGTTCTGCTCGGCCCACTTGGCAGCGAGCGGACGGGTGTACTCGACGGCCTTGCGATAGATGGGGTCGACCAAGTCGAACGCGGCCATAGCGGTCTCGTACTCGGCATAGCCCTCGGTCTGCTGCGTAAGCTCCATGGCGATCATGGTCACGACGGCAGAGTTGGTGCGAGCCATGCAAGACTCGTCGACGGCCAGACTGTCGTACTGGATCTTGTAGTCGCAGACCTCGGTGAGGCCGGACTCGTCAACATAGATGGCGATGGTGCTGGCGCCGTGGTCCTTGGCGACCTGGGCGGCGACGATGGTCTCCTTGGTGCCGCGCATGGACACGACGACGGCCAGGGTGTTCTCGTTGACATAGGCGGGCGTGGCGTGCACGAACTCATTGCTGGTGTAGCTGGAGCTCACGACCTGCGTGGCCTCGTGCTCCATAAAGTACTGGGCAGGATAGTTGCCGCCGTTGGATCCGCCGGCGCCAATCCACACGACGCGCTTGATGCCGCGCTTGTCTGCCTTGTCGGCCAAAACCTGGGAGACGACGTCCTTAACCTGTTCCTGAGTAGTCATCGTGCATCAGCCTTTCTTCTCGTTTGATGCTCTCGATGGCATACAAGTTACATACATGTTTTGGTTATGTCGACTAGTTGTATGCTATATTTATCTTAGAATTTTTGCTGATGCGGTTTTTGATAATTGGCTACCAGCTGTTTTGTTGTCGTATTGAATACATGCTTGCTTAGATAAGCATACAAGTTAGATATAGGCTGATCGCATGAACGCTTCATCTAAAAAGAAACTGAGCCAATACGAGCGCTTGGCGGGTACGCTTCGCGACCGCATCGCCGCCGGCACCTACGCGCGCGGAGACAAGCTGCCGTCCGAGATGGAACTCATGGACGAATCGGGGCTGTCGCGTAGCACCGTACGCCACGCCCTTAAGGTGCTCGTTGACGAGGGCCTGGTGCGCACCGAGCGCGGGCGTGGCGCCTTTGTGGCCGACACGCCGGCGCTCCACGAGAACAACCTGGTGTTTTCGAGCTACACGACACAGGTCCAGGGTCAGGGTATGAAGCCCACCACGCGCACGGTGGACTCGGGCTTTGCCAAGGCCGCGGGCAATGCGGCCAAGTTCTTCGATGTCGCCGTGGGCAGCAAGCTCGTCAAACTTGTCCGCCTGCGTTATCTGGACGATGCGCCGCTGTGCCTGGAGACCACCTATCTACCACCGAGCTTTGAAGCGCTCATCGATCGCGATATCAACGGTTCGCTCTACGCCACGCTGCGCCAGGAATTCCATCGCGCGCCGGCACAGGGACATAAGACCTTTGAGGTGTGCTATGCCTCGCAAAACGAGGCGTTTTTGCTCAACGTTGGGCGCGGGCAGGCGCTGATCCTGATCACCGACTACGTGTACGACACCGACGGCCGACCGCTCCATGTCTCCAAGCGCATCCAGCGCACCGACCGTGCCAAATACACCGAGCCCATCGGCTAACCTGCCAAAATAAACCTGTCCCTAAATGGTAGGTTTGGGGAGGTCGGGGAACCAGGTTGGTTTGGGTTGGTTGGGGACGCGCTCGGCTAGGACCAACTCCATCCAGCACATGTCGTACCAGCGGCCGAACTTTTGGGCGCAGCGGTCAAAGGCGCCCACCAGGCGATACCCCATATGGGCATGGAAGTCCTGGCTGTTGTGCGTCAGGTACTCATCGTCCTTGTCGTGCGGCACGGCGATGAGGGCGCACATGTTGGTGATACCCATCGCGATCAGGCATTGCTTAAGCGCGTCATGCAGCTTGCGGCCCAGCCCGCCGTGGCGCACATCACGCGCCAGGTAGATCGATGTCTCGACCGACCAGTCGTATGCCTCGCGGCTGTTGAGCGGACTCACATAGGCATAGCCTACCGGACGCCCGTCCAGTTCCATCACCAGATACGGATAGCGCTTGAGCGTGCGCTCGATGCGCCCGGCGAACTCCTCAACGCTCGGCACCTCATATTCGCAGGTAATCGCCGTCTGGCGCACATACGGCTCATAGATGGCAAGCAACGCCGACGCGTCATCGGGCGTCGCCAGGCGAATCGTCGGCTCGGACATCTCGGTCATACAACCCTTCTCCCCCAAAAGCAAAGGCCGCCCTGCGCCAAGCTCAGGCGCAGGGCGGCCCCTTGTCATTACATCAGGCTACAGGACAGCCGCCAACGCGTCGATGTCCTCCCGCGTCGTGGCCCAGCTGGTGCAAAAGCGCACCACCGTGTGGGTCTCGTCGTACTTTTCCCAGTACTCGATCGCCGCATGCTCGCGAATGCGGGCCATGTCCTCGTTGGGCAGAATCACAAACTGCTGGTTTGTGGGCGTCTCCAAAAAGAACTGGTAACCGCGCTCGTGCAGCACACGACGTAGCGCCTGGGCCGTCTCAATCGCCTGTCGACCAATCTCAAAATACAGGCCATCGGTAAAGAGCGCCTCAAACTGCACACCCGTCAGGCGGCCCTTGGCGAGCAGTGCGCCATGCTGCTTAATTCGCGGAATGGGGTGCGCCGGGGCGTGCATGCCACAGAACACCACAGCCTCGCCGCAGAGCGCACCACACTTGGTGCCGCCGATGTAGAACACGTCACACAGCTGCGCCAGCTCGGGCAGGGTAATATCGCACTCATCGGACGCCAACGCATAGGCCAGGCGGGCGCCGTCCACAAACAGCGGAATCTCACGCTTCTGGCATACCGCATGAATCGCCGCGAGCTCGGCCTTGGAGTACAGCGTGCCGTACTCGGTCGATAGGCTCACATACACGGCACCCGGGAACACCGTGTGCTCGTAGCTCTCGTTTTCGTAGAACACCTGGATATAGTTCTCGAGGTCCTCGGCGTGCATCTTGCCCTCGTAGCCGGGGATGGTGAGCACCTTGTGGCCGCCAAACTCGATAGCGCCCGCCTCGTGACAGGCGACGTGGCCAGTCTCAGCAGCAACGACGCCCTCGTAGGGCGCAAGCAGCATGTCGATCACCGTCGCGTTGGCCTGCGTGCCGCCCACCAGAAAAAACACGTCGGCATCAGGGGCCTGGCAGGCCTCGCGAATAAGTTGCTTGGCGCGCTCGGTGTGCGCATCGGTACCGTAGCCGGGCTGCGGCTCCATATTGGTGTCGACGAGCGCCTGCAGCACTGCCGGATGTGCGCCGTGGGAATAATCGTTGTTAAACGCGAGCATGGCAATCCTCTCTTACCGGGTATCGGCCAGATGATTCAAACGGAGCTATTGTACGCCGTTGGGATAGGCAATGCGCGCGGCAAGGCACTCAAGTGCCAGTACCAGGGCAAAACCGCAGCTCACGTCACTCAAAAAGTGCGCACCTATCACGATGCGCCCAAAGGCGACGAGCGCCGCGATCACAGCCGCCGCCCAAAAAATCACGCGGCGACGCGACGGTTTTTCCTTAAAGGCTGCCGCGGGAAGCCCGGCGAGCATAAGGCCGATCGCCGCATGCGCCGTGTGTCCGCTCGCAAACGACTTGAACCCGTCCTTGATCACGCCGGCGGCGATATAGGTCCACTTGTCGGGATTGCCGATCACCCACCACGGCTGAAAATTGAGCCCCGGCGTGACCTCGATCACGCGCATGCGCGGGCGCGACCACAGTGGCTTGACGATCACGTTGAGGATGATGGCCTGAGCGATCCACACGGCAAGCACCATCAACGCCCAGCGCGTGAGTTCGTCGGGCTCGGTCGTGCGCGTGAGGCGATAGACGATAAGGTTGGCAGCGATGACCAGCACAAACGTCAGCACCAACTGAGCCGCAATGAGTTTACCGCCAACCCTCAGGGACGAAACGATCTCGTAGCCGGTCAGGCCAACGTTGACGAGGATGCCGAGCGCGGCAAGCCATTTGCTCCCCCTGGAGTCGGGACGCACCGCGCGCACGAGCATAACGCCCGCGATGCTCGCCGTCAGCTCAAACGGCAACTCGCCAGCGGCCTCGATAAAGCGGCCGTACATGCTGCCGATGTTGAACAGCGCGCTCGAGATCTGATAATCGAAGAAACTGCCCACGCCCAGACAAAGACACAGGACAACCGCGATAGCGGCGGCGTCTTTCTTGTAGATGTACCCGAACATGCTTTCCTTTCGATGGGGCTGGAATCAACCTGCGAGGTGGCGGGGCAAAGAACAACTGGTAGCTCTGCCCCGCCACGCCCCCTACTTGTTAGTCATCGTCGCTCGCGCCTAATTGCTGCAGCAGCATGAGTGCCGCGGCCACGGGGCCGGTGCCGTCGTTGGCGTCGAGACCGCGACCCAGGCCGCTGCCCGCGCCGGCGCCCGCCTTGTAGGGCACCGACAACTTGCGGCTCTTGGGGAAGTTCACCGCGCCATAGCGGGTCTTAAGCTCAAAGGCCACCTTCTTGGGCACGTCGACGCCCAAAAACGTGATGCGACCGCCGCTGAGCGTGACGCTCTCGAGCCCCAGGCGCTCGCCGCGAATGCGGATGCGCGCGCGATTGAACAGGTTGAGTCCCGCCAACGGCAGCTCACCATGCGCGGCCTCGGTCTCTTCCTGCACCTCGTCAATGCTCTCCAGGTCCTCGGCCGCTGCGAGCTTACGGTACACGAGCACGCGCTGGTCCACCGCCGGCAGGTACTCCTCGGACAAGAAGTAGTCGGCCGGCAGGTTAATACCCACGCTCGCCGCCTCCACGCCGGCGTCGTCATCGCCGCGCGCCTCGGCCACGGCCTGGCCCAGCATCTGCGTAAACAGATCAAAGCCCACGCTCGACAGGTTGCCGTGCTGCTCGGCTCCCATAAGCGAACCGGCGCCACGGATCTCTAGGTCGCGCATGGCGATGCGCATGCCGCTGCCCAGGTCCTGGAACTCGGAAAGTGCGGTCAGGCGCGCCGTTGCCTCCTCGGTGAGCGGCAGCTCGCCGGGGAACATAAAGTACGCGTAGGCCTGCGTGGCAGAGCGGCCCACACGGCCCTTGAGCTGGTAGAGCTGCGCCAGGCCAAGGCGCTGCGAGTCCTCGATGATCAGCGTGTTGGCCGTTGCGTTGTCGATGCCGCTCTCCACGATGGTCGTGGCGATGAGCACATCGATCTTTTTGGTCGCGAACTCAATCATCACGTCCTCGACCTCGCGCGGGCTCATCTTGCCGTGTGCCACGCCCACGCGCGCCTCGGGCGCGGCCTCATGCACGCGCGCCACGGCGTCATCGATGGTCTTAACGCGGTTGGACACGTAGTACACCTGGCCGCCGCGGCCCACCTCCAGGCGAATCGCCGCGCTCACCACATCGGGGTCGTACTCCCCCACGTGCACGATCACGGGACGACGCCCGGTCGGCGGTGTGGTGATCAGGCTCATGTCGCGCACGCCGCTCGTGGCCATCTGCATGGTTCGCGGAATAGGCGTTGCCGAAAGCGTGAGCACGTCGATTTGCTCGCGCAGGTTCTTGAGCTGCTCCTTGTGCTGCACACCAAAGCGCTGCTCCTCGTCGATGATCACCATGCCCAGGTTCTTGGGGTTCACGTCGGCAGAAAGCAAGCGGTGCGTGCCGATGAGCACGTCGATCGTGCCCTCGGCAAACGCCTTAAGCGCGCGCTTTTGCTGCGCCGGGGTGCGGAAGCGGCTGAGCACTTCGACCTCGAGGCCAAACGGGGCAAAGCGCTCAAAGAACGTCTCATAGTGCTGCTGGGCCAGAATGGTCGTGGGGCAGAGCACCATGACCTGGCGGCCGGAGTCCACGCACTTAAACGCCGCGCGCAGGGCAACCTCGGTCTTGCCAAAGCCCACGTCGCCGCACAGCAGGCGGTCCATGGGCTTGGGCGCTTCCATGTCGGCCTTGATGTCGGCAATAGCCTCCAGCTGGTCGCGCGTCTCGTCGTAGGGAAAGCTCTCCTCCATCTCGATCTGCTCGGGCGTGTCGGGCGGGCAGGCGATACCGGTAATCGACGAGCGGCGTGTATACAGGTCGACCAGGTCAAACGCCAGCTTTTTGGCATTCTTGCGCGCCTTGTTGGTAGCCCGCGTCCAGTCGGCGGTGTTGAGCCTGGTCAGGCGCGGCTTGTCGCCGTCGGGGCCAACATAGCGCGTGATGCGGTCGACCTGCTCGAGCGGCACGTAGAGCTTGTCGCCGTCGGCATATTCCAGCAAAAAGTAGTCGCGCTCCTTGCCGCCCACTTCCTGGCGCGCGATCTCGCTAAAGAGCGCGATGCCGTGAGTGGCGTGCACCACGTAGTCGCCCGGCTTAAACGGAAACGTGATCTGCGTAATGTCCACCTTGCGGCGGCTGCGCGCGCGGTTGGCATCCATACGGGCGTTGAGGTCGGCGATCGAGAACACGGCCAGGTTGGCATCGGGCACCACCACGCCCTGCGGCAGGGCGGCATCGACAAAGGTCACGCGTCCGCGCGAGATAGTGGGCACGGCAGCACCGGCGGCAGCCTGGGCGGCACCCGCCTCGAGCGAGCGGGCGTTGAGCGCGTCGGCGCGGCGCTCGCGAATTGCAGCATGAGCATCCTGACGGGCAGCACGATCGGCAGAATCCGCCGCTGCCACGCGCACGCGCTCGCCAATGACGCCGGCGTTTTCGGGCGCGGCCGTCAGCGATTCCTCAAAGGTAATGCCCCCGTCGCCAAAGGTGAGCTCCATCGACTCGCGCGCGCCGCGGTCGGGAATGGCAAACACGCAGGCATAGCGCTTGCCCACGACTTCCTGAACGCGCGTCATAAAACGGTTGTCCGAGCCTGCGATAGCAGGCTGCTCAATCTTGAGCTCGGCCGTCACCGCACCGCCGGCACGGATGAGGCTTACGTAGTTCAAGCGCTGCTGGGCACCAAAATCGAGCTGTTGAGCGCGCACGTACAGACCATCCAGGCGGTCAATCCCTGCCTCGCCGGCACGCGCCTCGATATCCTCGTAGGCGCGCAGGCAGTCGTCGAACAGCGAGCGCGGCTCGGACAGAACCACGAGCGCCTTGCCGCTCACGTGCGCCAACGGGCTTACGGTCTGGCCGTACATCACCGGCAAAAAGCGGTCGAGCTCGGGCGTGACGATGCGCGCATCCACCATCTCGAGCAGCGCCGCCAGTTTGCTGTCATCCTGGCTGGCGCGATAGAGCGCCACATGCATGTTGTGGACGGCCTCGTCGGTGAGTGCCAGTTCGCGGCAGGGAAAGATTTCGATGCTGTCCTCGTTGCCGATGGTCTGCCCCGTGGAGCTCACCATGCGGCGGATGCGGTCAATCTCGTCGCCGAAGAACTCGATGCGCACGGGTGCCTTTTCCTGTGCGGGGAACACCTCGACGGTGTCGCCGTGAACGCGAAACAAGCCGGGCGCATCGGCGGCGCCGGCATTGGTGTAGCCCATGCCCACCAAGCGCTGCGGCACCTCGTCAAAGGGAATCTCCTCGCCCACCGCAAAAGTAGTGGACTCCCAGTAGCGGCTCTCGACCGGCGGCACGCAGCGCAGCAGCGCGCGAGCCGAGGCGACCATGATGCAGTTGTCCCCGCGCACGATGCGCCCCAGAGCCTCGCAGCGCTGCGCCACCACGGCGTCGTCCGGCGCCTGCTCGCGCCACGGATAGTCCTTGCGCTCAGGAAAACGACACACGTGCGCCAGGCCCACGTAGGCGGCAAGGCTACGCGCGGCGCGATCGGCCGCATCCTCGCCGCTCACGATATAGACCGTCGGGCGCGGACGGCGCGCAAACTGGGCGGCCGCCATAAGCGTGCGGCCCGACTGCGACACAGCCAGCGTCACGTCCTCGCCAGCATCGAGCCCGGCCTCGACGGCCTGCAAGGCCTCGGCAGTGTAGAGCTGCGCGGCTATACGGTGAATGAGCATGCTGTTCCTCCGGCATTGCAACGCCAAAAGCCCGCCGGGGCAAGCTCGGCGGGTATGCGGCGGATTTCATTGCCTGTCATGGTAGCGCATGGAGAGGACTCCGGCTCAAGAGCAAACCCAGCCCCGCAAAAAACGCCAGACGAAGATGCGTTCCGCCCTACCCCGCTACGCGCACGCTGGGGCACAAATCTGCCAGCGGACACTCGTCACACTTGGGTTTGCGGGCGTCGCAGATCTCGCGACCGAAGGTGATCCACTGATGGTTGACCGACTCCCAATACTCGTGCGGCAAAATCTTGAGCAGATCCTGCTCGGTCTTGAGCGGCTCCTTGGCATGTGTCTTGGGACTCAACATCAGGCGATGCGCAATGCGGTTGACGTGCGTGTCCACCGCAATGCCCTCCACGATGCCATACCCCACGTTGAGCACGATGTTCGCCGTCTTGCGTCCCACGCCCGGCAGCTTCACGAGTTCCTTCATGTCGGCCGGCACCTCGCCGCCATAGTCGGCGACGATCATCTGCGCGGCCTCCACGGCGTGCTTGGCCTTGCTCTTATAAAAGCCGAGTGACTTGATGGTGTCTGCCACGTCAGCCACACTCGCCCCGGCCATGGCCTCGGGCGTGGGCCACTGGGCAAACAGCTTCGGCGTCACCTTGTTGACCTGCGCGTCGGTCGTTTGCGCCGAGAGCAACACCGCGATCAGCAGGCGGAAGGGATTCTCGTGGTCCAAAAAGCACTCGACCGGGCCATAGCGACGGTTGAGGCGCTCACACACCTCAACGGCGCGCTCGCGTTTGGCGGCATTGGTCTCGCGTGGCATAACGACTCCTCGGCTCAACGGCACAATAAACTTATGGGCACAATTGTCCCACGTCCGAGACGCTTACGCCTCCAAGAATGCGCCGGTCTGACGGCTCCACAGGCTCGCGTACTCGCCACCCGCCTCGACGAGCTGCGTATGCGTGCCGTCCTCGACAATCTCGCCATCGGCCAGCACCACAATGCGGTCAAGCGCCGCCACGGTGGACAGGCGGTGCGCCACCACAATGGAGGTGCGGCCGCGCATCAGATTCTCGAGCGCCTCCTGCACCAACGCCTCGGACTCGCTGTCCAAGGCAGACGTCGCCTCGTCGAGCACCAGAATCGGCGCGTCGGTTAGGATGGCGCGGGCGATAGCCACGCGCTGACGCTGACCGCCAGAGAGCCTGACGCCGCGCTCGCCCACCATAGTGTCAAAGCCACGGGGCAAGCGGTCGATAAACTCGGTCGCATTAGCCAAGCGAGCCGCCTCGCGAATCTGCTCATCAGTGGCGTTGGGACGACCGTAGGCAATGTTTTCGCGAATGGAGCGGTGGAACAGCAGCGCCTCCTGCGGCACGTAGGCAACCTGACGGCGCAGGCTCTGCTGCGTGCAGCGCGAGACGTCCTGGCCGTCCACGAGCACGCGGCCGCCCTGTACATCGTCCAGGCGCAACAACAACTTGGTGAGCGTCGTCTTGCCCGAGCCCGATTTGCCCACCAGGCCCACGCGCTGGCCCGCCGCCACATGAAGTGTCAGGTCATCGAACACGCTCTCGCCCGCCGCAGCGTCACGGTACGCAAAGCTCAGCTGCTCAAAATCAATCGCGCCCTCGGTCACTTTGAGCTCGGGGGCGTCCGGGTCATCTGCCACCAAACGTGGCTCGTCCAGCACGCGCGTCATCTCGGCCGCATCGCCGAGCGCGCGGTTGATGCGCTGCATCATGGAGCTTACGTAGTTCAGGCGCATGGTGAGGTTATAGGTGTAGGTAAAGATCATGACGAGCGAGCCGGCCGAGATGCCAAACCACGCGTTGCCGCCCGCCACGAATACGCTCACCACGGCCATGGTGATGACGATAAGACCCGAGGTCGTAAAGTTGCGCTGCATCATGGCGTGCATCGAGACCGTCTCGGCATCGCGCGCGGCACGATCAGCGGCGTCGAACAGATCACGTTCAAAGTCCTCGCGCCCGCAGGTCTTGACGGCCAAGATGTTCGTGACCGCGTCGGAGAGCACGCCCGAGAGCTTGTTCTGCGCGGCGGACGTCGCGGCCGAAAGCGGCATGATGCGCTTGTACATAAGCCAGACAAACGCGATGTAGACGGCCATGATGCACACCAGGATCACGGTAAACGTCGGCACCACCGGGGCGAGCGCCGCCACCGTGCAGATGACCGAGGTGATGGTGGGGATGAGCGAATACACCGTCACGTCGACCAGCCCCGTATAGCCGCTCATAAAACGGCTCGTCTGGCTCACGAGCGATCCGCCAAAGCGGCTGGTGTGAAATGTCATGGATTGATTGGAGAGCGTGTCGAAGCACAGGCGCGCCAGGTGATAGTTGCCCGCAATCTCGAGCTTGTAGACGGTGTAGTCCTGCAGCTTGGAGAGGATTTGGCCCACCAGGTTAACGAGTACGAGCGCCAGGATATAGGGGCCGAAGACCTCAAACACCTGATCACCCGCCACGGGACCGGCTTGAACGCGGTCGACAATGAGGGCCATCACATAGGTATTGGCAAACGTCAGCAAAAAGATGTAGCCCGCCGACGAGAACACCGAGAGAAAGACAATCAGCGGCTGCGTGCGCGTGACACCCCAAAACCGCTGCAGCGTGCGGCGCACGGTGGAGCGTTTCAGCGGACTGGTGTTTCTCTGAGACATGGGCTTCCTTTCGCGTCTGATAGGGCGAAACGCCATTGTTGCACACTAAAGCGCACTTCAGGCAAGCGCGATGTGAAAGGCAGCGGGGTGCCCGCGTTTGCGCCGGTGCCCCGCTGCCTTGTTGCAATTAGTCCTCGTCTTCTTGGTCTGTGGAAAGGCCCGCGGGCGTGAGTCCCAAGATCTCATCGGCTTGGTCGGCGTCTTCCAGCGCGTCGATATCCTTGAGTTTGCGCTCCATGACGTTGGTGCGCGTGGTGATAATGCCCTCGACCGTTTTACCCGCGGTCTCGATCTGCTGCTGGGCGCGGCGCAGCGCCTTTTGATAGCGCGGCAGCTCGGCCTTGACGGCGGAGAGCACTCGCAGTACATCGTCGGTGCGTTTTTGCAGCCTAAACGTCTGGTAGCTCATCTGCAGGCTGTTGAGAATGGCCGCCATGGTGCTGGGGCCGGCAACGTTGACGTGATAGTCGCGGCCCAGGGTCTCGATAAGCCCGGAGCGGCTGACGACCTCGGCGTACAGCCCTTCAAACGGCACGAACATGATGCCAAAGTTGGTCGTTGCCGGCACACTCAGGTACTTTTCGCAAATGTCCTTTGCCTCGCGCTTGACCATGGTGTCGAGCGTCTTGCGCGCAGCCGCCACGGTCTCCGCATCGCCCGACTCCTGCGCGTCGAGCAGGTGCTCGTACGCGTCGCCCGGAAACTTGGAGTCAATCGGCAGCAGCACGGGGTCGCCCTCGTCCACCGGCAGCTTGACGGCAAACTCAACGCGCTCCGAGGCGCCGGGCTTGGTGGCGACGTTTTCCAGATACTGGTCGGGCGTAAGGATGTCCGCCAGAATTGCACCCAGCTGCACCTCGCCCAAAATGCCACGCGCCTTCACGTTGCCCAGCACGCGCTTAAGGTCGCCCACGCCGGTGGCGATGGACTGCATGTCGCCCAGGCCCTTGTACACGGCCTCGAGCTGGTCGCTCACCTGCTTAAACGATGCCGACAGTCGGTCGTTGAGCGTGCGGGAGAGCTTCTCGTCCACCGTCGCACGCATTTGATCGAGCTGCACGTTGTTGTCTTTGCGGATGGCGCCCAGCTGAGCATCGACCGTTTCGCGCACCTTGTCCAGGCGATGCTCGATACCCTCGCGGTTGGCACCGAGCTGTTGGGCCGTCTCGCGGCGCAGGTCATCCATCCGGTCACCAGCTTGCGAAAACTCACGTGCGATGGTCAGGTAACGTTGCTGCTCCACGGCCGCATCTGTCGTCTGCTGCTGCGCGATGGCATTGGCCGTGCGGCGAGTTTCGGCCAGCGCGACGTTCAGGGCATCGAGCGCGTTGTTGGCCTGCTCGAGTGCTGCCAGCGTTTCCGCGCTACTGTCGCCACGCTCCCGCAACTCGGCACGCAGGCTCTTGAGCTGGAGGGCGCAAGCCACAGCAACCCCCACCGCCACCAAGGCGATCACAACAAGCACAATATCAATAGCAGACATAAACTCCGCCCAACAAACCCAATCGAGCACCAATCAAAACCGCGATCAATCTTACCCCGCCATACGCACCGGGCGCCCGGCCCCTTCTTGGGCGCCCCTCTCCTCCGCATATTCCATAATGCGGCGCGCCGTCTCCCTGCTCACCTTTGAGTCATCACCGGCTAAATATGCGTACACGTTTCCCTTATTCAGATTCAAATCGCGGCAGAGACCGTAGCGCGTTACACCCGATTCCTCTAGCGCTCCCAACGTTCTTTTTCGCATCAGGGCGTTGATTCTTCTGTCCGCCACTGGCTTTTCCTTCACCGCTCTATACGCACGCCAAACGTTGGCATAACGATTAGGAAGTTTGTCCTCGGCGCATAGAGATGCCAGGCTACCCGTTTGGGCGTACAAGGACAAAACGCCTCGGTAACCCTCTTCCATCCACGAACCCTCGGATAAACCCAGAACGTATTCGGCTTTACCCTGTGCCAAAGCGAGCAAAAACAGGGGCTCCGCCACGCGCGGCGCAACCGTCGTCGCTTGCTTAACCAGTTTTCTAAAACTGAGCGACTGCTGTCCGGATAGCTCTCGGCAATAGCCTTTTAAGAATCCCTCAAAGGTCAGATTCAACCGAGCACCTCCTTTTTGTATTGGCTGTATGCGCAGACCATCTCTTGATAACTCCGCTCCGAAGGCGACGACGCCAGCGCCTCGCCCTCGTCGAATATAAGCCGTTCGAGCAGTCCCCAATCAAGTCGGTCGACGAATGCCTGGCTATGAAGATCGATGATGTCGTTCGGACGACAGGCATAGAGCTTCATTACCGCCAGGTCCTCCAAGGATGGCGTAAAGTACCTGATAAAGCGCGCCCCAATATCCAAGGGAATCAAACGATCTTCGTAATTGAACGGCATCTGATTACAATATGCCACCGCCATACCATTCACCTCGGGGTATCGAGCTATGATCTCGCGGAGGCACCTATCTGCCTCAAACACATCAATGTCATGTGTAACCGAACGATTCGTCACATCGTTTAGCATGAAGGCGCTTCCTCCCACCAATACAACGTTCGGCCTGTCGTCTCTTGGACCTATTTCCAGCTCCGCCTCTTCGTCAATGCCCAAAAGAGTCTGCTCTAAATCCTGCTTATACATAGCAAATCCTATTATTATTTATCTTCAATAATACTATTCAGTCGCACGACAGGACCCACAGGATGCAAGAATTCTGCTCGTGGCGATAATTCGTACACCCTGGAAGTCCTAATGTGACAAACGCTAACTCTCCCAGCCGGCGCGGATGGTTGTTGCGACATCGCCTAGGCGCTGGCCCAGGGCCGCTAGATGCTGGAGCACCTCATTGGGCGAGGCACCGTTGAGAATGCACGTGAGGGCATATGAGGCCAAGAAGATTGCCGCAAGTCCTAGCGGAATGAGCACGATCATCGCCAATGTGCGCAGGCGCTGGCCCACGCGGCGACGACGCGCACGACGCTTGTCGAACGCGAGCTCCTGCGCATATGAATCTTGCTGTACGGAATAGGCCTCTGGTGCCGATTCGCACCCGGGCACGGCTGCAGGTACAGCAGCGGGCACGACGTTTTGCACGGGCGCCTGGTTGGCAACCCCTTGCATTTGCATCTCTATAAGCCGCCGCTGCTGCCGCAGCATGCGCTCGGCTTGTTGCTGTGGGGTCTCAAGAAACAGGTCCATGTTGGCCTCCAAAATCGGAGCGTTCGACGCTTACGACCAGCATCCCGCACCGCCATGACCGCGACAACGCAATCGCCGGCAATAGCCACAAAGTTTCTTTTGCTCAAAAGCTGTCGAAAAGCTCAACAACTCCCCTACCAGCACTTTCTCTGAGCTTTTTTCGCCAGCAATCTTTTGGCCTTCCACCCTTACGCCAACTGACCAAAATCTAACCAAAAGCTTGACGAAAATTGTGAAGACAGGGACCCCACACACACACAAAAACGTGCCGCCCCAAAAGGGGCGGCACACAAACCAATCTATTAGCCAAAACTCGTTGGCAAGCCCGCGTCGTCAGACCCGCGGCGCATGCCTTTGCCTCGCGTGACTCTGCGAAGCCGTGAGCGAGAGGGAAAGGGATGCGCCGCGGGTCTGACGTCCGGAGCGGTGAAACCAGCAGTTGCCCTGCGCTCCGTGGTCGGTGAGGACAGACTACATGCCCGCGAGACCGCGGGCGGCGGTGGCGCACATAAACGCCAAGGCTAAAATCACGAGCGAGCCCGCAATGTCTGCCAGCACGCCCATTGCACGACGCTCAAACAACCAGCTCTCAAAGTGCGGGGCGACGTTGCGCCAAACACGCCACAGCAAGATGCCCATACCGATGACGCCTGGGATATTGAGCAGTAGGATCTCGGAGCACAAAAGACCGATCAGGTTGCCGGCGGCAAAACCAGCGTCGCCCTCGCAGTATTTGCGATAAATCATGTACAACATGTACGCCACAAACGGCTGCAGGCACGCAGAGATAAACGTAACCACCATCGAGGGGTCCTGAGAAAAGACATCGGTGAGTTTATCGACACTCGTGGCATCTTTCGAAGCCAAGAACAAGCCAATGACCACCACGGGCACCACGCCCAAGATAACCTCGACCAGAGTAAACAACTTAGCAGTCAGATCCTCGCTAGCCGTATTGAGGTGAGGCGCCCACTCAGGATGAGCATGCGCGCCAACCTTCTTGTCCTTCTCGACACGATCGACCTTTTTACCCTCGGCAACCCGACGACCAGGATCCTTGCGAGTTCCCGCCGCAGCAACCCGAGCCCGAGACTTCTTACCCATACAAAAACACCCCATCAGGTAGTAGATAAACTAAAAGTCGCCACCCAGTGTACCCCACCCATGAACGGTGCCGTCCCAACCAGTCCCCATACAAAAACGTGCCGCCCCGATAGGGGCGGCACACAAACTTAGTTATCAGCTTTTCTGTAGCGAGCACGCAACGAACCAAAGCGGGCCGGGAGGGCCGGACTACCTTCCCTCAACGCGACCCTGCGAAGCCGTGAGCGAGGAGGGAAGGTAGTCCGGCCCTCCCGGCCCAGCTCACGCTAGCGCCAAGCGCTAGTAGTTCACCACCTGCTCCTCAAAGTACGCCTTCGGGTGGTTACACACCGGGCACACCTCAGGCGCCTCGGCACCAACGTGCAGGTGCCCGCAGTTCAGGCACTTCCACACCTTCACGCCCTCGCGCTCAAACACCTCGCCCGACTCGATGCGCTCGACGAGTTTGTTGTAGCGCTCCTCGTGGGCCTTCTCGACGGCGGCGACACCACGGAACTTTGCGGCAATCTCGGCAAAGCCCTCCTCCTCGGCGGTCTTGGCAAACTCATCGTACATCGTGGTCCACTCGTAGTTCTCTCCTGCGGCGGCATCGCGCAGATTGTCCAGGGTATCGGGGACGACGCCGTCGTGCAGATACTTAAACCACAGCTTGGCGTGCTCGGACTCGTTGCCTGCGGTCTCGGCAAAGATATTCGAAATCTGAACGTAGCCGTCTTTCTTGGCCTTAGATGCGTAGTAGCGATACTTGGTGTGTGCCTGGGACTCACCGGCAAAAGCGGTCTCGAGGTTCTTCTTGGTTTGGGAATTCTCAAAATCCATAGGTGTACTTCCCTTCAACACGTGCCGCCCATAGGCTTTGAGCGACCTTGTCTTTAGGATGCCCTCAAGCCGCGAATTTAAACCTTACAATCCCGTTCTTCAGATTTGAGCGGGCTACACACTCAACCAACGATCGTCCTCGGCTCGGCAAAAGCCCTCGCGCTCCAGGTCAGCTAGAATGCCCACGATCAAGTCGCACTCGACCGGCCCGCGACCGGCTGCCGCTTCCATCTCGTTAACGCCCACCACGGCATCAGCAAGCGTAATCCCCGCCGGCTGCCCATCGCGCGCTGCCAACAACATACGCACGATATGCGCGCGCTTTTGGCGGCGCGAGCCCTCAAACTTGGACTGACGACTATAGCCCGCCGACCGCCTGGACGGATTGGGCAGTGTCTTTTTAAGATACGCGCCGTAATCCAGCAATGCGTAATACCACGCGCGCGGCGTGTCGGCATCGTCTTGAGGCGCGGCAAAGGGCGTAATCTCGTCCGCCGCCGCACCGGGGACCGCCGGACAGGCAGCTTGGATCAGCGGCACCAGCTCGCGATCGGGAACGGCCGGCACATCGGGAAAGAAATGATGCAAAAAGACCGTGCGCACGTTGGTCTCCAGATACACGCCCGGAAGATCAAACGCAAACTGCCGGATACCCTGCGCCGTTGCCGGGCCAATACCAGGCAGAGTGACCAAGTCACGCGTCTCACGCGGAAACTCCCCGCCCCAGTCCTCTACAACGCGCTGAGCGGCCCCGTGAAGCGCCAGAGCGCGTCGGTTGTAGCCCATCCCCTGCCAAGCGTCCAAAACATCCGAAGGCGCGGCCTGGGCAAGCGCCTGCACGGTCGGAAAACGATTGAGCCACACCGGCATGCGCGCCTCCACACGCGGCACCTGTGTTTGCTGCAACATGACCTCAGAAAGCCAAATGATGTACGGATCGCGTGTACGGCGCCACGGAAGGTCGCGATAACGCAGGACCCCTTCCGAACGAATCATCGAACGAAAGGGGTCCTGAATCATGGCTATGCTCCTTATGCGGCGCTATTCCTCCCGGTAAGCGCACGCGCAGGTGGCGTACTCGGGAAACGCTTCGCGGTCGGCGAACTTGGGATCGACGGCCGGGAACTGGCGGTGAGCGACGATGTCGCCGAGCGAAACGGAATCGAGGTAGTCGCGCATCAACGCCTGAGCTCCGGCCCACAGGGGATGATAGCAGCACGCGCCCATGCGCGCACAGTCACCATCGGGGGCGGTGCAGTCGTTCATAACCATAGGACCCTGAACGGCCTCGACGACCTGGCGGATAGTGACGTCGTCCGGACTAACCTTGAGACGCATGCCACCGTGGACGCCACGCAGGCTCTCCACAATACCGGCCTGGACCAAACCGTGCTGAATCGAGCGGGCAAACGAATACGGGACATTGACCTCTTCGGCAGCGGTGCGAACAGAAAGCAAACACTCCGGATCCTCGGCAAGCATCGCCAGCATACGAAGGGCGTAATCAGTCTTCCTCGATATGTCCATTTTTCCCCTTTCAAGGAATACGAACAGCTCGAACGAGCTCCGGGGCCGAGCTTGTGTCGAGACGCTAAAAGACCGCCAGGACATCCAAATGGTAAATCGGATATCCACTGAGTGCCGCGCTTGGAGCGAAATGCATCAGATGCGGCGCACAGTGCAATTTAGTATAACCTAACCCCCTGTCTCGTAGAACAGGTGTTGCGCAACAAAGCTGTTGTTCAGACAGATATACTTATTAGATTTTACTTGCGTTCCCGAAGGCGCGGGGATTCTGGGCGAAGATGCACCAGGGCGATCGTTCTATCGAAACAAAGTGCATCAAACGCAAAAAGCCACGTCCGAAGACGTGGCTTTAATTACGTTGGCGGGAAGTACGGGGCTCGAACCCGCGACCTCCGACGTGACAGGCCGGCGCTCTAACCAAACTGAGCTAACTCCCCAGGCAGTCGTTCGCGTTTGTTTCCGCTCGCGTGCGCTGCGGGGATTAGTATACACAGAAGTCTGTCCGGCGCGCAACAACTTTTTTGAAAAAATTTTTTGGGTCCCTCCGGGAGGGTCTCCGGGGCTGAGGGCGGGGGTTAAGTTTGCTGCTCTACAGTCCTGCGCAAGACGGAAAGCACATTAAGTGCTTTCCTTTGCG
>NZ_QSSH01000027.1:0-5046 GCF_003438495.1 Collinsella sp. TF05-9AC
AAGGAAAGCACTTAATGTGCTTTCCGTCTTGCGCAGGACTGTAGAGCAGGAAAGTTCATATGCGCCGCCCGGCTCCCGCGGCTCTCAGGGGCATCTCTCATGCAAAAACTGTCGTGGGATAAAGTCCGAGGTCAATGGCGTTTTGTACCGAGAAATTCAAAAAAGTTGAAAATTCATTACATATTTGCGTTGACTTTAGGTAACTAAAGTTTCATACTCCTTTTCAACCACTGGGGGATGTGAACACGCACGGATCGTTCACATCATGATTGAAGAGGATTTCTTAGACATGTTCACGCATCAGCTAAACATTATCAGCGTAGTAATTATCTGATGCGGGTTAGCACATACAGCTAGCCCGTACGATAACGGGCGGCTGATAAAGATGAGGGCCGTCGAGCGCAACCGACGGCCCTCATTTTTTATGTCTAGGAAGTTCTTTTTAGAGGAGGAAATGTAATGAACGGAGTTTTGCTCATGGTTGTGGCCGCGGCGGTGCTCGCCTGCGGCTATCTGGGCTATGGCCGCTGGCTGGCCAACAAGTGGGGCGTTGACAAAGAGGCCCTCACGCCGGCCAAGCGCATGAAGGACGGCAAGAGCTTCTCGCCCGTCTCCGCCTTCACCGCGTTCTCGCACCAGTTCAGCTCGATCTGCGGTGCTGGCCCTGTCACGGGTACGATCGTCGCCATGGCCTTTGGCTGGCTGCCCGTCGTGCTCTGGGTCCTCGTCGGCGGCATCTTCTTTGGTGCCGTCCACGACTTTGGTGCCCTGTACGCTTCGATGAAGAACAACGGCAAGTCGCTCGCTCAGCTCATCGAGAAGTACATCGGCAAGACCGGCCGTCGCCTGTTCCTGCTGTTCTGCTGGCTGTTCTGCATCATCGTCATCGCCGCCTTCACCGACATGGTCTGCAAGACGTTCATGTTCACCCCGGCCGTTGACGCTTCTGGTGCTGCTACCGGTGCCATCGACTTCACCAAGTCCTATGCCGCCGGCTGCGCTGGTACCATCTCCATCCTGTTCACCTTCGTCGCTATCGCCTTTGGTTGGGCTCAGAAGAAGTTCAGCCTCACCGGCGCTGCCGAGTTCGTCACCGGCGTTGTCCTCATGGTCCTCATGTTTGCCGTCGGTATGCAGTTTCCGGTCTACCTGGACAAGTTCCAGTGGTTCGCCGTCGTCATGGTCTACCTGGTCTTCGCTGGCGCTATGCCCATCCAGATGCTCAAGACCCCGCGTGACTACCTCACTTCCATCATGATGATCGTCATGATCGTCTGCGCTGTCCTCGGCATCGTTGTCCTGGGTGTTCACGGCCAGGCTACGATGACCGCTCCGGTCTTCACTGGCTTCTCTGGTGCCTCCGGCATGATGTTCCCGGTCCTGTTCGTCTCCGTCGCTTGCGGTGCTCTCTCCGGTTTCCACAGCCTCGTTTCTTCTGGTACCTCCTCCAAGCAGGTTGAGAAGGAGCAGGACGCCGTCAAGGTCGGTTACGGCGCTATGGTCGTCGAGTCCTTCGTCGGTATCCTTGCCATCATCGTTGCCGGCATCATGTTCTCCGACATGAACACCGCCGGTACCGGCGCCCTTAACGCCGGCGTCGCTTCCACCCCGTTCCAGATCTTTGCCGCTGGCATCTCCCGCGGTATGCAGGCCTTCGGTGTTGACGGCACGCTCGCAACCGTCTTCATGACCATGAACGTCTCCGCTCTGGCCCTGACCTCGCTCGATGCCGTCGCCCGCATCGCCCGCACCTCGTTCTCCGAGTTCTTTGCCCAGACCAACGACGCCCTGGCCATCGAGTCCAAGGCCGGCTACATGAAGGTCCTCGGCAACCCCTGGTTCGCCACGGTTGTCACCCTGCTTCCTGGTCTCGCCCTCGCTTTTGGTGGCTATGCCAACATCTGGCCGCTCTTTGGTGCTTCCAACCAGCTGCTCGGCGGCATGACCATGATCACCCTCGCCGTGTTCTGCAAGTGCACCGGCCGCAAGGGTTGGATGCTCTACGTGCCCGTCGTCTTCCTGCTCTGCTGCACCTTCACCTCGCTGGTCCAGAGCGCCATGGGCTGCATGACCGCCGTCCAGGCCTACGGCTTCTTCGGTACCATCCCGGCCACCGCTACCACGGCTGCCGTCTCCGTCGCCGCCACCAAGGGCCTGCAGCTCGTCTTCGCCGTCCTGCTGATGGTCCTGGGCCTCATCGTTGCCGTCAACTGCCTCAAGGAGTTCTTCGGCAAGGAGGCCGGTTCCATGCCCGACGAGGAGCCCGAGTGGTCCGAGATGGGCAAGGCCGAGTATGGCCGCGCCGCTGCCGCCGAGGCTCCTGCCGACGCCGAGGCCGCCAAGGCCTAGTCGACCTGACGAGTTGAACGTCACATCTATATGACTCGGAAAGACCGGGTCCGCGACTTCGCGGGCTCGGTCTTTTTTTCATGCAAAAGCGGGTGACGCTCGAGTGTTCTCGCAGATGTTTTGCATGGATAAGGGCGCGCGTTGTACCATATGAACGTATATGTGTGCATATGAAAGGGGCCCCGTGGCCAAGACGGTATATTCCGATAACCAACAAAATGTCGATGCTCTGGCTGAGCGTCTGAGCGGACAAACGTCGCTTTCTGCCGAGCGGGCCAAGCTGGTTGCCTACGACCTGCTCTGCCGCAAGGCACTCAAGATCAAGTCGAGCGCGCTGGCACAGATTTTTCGCTCCGTGGATAAGGAGTGCGATACCAAGGCGATGCGCGATGAGCTTATCGCGGCAAAGATCGTGACCAAGATCGAGGGCAGCGGCATTAACGGCCGCCCGGCGTTCTATACCATCAATGCCGAGATTCATGATGCCCAGGAGCAGCCTGTCGAGGATTCCGTTGAGGCGCCTGCTGCGGAAGAAGTCGCCCCGCGTGAGCATATCGATACTGACGAGCTGCTCGATGAGCATGTCGTGCGTGCCTTTACCGCCAAGGCGGGCCGAGGCGGCTTTGGCGGGGGCGGCAAGCGCGATGCGCAGCGCCGCGCTCAGCAGGAGCGATTCCGTCGCGCTGTGGCTCAAAAGGATGGGGCCGTTACCGATGTTGTCGAGAACGAGCCTGTCGCCGAGCCGCAGGAGCCTGTGAAAGAGGAAAAGTCCGCTGAGCCTCAGGAACCCAAGCGTTGTCGCGGTGCGCATTTTAAGGCCGAGCAGCAGGATGTTGTGCGCGAGGCCGAAGAGGCTGCCGAGGTTGCAGACGATTCCGAGAAGCCGGCCAAGAAGGCCTCAGGCTCGTGCCGTCCCGGTCGCGGCTTTGCAGGTCGCACGTACCCCGTAAAGCGTCAGGAGAAGGTTAATCAGGTTCCGGAGATGCGGGCCGAGAAGGCCGTGAAGCCTGCCGAGCCGGAAGTCCGTGAACAGAAGCCTGTTGATGAGCAGACTGCGTCCGATACGGAGACTCAGGGCCAGCAGCCTGCGGTTGAACAGACGGGGGAGGGTACTTCGAGCAAGCCTCGCCGCCGCCGTCATCGTGGCGGTCGCGGCTCTAACGCTCAGGATGCCGCCGAGAATGTAGCGCCGCGCGACGAAGATGCGAAGGTGGATGCTCCAATGGAGCAGCCCAAGCGTCAGCCGGCGAAGGAGGGCAAGCCCGAACGTTCGCAGAAGCAGACGTCTACTTCGAAACGTGAGCGCAGTGTCCAAGGCGATTCTAAGCGCAAGTCTCAGAAGAAGCCCGATTCTGCTGCAGCAGATACGGCTGCCCAGCAGACTGAGTCGACTACCCATGGCGAGGTTTCGGCGTTTGCCCTGGCACGCGTTCTGGGCAGGCAGCTGCTCAAGGTCGTCCCCACGCCCACGGCGCTCTCCAAAATTAAGGAACAGCAGACCCAGATCATTAAGGTCGAGGGCAAGGACAGCAAGAAAGCTCCACAGCGCGCCCAGCACAACGAGATGTCCAATCGCAAGATTGCCGAGGAAATCGCAATCATCCAGGCTTGGGTCGAGCAAAACCGCGGTGCCGATACTCCGGTTGCCTCGCGCCGCCAGCGCGCCTACCAGATTTTCAATGACGAAAAGGCTTTTGACGGCAAGCATGGCGAGCGCCTGATCAGGCGTATGACCGAAAAGGGCATCAGCATGCAGGCGATTAAGGTCGCCCCCAACCGTCCGGTGCACTTTACGGGCTTCTTTACGCTGGGCGCCGACAAGCCGTTCATTATGGTCGAGAACCTGGATACCTATGACGAGATCGTCAAGCTCCTGCGCGGACGTAAACATGCCAAGCTCTTTGGTACCAAGGTGGGCGGCGTAATCTTTGGCGGCGGCTGCAAGGCGAGCGTCTCGCACGCACTGGATGATTACCTGGCCGAGATCGGCTATCGCTTTACCTATATCTACTACGTGGGCGACATCGATCGCGAGGGTGCGCGCATCGTCGAGCAGGCCCGCAACGCCAACGTCGTTGAGATTCGCCTGCATGCCGGAATGTATCGCGCCATGCTTGCCGAGCATAAGCGCCGCGTGAAGGCCGGCGGCGCGTGCGAGCCCGCGGCTGCCAACCAGGGCGTGCCGCAGAACCTGGCGGCGACGATCAAGGATCTGCCCATGGTTACGCGCGTGCAGTTCCGCAACGTGCTGCGTGAGGGCGGACGCATTCCGCAGGAGATTCTGATGACCGCCGACTATCGGGATGGCGACTCGGGAAGCTTCGACCGCATGCTGAATAATTAGTTCCGCCGGCCCCGGGAGAGCGGGGACACCGGCTTAGGTTTCCTGCTCTACAGTCCTGCTCACGACGGAGGCCACATTAAGTGGCCTCCTGTTCGTGCGGAACTCGCGATAAACCTAAGCCGGTGTCCCCGCTCTCCCGGGGCCTGTGGTTACTTGGTTGTTGCATACGGCTCGCTTTTCGGAACTGGGCTGATAATTCTAGATGTAAGGCGCTCTTGGTTGATATGGGACGGAGGGATTCCGCGTCCGCCTTTTCGGCGGCCGCGCCCCGCTGCGTCGCTTCGCTCCTTGCGTGCTGCGCTGGAAAACGCTTCGCGTTTCCTCAGCTCCGCACCCTTGCGGGTTCGAATCCC